>JBJOHX010000066.1:0-57542 GCA_046047415.1 Bacteroidota bacterium
CGAGATAAACACCACCCCCGGGCTCACCGAAGCAAGCATATTACCACAACAGGCTGCTGCAGCTGGAATCGATCTTCCTGAATTATTTGGAAGTGCCATTGAAGAAGCCCTAAGCGAAAAAGGTTAAATTTGGCTAAAATAACAAGCAACATGAGACGTGCGGTGTTTCCGGGTTCATTTGACCCCTTAACCTTAGGACATTTCGATATCATTCAACGGGGTTTAGGTCTTTTCGATGAAATCATAATAGCGATTGGCGAAAATACAGCCAAGAACTACATGTTCTCACTCGAAGCACGGGGTAATTTTATTCGTCACGCCTTCGAGGGTGAACCGCGCATTCAAGTTATGTCATATACCGGATTAACCGTGGATTTTTGCAAATCTGTGAAGGCAGGTTTTATACTTAGGGGATTAAGAAATCCCGGAGATTTTGAGTTCGAAAAAGCCATCGCACACACCAATCGCAAATTATCTGAAATTGAAACCGTTTTCCTATTGACCTCATCGGGCAAATCCTATATTAGTTCTTCAATTGTTCGAGATGTGATTCGCAATGGCGGAGATTACACTCTATTGGTACCCGACTCGGTAAGACTTTAGGAATATTCCTTTCAAAGTCAATTATTTAATACATTTGCGCCTTGATATAAGCTGCTATTTAGAATGTACCGTTTTACCCCATTTTTCCTTGTTATTCTCCTGTTTTTTATACTGGCTTGTGAGCAGAGTCAGGAGACCGAGAAATTTTCATTACCGACCCCTTTCGAAGAGGGCAACGGAAACACAACAGCCACTTACGAAGAAACCCTTGATTTCTATAAGAATCTGGCACGTGAATTTTCAGAAATCAACATACAGACCCTGGGACTTACCGATAGCGGCAAACCGCTGCATTTGGTAACATTTAATGCAGAAGGCAATTTTAATTTTCAGCGTCTTGGAGACGACAAAGTGGTAGTCTTAATAGTAAATGGTATACATCCAGGTGAATCAGACGGTATTGACGCCAGCATGATGTTTATGCGTGACCTCGCTACCGGAGCAGCCCAAATTCCAAATAATATTATCCCTGCAGTTATTCCCGTTTATAATATTGGTGGGGCCCTAAATCGAAACAGCACTAGCCGAGCCAATCAAAACGGTCCGGAATCTTATGGATTTAGGGGCAATGCGCGGAATTATGACCTAAATCGGGATTTCATAAAGTCCGACACTCAAAATGCAGCCTCATTTTCGGAAATCCTGCATTTGGTTCATCCCGATTTCCTTATCGACACCCATGTTAGCAACGGGGCAGATTACAGTTATACCCTTACCCACCTCTTTACCCAACACGACAAACTCGGTGGGGCGGTGGGTCGTTTTCAACAGCAAGTACTAAGACCTGCAATCGAAGCACAACTGCAGGAAAACGGGTGGGACATTACGCCTTATGTCAATGTTTTCAATCGTTCTCCGGAATTGGGATTTGAGCAGTTTCTCGATTCACCCCGATACTCAACAGGCTATGCTGCCCTATGGAATATCCCTGGACTCATGATTGAAACCCATATGCTAAAACCATATACTCAAAGGGTTTCCGGCACCTACGAATGCCTGCTCAGTATTTTAAAAACCCTAGGGGTACACCAAAAGGCTTTATTAAAACATCGCAGCACAGACAGCGAGCGGTTTAAGCCCGGTGATTTTTATCCGATCTCCTGGAAGGCAGATTCCAACAAATTCCGACTCCTTAACTTTAAAGGTTTCGAAGCCGAGTTTCCGGTTAGTGAGGTCACCGGACTACCCCACCTGCGTTATAATGCCAATCGTCCATACACTCGGGAAATTCCTTATTACGACACGTTTATACCGTCGGATTCCATTAAAATACCAAAAGCGTATTTGATATCCGGGGCTTGGCAGCCAGTGCGGGACCGTTTGGATCAAAATCAAATTAAATACGAGGTGCTCGATAAAGATTCCACAATTTCTGTCACAAGGTACCGCATTTCAACTTTTAACACCTACAACAGCCCCTATGAGGGACATTACCCACATTACAATACCCAAATTAAATCGGACACTACCTTAGTCACCTTTCACCAGGGCGACCTCTATATTTCAACGGAACAACCTGGGGTGCGATATTTATTGGAAACACTCGAGCCCGAAGCGATAGATTCATTTTTTAATTGGAATTTTTTCGATACTGTGTTGCAGCGAAAAGAAGGCTTTTCGCCTTATGTTTTTGACAGTCTTGCACTCCGGGAATTAGACTCCGACAGCATCCTAAGGGATAAGTTTCTTTTGGAGCGTGAAAAAAATCCTGAATTGGCGAACAACGGCTATGCCCAATTGGACTGGATTTACCGCAATAGCAAATATTATGAAAATGCTCATTTGCGCTATCCAGTGTATAGAGTGGAGTGACGTTCTCAGACTTCCGGATGTTCGAACAGAATCCTGATATTAATATATGAATTTTTTAAGGCCTTCTTAATCTTTTCTGGACCTTTCCATTTCACACGTTCAATTCCTTCGTCCTTTTGCCCCTTGAGCTTTCCATCGAACTTGGTTTTCATGGCATACCAATGGACTTCCTTTAATTTGTATTTCCCTTTACGTTTAAATACGTGATACGTAGTGCGCAAAAAGTTTTCAATTTCTAGCCCAGACACCCCAGTTTCCTCTTGTACTTCGCGAATGGCACAACGCTCCAAGTCCTCATTTTTTTTGATTACACCCTTGGGCAAATCCCATTTTTCATTCCGGAAAATAAACAGCACCTTGCCTTCAGGGTTGGTTACAATACCCCCCGCGGCAACCACTCTGGGTATGTGGTCGGTAAATTTATTTAGTATTTCATCGAGGTTGGGATGATAAATAAAAGCCTTTGAAAGCTTTTTCTTATATAGTGCATCTACGGCAGTGCCAATTGCCTCTGAATTTAACGGGTAATACTCCCCATCCGTAACCTCAACAATCTTGTCGGTTAGGACTAAAGGCCTTTCATTTACAAAAACTTTATACATTTACGCCATGATTTTAGATGACGAATCGGCCCGAAAAACAGCAGACCTTCTGCTACAAATAAATGCAATAAAATTAAATCCTGAAAATCCATTTACATGGGCTTCGGGTTGGAAATCTCCTATTTATTGCGATAATCGTATTATTCTATCGTTTCCGAAAATTCGAAATTTTATAAGCGATCAATTGGCCACACAGGTCAGAACCCTTTACGGAAAGCCCGATCTCATTGTTGGCGTTGCCACGGGTGCCATCGGAATTGGATTATTGGTAGCTGAAAAACTAGACTTACCCTTTGCCTATGTGCGACCAGAGGCTAAGTCCCATGGTCGGAAAAATCAAATCGAGGGCCACTTTACCAGCGGTTCAAAAGCCGTTGTAATTGAAGATTTGGTGAGTACAGGCATGAGTAGTTTAAACGCCGTACAAGCACTACGGGATTCTAATATTGAAATTTTAGGGATGCTGGCTATTTTTAGTTATGGCTTTGAGTTGGCCAACATCCGATTCAAAAACAGTGAAGTAGCATTAAATACGCTTTGCAATTACACCTACCTCTTAGACCAAGCCTCTAAAACCGGTTACATTCAACCAGAATATCTAGAAACTTTGAAAGCTTGGCGCAACAAACCTGAAACTTGGAACCCGTAATATGGAATTAAATGCTCCTGCTATACGCATTCAGAAAAGTAACTCAGAAGTTTTTGAATTTTTGAGTAATCTCGAAAACTTTGAACATCTAATGCCCGAAAGCATTCAAACTTTCGAAGTGCTGGATCACGACACATTCCGATTCGCACTAAAAGGCATGCCTGCCATTGTGTTGCGCAGAAAAGAACAACATTCACCGGATTGGATTGTGTTGGGTTCGGCGAGCGACAAGCTCCCTTTTACATTAAAAGCCGATTTGTTTGCCGTTTCCCCAAACGAAACCGAAGTAAAATTGCATTTTGAGGGTGAATTTAATGCAATGATGGCCATGATGATTAAGACACCGCTTACCAATTTTTTAGGTGCTTTGGCTACCAATCTTTCTAAATGGTAAAGCCATTATTCTGTTATAAACCGGATGGTTCTAGACTCAAACCCCTGAATCTTGCCAGATTCCAGAGTAATTAAAAGTCTTCCATTTAGGTCTATTCCTTGTATTGTGCCTGAAAATCGGTTTCCGTCTGCATGTTGGAAGTTTCGTTTTACGAGTCGGTCAAATAGAAGATTCTGGTAGTCGGGGCGAATAAGCTCCAGATCAGGATTTAAATCAAAAGGCAAACGGGCAAAGATGGCTTCACATATTTCGTAAAGCAAGGGCTCAAGGGCAAAATTAGTACCGGCAACCAATGCCATTGAAGTGGCCTGAGGCAGGTTGGGAAAATTAGCCTGATTTACATTCAGCCCCACTCCAATGACCGTGTAAAGAAGATTCGGTCCTCTCATTTTATTTTCGATGAGTAAACCGCATAATTTATGCCGGCCTGACATTATGTCGTTGGGCCATTTAACACTTAAATTCGGAATGTCATAACCTTTTAAAACCTCCAAGACGGCAGTGGCTACCAAGACATTTAAGACGAATTGCTGGCGTGCCGGAAAGGATTTAAACCTACATAAAAGACTAAAAGTGAGGTTTTTGCCTCCTTCAACCTCCCAAACACGTCCTGGTTGTCCCCTGCCTTGGGTTTGCACTTTGGCCCAAACCACCGTGCAATCGGGCACAGTATTTTCCGCTAATGCTTTGCGGAGAAACGTGCTAGTAGAATCAATGGCATCAAATTTGATTAAATACATTCTGCCAATATGAAGTAGGACCCTTTAAAAACCGCAGCTAAAAAACAAAAAAATAATAACTTTGCAGTTACTAAAACTTTTGAATGCAAAATAGGAAAACCAGTGCAGATGAATTAATTGCCCTAGTCATAGCAGGAATCGAAGAAGTAAAAGGAAAAGAAATTACACTTCTCGATTTACGAGAAATTGACAACACGGTTTGCGAGTACTTTGTAATATGCAGTGGAACTTCCAATACCCATGTAAAAGCCATAGTTAATTCCATTCAGAAAACCATAAGTAAAGCCATTCACGATAAGCCTTGGCATGTAGAAGGTGCCGAACACGCAGAATGGGTACTAATGGATTATGTGAATGTAGTAATTCATGTTTTTCAAAAACACATTCGAGAGTATTACGACATTGAAGGTCTTTGGGGCGACGCCCAAATAACCCCAGTAGAAAGTAGCTTTACCTAAAACAACACATGTCTAAAGAAAATAATAATCCACAAAGAAAGCCAAGATTTAGTTCCTGGTGGATCTACGGTATCTTGTTCACGTTTTTAATCGGATTTCAGTTTTTCGGATCCGGAAGCATTTCTACAGCGCACAAGACCACAACCTCTGAATTGTACGAATTTTTGCGCAATGGGGATATTCAGAAAATTCTGATTATCACAAATACACGTCAGGCCAAAGTTTTTCTGACCGAGGAGGCACTTAGCAAAGATGTACACAAAGATGTTTCGGAACAACCGTTTTCAATTTCGGCCTCTAGTGCACCCAATTATATTCTAGATTATGGCGATCTTCAAAATTTTGAAAACGACATAAAAAAAATAAAGCAGGAGAATAACCTCGACACGGTGGTAGACTACACCACCGAATCGAATGTATTCATGGAGTTGCTACTTAGTATTCTTCCTTTTGTTTTAATCATTGGGATTTGGATTTACCTCATGCGAAGAATGTCTGGTGGTGCTGGGGGTGGAGCCGGAGGTCAAATTTTCAATATCGGTAAGTCCAAAGCGCGACTTTTTGATGAAAAAACAGATACGCGTACTTCCTTTAAGGATGTTGCTGGACTCGAAGGAGCGAAAGAAGAAGTAGAAGAAATTGTAGAATTCTTAAAGCATCCAGATAAGTATACTTCTTTAGGAGGTAAAATACCCAAAGGAGCACTGTTGGTAGGCCCTCCAGGGACAGGAAAAACCCTTCTAGCTAAGGCAGTTGCCGGTGAGGCTAAGGTTCCTTTCTTTTCGCTTTCCGGATCCGATTTTGTAGAGATGTTCGTAGGCGTTGGTGCCTCGCGGGTGCGGGATTTATTCAAACAGGCCAAAGACAAATCTCCGTCTATAATTTTTATTGACGAGATTGATGCCATTGGACGTGCACGTGGCAAAAACAATTTTACCGGCTCTAATGATGAGCGTGAAAACACGCTAAACCAGCTGTTGACAGAAATGGATGGTTTTGGCACCAATACCAATGTAATCGTTTTGGCGGCAACCAACCGGGCCGATGTACTAGACAAAGCACTAATGCGGGCAGGCCGATTTGATCGACAGATTTATGTTGACCTCCCGGACATACGGGAACGAAAGGAAATATTCGAGGTTCATCTAAGACCAATTAAAACGGCAGAAACACTCGATCTAGACTTTTTATCCAGACAAACTCCAGGGTTTTCTGGAGCCGACATCGCCAATGTCTGCAACGAAGCCGCATTGATTGCAGCACGCAAAGAAAAGAAGGCAGTGACCAAACAAGATTTTCTTGATGCTGTAGATCGTATTGTGGGTGGGCTTGAAAAAAAGAATAAGATTATTACCGCAGAAGAAAAGCGTACCATTGCATATCACGAAGCCGGTCATGCCACTGTAAGCTGGATGCTCGAACATGCAGCACCATTGGTTAAAGTTACTATTGTACCGCGAGGACAATCCCTGGGTGCCGCTTGGTATTTACCCGAAGAACGTCTATTGGTTCGCCCGGAACAAATGAAGGATGAAATGTGCGCCACCCTTGGTGGAAGGGCTGCAGAAAAGGTAATGTTCGATAAAATTTCTACAGGTGCGCTCAGCGACTTAGAAAAAGTAACCAAACAAGCCCGGGCCATGGTTACTATTTACGGTTTGAACGAGGAGATAGGAAACATTACCTATTACGATTCCTCTGGCCAAAGTGAGTATGGTTTCACTAAGCCTTACAGTGAAGAAACTGCTCAAAAAATAGATAAAGAAATCTCTCAAATTGTTGAGGAACAATATGCTAGGGCTATAAAAGTACTCGCAGAGAATAAAGACAAGTTGGTTGAATTAGCAGAGCGCCTTCTGGAAAAAGAGGTTATCTTCAAGGAAGATTTAGAAAAAATTTTTGGAAAACGGCCTTTTGAAAAATTCGACAAATTAGGACAAGAGAAAGCAATTTCGGTTTCTGAAGAAGCGGAAAATGAGGAGGCAACTGCCGAAGGTAATTCCGAATCTATCCAAGCTTCAAGCAACAATCAGGAATCGGAAGAAATTCCGGCAAATGAAAAATAAGGGCTAACCCTGAATTAAATAGCTAAGAATCCCACCAAATCGAATTTATGGGTCTTGTTGACAAACTTTTCGGAGGAGGCAAAAAAAACAGAAATCCTGTTTCCAAGCACGGTGACCCTTCAGATGTTTCGTTGACTGCCAACTTACCCGTAGACGAAAGATTCACGATTGAATTCAAAAAAAACGGAGGTAAATTTCTGTATTGTGACTCCTTCGATGAAGTGCTGCGTGGCTTACATGAAATACGACGCGAAAACCAATGGGAGCAGGTAGCATTTTACACCGGAAATCCTTTGCTGAAAAAAAGGTTTGACACCGAAGAAATCATATTTACCGAAAATCCAAAACAGGCACAGGTATTTTTTAGCACCTGCGAACACCTCATTGCGGCCAACGGTTCCATCTTGGTAAGTTCCCATCAGCTCATGGACTTCAAGGTATTTGAAGTTCCTGAAAACGTAATTGTGTTCGCCACCACCAGCCAATTTGTTGCGTCTCTGAGTGACGGCCTCAAATCCATAAAATTGCGTCATAAAGATCAAATCCCTGGAAATATTACAACCCTTAATCATTTTCAGCCTAGCGCTATGAATCAACAAGATTTTATGACCTATGGCAGCAGCTCCAAGCATTTGTATTTGATATTATTGGAAGATCTTTAACATGAAAGAATTATTCAGACGCCTGCTTACCGGAGCACTTTATGTGCTGCTTTTACTCTCCGCCATTTTTCTGAGTTCGGACGCGTTTGACTTTTTATTCATGGTATTTGGATTGGCCTGCCTTTATGAATATAAACGACTCGTAATGTTAAGGGGGTACTATATTTTTATTGCCTATCTCGGTCTTTGGTGGGTATTTATTTATCTGACCCGTAATCCTTTACTCATTCAAGCTTTATTGGGGATTACTATTCTTGTGGATCTTTCTTTAATCGTATTTCTATACAACAAAGAACATAAGGTTTTTCATCCGGTCCGCAAGTTCCTTATTGGGTTGTTTTATATTGGAGGAGGATGTATTTTCCTCACCATGATTCCCTATAAGGACACTGTATTTGCCAAGTACCTTATTATGGGGATTTTTATTATGATTTGGCTGAGTGATTCCTTTGCTTATCTGGTAGGAAAAGCTATTGGAAAAACTCCACTATTTCCGAGTGTTTCACCAAAAAAAACCATAGAAGGTACCTTGGGAGGAGCATTGGCTGCATTGGCAGCTGCTCCGGTCCTAGGTTACTTTACTCCGGTCTTAGACACACAACAATGGCTGGCCATTGCAGTAATCCTAATCGCTATGGGTAATTTTGGCGATCTTATTGAGTCTAAATTTAAACGGATTGCTGGACTAAAAGACAGCGGAGCAATACTTCCCGGACACGGAGGCATGCTCGATAGACTAGACAGCCTAATATTTGCAGCGCCTTTTGCTTACCTTACCTTAATAGCACTAAATTATGTTTCATAAAGAAGGACAACGTATTATTCTGATAACTTTTTTACTTATTGCCTCAGGGGTAATTGCAGCAGAATATTATATAATTGATCTTCCATGGATTAAAACAAGTGTTCAAGCCTTGCTTGTATTTGTCTTAATTCTAATCCTGCAGTTTTTCCGAAATCCACGGCGGACTGCGCCCATGAATTTTGACGAGGTGGTTTCACCAGTGGATGGAAAAGTGGTTGCCATAGAAGTGGTAAACGAAACTGAATATTTCAAGGAAAACCGAAAAATGGTATCCATTTTTATGTCTCCACTAAATGTACACGTAACGCGTTATCCTGCTAGTGGGGAAATTACTTACTCCAAGTACCATCCTGGTAAATTTTTGGTTGCCTGGCATCCCAAATCTAGTGAAGAAAATGAACGTACAACAGTTGTCCTTAATACTCCAAAATTTGGTAAAATTTTGTACCGTCAGATTGCAGGAGCCCTGGCGCGTAGAATTGTAAATTACGCAGAAGTGGGCGATCATGTGCTTCAGGGAGAAGATGCAGGTTTTATTAAGTTTGGCTCGCGTGTAGATCTCTATTTGCCAGAACATTGTATTATTAATGTGAAATTGAATCAAAAAGTAAAAGGGGCACAAACCTGTATTGCATCACTAAAAACCTATGAAGATGGTGAATGACCAATTGGACAAACACTTTTTTGAGGCTGTTGCAGAGGTTAACCGTTTTACAAAACCCTTTCCAGCAGACTTATTGCTGAAACTATACGCCTATTACCGTATAGCAAATCAAGATTTTAGTCACCCGGGTAGTCGCACTCCTTTGATTAACGCATTTAAGGCGAATGCTCTAATTCAAGCAAGAAACGTTACCCCAGTAGAGGCCAAAAAGGCCTATATTGAGTTGGTACAAAATGAAATCAGCAAACTTTAATCCAGAGTTTCATATAAATCCTCGGGATTGGCCTGGCATAAGTCTAAGAAAAATTGCCCCAGGGTCGTTTCTAGAAATTGCATCAATTCCTTGCCCTTCTCTGCAGAAGCCGCTTTGGGATCTCCTACACCAGTATCTGCTGAAACCTGCGACCATTTGCGTTCAGACCAGGCCCATCCTTGTCTTAAAGCAGGTATTTTAAACTGCTTGGCAGCACCTGAACCCCAAGCTGTTCGCGGAAGCACCAAATCTGGACGAAGATTCAAAATTAGGCTAGTTTCAACCTCATCGGCATGATCGCCCGAAGCCATTCCCAATGCCTTTCGATCTATGGCCTTAAACCAATTGGTGAGGCATATGAGCATATTAGGGTAACGCAAACCCAATTCCCGAATCAAAGCCTCGAAATTGTTACCCCCGTGGCTGTTAAAGATAATAAGCTTGTGTAACCCCTGCCTATTCAGGGTTGCAACCACATCGTCGAGTATGGCCAGTTGGGTAGTCGGATTCAGATTAATATCGAGATAAATATCGGACTGACCGGTATTTACACCAAAAGGTATAGCAGGTAAAACAATCACTTTACCACCTCGATTCCACGCATAAGCCGCGGCCGCTGCAGCCAATTCGTTCGCCTCTATAATATCCGTCCCGTACGGTAAATGATAATTATGAGCCTCTGTAGCGCCCCAAGGCAATATAGCCACCTCAAATTGCTCTTCTTTTAAAGCTTTCCAGTTGGTTTCTGCTAAAATATAAGGTCGTATCATGAAATTGGCATTGAAGTTTGACTTGTCTTTTGAAACAACGATTCACAGAAACCTACACAAATAGATCCCGACAGTGTAATCATAGCATAGAGCATAACTGACCAAACCGAACCCGGAAGCATCTCAATAAATAAGGTATCTTTCAAATACTGCATAGTAATAATCAAAAAGATGGCCCGACACATTTCTATCCATAAAGCATACCTTCGTCTGTCCATAAGGCTGGTATAACCGTAAATACTGATAAAAATATAACCGCCTGCTACAAGATTTTCTACCGGCCTAAAGGAGCCAAAATAGTAAAACATATACAACAACAAAGCCAGAATTGCTATAAATTGGAATAGTGCATAGCCCTTCAGCCAATTGGAAGACGGCGGATTATACCTTTTAAAATCGTACACATTTTTAATGGTAGATTGGGGAAAGTAAAGAGCCACATCGTCCGGACGCCAACCCGTAGGCATAAACCAAATTCGAATTTTATCCCAAATTTTCTTGGTCCTCCAGGCATCTTGAAGTAGGCGCCAAAAATGTTGAAAATTAATACTGATAGGATTCCAGGTAGACACTGGCTTTAAAACACCGTATTGCGGGGGTACCCCGGGCAGTTCTGCCTGAAAAGTACCAAACAACCTATCCCACAAACAAAGGATTTGACCCAAATTTTTATCGATATATTCGGGGTTTATTGCATGATGTACACGGTGTTGTGAAGGTGTCACAATAACGTATTCTAACCACCCTAATTTTCCAATATGCTGGGTGTGGTACCAAAATTGTCCAAAAAGATGGATTGGGGCCAAGATGGCAATTACACGTTCCGGGACACCAATCAAAGCGGCCGGAAGCAATAAAATCGGAAAGTAACCAACCAAATTGGAAATAGACTGTCTCAAAGCACACGCCAAATTGAAGTCCTCGCTGCTGTGATGAATTACATGTTGATTCCAGAAAATATTAATCTTGTGACTCAACCTGTGGTTCCAATACCCAGCAAAATCCAGTGCTATAAAACCGAAAAACCACAAAACCCAAGTCTCTTTAATTGAGGTCAAGGCCAAATGACTTACGAGGTACGGATAGCTTATTAAAGCCAAGCCAAGACCCAAAGAGTCCTTTACTATATTGGTTAATCCGGAACTTAGGCTGCTCAAGGTATCCATGAGCCGATATTTTTGATCTTTCACCACTGCACCATATCCCATCTCCATGAGCATCAGAAACATAAAAAATGGAATGGCGTACAATAAGGCCGAAGCATAAGACTCCATAGCAAATGGTTTTAATCAAAAATAATAAATCGGAACCTGTTTCCTATTACTTAATATGATATCCTTTGGATTGGCCGAGCACCCGACTCAATGACCGCACCGACTAAAACCCTATACACCGAGCCCTCAAAATTAAAATTGGTGCCACATCAGGTCTCGATACTTCGGATTTTTAGAATAAATCCTTGACCATGAATATTTTCAATTTTTATTTCGGGATCCTGACCCAAATGTTTACGCAAACGCGTTACAAAAACATTCAAGCTTTTTCGGTTAAAATAATCGTTTCTACCCCATAAACGTTTCAGGATATCACTGTGGGTACAAAGTCGGTTGGTATTGCGAATGAGCAAACTTAAAAGCTCGCTTTCGCGCGTGGTTAGGGCTATGATTTCTTCGCCAATTTGCAATTGTTGGTTTTGAATGTCAAATTTGTATTTTCCCACATTTATTTCTTCTTCCAATGTACTGGGACCATTTCCTGCATCAAGTCTAGACAATAATGCTTCAATTCGCACCACGAGTTCCTCTTCATCGATTGGTTTTTTTAAATAATCTACCGCCCCAACCGCAAATCCCTTAAGCACATCAATTTTCATGGATCGGGCCGTTAGAAACAAGAAAGGCAATTGAGGATATACCTCATGGATTTGGGCGCCCAGAGTAAAACCATCTATCCCAGGCATCATCACATCCAATACTATTAAATCAAAGGCCTGTTGATCAAGTAAGGTCATAACCTTCTCTGGCTGATGTACCCAACGCACTTCAAGACCTTTCATTCCCAGGTATTCTGAAAGCAGATATCCCAGGGATTGATCATCTTCTACCAGTAATAATTTATATCCGTTTGCTTCCATAATTCGATAGTGGTAATTTTAGGACAAATGTTGTTCCCTTAGAACCGCCTTGAGCTACAAAAATTTTGCCGTTATGTCGTTCAATAACCGTCTTTACATAACTTAATCCAAGACCATAGCCTCGAACTCCTTGTTTGTTACCCTCTACGATTCGATAATATTTTTGAAAAATCTTTTCGTGTTCTTCCGGAGCAATTCCCGGACCTTTATCCGTTATTTGAAGCTCCAGGTATTTCCCATCGAGCTTAGCAAAGACTTCAATTGGAGTTCCTTTTCCGTATTTACGAGCATTATCTAACAAATTATTCATGACATTTTCGAGGTGAAATGCAGAGGCCTGTAACGGAATGGCACCAATAGGCAGAGTGTATTTGAAGGTGATATCTTCTAATTTACATTGCGATTTGAATTGTTCGCAAAGCAACCTAAGGGGTGGGCCAAAATCCACAAATTCCAATACAATTGCCGCTTTTGCCCGTTCCAAGGCCCCCAATTCCAAAACCTTGTCTATGTGATTGGAGATACGACCTGTTTGCTCCAATATATTTGCCGTTAGTGGCTTTTCCTGCTCCCCTACCCTTTCCTTTAAAATTTTAGCGGCCAGGCTAATTGAAAATACTGGTGTGCGCAACTCGTGAGTTAAGTTATTAATAAAATCGTGGGTAATGGTCAATACTCGTTGTTGCCAATAAAAAGTTCGCAACACCCATAATACTGCAATTAAAATACCAATTAAGAATATAATACTCGGCATCGTTAGGCCATTAAGCTGCGAAAGAAAATAACCTGTAAGGTGGGTAAATTGAAGCTGCAAAATGACCCGCTGCCCTAACTTTGCTGGCAGATAACCGTCGATTTCTAGGGGATAGGTTAAATCGGATACAGAACTGCGATCCAGAGGAGCAGAACTAATATAAAAAGAGCTATCCCGGGTCATTAAAGAAAATGTGAAATCGGCATCAATTTCATTATCAATTAATTTTTCCCTTAAAAAATCTTCCATGTAAAATCGGGAGGCATCGGTCATGTGGCTCAATCCCGAATTGAATCTGGTGCTGTCCTGTTCCAAGGTTCCTTCGAGCAGATAAGTGAGTTGCGTACGTCCGTACAACCCTTCTTTTATGGCTTCTCCAGCTGCAGAAATATGCTGTCCGAATTGCACCCGGGCCAAATTCAAACCAATACGAAGATATTGATATTGAACTACGGCCATTCCGGTTATTGAAACCACAAATATGGCTATATATACAATTCTCTTATTCAAAATTCCTTTGCAATTAACGTAAGAAACCTCGAAAATAACCTAATGTTAATTTCGCATTAATCCTGTTAATCTTTGATTAATGCTCTTAACCTTCTACTTACCTTACGCCCAGGGGTTTCTTATTACCTTTGCTTAGGTTAAAGGTACCAAATAAAGGAAAGTTTTTGAGTTTAGTTAAAAAAGGAAGCAGATAGCTAATGCTATCTGCTTCCTTTTTGCTTTGCATTACCAATTGAATACTGTTCCTTGCACCCTGGACATGTCAAGTGCACAGGGTAATATTCCAAAATTATTTCAAATTTGCAAGACTTTTTTCCAAGGTTTCTATCGTAGCCTCGGCATCTGCAGCTTTTTTGCGTTCTAGAGCAACCACTTGTTCAGGTGCTCCACTAACAAAACGTTCATTAAGTAATTTTTTCTGAACCGAAGCCAAAAATCCTCGGGTATAGTCCAACTCTTCCTGAATCTTACGAATTTCGGCTTCCACATCTACAGCCCCCTGCAACGGCACAAAGTATTCATTACGTTTTACTCGGAATGCAAGGGCACCCGATGGAGGTGACTCTACCAAACGCATTTCAGAAACATTTGCCAACTTGGAAATACAAACATCCCAGCGCCGGTCTATTTGTTCCTCATCTATAAAGGCCACATCAAGACCTTGCTTAAAGGGGATATTTTTATCTTTACGAATGGTTCGAATTCCAGAAATAATCTCGCGAGTAAATTCAAATCCAGACAGCAATTCAAGATCTGGAGTCTCGTGTTTGGGCCAGGCAGCGATGACTAAAGCATCTTTGGGGGTGCGTTCAGCAACATGCTGCCAAATTTCTTCACTGAGAAATGGCATAAAGGGATGCAACAATCGCAGATTATCCTCGAAAAGTCTAATCACCTCATCGTACGTTTTTCGGTCAATAGGTGCCCCGTAAGCGGGTTTTACCATTTCCAGCAACCAGGAACAAAAATCATCCCACACCAGTTTATAGGTTGCCATTAGCGCATCGGAAATGCGGTATTTGCTAAAATGATCTTCAATTTCTTCAAGCGTCTGATGGAATCTTGAACGGTACCAATCTATGGCCAATAAGGCTACCTCTGGTTGTGCAACATCTTGAATCTCCCAACCCTTTACCAAGCGAAAAGCATTCCAAATTTTATTGGCAAAATTGGCACCTTGTTGACAAAGCGCTTCATCAAAAAGCAAATCATTCCCGGCTGCAGCACTTAGCAAAAGTCCAACGCGAACGCCATCTGCTCCATATTGGGATATGAGCCCTAACGCATCTGGAGAATTGCCCAATGATTTGGACATTTTTCTGCGCTGTTTGTCCCGCACCAAACCGGTCAAATAAACATTCTTAAACGGAGCCTCGTTCCTAAATTCATATCCGGCCATTATCATTCGCGCAACCCAGAAAAATAAAATATCGGGGCCGGTAACCAAATCCGAAGTGGGATAATAATAATTTACCTCCGCATTTTCAGGTTCCAATATGCCGTCGAAGACTGCTATTGGCCAAAGCCAAGAGGAAAACCAAGTATCTACTACATCTTCGTCCTGACGCAGTTGCTCTTGAGACAACCCGGGATTACCGCTAGCTTTTCGCGCAATTTCCAATGCCAATTCGGGAGTTTCGGCTACTACAAAATCAGATTTACCGGGGCCGTAATAATAGGCCGGAATACGCTGACCCCACCAAAGTTGACGCGAAATATTCCAGTCCCGAATATTTTCCATCCAATGCCTGTAGGTATTCTCGAATCGAGCGGGCACCAAATTTATACTTCCGTTCTTTAGAACGGCCTCGAGCGCCGGTTTAGCCAATTCCTCCATTTTGAGGAACCATTGATCGGATAAACGTGGCTCAATTATTGCGTGGGTACGTTCCGAAGTGCCCACCTTATTCATGTAATTTTCACGCTTCACCAGATTTCCAAGGGCTTCAAGTTCCTTGGAAATAGCAGTGCGCACCTCGAACCTATCCATACCCTGGTAATGCAATCCGTAGGCATTTAGCGTAGCATCTTCGTTAAAGATGTCTATCATTTCCAGGCCGTGTTTCTGACCCAAAACATAATCGTTTTCATCGTGAGCCGGAGTCACTTTCAAACATCCGGTTCCAAATTCCATGGTTACGTAGGGATCTGTTATGATAGGGATTACCCTATTGCATATTGGAACACGAACAAATTTTCCATGTAAATGGGTATAGCGATCATCTTCCGGATGCACACAAACGGCAGTATCGCCCAAAATTGTTTCCGGACGTGTAGTTGCAATAACTACTTGATCTTCGGAACCTTCAACCGGATAAGATAAATGATACAAGAAACCCTGTCGCTCTTCATAATTGACTTCCTCATCAGACAGCGTGGTTTTAGCCTCCGGATCCCAATTCACCATTCTGTAGCCCCTGTAAATGAGTCCCTTATTATAGAGGTCTACGAATACCCGAATGACAGATGCTTCCATTTTGGCGTCCATTGTAAATCGTGTACGATTCCAATCGCAGGAGCAACCCAATTTTTTAAGTTGTTCCAAAATAACGCCTCCATACTTATGCGTCCATTCCCAAGCGTGTTCCAAAAATTCTTCACGGCTTATCGCATTTTTTGCAATCCCCTGATCTCGCAATTTGGCAACAACCTTAGCTTCTGTAGCTATTGAAGCGTGATCTGTACCAGGCACCCAACAGGCATTTTGCCCGAGCATTCGAGCACGACGAATGAGTACATCCTGAATGGTATTGTTGAGCATGTGCCCCATGTGCAATACCCCTGTGACATTTGGTGGCGGAATTACAATCGTGTATGGTTCACGAGTATCTGGACGAGAACTAAAGTAATCCTGTTCCAACCAATAGTTATACCAATGGGCTTCTACTCTATTGGGTTCATATTTGGAGGCAATTTCCATTTTTTGGCGCGGTTTTTGAATGAATAATTGGTAGATATACAAAAAAGGGGTCCAATGCGCACCATGGACCCGGAATCGTAAATTCTCTGATGTTTTAATACGAAACAAAAATAAGTAACGTTAGAACATTATAAAAGAATTTTGGAAGATGCCTTTGCATTGGCTAAATTTGAAACACACCCTAAATAAAGAATGATGAAATATTTAACCATGTTTTTGCTCGCTGGCTTTTGCGCAATAAGTGTAGTGGCTCAGGAACAAGTAGCTAAGATTGAGTTTAAGTCCGATACTGTAGATTACGGTGAAATCGCGAAAGGTAGTGATGGGGTTCGGGTTTTTGAATTCACCAATACCGGAAACGCGCCTCTTATAATTAGCAAAGTGAGTTCCAGTTGCGGTTGTACGATACCAAAAATGCCTGAAGATCCAATTGCCCCGGGTGAATCTGGTGAAATTCAGGTAAAATACGACACGAATAGGGTTGGCCCTATTCGCAAAGCGGTTACCGTACTTTCAAACGCAGATACGCCTACGGTAATCTTAAAAATTAAAGGAGAGGTCTTGCCCGTAGATGGTAAATAAGACAAATTCTGTTCAATTCAAAACCTCGGAAACCTCCGGGGTTTTTTTATGAATTACTATGAATGTATTGTCTTTTGGAAACTTTTGCAGCATTTATGACTTCGTGATTGAAAAGGAATCGAAAAAAGTGTTCTACTCAACAGCTTGGCAGGTCCGTTTTTTTTCTGAAATTTGTGAACTGAAACGCTGTTTCCTATGCCGTCTATTTCTAAAAAGGGCCTGGCAATGCCAGCTTCTCCAATTCGAAAATTAGTTCCTTACGCCGAATCTGCTAAATTGAAAGGCGTTGAGGTCATTCATCTAAATATTGGTCAACCCGACATTAAGACTCCCATTCAAGCCTTAGATGCCGTTCGGCATCATGGGATAGAGGTCTTAGCATACGGCAGAAGCGAGGGTAGTGATTCCTATCGAGCCAAATTGGCTTTGTACTACGCAAAATTCGGAATAGATATTAGTAAGGAAGATATAATCATTACCACCGGGGGTTCTGAAGCGTTGTCTTTTGTTATTGGATGTGTTGCAGATACCGGCGACGAAATTATTATCCCAGAACCTTTTTATGCCAATTACAGTGGATTTGCAACTGCTTTGGGTGTAACGGTTGTACCTGTAGTTTCCGACATTTCAAATAATTTCGCCTTACCAAATGCAGCAGCCTTTGAGGCATGCATAACTTCAAAAACGAAGGCAATCTTGCTTTGCAATCCGGGAAATCCAACCGGTTATTTATATTCTAAAGCCGAAATTCAAGCGTTGGCAGACCTGGTGCTTAAACACGATCTGTTTTTGATTGCCGATGAGGTTTATCGCGAGTTTACCTACGACGGCAAAAAACATCATTCAGTCCTTGGGTTTCCTGAATTGAATCAACACGCTGTTGTAGTGGACTCCGTGTCTAAACGCTACAGCATGTGCGGCGCAAGAATTGGTTGCCTTGTGAGTCGCAATAAAGCCCTAATGCAGGCCGCATTAAAATTTGCCCAAGCGCGTTTATCGCCTCCCACTTTTGCCTTACTGGCCAGTGAAGCAGCTTTGGATACTCCGCAGGCCTATTTCGATGAGGTTATTCAAGAATACAGTGAACGTCGTAATGTGCTTTTAGACGCCCTGTCCCAAATCCCCGAAATTAAAGTAGCTAAACCCGAAGGGGCCTTCTATTGTATGGTGGAATTACCGGTAGATGATGCCGACCACTTTGCACAATGGCTACTGGAATCGTTTGAATTTCAAGGAGCTACAGTTATGGTTGCGCCAGCCGCTGGATTTTATGCCACCCCGGGTCTGGGTAAAAATCAAGTTCGCATAGCCTACGTGCTTTCAAAAGACAAGCTGCGAAAGGCCGTACGCATATTAGCCGAGGCCTTAAAAACCTACTCGGCACATGTGCATTGAGGAAAACATCTCACTAAAAGCCTATAATACCTTTGGTATTGATGTACACGCAGCAAGGTTTGCGCGTATTCAAAACCTAAAGGATCTGCAAAAAATTCTTACTACGACCCCAATTGCAGAACTTTTTGTCCTAAGTGGTGGGAGTAACGTGCTATTTACCGGACCAGTTAATAAACTGGTTTTGTTTTTAGACGTTCCCGGAAAAAGTGTGGTGGAAGAAACAAAAAGCACTGTTACTATTCGTGTGAATTGCGGAGAAAATTGGCATGAAATGGTTATGTGGACCCTGGAACAAGGTTGGGGAGGCCTCGAAAATTTGGCATTAATTCCAGGAAAGTGCGGTACTGCACCTGTTCAAAACATAGGCGCATACGGCGTTGAAATTAAGGATGTACTTCAAGGATTACATGCCATTGAACTGAACAGCGGAGAAATGCGCTATTTTAAAACAGCATCTTGTGCCTTTGGATACCGGGATTCCATTTTTAAGGGACCGGAAAAAGGAAATTACATTATCTGGTCCATAGACCTCAAACTCACCAAGGCAGAACATGTTCTAAAAACCGGATACGGCGACATTCAAAAGGAACTTAGTGCCGCAAACATCGAAGACCCAACTCCCCTTGCTATTGCTCAGGCGGTAATTGCCATTCGGCAGCAAAAACTTCCAGATCCCAAAGTCTTAGGAAATAGCGGCAGCTTTTTTAAAAACCCAATCATTTCCCAAGCGCAATACAACCATCTAAAAATACTTTTTCCGGATATGCCCGGATACCCACAACCCGACACCGGTCACGTAAAGGTTCCCGCCGGATGGCTTATTGAAAAAATAGGATTTAAGGGATATAGAAAGGGAGACGCAGGGGTACACCAAAACCAGGCTCTCGTTCTGGTAAATTTTGGATCGGCAACCGGAACAGAATTACTGCAACTCTCTCGTGAGATACAAGAAGTAGTTTACAAGCAATTCAAAATTGTCATTGCTCCCGAGGTAAATATTATCTAAAGGCAAAATACAAATAGCCCCAACAGCAGAACCGCAGGGGCTATTCCAACTAAACCAACCAATCAAAATGCAATTTAGAGCTTGCATTACCACTCATAAATTTCAAAACACCGGATACCAAATTTTGCTACCTTAGCGTTGCTATATATACGGTAATAAACCGGCATCTGGATTTCTTGCCTGCATTTTTTTCTGCGCTTTATTCATGGGTACACTGTTGGAAAGACAAATTGTTGAATGGCTAATTAATGGAGACGAAAAAGCCATAAGCCTGCTTTACGACCATTATGCCGAAACGCTTTACGGTGTAGCATTGAACGTGGTTAAAGATGAGGAATTGGCGCAAGACGTTGTACAGGAAAGTTTTGTAAAGATTTGGAGAAAAGGAAGTACTTACGACCCTGAAAAAGCTAAATTATTTACCTGGCTCCTTAGAATTACACGAAACACAGCTATTGATAAACTGAGAAGTTTGGGGTCTAAATCAAGTAATGAAATCCAAATGGACCTATCCGACGTATATAAAGTTGGAGTGGAAGATTTCCGGCCAGAGTATATGGACGTTCAGAAAAACCTGGACCGCTTAGACCCCAAATACAAAGAGGTGCTGGAAGCCTTATTCATTCAAGGCATGACGCATCAGGAAGCTAGTGAGGCTTTAAACATTCCACTTGGCACTATTAAGTCCAGGCTAAAAATAGGACTTAGAGAATTGAAAAAAATTTACATGACAGGACTTTTAATTGTCCTGTATTTGTTCAATCTATTATGAAAGAAAAAGTTCAGGAATTTCTGGATTCGGAGCTATTGGAGAACTACCTAACCGGAGCATGTGACCCCTTAGAAAAGGCAAGAGTTGAACACTATCTGGCATGCTATCCAGAAGTACGTGAAGCCTATAATACACTTCAATTGAGTCTTGAATCCTACGTAAAAAACTACGCTGTTAAACCACCAAAGGAGTTAAAGACGCGGATTTTGCTCCAAATTAGCAGGGAGCAACACAATCGTAAAAGACAATTAGTTTATATGGTAGCGGCGTCGATTGCAATCCTATTTTTTGCGGGATCGGCTTTCTTTTTCTGGAGGCAAAACAACGCACTTCAATTCGAAAATGCTTTAGTGCAACAAAAAATCCGGATTCTTGAAGCGAACATGAAAGAGCAACTCGAAGATGTTCGAAATCAATTTATTTTATTAAATAATCCAGAAACTCAGTCCTTCCAAATTAATGGAAATGGAAAAGCACGTGAATTAAAAGCGGTTGCATATATCAATCCGGTAAAAAAACTGTCTTATATCAACGTTAAAAATTTGCCCAATCTTCCGGAAAACCAAGATTACCAAATGTGGGCCGAAGTAAATGGTGAAATGGTAAACCTAGGTGTACTTCGGAATTTCGAAAATGCCGATAAAATGCTACCCCTCCCATACGGTGAGCAAACCACTAGTTATATTACCATAGAATCCAAAGGCGGCAACCCCAATTTTTCGGAAGAAAACATCGTTGCAAATTTTGTTTACTAAAAGGATGTTCAATTGTCCTTTAAATCAATGGACTTCTAGCTTTTTAGTATCTTTGCATCAAAATTGAATCTATGAAATTGGTCCTGTTAACGATTGGCCTTCTGGGTTTGGCATTTGCCGGTATTTCCATAAAAATTTGGGGTAAAAAGGATGGTAAATTTGCAGGAACGTGTGCCAGTCAAAATCCGCATCTCAATAAAGAAGGTGTGGCTTGTGGCCTTTGCGGAAAACTTCCGACAGAGACCGATTGTCAGCAATAATCTTAGGATTATTATGACTGGTGCGAAATAGAAGCTTCTTACGCTATTTAATGTGGCTGCTGAAAACTTGGAATTATTAGATTTAATCGGAAAAGCCAAAGGTGGAAACCAAATTGCCTTTAGCACTTTATTGGATAAGTTTTGGCCCGAAGTGTATCATTTTCAACTAAAACGAACACTAAATGAAAACGATGCCGAAGACATATGTATTCGCACATTTTCCAGGGCATTCGAAAAGATAGACAGTTACGATCCCAAATACACTTTTAGCACCTGGCTTATTACAATCTCCAAAAATCTTCACGTCGATTTCATCCGTAAACGCAAGCGAAATGTTTTGGAAGGATCCGGGCAGCAAGGGGCAGATTTAATGAAGGACATCCTGGATGAATCTCCATCTGCAGAAGATCAGCTCATAACCGATCAAAACCTCAAAACTCTTTTACGGCATCTTAAAAATTTAAAACCCGCATACCGACAAGTCATTGATTTAAGGTATTTTCAGGAAATGAGTTATTCGGATATCGCACGGGAACTCGGCGAACCTATAAACACGGTAAAAGTAAAATTATTGCGAGCAAAAAAACTGTTGGCGGCACTAATTTCGGAAGCTTCCAACGACAATTAACACCTTTTAATGGGAAAATAAAAGCGGTAAATAAGTTCGTATATTTGCAAAAAATGTGGCAATGGAAGAGGTTGTAACGGAACAGCAAGCGGTACCAAAGGGAAAACCTAAATGGCTACGTGTAAAATTACCTACGGGAAAAAAATATACCCAACTAAGAGGTCTAGTAGACACTTATAATCTACACACCATTTGCACCTCGGGGAGTTGTCCGAATATGGGTGAATGTTGGGGTGAGGGTACAGCAACCTTTATGATTCTCGGAAATGTATGTACACGTTCTTGTGGCTTCTGTGGAGTAAAGACTGGTAGACCAGGACCTGTAGATTGGGCCGAGCCCGAGAAAGTTGCACGCTCCATAAAAATTATGGGCATACGCCATGCCGTAATCACCTCTGTCGATCGGGATGACCTGAAAGATATGGGTTCTATACTCTGGGCCGAAACCGTAATGGCTGTAAGACGCTTGAATCCGGAGACCACAATGGAAACACTCATCCCGGATTTTCAAGGTATCGAAACCCATTTAGACCGGATATTGGCCGTTGCCCCTGAGGTAATTTCCCACAATCTTGAAACCGTACGAAGACTTACAAGAGAGGTGCGCATTCAAGCCAAATACGACCGTAGCCTAGAGGTTTTACAATACCTAAAAAACAATGGTGCCAAGCGTACTAAATCTGGAATCATGCTCGGCTTGGGTGAAACTGAAGACGAGGTGGTTCAATCCTTACACGATCTCCGCAATGCAGCTGTAGATGTTGTTACTATAGGACAATATTTGCAGCCTACTCGCAATCACTTACCAGTAAAGGCATTTATCACTCCCGAGCAATTTGAAAAATATCGAGAAATCGGGCTTAATTTAGGTTTCCGTCATGTAGAAAGTGGGGCTTTAGTGCGTTCTTCTTATCACGCACACAAACACATCCAATAATACTCTGATTTGTTTACTACATTTTGTCTTTAAGCAGCTTACGAAGCTGCTTGTTTACCTCAGACTTCATGAGTTTAAAGTAGCAAAAAAAATCAAAAATTACCTTTTTTAAGCTTCGGGCATTAAAAACGACCCGTGTTAAACAATAGTAGTTGATTCTAAACGTTAGAAGCAAAGTTAATCTTCGCATGGATTGCCCAAGGGTCGTGTGGTTTACTCACGAACTACCACACCCCTGAAAGTAACTTTGCGTTTTGATTTATTAATCAGACATACTTTGTATCGCGGTAGAGCACACATAGTTACATTTCTCTCGTTTTGCTTCTTAATACTTAGCAATTCCGCTGCGCTCTACAGTCAGTCCAAAGCTTCCGAACTGGCATTTAATAACTTGTGGCATCGTGTTCAGGAGCTTAAACACGAAGATCATCTCGAAGAAGCCCTTATTACTCTAAATGAGGCCGCAAATTTGGCAGAAGAATTAGGCCGTAAAAAACTGCTTGTGGACTGCCATAATTTCTTTGCAGAGTTATACATCATGCTGGATAAGACGGAAATGGCAGAATTTAGCGCTGCCAGAACCGACAGAATTTTACAGGGTATTGAATATCCAAATGGACATGCTGTACGCAATTTCATTGCCTCCAAGATTTTATTTCGCGATGCCAATTATTTTCAGGCCCTGAATCAGCTCAACAAAGCAAGAAATCAAAGTAATAATAGAAATCTCCTAAATCGGATGACGTTGTTTGAAGGCACCATTTATGAGAAGATTTCAAAATTCGACAAGGCAGAAACCCTTTACAAATCCATTTTGGTAAACCAGGATCCGGTTGAACCCATTTATCTCAAAACTCTAGCGCTGTTGGGATTGGCTCAATTGGAGTTGAAAAATAAAGGATGGGAAACAGGAATATATTATGCAGACAGCGCAAGGAGTCTGGCCTATTCCAATCGCTATACAAGAGAAATTAAGCGTTCTAATCAACTGCTCAAATCCTTACACGAATTGGCAGGAAATTCTGAGGAATCCCTTAAATATCTAGAAGCAAACAAGCGATTACAGGACTCCGTTTACAATTTGAGCAGAACAGCAGCAGAATCGGCCGCCTCCGATCAGGTGGCTCTTTCTCAAATGTCCAAGACCATTACGCTTTTGGAAGGCGAGAACAATACGCTCAAAAAATCAGCCGACCGCTCGGAGCTTACGGCCATATTAACCTCTGCTTTTTTGACCATTATTTCATTGTTGGCTCTTTCCCTATATCGCAACAACCAAATCAAGCTCAAGACAAACGACTTGCTGCACACAAAAAATCGCGAACTTCAAGGAGCGAGAGATGCAGCAGTGCAAGCGATGGAAGCCAAAACCAACTTCCTTTCTACTGTAAGTCACGAACTCCGAACTCCGCTGTATGCCGTTACCGGGCTCACCCATTTGCTTATAGAAGAAAATCCATCGGAGGCGCAATTAGAACATCTTAAGGCATTAAAATTCTCGGGAGATTATCTTTTGAATTTCATTAATGACATCCTGCAAATCAATAAAATTGATGCAGATAAACTGGAGCCTCTGGAAATTGAATTTAAACTTAAAAAAGTTATTGCCGAGGTTCTTAATTCGCTACAACAAACGGCACGAGAACAAGAAACAAAATTAATACTGGATTACGATTCCAATATTCCGGTAAATCTAATGAGCGACCCGCTAAAACTATCGCAGATCTTTATAAATCTTGTAGGCAACGCCTTAAAGTTTACAAAATATGGAGAGGTATATGTTCGGGCTAAAATGGGTAAACAAGATCGGGATCGGGTGACCGTGCAATTTGAAATTCAAGACACTGGTATTGGTATTGCGCGAGAGATGCAAGAAAAAATATTCGATAGTTTTGAACAAGGTTCCATTCAAATCAATCGTGAATACGGCGGAACCGGACTGGGATTATCTATTGTAAAAAGTTTACTCGGGCTATTTGGAAGTAAAATACAATTAAAGAGCGAATTGGGTAAAGGAAGTACATTCTTCTTTGAACTTCAGTTTACGAGCAAGAACGGTGTACTCGAAGAAAACCCCACAGAGTTTACACAAACTGATTTTGATTATACAGGATTGCATCTGTTAGTGGTAGAAGATAATAAAATCAATCAGGTCATTACTCGAAAAATGCTAGGTAAAAAAGAAATTACTTGCGATGTGGCCAGTAACGGTACGGAAGCGGTAGCAATGGCCAAAGAAAATGAATACGACGGCATACTTATGGACATTCATATGCCAGGCATTAGCGGGGTGGAAGCAACGGAACAGATACGACTTTTCGATACTGAAACTCCAATCATTGCCCTTACGGCAATTTCGTTAGACGACCGATTGGAAACCTTTTTTGCAGCAGGCTGCAATGAGGTGGTAACAAAACCTTTTAAGCCGGAGGTGTTCTACCGTAAAATCGGCGAATATATTGTTACCCACAAATACAGTAAAAACGCTATTTAAATCGCATCCAAAAAAGCCGAGAAGAAGGATTGCTGTTCGGAATCAAAACCATGCCGAACCCCCACCACAAAAAATTCCGCAATTAAACCCTTTAGGCGAACTGCGTCTTTTTCTGTAGTTAAAATACAACCTGATTTATTTATTCGGTCGAGTTCTGCCTTGGTAAATACATGGTGATCCGAAAAATTCAAGTGTTCAAAGGTCAACCCTTTATATTTTAAAAAATTCACTAATGCAACCGGCTTCGCGATTCCCGTTACCAAAGTAAAGGGTTGCTGGGTCCATTGTTCCCAGATTCGAACTTTGCCACTCACGGAAACGGGAGCTTCATATTCCAAAGTTGCGAATAATACCTTTTGGTGTGGTAGGGGTTTAATTTTGGCAACAATGGATTTTTGTGTAGTCCCATCAGGCAGTTTCGGGCATTTGGTAACAATGATTAGATCTGCCCGACAGGCTTGGCTACGATGGTCTCGGAGATCTCCCGATGGCAAATAGGTTTGATCCGTATACAAATCATCTAATGCCGTAAGCAAAATATATTTATGGGCTTTAATTTTACGGTGTTGAAAACCGTCGTCGAGGATCACGAGTTCCGGTTTTTGATTTTGTTCCAATAGATGCATGCCCCGAACACGCTGCTGATCTACTACAATCGTTGTTTCAGGGAATTTATGTTTGAGCTGTAAGGGTTCATCGCCCACTTCCGAAGGCTTATGATCTAGGGTAACCTCTAAAAAACCCTTGGTTTTGCGCCCGTAGCCCCTACTTAAAACGGCCACATTTCTATTTTTGCTTCTGTAATGACGTAATATCCATTCTACCATGGGAGTCTTTCCGGTACCTCCTACACTGAGGTTTCCCACACATAATACTGGGGTATCCGGGACCACCGTTCCAAACCATCCGCGATCGAAGCAAAAATTGCGCAACCATACTATCGCACCATAGATTGGGGAAAGTGGAAAAAGGAGTTTTCTGAGGATCATCATGCATGCGAAAATAGTTAATTATCTTTGAGGGAATTAATTGAGCCAATCATGAAGGTTTCCCAAATTACATCCGAACTCGAGAAATTTGCGCCCCTGAATCTCGCAGAATCTTTCGACAATGTAGGTTTGCTTGTAGGCGACCCGAGTATGGAGGTAACCGGAGTACTAGTGACATTAGACAGTTTGGAATCCGTTATTAATGAAGCTATTGAAAAAAAGTGCAATCTGGTTGTAAGCTTTCATCCTATTATATTTAAAGGACTACAGCGAGTAACCAACTCCGATTATGTGGGTCGAGCGGTGACCCTTGCGATTCTAAACGGGATTGCAATTTATAGCATGCATACGGCCTTAGACAATGTTTTACAAGGTGTAAGCGGAAAATTGGCTGCGGTTTTAGGGCTGAAAGAATTGCGCCCTCTGTTGCCCAAGAGCGGAAGCCTACGCAAACTCATTACCTACGTTCCGGAAAAGGATAAGTTCAAATTATTGGAAAAATTATTCGAAGCGGGAGCAGGTACTCTGGGCAATTACAGCAATTGTAGTTTTAGCACTCCAGGGGAAGGCACCTTTGTTCCCGGAATTCATGCAACACCCACAACCGGCAAAACCGGAGTCTTGAGTAACGAAGCAGAACATCAAATACATCTTACATTTACAGCAGACAGAGAGCCGGATATCCTAAACGCACTTCGTGAGAATCATCCTTACGAAGAAATTGCATTTGAACTCACTACGCTAAATAATAACTACCAGAAAATAGGAATGGGCGCCATAGGAACATTGGAATCGCCTCTGCCTGCTACGGATTTTCTAAAACAAATTAAGTCCATTTTAAATACTCCGGTAATACGACACACCGGCATCCCCAATACGCCTATTCACAAAGTTGCTGTTTTGGGTGGCAGTGGTGCTTTTGCTATTGGTGCTGCTCTTGCTGCGGGTGCCCAAGCCTTTATAACTTCCGATTTAAAATATCACGATTTCTTTTTGGCCGAAGACCGCCTCTTACTTGCAGACGTGGGTCATTTTGAAAGTGAACAGTTTACAAAAAATTTGTTGGTAGATTATCTTACGGAAAAATTTCCTAATTTTGCCATCCGTTTAGCGGAAACCCATACAAATCCAGTCAAGTACTTTTAAATATGGCTTCAAAAACCGAATTAACCGTAGAGGACAAGCTTAGAGCCCTTTATGACTTGCAACTCATTGATTCACGAATCGACGAAATCCGCAACGTACGAGGCGAGCTGCCCCTAGAAGTTGAAGATCTGGAAGATGAGGTTCAGGGACTTAAAACCCGGGTAGACAAACTTAAAACAGACCTTGAAACGGTAAACTACGAGATTACTGCAAAGAAGAACATGATCGAGGATGCTAAATCCATGATTAAAAAATATGCAGATCAACAAAAAAATGTTCGAAATAGCAGGGAATTCAATTCTCTTTCTAAAGAAATTGAATTCCAGGAACTGGAAATTCAGTTGGCCGAAAAGCACATAAAAGAATTTAAAGTTCAAATTGAACAAAAAAAAGAAGTCATATCCGGAACCAAAGAAAAATTGTCTGAAAGAGAAACTCACCTAAAGCACAAAAAGGGTGAGCTGGATGCAATTTTGGCAGAAACCGAGAAAGAAGAGAAAGCTTTGGCTGCTAAATCCGAAGAATTCGAAACGCAAATTGAGGAGCGATTGGTAAATGCCTATAAACGGATTCGACATAACGTCAAGAACGGGCTGGCCGTTGTTCCGATTGAGCGTGGTGCCTCCGGAGGGTCATTCTTTACAATTCCCCCTCAGGTACAGGTAGAAATTGCCTCACGTAAAAAGATTATTACAGATGAACACAGCGGACGAATCCTTATCGATCCGGTGCTGGCAGAAGAGGAAATGGAGAAAATGCAAAATTTGTTCGACAGTATTAAATAATCAATATTTAAATTATTTAAAAGCCATCCCTAATCGGATGGCTTTTTTAATACCTCTTGTTACCTGCAACTGGGTGTAAATGCTAATTCCTAATTAACTTTGAACAACCTTATGCCCGGAAATCCTAATGCCGCAATGAAAATATGCCCGGTTTGCAATCGCCCTTTTAGTTGGCGAAAAAAATGGGAACGCAACTGGGAATCGGTCAAATATTGTAGTAAGCGGTGTAGCGGCAACCGGCTTAAATCCAATTAAAAAATTAGTGAAAACGGCGCTTTATTGGTTTAGAAACGATCTTCGAACAAGGGATAACCTTGGGTTTTCCAAAGCTTGTCTGGCCGATCGTGTAGTTGCAGTATATTGTTTAAATCCAAATCAGCTCCAGATTGGATCCTATGGTTTTCCAAAACTGGGCGCCTATAGAGCACAGTTCCTGCAGGAATCCTTAATGGATCTAAAACAGCAATTAGACGCATTAAATATTTCATTGTTTATACTTTCTGAGGCCCCTCAGCGGTGTATCCCAGAGTTAATTAAATCGCTGCAGTGCACCGAAATGCATTTGCAACGGGAATGGACTCGGGAAGAAACGACAGAATTACTGGCCGTTTGCAAGAAATTGGATAAGGCTATTCTAGTTTCGGAACACGACGATGGATTTTTATTTCATCCAGAGGATCTACCGTTTAAATCAATAGTAGACATTCCTGAGATTTTCACTGTATTTCGCAAACGATGTGAACGAGAATTAAAGGTGCGCAACCCATTACCCGCTCCGAGTCCAAAAGCTCCTTGGAATCGAGTAGATGTACCTGAATCATCCCAGAATCTACAAGGCCTAAGTCAGGAGCCTTTAGTACCGGATTCAAGAACAGCCTTTCCTTTTTCAGGCGGCTCTGCAGGGGCATGGGACAGAATTAACACCTATTTCTGGGAAAAAAAACAGTTATCGTTTTATAAACGTACGCGAAACGGACTTATAGGCAGTGCATATAGCAGCAAGTTGTCGCCTTGGCTAGCCAATGGTGGGATTAGCGCCCGTGAAATCTATCGTGAAATAAAAAACTATGAATTGGAAATCCAGAAGAATGAGGATACCTATTGGTTATTTTTTGAATTAATGTGGCGCGATTTCTTTAGGTTCATTTCAAAAAAACACGGTAATCGCATTTTTTATTCTGGTGGTATTTTGAAAAACATTCCGTCCTTTCAATCCGAACATAAGCATCTTAAGGCTTGGATTGAAGGCCAAACTGCAAATGATTTCATAAACGCAAATATGATAGAATTGTCCAAAACGGGTTGGATGAGTAATAGAGGACGACAAAATGTCGCAAGTTATCTCGTACGTCATCTTAAACAAGATTGGAGAATTGGCGCAGCTTGGTTTGAGCATATGCTTATCGATTATGACGTTCACAGCAATTGGTGTAATTGGATGTATAACAGTGGTGTTGGAAACGATCCTAGAGATCGAACTTTTAACCCCGATATACAAGCCTCTCGGTACGATGCAGACGGAAAGTTCAGGAAACGCTGGCTGCAAAATTCCTTATTTGATTCGGAATAAAAATCATGAAGATACTTAGACTTATCTTAGGCGACCAGCTAAACAGCACACACTCGTGGTTCAGTAAAACCGATTCAGACATCACTTATCTGATGGCCGAAATGCGACAAGAAACAGACTACGTGATACATCATATTCAAAAAGTGATGGCGTTTTTTGACGCCATGCGAATTTTTGCTCAAGAACTTCAAAATCAAGGGCATAAAGTCAAATATTACAGCATTAGTGATCCCGCCAATCCACAAATTCTTGACCAGGTAATACGCAAAGAAATTCAAGTAATAGGAGCAGATCGATTTGAATACCAACTGCCAGACGAATATCGACTGAATCAACAACTTCTGCGCCTGTGCTCAGATTTGAACATTCCTTCCGGAAGCATTGACACGGAGCATTTTTACACCTCCCGAACCACGCTAAGCGAATTTTTCTCCGGAAAAAAACAACTGCTCATGGAATCGTTCTACCGCATGATGCGCCGCCGCCATGGAGTTCTTATGCAAGGCGACCTACCCACGGGAGGGCAATGGAATTTTGATCACGACAACCGAAAAAAATGGACCGGCACTCCACCCCTACCCCCTCTTCCATTGGTACATCGGGACCTCAGCGATTTGGAATCGGAAATTCGAAAGGCAGGAATCACTACGTTGGGAGAAGTAAATTCTACTCGGTTTAACTGGCCAACATCTAGAACCGCTGCTTTGGAGTTGTTAGACCATTTTTGCAAACAACTTTTACCCTATTTTGGAAGTTATCAGGATGCTATGCATAGTGATGAACCATTCTTGTTTCACTCCAGACTTTCTTTTGCCCTAAATGCCAAGTTAATAAGTCCAAAAGAAGTGGTAACAGCAGTAGCACAAACGCATTTAAATAATCCCGATTGCGTACATATTTCTCAGGCAGAAGGATATGTACGACAAATATTGGGATGGCGGGAATATATGCGAGGAATCTACTGGAAAGAAATGCCCCAATACGCTACGTTAAATCGACTTGAGAATTACAATACAATACCTGCATGGTACTGGACCGGTAATACTAAAATGAATTGTTTAAAACAAGCCATTGGTCAAAGTCTTAAGCACGCCTACGCCCATCACATTCAGCGTTTAATGATTACAGGGAACTTTGCCTTACTGCTTCAGGTACATCCAGATCAGGTAGATGCATGGTACTTGGGAATTTACATCGATGCTGTGGAATGGGTAGAAATTACAAATACTAGGGGAATGAGTCAATTTGCAGATGGCGGATTACTATCTACCAAACCTTATATAAGCAGTGCCAATTACATTCGTAACATGAGTAATTATTGCCACGGATGTAGCTACAATTCAAAGGAAACACTAGGAGAACAGGCTTGTCCTTTTAATGCCCTATATTGGAATTTTTTGAATGAAAAAAGAACACAACTGAGCCGCAATCCTAGAATGACTATGATGTATCGATTATTAGACAAAAAGGACGCAGTTGAATTAGCCGCCTTAAAAGACAGGGCAGCTGCCATTCTAGCTAACCCCAACAACTTTTAAAAAAAACGCCGCCGTACTTATTCTAGGATTCCGTCTACGATGCCGTATTCCAAAGATTCCTTGGCATCCATCCAGTAATCGCGATTTATGTCTTTCATGATTTTATCAAAAGGCTGCCCGCAATTATCTGCCAATATTCGTGCCCCAAGTTCGCGAGTTTTAAGAATTTCTCTAGCCTGAATTTCGATATTCGAAGCCTGTCCGCGGGCTCCGCCACTGGGTTGATGAATCATCACGCGTGCATGGGGCTGTACAAATCTCCGCCCTTTAGCACCTACAGACAGTAAAATAGACCCCATAGAGGCTGCAAGACCACTACAAACCGTGGACACTGGACTCTTAAGTGCTTTAATCGTATCGTATATTGCAAAACCGGAGGTTACATAACCGCCAGGGCTATTAATAATTAATTGTATTTCCTCATTACTTTTTAAATCCAAATAGAGCAACCGATCAATTACGTGTTTTGCCGAATCGTCATCTACCTGTCCCCATAAAAAGACCTTGCGTTCTTCGAGTAAACGCGAATCTATCTCTTCCTGAACCTTACCTTTTTTAGCACTCATACTGCCTTTTGTAATTTAGGTTCAAAAATAATCAATTTATCAGAAACAATAGGATTCGACAACTGCCGTATTCTAAATCCCATATCTTTGTAAAAAAGCGCATCATGTACAAAAGCATCTGTTTCTATTTTGGCGCAGTCATCCTATCGGGATGTGCCCAAAAACAAGCCAATAACATCATCGAAAATCCAAAAAATTTTCGGGAGTTACATGCAACTGTGCACGGGTTTGACCATTGGAAATCGGTGCGTCAAATCCAATTTACCTTCAACGTAGATCGGGATACTTCCCATTTTGAGCGTTCTTGGATTTGGGAAACCCAAACCAATCGCGTAACTAGAATTACTACAACAGATACCATTAGTTATCTCAGAAGTCAGGTAGATTCAACCCTTACATCTGTAGATGCAGGCTTTATTAATGATAAATTTTGGCTTCTAGCACCGTACCAATGGATCTGGGATCAAAAAAACATAACCGATACGGTAAGCGCAGGAGCCAAAGCTCCCATTTCAGGAGTTCCCATGGATAAATTAACAGTGGTTTACGGAAACGACGGTGGGTATACGCCTGGGGACGCTTATGATTTTTATATCGGCAGGGATTCCCTTGTTTCAGAATGGGTATTTCGTAAAGGCAATCAACCCGTTCCATCACTGGCTACCACCTGGGAAGGCTATGAAACGCATGGTGGGCTAAAATTAAGCACTTCCCATAAAAATGCAGATGGCAGTTTTCATCTGTATTTTACGGGTTTAAAAGTTCAGTAACCTGTACTTGGTTCTAATTTTTTGACCGTCCCAAGGCCAAAATGGCAATAAGGATAAAACCTGCACATACAAGTAAGGTCAAAAATACGCCACCCATACCAAAGGATTCTGCCAACAATCCTAAAATCGGGGGACTCAGTAAAAAACCGGCATACCCAGTTCCTGCTATAAATGCCACACCCTGAGAGGAAGCGACTCCCGGCACCTTTCCACCAATTCGGAATAATTCAGGAACTATAACCGAAAAACCAAAGCCAACTAATGCAAATCCCGCAATGCTAATTCCTGTTTGCCCACTCAAAATCGCGAGATAGCCCAACATTGAAAGGGCTGCACCCAGGGTAACTATACGCACGGATCCTACCCGAGCACTTATTCCGTCTCCTAAAAATCGACCCAAAGTCATGGTAGATGAAAAGGCTAAAAATCCGGCTCCCCAAAGGAATTCGGGTGCAAGACTTACCTCCTTTAAAAAAAGACCTCCCCAATCTACAACAGCGCCTTCGCCTCCCATAACCACGAAAGAAACAGCACCGAGCAATAACAATGGTTTAAATATACCCCATTTAAATTCGGTACGTGCAACTGGCGTTGCACGAAGGTGTAGATAGTGTTTGCGCAATCTAAGATTAATAAGAAATATCAAAATAACTAAGCCAAACATATGCAACGGTGGATTGCCAATCCGAGGAATTAAGAAACTACCAAGGCCGGCGAGTATTCCCCCAAGACTAAAAAATCCGTGGGCTGCAGACATAAAATGCTTTCGATCTTCTTTTTCAATTTCTGTTACCAGGGTATTCATTGAAATATCCAAAAACCCATTACTTAGACCAAAAAGATAGAGGCTCCCTAGCAAGAAGTAATAATTTGAGGAAATTAGCGGTAATATGGCGGTAATACTGCAGGCACAAACTCCAATCCAAGTAGCCTTGCCCACCCCGAGTCGATTAATTAATCGGGAGGCAAACGGAAAAACAGTGAATACACCAAGGGACAGAAAAAATAAGGCAAATCCCAAATTTTTCTTATCAATATGCAGTGCGGCTTGTACTGTAGGAATATAAATGGCCCAGGTTCCGAACCAAAGATTCAGGCTTGAAAACACCCAAGCAGGCGCAAAATATCTTGGATTTGAAAGTATTAAACGCAGCGAATTCATAAAAAATGTAATTGGTTGGTAGTAAAAATTACCGATTTAAACCCAAGCGCATGAGGGCACCAAATCGATACATATCAGAAAAAGTACTATAGAATGGTGCCGGTGCCAATCGGATTACATTAGGTTCTCTCCAATCTGCCAAAACGCCTTGTTGGGATAGAAAATCAAACAAACTTCTTCCTTCTCCGTGCAGAAATACCGAAAGTTGACACCCGCGTGCCTTTGGTGTAATAATTTCAAAATGACGACCGGTTTCCTGGGCAGTTTGAAGCAATATAAATTCAAGATAGCCCGTGAGTAGATTTCGTTTTTTAATAAGGGCCTCCAATCCAACGGCCTCAAATAACATGAGGGATGATTTTAGAGGAGCCAACAACAGCGGAGATTGCGTACTCAACTGCCAGGCATTTGCAGTGGGATCCGGATCAAAGTTGGCCGACATCAGAAATCGAGTCGCTCTGCGATTTCCCCACCAACCCTCAAATCGTTGGATTTGGGTATCCGCCAGGTGGCGTTCATGAATAAATGCACCCGAAACACCGCCTGGACCGGCATTCAGATACTTATAACTGCACCATGCCGCAAAATCTACATCCCATTGGTGTAGCTTAAGTTCAATATTTCCGACCGCATGCGCCAAATCCCATCCAACCTTACAGCCCGCCCTGCGACCAGCGCGGGTAATGCTTTCCATATCGAGGACCTGACCGTTGTAGTAATTGACCCCACCCAAAAGAATCAAGGCAATTTCGTCTCCATGCCGTGTTATGACATCTAGAAAATCTGTTGTATCCCAAATTTGACTACCTGCCCTTTTTGGCACCTCAATAAGGGCTTCTTCTGGAGTATAACCGTGAAAACGCAGCTGACTCTTAAGCATGTATTGATCCGAAGGAAAAGCCTTTTCCTCACATAAAATTTTAAATCGACGTCCCTGAGGTCGGTAAAACGAAACTAACAGCAAGTGCAAATTTACCGTGAGGGTATTCATAATGGCAATTTCTTCCGGGAGTGCTCCAACCAATTTGCTCAAGGGTGGTATAATGGTATCCTGAAATGTTAGCCAGGGTTGTTCACCTTCAAAAAATCCGTCTACTCCATTGTGTTCCCAAGAATTTAAAACCTCAGAAATAGCAGAAGCTGAAGATTTTGGTTGCAATCCTAGTGAATTTCCAGTAAAGTAAATAACCTCCTTATCCTTATGCTTCGGAATTAAAAATTCTTTTCTATAGGCAGACAATGGATCTGCTGCATCGAGTTTAGCAGCAAAATCCAGTTTGTTTTCAAATTCCATAAACTCATTCATGTATTCTTCCAATGCTATTAAACTTCGTACGACGAAAATAACAAAATCAAGGCGCGTAGGGATAGTTACTCCGAGGTATCGGCTCTGAATCGCATTTCTGCAATATGTTTTACAAATCCTGCCTTTTCATAGGCACGAATTGCAGGTTCATTTATATCATAAACCGTTAAACGCATTTCGAATAAGCCACGACCTATTGCCCATCGTTTTAGATCTTCAATTAGCATTCCATTAATTCCCTTTCCACGATGTGCAGCCTGAGTAACCATAAGTCCCATGTATGCGTAGGCTTTGTGATCCAAATAATGCCTGGGTTCCTTTTTTAGTCCAAAAGCACAAGCCACCAGTTCGTCCTGAATCTCGGCAACCACAAATCGACATTCAGGATCCAAGAGTAAGGCTGGGATATCATAATACCATACCGGACCTTGACGAATGGTTGGGTCATAAGGACGTTCTGCGCGAATCAATTCCTGCTCCAAATCGCGCAATGCCGGTATATCCTGTTCACGGGCTTCCCGAATTATTATTTTCATTTCATAAAATGCTTACCATTAACGAATATAGATAACCTTTGGGAATCCCCGAGCCTAAAATAGTTGGCGTATCTAAAGTTTTGATTGGATCTGCCTCATCAATACATGAAGGTCTTTTTGGGGTTTGTTTAACTTTGTTTCAAATTTCATGTGATATGCATTTCTTGTCACCCATCTTAGAAAACTATGTAGCCCTGTGTAGTGAACCAGAGCCTGCTCTGTTGCAAGAGCTTTCTAGGGAAACGCATCTTAAGGTGCTCCGACCTAGAATGATTACCGGCCATCATCAGGGACGCTTACTAAGTTTTTTTGCCAAAATCATGCGTCCTCAAACCATTTTGGAAATTGGCACCTACACAGGCTATTCCGCACTTTGTTTAGCAGAAGGATTACCTGCAATGGGGCAATTACACACAATTGATAAAAATCAGGAATTACTCAGTATTCAGCGAAAGTATTTCGAAAAAAGTGGACATGGAACAAACATTTTTCAGCACACCGGAATGGCACTCGAAATCTTGCCTAAAATGGAACTTATGTTTGACCTCGTATTTGTAGATGCAGAGAAATCGGAATATCCACAATATTTGGAATGTATTTTACCAAAGGTAAGGACCGGGGGATTAATCTTATTCGACAATGTTTTGTGGTCCGGAAAGGTGTTGGAAAGGTATAGCCATACAGATCAGGTTACATCAATATTAGATGAATTCAATCGAAAATTACCCCAAGACCCCAGGTTAAGTACTCTATTATTGCCTATTCGCGATGGCCTGACTGTATGTATGGTAAAATGACATCTTTATACATCCGGTAAAACAACAACCCAGACAATGTACCCACTAAAGCCCCTACCAATAGATCTATAGGATAATGCACCCCCACGTAAATTCTACTTAGGGTAAAAAATAAGGGCCAAATTATAAAAAGGTATCTCCAGGAAAAAGTATTCCTGAGGTAGCAAATCATAAGGGTAGTTAGGGAAAAACTAGAAGATGCATGTCCCGAAAAAAAACTAAATCCGCCTGGGTTTGTAAGTACCCGAATAATGCGATTTACTTGTAAGTTTTCATTGGGTCGTATACGGGCAAATCCAGATTTCGCCGCCAATGTAAGGCCCAAAACAGCGAATAACAAAAGTACCGCTGTTCCAATCATAAGCCAAGCTTCTTTTAAAGGATAATTACGAAAAATCAAAAACGCAAAAAAGACAAACAAGGGAATCCAAGTGGTGCCTTGAGTAGCTGCAATCCAAAACGCATCAAAAGTTTCGTTGCCCAGACCATTGAGAAACACCAATAATTCTCGGTCCAAGTTCAGCAAACGATTCAACATGCCTTACAGATTTCTGCGCACAGTTCCGGTAACGTCCTCCAAATTTTTTTTGACGTCTTTAATGTCCTTCTCGATCTCCTTGGTAATGGAAGTATCAAGTCCTTGCTTTTCGGCACTTTTCTGAATTTCGCGCTTAATGTCGTCTGTGGCATCCCGAAGTTGGCGCATACCTTTACCTAAACCCCTGGCAATTCCGGGGATTTTATCTGCTCCAAATACCATTACAACTACAAACAGGATAAAAAATATCTCTGCCCCACTGATAAACAAAATGATTTGTGCCATAAGACAAATATAATCAAGTTTCGGTGCTAAAAATCAAAAAGTCCCGACGAAAACGACGGGACTTTTTAATCAATTTCAGGAGGCCTTATCCCTTAATCTGCTCTTTGAATTGCTCAAATTCCGAAGGGGCATTTTCCTTGGGCCAAGTATTATTTGCAGTATCAATATCGGCAGTTTCACCTTTTGGATCTACCACGATACCGATGAGTTCCTTTTCACTGGAAATAACTCTGCTTACTTCCTGATCATTCTTTCTCCATATTTCAGGTGGATAAATAACCGTTTCTGAAGAACCATCTGCGTAATTATACTGTACAATTAACGGCATTGGAATTCCTCCCGGTTTTTCAAAAGTTATCTCATAAAAGAATTTTGGATCCTTTATGTTGGAGCGCTCCGCAGCCGAAAGATTGTCCATCATAAAAGATTTTAAGGGTTGTGAAATTTCTCCGGGGGATTTCCCTTTAAGTTCCGGATCAAAATCTTCACTTCCCTCCTCAGCCAAATACACCAAGGGAGGCAATTGATCTTCAGTAATGTTATTTGCCTCCATATACTCCTTCATTTGTTGAGTAGGGGTATTGGAAACATAGTATTTTTTTACTCCCTTCACTCCTATGTCTACGTAGTCCGTGGTGTAAAACCAACCTCTCCAATACCAGTCAAGATCTACAGCAGATGCGTCTTCCATGGTGCGGAAAAAATCTTCGGGGGTAGGATGTTTAAACATCCAACGCTGGGCATAGGTTTTAAAGGCGTGATCAAACAATTCGCGACCCATCACTGTTTCCCTTAAAATATTAAGTGCAGTTGCTGGCTTGGCATAGGCATTTGGACCAAGTTGGTATACATTCTCTGGGTTCGACATTATTGGGGCAATGGTATTTTGATCGCCGGCCATATATGGAACAATTGCTGCGGGATCTCCCCTACGAGAAGGGTAACTTTCATTTGGTGCTATAACCTCGGGGTAAAGCTCACCAAATTCCTGCTCTGCCATATACTGCATAAATGTATCCAAGCCTTCGTCCATCCAACCCCACTGACGCTCATCGGAGTTTACAATCATCGGGAAGAAGTTATGACCAACCTCATGAATAATTACAGACATCATGCCGTATTTCACTCGATCAGAATAGGTGCCGTCTTCATTGGGCCTACCGTAATTCCAGCAAATCATAGGATACTCCATTCCCTGATTTTTGGCGTGAACTGAAATGGCCTTGTGATAAGGATAATCAAAAGTATGAGAAGAGTAACTTTTAAGTGTATGCGCAACCACTTTAGTTGACAAATCCTCCCACAATGGATTTCCTTCCTTGGGGTACAAAGAAACCGCCATAATATCTCGATTACCCAATTTTACCGCCATCATGTCCCAAATGAATTTACGGGAGCTGGCAAAGGCAAAATCACGAACATTGTCTGCGTGAAATTTCCAGGTTTTGGTGTCTTCGGCAAATCCTTTTTCCAATTCCTCTACCTCTTCTTGAGTTACAATGAGAACCGGAGTATCGTAAGATTTTTTTGCTTGCTCGTACCGGCGCATCATTTCTTTACTGAAAACTTCCTTGCGGTTAAGCAATTCTCCGGTACCATCTAAAACGTGGTCTGCAGGAACGGTAATATTTACATCGTAATTTCCGAAGGGGAGAGCAAACTCTCCACTACCCCAGAACTGATGATTCTGCCATCCTTCAACATCACTATATACCGCCATTCTAGGGAAAAATTGGGCAATTACATAGGCGCGATTCCCGTCCTTCTCAAAATATTCATACCCGGAACGCGCACGATCTTTGGTATGATCTGGAATGTTATACCACCATTTTATATTAAAAGAAACCACTTGATTACTTCCAAGGGGTTGGGGTAAATCTACCCGCATCATGGTTTGATTGATGGTAAAGGGCAATGGTTTACCCGAAGTGTCGGTTACATATTCAACGTTAAATCCGCCGTCGAAGGGTTCCCCCATAAATTCACCGGCGAAAGATTCCGCACGATAAGCGAGTGATACACCGTTACCATTGCGCAAAGGTGCCTTGCTCTCTTTTGAACGCACATTTTGATCGAGTTGTACCCAAAGAAACTCGAGGTTATCAGGAGAATTATTGTGATAAGTAATCGTCTCTACACCATATATTTTAGCATTGCGATCATCGAGGGTTATATCCATCTTGTAATCGGCTTGCTGCTGGTAATAGTCTGGGCCTGGTGCACCAGACGCCGAACGATACGTATTCGGGGTTGCAAATTCTTGATACATTTGCCTGAACTTACTCAAGTTCCCATGCCCGGGCTGACGTCCTTCGGGCTTGTCTGCACCTGTATCCTGGGCAGAAACGACCGCCCCGAACATTAGTAAAAAAGACAAACCTGCACTTTTAAAATTGATCATAGATTAATTGAATTAAATAATTGCTGAAAATTAACTTTTTTCCTCAGAAATGTTAATTGTCTTTACAAGTTTAACATTGCTTTAGTGTTCTCTGTAGTAAGCACAACACTTTTCTTATGTTCTTGTACCTTAAAATGAATCAGGTTGCGCTGTTCTTCAAAAATATCCATTAACACTTTATTTTCCACTTCTAAAGTGCGCAAATTTGATATCGCTACCGCTGGAATTTCCAGATAACAAATCAATAAATCACGTTCATAACGCTGGCCTAAATAATTAAATTTGGTAGATAACCCGTTAATGGACACCACCATTTTGGCCCTAAGGTATTTCTCAATAAAACCAGTTGCAGTTGCAGATTCATGATCTGTAGCTAAACCGGCTTTTATTCCGTACCGCTCTTGAAGAATCTCCTCCATATCGTCTATAAATATTCTGGAGATGATTTGAATAGCAGACGAAGCCTCTGCATATTCCACATGAGTTACACTTACATAAAATTTATGCTCCGGCACGGGATTCGCGAACGAACCACAAAAAAGAGAAAATCCCAAAAATAATTTAAGTATCATAACCTAGTTCTTCGATGCGTGACTTTTTCCCACCTTCATTAATTTTTTTCAATTCGCTAATTTATTATTGTTAAGATATTCCTTGCTCTTGGTTTCAAGAAATTCCCAAATCAATAGGGCATCATTGGAATTCGCAGTTTCTTGAAAAACCGCATCAACCTCGCAGTAATACATAAAATCCGGAATCCGTTCCAAGAGAATCCCCAATCGATTCACAAACAAACTGTCCGGAAACTTGGCCCGCATGTTTACAGACAAGGCATAGCGTCGTTCCAATGCCAATTGCTTTTTTAGATACTTGGTACGTCCGGTTATGGCATTGATTATTGGATTTAAGGGAACAATACCGCCTCCCGTAGTTGCCTCATACAATCGATTCTCGGTTTGAGTAAGCCTTTTTGCAGCAGCATTGGGCAGCCCCAGAGAAAAGGCAGATACAGGATTTACGGGTGGTAGACGCTCCACATCGGCATCTAAACGTCCACTCAAATTATAGGGTGTAACCACAACCTCATCCAATTCATTCACATACGGCGTTAAGGGTATGAGAACTGAGGAGGCTTCCAATACCTCTTGGGTAATCACTAAGCTGGTTTTTCTATAGCGAATTGCAGAAAAATAAAGTGTATCTCCATAATGCACAGAAATTCTAAAAAAACCCTCGGCATCTGTTATTGTAGATTTAATTGTGCTGAGGTTTAGGACGTGAACATCAGGAATACCCAGGGTATCTTCTACCACCAATCCTCTTATTTCACGAGTAGCCAGACTAATTTTTTGCGCACCCAAAAAAGCAGTTGAACTCAAAAAGAACAAAAGAAATATATGGGCAAATCCAAAACTATTCTTGAATATTTTTCCGATATGCTTCACCCTGATTAACCAAAAACTCAATTAATTCAAATTCATTACTCTTCTGCAATAGTGCCCGAGAGGGAAGCTTATAGTCGCAATAATCCAAAAAATCTGAAATACTTTCCAATGGAATTTGCAAATCATTTACAAAAAAGGTGTCGGAGTAAATCTGGCGCAATACTGTACTGACCTTAAGCCCCGGTTCAAGGTCCTTACTTGAATCTTTAAAGGTACCTGCCAAAAGTTTAAAAAGGTTGACAAAATTCAATCCATTCTGCATACCACTAACTGTGGGGTCCTGTGCAATATTCACAACCTTACTTGTTTGATCGGTTTCATAGTCATAGGCCTTAAAGTCCTCATTGCGGAGTCGGATAAATTCACGTTGATCCTCTGGACTAACTGTCACCTGGTCCAAAACGGTAACCTTCTCATTTACCTCAATCACCAGTCTGCCCTTTTTAAGAACTTCCGGGTCGATAATTACACTTTTAAGCTGATAATTCAATGCAAGAAAAAACAACTCATCGCCCGGCCGTACCATAATCTCAAACTCACCTTTCTCATTTGTAATGGTTCCCGTTCCGGCTGTATTATTAATAACATTTTCGTTGGGAACCGGCATATTCATATATAATACCGTACCTCTTAATAGGCTTCGGGAATTTTCCTGAGCAACAAGGGCCAAAGCAAACAAAAGAGTAAAAATAAAGGAGATTGTCTTTTTCATGAATCAAATTTTCGATTGGCACCAGATGTCCTTGTAAAGATACGCAAAGGGTATTACAACTGAAAAGGGAGATTTATGCGTAATCAAGGGACAGGCTTGGTAATAGGATATCCCAGGAATTCGGGTAAAAATGCTTATTACACCTTGGGGAAATTTACTAAACCAAAACCCAAAATAAGGACTGCTGCCTAAAATATGCAGTGTAACACATTTAATTTGGGTTTGACATAATTCCGTTAAACCGAAAAACATGCTGTTCTAGGACTTTATTTTACGGAAATCCGTAAGAAATTTAGGTTTGTTATTACAGGTATTTAAACTCATACTTTTACGATTGATTGCACAAATGAAAATCACCTCCCGGCGCGGCATTTTTATATTTTTTGTTATTAGTGTAAATATTTTTACGGGACTTCAGGCACAAATAAAAATTGGAAATGCTCCCGAATTGATTCATTATAGTTCACTTCTTGAGCTGGAAAGCATCGATAAAGTTTTAGTTATCACAAGGGTAACCTCCGATCAAATGATCGAACTCCGACCACTTCCCGGAGCTATTGTCTATAATATAGATACAGAATGCCTTTATTTTTATAAGGAATCCGCCTGGATTAACCTTTGCAGCACTCTAAATCTAGAAATTGATAATCAGGCCATCGTTAATCTAAATCCCAGTATCGCTATAACGCATCTGGGCGACACCGTTAATTTAGAGATTGCGCGAAACGCCATAAGCAGTGAGCACATTACAGATTTTGGCATTGCCAATCAGGATCTCCAGAACAATTCGATCACCAGCGACAAACTTGCGCCAAATTCCGTGGGAACCAATCAATTACAAGACAATACAATTACAGATACTGAAATTAATTACGATCTGGTCACGCTATCGGATTTCAAAAATGATGTGGGATACATAACCGCAAATCAAATCTCCAGTGCAAACCCAGGAAACGCTTTACAAATAGGAACAGATTCTGGATTGTATCTAAATGAAAATATTTTGCAACATTTCGACGGGCAGTGGAGTAGCCTTAGCGGGATCCCCACGAACCTAGATACCGACAGCACCGACGACTTTAACGGGCAATGGAGCAGCCTTAGCGGGATCCCCACGAACCTAGATACCGACACCACCGACGACTTTAACGGGCAGTGGAGCAGCCTTAGCGGGATCCCCACGAACCTAGATACCGACAGCACCGACGACTTTAACGGACAATGGAGTAGCCTTACCGGCATACCCGCTAACCTCGATACCGATAGCACCGACGACTTTAACGGGCAGTGGAGTAGCCTTAGCGGGATCCCCACGAACCTCGATACCGACAGCACCGACGACTTTAACGGGCAGTGGAGCAGCCTTACAGGCATACCCGCTGGTTTCGCGGATGGCACAGATGAGAATACTATTTATCTGGCTGGTAACGGACTTTCTCTTTCAGGTACAACTTTTAGTGTTAACAATGCCCAATTAACTCCCAGTTGGAATGCCCTAACGGACCTACCCGGTGATTTTGCGGATGGGATAGACAATGTTTTAGACGAAACCACTGTAGATGCTTTTATAGCCAACAATGGTTATTTAACCACCGAAACGGATGCTGATCCAAGTAATGAAATCCAAAATCTTTCTCAAGTTTTGCTTATCGGTAATGACGCCGGAGCAAACTTATTGGTGAATTTAGCAGATCCAATTTCACCTCAGGATGCAGCTACCAAATCTTATGTCGATGCGCAATTAGTTACAGGGGCCGCGGGTTCAATATTTTTTGCTTCGACCTCGGGTTTACCTACCGAAAATAATGCCCAGTTATTCTGGGATAATACCAACAACAGAATGGGCATTGGGTTGGCCTCGCAGCCACTACAAAACAAACTTACAATTGCAGGAAGCACTAGAACCTCAGGATTACTGAATTCAGCCGGAACGGCAACCACCCCTGCCTACAGGTTTACAGACAATGGAAATACTGGGATGTTTTTAGCAAATCCTTCGGGTATTCTGGCCTTTACAACCAATGGTGTTGAAGCTGCCAGAATAGATAATAGTCAGAATTTTGGAATTGGTATAACCGCACCGCTTGAACGATTTCATGTTGGGGGAAATATAAGGTCCGACGGGAATTTTATTTCCTTCAACCCTAGCATTCAAGTCCCTGACTATGTTTTTCAACATTATTTCACAGGAAGTTCCAATCTCAATACCATGTATCAATTCATGAAATTAGAAGAGGTACGGGAATTCATTCAAAAAAACCATCACCTGCCAGATATTCCTTCCGCTGCGGAAATTCAAAATCAGGGTGGAATCATTTTAAATGAATCCACTTTGCAGAACCTACAAAAAATTGAAGAACTATTTCTCTATACCCTAGAACAAGAAGATAAAATAAACACGCTCGTAAATCAAAATCAACAGTTGTTTCAAGAATTAAAAGAATTAAAAAAACGCTTGGACCAACTAGCGCAACTCGCAACTGAAAATCAAACCGATTAAATGCGAGTCTATTTTCTCTTTTTTTTATGTTTTAGCTCTGGGGCCTTAGCGGCCCAGGAAACCTTTACGCATTTCGGTGGTATGCGTCTGCATGCCGGTTCAAATTTGGGTATTCATGCAAATCTCATAAACCTGGCACCCTTAGAAATCAATAAAGGAAAGTTTGGTTTTTATGGTGAAGAACCTCAAGAAATTACCGGGGAGTATCCGTTAAGTGTATACGATGCCGAAATTGCTTCTAACTATCCTGTTTTTTTTCAGATAGGGCTAAACATAGGTCACAATCTTAATCTAATATCTGGAGACCTTGTAACCGCACCTTTGTCAGAAAACATAATTACTGCTTTTAAGGCCGAAAGTTTTGTTGTAGGTGCTTCTGATTTTTCGAAAATAGACGGAACAGTTCAAGCAGAAATAATTGAAGAATTTGAATTTCCGGTGGGTGATTTAAACCAATTAAGACCACTGAAATTTAAAACTTCCGCTGGCAATGCAATATTACGCTGCACTTATTTCAGAACCGATCCTACTGCTTCGGAAGCTTTTGGCATTTTAAATCCTCTTGCTAAATCCAGACAATTGCAAACCATAAGTCAAAAAGAATTTTGGCATTTAGCAGGCAACGGTACCGGAAGCGTTACGATTTCCTGGAATGCCGAAAGTGATTTGGCTGCGGTTAGCAATAGCCTAGAAAACATTGAAATAATCGGCTGGCATACAGGCAAGCAATCTTGGCAGCCAATCGGCATCACTAACAGAACTGGTGATTTAGTTAGCGGATCTGCAACCTCGGAAAATTTTGTCCCAGACGATTTTCAGGTGTTGACATTTGGAGGCAGCAGAGTCCCAGATAAGTTTTACACCTTAGACAATTATTACCTATCCCCTAATAATGATGGTGTTAACGACTTTCTGGAGATTGAAGAACTTTTGGATGCACCCAAAAACACCTTGAAGATTTACAACAGAAATGGAATCCTGGTATTTAGCAGACAAAATTATGTACGAGAATTCGAAGGCTATTCAAATACAAACAATGGCGTTTTTCAGCGCAATTCAGGTCTGCCCGAAGGCGTTTATTTTTACGTTGCATATTTGCAGGAATCCAATACTGTTTTTCAAGGATTTTTGTTTTTGGATCGCTGAGAGAAAATTATAGCATTGCTCAGTTTTTAGTACCTTAGAACATGTTCTATTTTTAAACTCATGAAGAGAAGAACCTTTTTGACTTCGACTACACTTACCGGCTTGGCACTTGGATTACCCAATTGGGCCAATGCCTCGGATCGTGAAATTTATTCCATTGAAGAATTGATGGGGAAGGCTGAGATTCTGCTCCAAGGCGAGGGAATAAACCTGAGACCTGAGGCCTATGAGGCTTTTATAAGAATGAAACAAGATGCTTATCAGGATGGTATCGACATTAAGGTTGCAAGCAGTTATCGAAGTTTTGAAAGACAACGCGCCATTTTTGAACAAAAATTCATAACGTTTACCAATGAGGGGATGACTCCCATAGAAGCAATCGAGGAAATCATTACCTATTCCACCATTCCGGGGACCAGCCGACATCATTGGGGTACCGATGCCGATCTTATTGATGGCTCAAAACCGGCATCTGGAGATCTCTTGATTCCTGAAAATTATGAATCCGGCGGGCCATTCGCAGATTTCAAAATTTGGATGGATGCCAATAGTGAAAGGTATGGTTATTATCTAGTGTATACCGATCATCCAAAACGAAGAGGTTTTAAATACGAACCATGGCACTATTCGTATGCTCCACTTTCCATACCAATGCTTAAGCAATTCCGTCGGTTGAATCTAATTCGAATTCTGGAACAAGAAGACCTCTTAGGGGCAGAACATTTTACCCGTGGATTCTTGCATACCTATGTCACGGACAACATCATGGACATTAATCACAAATTAATCTAAAAGGGCCCCAGCTCCCATCAAAATACGAGTTACAGCCTTACTAGGAAATTCTACCCGGGAAAATATCATTACCTAAACCTAAATCATATACCTCGAATAATTTTGGACCTAGTACCAAATGGAACGTATGTATCGGTTTGGATGCCGCCTTGTGCTAAAAGAAACCCAAATCACTCAAAAAACTCCTGAATTACTGTTACTTTTGAGGTCTGTAATATAAGAGACCTATGAACCAAAAAGCCATCTTAATGATTTTGGACGGTTGGGGAATTTCCCCAGACCCGAAGATATCGGCAATCGAACAGGCCAATACCCCTTTTATAGATAACCTTTATAAACAGTATCCACACACCACACTGCTCACCGATGGCATGAACGTTGGATTGCCCGAGGGTCAAATGGGAAATTCTGAGGTAGGTCATATGAACCTAGGGGCCGGAAGAATTGTATATCAGGATTTGGCAAGAATCAATTTGGCAGTTAGCAATAACACCTTAAAAAACGAACCTGAGTTAAAAGCAGCATTTGCCTATGCGCATTCCAATAATAAACCCGTTCACTTTTTGGGCTTGTTAAGCGATGGGGGCGTGCACAGCCACATCAATCATTTAAAGGGATTAATTTTGGCCGCTGCATCGGAGGGGGTTACAAACTCATATGTGCATGCATTTACTGACGGTCGTGATGTAGACCCCAAAAGTGGATTAGGTTTTGTAAAGGATTTAATGGAATTTTTAAAGGATAAACCGGCTCAATTCGCTTCTGTTATTGGTCGCTATTACGCAATGGACCGGGACAAGCGCTGGGAACGCGTAAAGGAAGCTTACGATTTACTGGTTCACGGAAACGGCCTACACACTCAGGACCTCATTAAGGGAATTGAGACTAGCTACATGGCAGGAGTTACCGATGAATTTTTAAAACCAATGGTGGTAACAGATTCTCATGGCAATCCTTTAGCTAAAATTAACGATGGGGATGTGGTGATTTTCTTTAATTTCCGAACAGATCGGGGACGCGAACTGACCCAGGCGCTCAGTCAGGAGTCCTTTCACGAACAAAATATGCATCCGCTAAGCTTGTATTATGTTACCCTTACCAATTATGACGATACCTTTAAGGACGTTCATGTAGTCTATGATAAAGATAATATTGAGGATACCTTGGGCGAGGTACTTGCAAAATTTGGAAAAAAGCAAATTCGCATTGCCGAAACCGAAAAATATCCTCACGTTACATTCTTTTTTAACGGAGGACGGGAAACCCCTTTTGAGGGTGAACAACGCATTTTATGCCCTTCCCCAAAAGTAGCTACCTACGATCTTAAACCAGAAATGAGTGCATTCGAGATTCGGGATGCGATTATTCCAGAACTTGAAAAAGAAATCGCAGATTTTGTATGCTTAAATTTTGCAAATCCTGATATGGTGGGTCATACAGGTGATATGGCGGCAGCCGTAAAGGCTTGTGAAACGGTCGATGCATGTGCACGGGATGTTATTAGTGCAGGACTAAAACACGGGTACACCACTCTAGTCATCGCAGACCACGGAAATTGCGACACCATGATAAATCCCGACGGCAGCCCAAATACAGCACATACAACAAACCCCGTTCCGCTAATTTTGGTTGATCCGGACCGCAAGGAAATTCATCCTGGAGTATTGGGAGACATAGCACCCACCATTCTAGAGATTTTAGGGGTATCCAAACCCGAACTAATGACCCGTAAATCCTTATTGCAGCATGACTAAGTTCTTCGGCTACATTTTTCTGATACTGCTTTTGGGTGCGTGCAAAGCCAATCCTACACACACAGCGGTTCGGGTGCCCGACGAAGACTCAGTTATGCTGGTAGGGAGTGCTTCTTTAGATTCGTTAAGGGCAGCACCATTTTTGTCTTGGTACGACACCAATCGTAAAGCGTATATACCGGAAGTAGAGTTATTAGATCAACTCAAACCCCTACTTAAAGACGTGCGAATTGTGTTACTTATGGGAACCTGGTGTAAAGACAGCAGAAGAGAAGTTCCCAGGTTTACCGCTATCTTGGAAGCCCTAGATTACCCCCAGGATGAGGTTGAATTAATTACGGTGAATCGCGATAAAAAGACTCCCGAAAATTTGGAACAAGGCTTGGAGCTCATTCAAGTGCCTACCTTTATTTTTTATAAAGCTGATCGTGAATTGGGTCGTATTGTGGAATTCCCAATTAACACATTGGAAGCAGACATGTTGGCAATTCTTTCTGGCCAGCCATACCGACATGCTTACGATTGGGACTAAAAGCATTAGAGGATTAAGGTATTCGGATTAAATAAAACATATGATTCAAGCCAAAACCAGAGAAGAAATAGAACTTATGCGTAAAAGCGCATTGGTGGTTTCGCGTACCTTGGGCATGTTAGCCTCGGAAATAAAACCCGGAGTTTCCGGACTGCAATTAGACAAGTTAGCCGAATCATTTATCAGAGATCATGGGGCAGAACCAGGGTTCTTGGGTATGTACGGATTTCCGAATACCCTAAATATCAGCCCAAATGCTCAAGTAGTACATGGCATCCCCACGAACGAGCCCTTTAAAGAAGGAGATGTTGTATCGGTAGATTGTGGTGCGCTATTAAACGGTTATTACGGCGACCACGCATATACCTTTCAAATAGGTGAGGTATCGCAGGAAACCAGAAATTTACTGGAAGTCACCAAATCGTCCTTATACCTTGGAATTGAACAATTACGTCTGGGAAATCGAGTTGGAGATGTTGCATATGCAATTCAGCACCATTGCGAAAGTCATGGTTATGGGGTTGTGCGGGAATTAGTGGGTCACGGCCTAGGTAAAAAGTTACACGAGGCACCGGAAATGCCAAATTACGGGAAGCGGGGTCGTGGAAAAAAATTTATAGAAGGTATGGTAGTGGCTATTGAACCTATGATAAACATGGGCACACAACACATTCGCCAACTCAAAGACGGGTGGACCATCCTTACCGCCGACGGTAAACCCAGCGCACACTTTGAGCACAACGTTGCTATTGTAGATGGCAAACCCGAATTGCTATCAACATTTAATTATATATACAAAGCTTTGGGTATTACATCCGAAGAAGAATTGCCGTTTCGTCAAAATTCAATTTCCGGTTCCTGATTTGAAGCACATCTTTAAATGGTTTTTGCATTGGATTCCACGTCCCTGGCTCATACAAGTCAGTTTAATTGTACGTCCCTTCCTAGCCATTTGGTATATCGGAACTCGATATACAGATCCTATAGATGGAAAACGTTTTAGATCGTTTTTGCCCTACGGATACGAAAAGACTAGAGAAAACGTACTATCCCCTTCTACCCTTTCGCTTGAGCGCCATCGCCTTCTATGGTTATATCTCAAGAATAAAACTGATTTTTTTAAAAAGCCGGGAAGGTTATTACATTTTGCCCCTGAACAAGCCTTTTATCAACGGTTTAAAAGGATGAAACAGTTAGATTATGTGACTACTGACCTCAATTCTCCACTGGCAACCGTAAAAGCTGATATTTGTAATCTTCCTTTTCAATCCAATAGTTTCGATGTCATTCTTTGTAATCATGTTCTTGAACACATTCCTGACCATTTAACAGCAATACAAGAGCTGTATCGGGTTATGCGCCCGGGCGGTTGGGGCATAATTCAAGTACCTCTGGATTTAGAACGTGCAGTTACCTTTCAGGATGACAGCATTACCGACCCCGTAATGCGCCGAAAAGTCTTTGGTCAGTACGATCATGTTCGAATCTACGGGCGTGATTATTTCGAAATACTAGCCGGAGCAGGGTTCGAGGTACAGGCATTAGATTACACCAGAGAACTTGGGCCCGATGACATTGAAACCTATCGTCTCTCAAAAGGAGAACTCCTTCCCATTGTCCAAAAACCATTATATTGAGACAGTTGCCTAAACAAGAATAAACAGCTTCAAACGCCAAACAAGTAGCAAATCTTTTCTGAATTATAACTCCTAAATAATAAAACTTCAGGAGGTCGTAGAATTAATGTAAGAGTTTTTCAAATCCGGAAGTCATGTACTCCTGAATATTCCCGATCTCGTCCAGATATACTAAATAACCTTCTAACTCAGGGTGTACCTGAAGTAGCTCCTTTGAATCTTCCAGAGGCATAGCCATTAGCGTTGTCGCATAGGCATCTGCCAGCATGCAATTCGGAGCAATAACCGAAGCCGCCAACACATTGGAAGTTCTTGTAAATCCGGAATGCGGATCTATGGTGTGTACAAATTTTTCACCGGTTTCAGAATCTACCCTAAATTTGCGATAATTACCCGACGAAGCCATGGAAAGATTACTAAGTGAAATAACACGCATGATAGCGCGACCATCGGTAACCCGAGGATCGTCTATCCCTACATTCCAAGGTTGATTTTTATCCGGATTTATTCCACGTGTGCGCAATTCACCCCCTACCTCTATCAGATAATGTTCCGTTCCATAGGATTCGAGCAGCTCGGCCAACCGATCTATTGCATACCCCTTTGCAATCGCATTAAAATCCAAACGGATTTCCGGATATTGCTTCTTTATGCGGTTATCTGGGAGGAGTTGAACTTTTTCCAATCCCACATAGCGCAACAAACTATCTACCGCACTACTATCCATGGAAATGGCCACCCCAGGCCCAAATCCCCAGGCGTCTACCAATATACCCACGGTTGGATCAAAATATCCAGCACTGGACTCCCAAACCTGTTGTGCAGTTAGGAATACTTCCCGAAACATGGCATCGACCCGTATTGTACTATCGCCTGAATTAATTCTACTAATGTCCGAATCTGAAATGTATGTAGACATAGAACGATTAAAGACCGCAAAAACGGAATCAATTTCACCACTAAAATCCCGGGCTTGAGTACTGTAAGTAATAATTGAATAGGAGGTCCCTAAGGCCCCGCCACTAAACTCACGCCTACTTAGGGATTCAGATTCCCCGCAACTTCCTATTAAACCGGTTAAAACCACAGGAATTAAATAATTTTTAAATCTCGACCAGTCCATCATAATCAACTATATAGGGTTAATCCAACCTAAGAGGTGAGAAATTGACGCTTGGCAACAAAAATAAAACAACTGTCTTTCCTCAAGACAAACAAATTAGAGGTGCTTTCCCATTGTGCTATTTACAGCCATAAATTCTTAACCGGCAGCCTCCAATTTGCGCCCAACAATATTCATGTCCAAATTGTGCAATTCCTATTCACTTAAAACCTTACTCATGTCCATAAAAAAACCGATACACTACATATCGGTTTTCTTTTCTAATACCTGTAATTAGCCCCCAAAATCGTCGAAGCGTATGTGCTCATCCGGGATACCAAAATCCTCTCCCATTTTCTGAACAGCCTTGTTCATAAGTGGGGGTCCGCAGAAATACAATTCAATATCTTCGGGAGTGTCATGCTTGCTTAGGTAATGCTCTATCACACAATTGTGAATAAAACCAACAAAACCATCTCCTGGCGCATCGAGATTTTCCTTTACCTTCCAATTATCCTCCGGTAGCGGTTCAGATAAGGCCATAAAGAATCTAAAATTTGGAAACTCTTGTTCCAATTTCTTAAAGTGGTCTATATAGAATAACTCTCGTTTGGAGCGCCCACCATACCAATAAGTTACTTTTCGATTTGTTTTTAAGGTTTTAAACAAATGATACAGATGCGAACGCATAGGAGCCATACCAGCACCACCGCCAACATAGAGCATTTCAGAATCCGACTCGTTGATGAAAAATTCTCCGTAAGGGCCTGAAATGGTTACCTTATCACCGGGTTTCTTAGAGAAAATATAGGAAGAAGCTACACCAGGATTCACATCCATCCAACCATTTTTAGAACGATCCCATGGTGGAGTAGCAATCCGAACATTAAGCATAACCTCACGACCTTCTGCCGGATAGGAAGCCATAGAATAAGCCCGCTCTACCACTTCCGGGTTTTTCATGGTAAGGGGCCACAAATTGAATTTATCCCATTCCGCCTGAAATTTATCTGGGGTTTCATGTTCTTCAGGATGGGCAGTAATATCGATATCCGAATATTTTACCTCACAAGGCGGTATCTCAATTTGAATATAGCCTCCTGCCTTGTAATTCATATCCTCAGGAATCTCGACAACAAACTCTTTAATGAAAGATGCCACGTTATAGTTACGAACTACGGTGGCCTCCCACTTCTTAATTCCAAAGACTTCTTCCGGAATGGTGATTTCCATGTCTTGCTTCACCTTAACCTGACAAGCCAAACGAGCTCCTTCTGTAAGTTCGCGTTTTGAAAAATGGGGCGTTTCAGTAGGTAAAGCCTCTCCGCCACCGGAATGCACATGGCACTCACATTGAATACAAGTACCTCCACCACCGCAAGCAGATGGCAAAAATATCTTTTGATTCCCCAATGTAGATAACAATGAACTTCCCGAAGGCACCTGAATTTGTTTTTCACCATTAATGGTAATGGTAACAGGACCCGATGGAGAAAGTTTTTCTTTGGTCACCAGCAGTACGGCGACCAATAAAAGAGTAAGTATTAGAAAGGCAATAACCGTAATTAAAATGGTACCTACAGTACTAGCAGCTAATATCATTGCGGATGGTTTACAAGTTCGTTATACGAAACAGTAGTAGTATTTAATTCGGACTGGGAATTAACAGCCTCTTTGTTTTTGTTTGTGGTATCTGCATCGGCAGGACTTACAACCTCTGTTGCTTTTTCAGTTTCGGCTTCCTTTTCATCTCCTCCGGTAAGCATCCCTCCAAAACTCTGAAAACCAATACCCATAAGTCCGGTAATAATAAAGGTGATGCCCAAGCCACGAAGTGGGGCAGGCACATTGGAATACCTGATTTTTTCACGAATAGCCGCTATAGCCATAATTGCGAGAAACCATCCTATTCCCGATCCCACACCATAATTAAAGGCAAGTCCCAAAGTTTCAATTTCCCGGCTTTGCATAAACAGAGACCCTCCCAAAATGGCACAATTAACTGCAATTAGCGGCAAGAAAATCCCCAAAGAATTATACAGAGCAGGTGAGAATTTCTCAACCACAATTTCCACCAATTGCACCATTGTTGCTATGGTTGCGATAAAGAGAATAAAGGATAGAAAACTTAAATCGTAATCTTCGTATTCCGCACCCAACCAAACCAAAGCGCCTGGCTTGAGCAAGTACTGATCCAATAACCAGTTTAGCGGAACCGTTACAGCCAGTACAAAAATTACAGCGGCTCCGAGACCTACAGCGGTCGAAACCTTTTTGGACACCGCCAGGTACGAACACATACCTAAAAAGACGGCAAACACCATATTATCTATAAATATGGACTTAAAAAACAATTCAATGTGCTCTAACATAATCTTGGGGCGTTTGAATCTCTGTCAATTAATTTTCTTCGATTAGGGCAGGATTACGTGAACGCTGCACCCATATTATAATTCCAACTACGATTAGGGCGGCAGGTGGAATGATCATAAAACCATTATTCTCATAGCCCAATGCGTATAATCCCGTTTTGGCTATTGGATCTCCAAGTACTGGATAACCGAACAATGTACCCGAGCCCAGTAACTCTCTAAAGAAACCTACGATAACCAGTATAATACCATAACCTAGAGCATTACCAATCCCATCCAGAAAAGACTTCCAAGGTCCGTTGCCTAAGGCAAAGGCCTCGAAGCGACCCATGATAATACAGTTGGTGATAATTAATCCAACAAATACAGAAAGCGTTTTACTCAATTCATAAGCGTAGGCTTTAAGCACCTGATCTACAATGATTACAAGAGCTGCAACTACAATAAGCTGAGCAATAATTCGAATTTTAGATGGGATAATATTCCGCAATAAGGAAATCACAACATTCCCTAAACTCAACACGAACAAAACAGAAACCGCCATAACTACTGCCGGTTTTAATTCGGCAGTAATGGCGAGTGCCGAGCAAATCCCAAGTACCTGAATGGTAATTGGGTTGTTGTCCGCCAGCGGATCCAATACAAGTTTGGCGTCTTTTTTACTTAACAAGCCCATATCCTTATTTCTTAATGGTTTGGAGATAGTTCCTATACAAATTCATTGTTTCCGCAATCATAGCCGTTACGCCATTACCAGTAATGGTTGCTCCAGCTAAGGCATCAATCTGCTGATCATTCTTATCCGAATTTAAGGGATCATTATTTCCTTTGGCAATTTGGATACCAGATATCCGATTGTCCGACAATAGGGATTCTCCGGTAAAATCATCCATAAAAAAACGGGCTTTAATGTTGGCCCCAAGACCAGGAGTCTCCCCTTTGTGATCAAAATATACGCCTTGAACCACTAAATTTTCATCTACAGACAAATAACCCCAAATGGCATCCCATAAGCCCTTACCATACATGGGCAAAATGTAAAAGGTTTTTCCGTCTTTTTCACCCACAAGAACAGGAAGTCTGGGCGTCTCACCACGTTTAGAGGCAGATACTTCTCGCTTCATATCTATAAGATAGGCCTCGTTATTTTCCGTTGTTTTATCTCCCTCAACAATTAATTGTTGTTTAATGTAGGTGTTAAATGCCTGTTCTACATCGGAGGTTGGAATGAAAGATACAGACCCCGCGTCTGAATTCTCGTTCACGCCCATGGCATAAAGTATATTTTGTTGCTTTTCAAAGCGCTCATTCTCGCGAATGGTAGGCTTTAAGGCAGAGGAAACAAATGCAAGAAGTGAACCTACCACCAAAACCATACCCGCAGCAAAAAGTACGGTATAGCTATTTTTTGAAGTATCTAATGCCATAATTAAACAGTTTCAGCTTTAAGGGATCCACCAGTAGCTAGTGCCTGAGGTTCGACCTTTTGGCGTTTTAGACGTTTTTTGATATTGCCACGCACCACATAATGATCAATTGTAGGTGCAAATACATTCATCAACAAGATTGCGAGAAACACACCCTCCGGAAATGCAGGGTTAAAGACCCGAATCAAAACAGATATAAATCCAATTAAAAATCCATAAATCCATTTTCCTTTATTGGTCTGAGAACCTGTAACGGGATCTGTGGCCATAAACACAATACCAAAGGCCAATCCCCCTACAATAAGGTGTTTCCAAAATGTAAAACTCATGAGACTGTAGAATTTACTGCCTTCACCTATCCATCCCATATCTACTACACCGTTGAAAAGCAGTCCCATAACCAAGGCACCTATCACCGCACTTACCATAATGCGCCAGCTGGCAATTTTGGAATAAATTAGAAACAATCCGCCCAACAAAATCAGAAATGCCGAGGTTTCCCCTACCGAACCCGGAATAAAACCAAAGAACATGTCGGAGGTGGAATACGAATAAGATGCGTTTTGAGCCAACGAACCAAGAATAGTCTCGCCGGAAATAGCATCTGGTGTGCCAGCACGGGTAACCGCTTCATGCACCCAAACTTTGTCTCCACTCATCCATGTAGGATAGGCAAAAAACAAAAATGCACGAATAGTAAGCGCCGGATTCAGAATATTCATGCCGGTGCCTCCAAAAACTTCCTTACCTATAACTACACCAAAAGCAACAGCTATAACCAACATCCACAAGGGGGTATCTACCGGAATAATAAGTGGCACCAACATTCCTGTTACCAAATACCCTTCTTCTACCTCGTGCCCTTTCAGCACCGCAAAAAGGAATTCAATACCCAATCCTACAGCATAGGAAACAACAACAAGTGGCATAACCTGGGTAAATCCAAGCCAAAAATTTTCCCATGTCAGAAAATTGCCAAATAAATCCAATTCGCGAGGAGCACCAGCAGCGGCATCTACCGCAGCATAGAACTGATATCCTGTGTTAAAGAAAGAAAACAACAAGACCGGTATTAATGCCATAATTACCGTATTCATGGTGCGTTTAAGATCGTCTACAGCTCTAACATGCGCCCCGGAATGCGTGGTTTCGTCCGGAGTAAATAAAAAAGTGTGAAAAGCATTGAAAGCAGGAGCCATCTTCTTTCCTGCATAGTGCTGCTTTAGTTTATGTAACCGATTTTTCAAGGTCATTTTAATATCGCTTTAATCGTTGGTTTAACCGATTTCTTTCTGTAATAAATCCAATCCCTTCCGGATAATCTGTTGATGAGGCTGTTTGGAAATACATACAAATTCCGTGAGTGAAAAATCCTCTGGAGCCACTTCGTATAAGCCCAATTGCTCCATTTCATCTAAATCTCCAACCATACAGGCCTTAAGCAATTGAAGCGGATAAATATCCATTGGGAAGACTTCTTCATATAAGCCCGTTACTACAAATGCCCTGTGCTCCCCATTGGTGTTGGTATTTAAATTGTATTTGCGCTTGGGAAATAACCATGAAAAGGTCAGCGCTCGGGTAGGTGAGATTTTATCGGCAACCGGCTTATTCCAGCCAAACAATTCATAATCATTACCCTCTGGTATTGCGGTTACGGTATTGTTATAAAAACCTAAAAAGCCATCTGGCGAGGTGGTTGTCCCAGTTAATACGTCTCCGTTAATCACCCTGAAATTGGTGTCTTCAACCCCACTAGCATAAAGGAAGGTAGAGATTTCAGCTCCAATACGAGTCAGATAATATTGTGGTTTCTTAACGCTAGATCCTGCAAGAGCAACCAATCGCTCCGGATTGTACTTACCAGAATTTAGTAATTCGCCTATTATAACCAAATCTTGAGGGGATACCACCCAAACGCGTTCCCCTTTATTTATTGGATCAATTCTATTGATTTGTGTTCCAACCAATCCTGCAGGGTGTGGACCGCTAAATCGGTGAAGTACTATTCCTTCTATATCGGAAAACGGAGAATCCGAATCGGGCCCTACACTCACGTGCACCTTGCCCGAAGTTAATTTACCCAGAGCCGTTACAGCCGTCTGCAGC
>JBJOHX010000067.1:0-24603 GCA_046047415.1 Bacteroidota bacterium
GTAATCAGAAATCCGGTTCCTAAACCTTTAAAGCGATTTGAGGTTAGCCCGGCCAAAACAGTTCGCATTCTATTTCCTCCCAATTCTAGCAAAGCATCACTCATTACTTTCATGCCGAACAGGAAAAGACCAAGAGCACCTATGAGTTCCAGAATTTCGATTATACCCATTTTCATAATTAAGACTCCCGTTTATCTTATACCACACAATTTACTCCAAAGTTGCACAAGTACAAGAATCCACGGTAAGACTAAAAAATGCATTTCTTCGGATTTTTATGCCTTTTATCGATAAAACAGAGCAAAAAATACGTTCCTTTAGAATAATTATTGACCTTCAATAAAACCATTGCCCTCCATGAATTATCCTGTTCAAAACGCCTTGTTTATAGCTGAACACGACATGGATTTTGGGTCCTTTAAATTCTACAAAAACCTAATTATTGGTAAAATAAACCCTGGAAGTAAGGTAACCTTTGAACAAATTCTTCCCTTATTGGCTATTTGGCCGCTGTATTACAATGAAACTGAGCCCATGGTATATCTGTCGGATAGACAAAGTTCCTATTCCCTAGATCCTACCATGCATTTTGAAATTCAAAAACTATTTCCGTTTTTGTTGGGTTATGGAATAATTGTATATAACGAAATCAATTATAGGGTAGCCCAATTGGAACAACAGTTTCTATCCTGCCCTACAGGGATATTTAAGGACCTTGAATCGGCTGTTGAGTGGGCTCAGGGATTAATTCAACAGCGGCAACTGGGATAGTATTTTAGCGGTAAAAATTCATTTCATCCATATATTTCCAAACAGCCTCCGGTAGCATAGGTTTAACATTTTTGCCAGCTTTATGCTGCTCTCGAATAAAAGTGCTAGAGATCTCTACAACCGGTGCTGCAATTTTTTTAATATGCGGATGATTTAAAAGTGCTTTAGGGGTGATTTGATCTGATTTTCGTGGATACACGTAAATTTCATGATACGCTAGAATGGCCTCGTAATTTTTCCAGCGATTGAATGTTTTTAGATTGTCTTCACCCATAAGTAAGACAAATGCACATTCGCCCTCAAAACGTTCCGACAATTGGACCAGAGTGTCTATGGTATAATTGGGCTGGGGCAAACTAAACTCTATGTCACTAACCTTTAGTTTAGGATAGTCTTGGATCGCCTCAAAGACCAGCTGATATCTGTGGTGATTATCCAATAGTGTTTGTTTTGTCTTAAAGGGGCTTTTGGGAGTTACTACAAACCAAACTTCATTCAAATCGGTAAATTCCGCAAAGTGATTTGCCAATATAAGATGGCCTGTATGAATGGGATTAAACGTGCCAAAAAACAAACCGACCTTTTTCATTTATTAGAAGGGTTGAATTTCTTTATTGGTACATCGCGTACGCACTTACGATTTGATATTCAAATAATTTTTAACTAGTTCATGCGCTTCATTCAGCGCAGTGTCCAAATCGTAATTTTTGATAATAAAATCGAATTGAGGCGCAGTAGCCAACTCAACAGACGCTTTTGCAATTCGCATGTTTATTTTATCTTCACTTTCGGTGCTGCGCTTTTTAAGCCTAATTTTCAATTCGTCTACACTGGGTGGTTTAACAAAAACAGCTAGGGTTTGGTCTGGAAATTTTTTCTTGATACGAAGCCCACCAACTACGTCAATGTCAAAAATTACATTTTTGCCTTCGGCCCAAAGGCGTTCAACTTCGGACTTTAGGGTGCCGTAGAAGTTGTCGCGATACACCTCTTCCCATTCCAGAAAGTCACCGTTTTTAATGTGTTGTTTAAATTCCGAGACATTCATGAAATAGTAGTGCTCTCCATGCTTTTCCTTAGGCCTACGTGGCCTTGAGGTCGCAGATACGGAAAAGGCCAAATTCAATTCAGGCTGATTTAGTAAATGCCTCACAATAGTAGTCTTGCCACTTCCAGACGGGGCAGAAAAAACAAATAATTTACCACCCTCCATCACAACACATTTAATAATTGTTCTTTTATTTTTTCCAATTCATCCTTCATTTGAACCACCACGCGTTGCATACCGGCGTCGTTTGCCTTAGAGCCAATCGTATTAATTTCTCGTCCGATTTCCTGACTAATAAAACCCAATTTCCGACCATTTGATTCGGCAGAATTAATGGTTTCGGTAAAATGTTCCAGATGTTTTGTGAGTCGTACCTTTTCTTCTGTAATGTCGTATTTTTCCAAGTAGTAGATAAGCTCTTGTTCAAAACGGTTCTGATCTACACGCTCCTCCAAATCGGCAACAGCACGTTTCAAACGTTCCCGAATGCTATCTAGGCGTTCGGCATCCAAATGCTTTATTTCCGAGAGGTAATCTCGAATGAGACCAATACGGTTTAGAATATCGCGTTCTAAAGCCATACCTTCTACTTTTCGAAAATCGAGCAATTCTGTAATGGCTGTGTTAAGTGCGTTTTCCACGGCATTGAACTCTTCGGGGTCTAGTTGTTCCCTTTCCGTTTTCAAGGCGTCGGGCAGGCGTAGTGCCATTTCCATTAATTTTGCAGGGTCTGCCAGGGCAATTTCACCAAGCTGTTTCATGTAAACTTGGACTACGGGAACATTGATTTCGGCCGAAGTGGTGTCTCCGTTTTGTTCTATATAGATACCCAAATCAATTTTTCCGCGCTGTAATTCCTGTCCTATTTTTCCTCGAATGCTCAATTCACGTTCGCGATATACTTGAGGTATACGGGTGTTTAAATCGAGGTTCTTACTGTTCAGGGATTTGAGCTCTACGGTAATCTTCTTTCCGGGAAGTTGAACTACGTGTTTCCCGAATCCGGTCATTGAGTGAATCATACCTGTTGTGCTAGTTCGCCAAAGGTAGTAAAATTAAAAAAGGCAAAGGGGCCATGAAACCTCTAGTTCCTGACCCCTTTAAACTTAAAACACAAAAGTTTATTGGCCTGAATTACAGTTCCCGAATCCAAATGTTTCGGTAACTTACCCTGCTGTTGTCTCCGTGGTCTTGTAACACTAAAGGACCTTTGCCATGTGGTGGATTTTTAGGCCAACCGATATAAGGAGTGGTTCCTTTTAACTCCACATTATCTTGAACCAGAACACCGTTGTGTAATACAGTAAGGCTACCGGATTTAATTTTCTGTCCGGCTTCATTAAATTCGGGCATATGGAAAATAATATCATACGCATTCCATTCGCCTGTAGGGCTAGAGGCCATAGCCAAGGGAGTATGTTGTTTATAAATGGAGGCAACCTGACCATTTACATATGTTGGGTTGTCATTGTTGTCTAGGACCTGCACCTCATAAAGGCCACAAAGGAAAACTCCGCTATTGGCCCGGCTTTGATTGGAGCCGTTAATTTCTGCAGGTGACCTCCATTCAATATGCAATTGCACATCTCCAAAGGATTGACGGGTTTTGATGTCACCGGTCCTGTTATTTACACTCATACTGCCGTCGCCATTCAAATGCCAGACGGCATCGGTACTGTCGTTGACCATTTGCCAGGCATCCAAGTTTGAACCATCAAACAATACTATGGCATCGCTGGGAACTCCGTTTTGCCCTTTTGGATTTACCTTGGGCACCTGAGGTTCATAAAACTCAGTTTGTTCCGGCTTGGTGGGCTCTTCTCCCTGATATTCTTGATGTACAATGGGTTGCGGGCCTTGCTGTTCTGCAGGAGTTTCGGTGGATTTGGGTTGACAGGCAGCAAAAGCAACCAAAATGGATAACCCTACATTTCTTTTAAACATGATTATAAAGCTTTGATCTTAATATTTCTGTAGGATACCTTATCGCCGTGATCTTGCAACCCTATTTTACCTGTAGAATAGGCACCAAATCCTTCCCATCCATTAAACTTGGAACCGGCTACCATGTCGTCCCACTCCTGATTTCCCAGCGGGAAATTTACAATTTCAGTACCGTTTAAAGCGACCTTACCGGCGTGGTTGGCATAATCGATGGTAATTTCCATCAGGTTCCATTCCCCGGCCGGTTTACACACGTTTTCAGATGGTGAAACCATATCGTAGAGTGCGCCGGCCTGATGAGAGGTACCCGCCTTTGCATCGGGATGACGCTCATTATCAAGTACTTGAATTTCCGGACCCGTGGCATAGGGCTGACCGAATTTTTCCAGTTCCTCTACCCCCCAAAACACCCCACTGTTTCCGCCTTCGGCAATTTTCCATTCCAAGGATAACACAAAATTGGAATACTTTTCCTCGGTAACAATATTGTAATTGGCTCCTTCCGGACGCGGATTGGGCGGAGTGAGTACCATTGCCCCTTCCTCTATGGCCCACGCATCGGGCATGCCTTCCTGATTATACCCTTTCCAACCGTCAAAAGAAGTGCCGTCGAACAAGACTTTCCATTCCGATTGAACAGCCTCTTCGGTAATTTCCGTGCTTTCGGCAACCGCTTCTGCGTCCTTTTTTTCTTTACAGGCCGTTAACGCAAGTACGCCTGCTAGTAGTAAACTCAGTTTTTTCATGGTTTGGTTGATTAAGTTCCTAGTATTTTTTTCAATTTTTCAGTATCGACCGCTCCACCCGCAAAATCGTCAAATGTCTTTTGAGTGGCCTCAATAATATGATCCTGAATAAATTTGGCACCTTCACGAGCGCCTTGTTCCGGGCTTTTAATACAGCATTCCCATTCCATTACCGCCCAGACATCACAGCCGTACTGTGTTAGTTTAGAGAAAATAGTTTTGAAATCAATCTGACCATCTCCTAGAGAACGATAGCGACCTGCACGGTTACCCCAATCGTTGTAGCCACCAAACGCACCTTTCTTTCCAGTTGGATTAAATTCGGAATCTTTAACGTGAAAAGATCGGATAAAACTGTGATAATGATCTATATATTCAATGTAATCGAGTTGTTGCAATACAAAATGTGACGGGTCATATAAAATATTTACCCTTGGGTGATTTCCGGTAGCCGCGAGGAACCGCTCAAAGGTATCTCCATCGTGCAAATCTTCGCCGGGATGGATTTCATAACATACGTCCACATCCTCCTTGTCAAAATGGTCCAAAATAGGCTTCCATCTTTTTGCGAGTTCTTCAAAGCCCATCTCCACCAATCCTGGAGGTCTTTGCGGCCATGGATGAAACGTATGCCAAAGTAAAGCCCCGGAAAAAGTCGCGTGGGCCTTTAATCCAAGTCGACGACTTGCGGTAGCTGCTTTTTTTACAACATCAACCGCCCACTCGGTTCGGGCCTTTGGATTGTTCTTCACCGCATCGGGCGCAAAATTGTCAAACATTAAGTCGTATGCAGGATGTACGGCAACCAATTGGCCCTGCAAGTGGGTAGAGAGTTCAGTTATTTCGAGCCCATACGAATTGATTTTCCCTTTCAGCTCATCACAGTAATCCTGGCTTTCTGCAGCCTTATCCAAATCAATTAGAAAAGACTCCCAAGTGGGTATCTGGATTCCCTTATATCCCAAATCAGAGGCCCATTTGCACATGCCGTCAAGGCTGTTAAATGGTGCTTTGTTGTCTACGAATTGTGCCAGAAATACGGCTGGCCCCTTAATTGTTTTCATTGGTAATGGTTTTCTGGTTAGCAGGCAGTCTAGCGGCTTTTCTTTTCAATTTCAAGTAACCTGTGCAAATAAAATAACGTATTGAATTTTAACAGAAAAAGGTCTCAGTACGGATTACCGCATAGGTTATTGGCATTAAACCGCTATATTTAAAAAATTAAAATTAGTCGGAGCATACTCTTAAATGCACCGCCGTATAAATATAGAAAAACCCTTAGAAAAATACATTGCAACGTGATTAATCCTTCTAAACCTTTTGACGCTATTGTAGTTGGCACCGGTATTAGTGGTGGTTGGGCAGCAAAAGAACTCTGTGAACACGGCTTAAAAACCTTGGTTTTGGAACGTGGCCCTATGGTGAATCACCTCACGGATTACCCAACAGCAAATTTAGACGACTGGGATTTACCCAATCGCAACGAGTTTAATAGGGAGGAGCGAAAAAAATACCATAAACAGTTACGTGTGGGTTGGGCGCCTAAACCCGATGTGGCACATTTTTTTGTAAACGATCTGGAACATCCCTATCAAGAAACCAAACGATTCGATTGGATTAGAGGCTATCAGGTTGGAGGCCGGTCACTCACTTGGGGCCGTCAGAGTTACAGATGGAGTAACCTTGATTTTGAGGCCAACAAAACAGATGGCGTGGGTGTAGATTGGCCTGTCCGATACGAAGATATTGCCCCCTGGTACGACAAGGTTGAATCCTATATTGGGGTAAGTGGAGAGGCATTGGGGTTACCCCATTTGCCCGATGGTAAATTTGAACCTCCCATGGGTTTAAACTGCGCAGAAAAGGATTTTCAAAATGCTGTGGCTTCTTCGTTTGAAGATGGTAGATTAGTTACAATAGGGCGGGCAGCGCATATTACTGACAAAGATGCAAAGCACGAGGGGAGAAGTCCTTGCCAGTTCAGAAATCGCTGCTGGAGGGGTTGTCCTTTTGGGGGTTATTTTAGTAGCAATTCTAGCACATTACCTGCTGCTGAACGAACCGGAAACATGACCCTAAGACCCAATTCCATTGTTTGTGAGGTAATTTATGATAGGGCTAAAGGACGTGCAACAGGGGTAAGAGTTATAGACGCCGAAACCCATGAAGAAATGGTTTTTCACGCAAAAATTATCTTCTTGTGCGCCTCTGCAATGGCTTCGGTTGGAATTTTGTTACAGTCTAAAAGCGAGAGCTTTCCAAACGGAATCGGAAATAACCACGATCAGTTAGGGCGAAACATTATGGACCACCACTACCAATTGGGAGCAAATGCCCAGGTCCCGGGGCATTTGAACTCGTATTACAAGGGAAGAAGACCTAATGGATTTTATATACCCAGATTCGTGAATTTGAATGCGCAAACCCGAAAAGAAGAATACTTGCGCGGCTTTGGTTATCAAGGTTCTGCCAGCAGGGGAGACTGGACCGAGGCCATCGCCGAGTTGGGTTATGGGGCGAAAATGAAAGAAGCCCTATTAAAACCGGGAAATTGGACAATAGGTGCAACCGGATTTGGGGAAATGTTGCCTCATCCCGAAAATCGAGTGCGTTTAAGCGCATCTGCAAAAGATTCGTGGGGGTTGCCTCAGTTGGACTTTGATGTTGCATTCAGAGAAAATGAATATCGAATGCGCGAAGATATATTGGTTCAGATAGTAGCAATGTTTAAAGCTGCCGGATTCCAAAATATAACTACTTACGAAAGAGAGACCGGACCGGGTCTTGGCATCCATGAAATGGGAGGTGCTCCTATGGGCTGGGATCCTAAGACCTCGGTAGTAAATCGCAATAACCAGGTGCATGATGTGCCAAATGTTTATATGACCGATGGTGCTTTTATGACCTCGTCGAGCTGTGTTAATCCATCACTTACCTATATGGCTTTTACTGCTCGCGCGGCTGCCCACGCCGCTAAAGAATTTAACGCAGGTAAATTTTCATAAAACGAAATTATGTTGACTGATTCTGCGCATAAATTATGGCATGCTTTTTTAGGGACACACCCAGATGTAGACAATTGTCTTTCTCCCAAAACACTACAGATTGAAACAGACCATAAAGACGGCATCCGAAAACTTGATCATATTCTGAAAGGAAGAATTAAGGCGTTTTCGATTCCTTTGTTGGCTCTTCAAAAAAAAGGTGAAGCATTGCCTTCCAAAGGAAGTTTTAGTGTAGTGCAAGACGGAAAGGGGAACGCTAGAGCCATAATTCAAACTACCGAAGTGCGCTTACGGCCCTTATTTAACGTTACACTGTCCTTTATTGAGCTCGAAGGTGCAGGATTTAACACCCATGATGCATGGAAAAAGGGTGTTTGGGAACGATTTGCAAAAGACTTAGCACCTTTTGGAAAGGTGCCACACGATAGTACTATTGTGGTGTGTGAAACCTTTAATGTGGTTTTTATTGGCAAATAATAAATTGGTTTTAATACATAGGAAAGGCCTAGGTTAACTATTCAACCTCCGTTTTTATTCGGAACGAAAAAAAGAGATTTTTAATCCCAGAATGAAACACCCTGCCCAGGCAAATTTATCGGCTAAGTGCACTTAAAAATTGTAATTAATTCCAATTCCCAATTGCTGACGAAACTGTGTTCTGGCGCCACCAGCCGAGATTACTGTACCATCTAGTGCTACCTCTCTGTTAAATTTTATGTCGTCGTCGTAAATAATCTGGGTGAGTAAATTGGCGTTCACAAAATCATTTACCTTAAAAGTAAAGTTAAGCGTAGAGTAGACATCTATGTTTCCAAAAACCCGGAGATAATCGGTGTAAAGAGTGAGATCACTATTTACGGTAATGTTTTCCATTAATGGAAATTCCCATTGATTTGTGAGTAAAAACCCGAGCTCTGTAAAATGATTTTCTCCCCGTTGGATAATGTTACCCTCGGCGTCTATAAGGGCCCTTTTAACACCGAAAGCACCTTGGTCTGCCAGTATCTGGTCAAACACATAAGTCCCTTTAAAAGTTAAGGGCGAGACATATAGATTGAATTTTTTGTCATCCGGAATATACGAGGTTCCAGCTCCAAAAAATAAATATCCGGGAGACATGAATTTAGAAATAGCTTGAGTGCGGTCCGGGTAGGAATAGCCTGCTGCGAATTGGGTGTTGAAATTGAATTTAACCGAGAAATACCATCCGGAAATGGTATCTCGTCTGTAGCCTACTGTGCTACTCATTCTAATAGCATCGTCTGTTTTGCGCCATTTTCTGCCCTCCTGAGCGTTCCATCCAAATCGCATTTCCAGATCGTTTTTCCATTGAAAATATCTAAACTTATAATTTCTGGCTAAGTACATACGTCCGTTGGCCGATACAGAATTTTCTCCACCTGCATTCCAATTCACAAAAGCCACCTCGCTTAGCTGTAATTCAAATAGATTGATTTCTTCCCAAAAAGAAGGGGTGCGAAAGGGTTTATAGGGCATATCCAGTGGTTTGGTATCCTGAAAGGATATCCTGGGGTTTCCAATGGATGCGTTTTTTCTCAACGTTCGAATAGGATATTGTTCGTTTCGGATTACCAAGGTATCTCTTATAATTGAGTCCGAAGGGAGGTCCGGAATACTGTCTTGAGCAAATAGATTTAACCCTCCAAAAACCAATACCGCAAAAAATAATGTGTTAAATGCGGATAAAACACTATGTTTCATTATTAATCCGATTTAAAGTGTTGAGCAAGGAGGCACCATCCAGACCTTCTTCTCTATATAATTCTTCTACAGTGCCGTGGTCGGGAAAGTGATCCCCAACCCCCAAGCGATGAATTGTTCCAAGGTAATTGAATTCAGTAAGGACCTCCAGGATTGCACTGCCAAATCCACCTTGGATACAACCGTCTTCAATGGTAATTACATGTTGGTATCGTTTACTAATCGATTGCAGCGCATCTCGATCTAACGGTTTTGCAAACCGAAAATCAAAGTGTGCAAAATGGTCCGGAGTATTAAGTTCTGGTAACAATGCCATAATATTTAGACCCACCGGCCCAAAGGTGAGCACGGCAGTACGACTTCCTTGTTTAAGACAACGCGATTTCCCCCAATTTATGATTTGGAAGGGTTTTTCCCAATCGGCGGTATGACTAAAGCCTCTTGGATAGCGTATGCAAACGGGACCAGATAAATGGTGTTGCGCCGTATACAACATCTGCCGCAATTCGGATCCATCCATTGGAGACATAATGCTCAGGTTGGGGATACACCGCAAATAGGATATGTCGAAAATTCCGTGATGTGTAGGCCCATCCTGACCAACAAGACCTGCGCGATCCAAACAAAAGATAACCGGGAGATTTTGTAAGGCTACGTCGTGAATGATTTGGTCGTAGGCCCGTTGCAAAAAAGTAGAATAAATGGCCACAAAAGGATGTAAACCCGCTGCTGCCATTCCGGCTGCCAATGTTACCGCGTGTTGTTCGGCAATTCCTACATCGAAGGTGCGTTCCGGAAATACTTCCATTAATAATTTCATAGAAGTGCCTGTAGGCATTGCGGCAGTTATTCCTATTATTTTTGGATTCTCCTGTGCAAGAGCTACCAAGGTATGACCAAATATATCTTGATATTTTGGGCCAGCGTTAGACTGTTGTACAGCAGGTATAAGGTCTCCGGTAAACTTATTGAATTTACCGGGTGCATGATAGGTGATTTGTTGTTCTTCGGCTTTTTTTAAACCTTTACCTTTTGTTGTTACTACGTGCAATAGCTTGGGCCCGGGTTTGTCTTTTAGTTCCCTAATTACGCGAATTAGCGTGTGCAAATCATGACCGTCTACTGGTCCAACATAGCTGAAATTTAAAGCCTCAAACAAATTCTCTTTATTGGGCTTACCGGATTTTACCTGAGTTAAATACTGTTTTAGCGCCCCGACACTTGGGTCAATTCCAATTTCATTGTCGTTTAGAATTACCAGCAAATCTGCACCAGCTACACCGGCATGGTTTAACGCTTCAAAGGCCATACCGCTCGCAATAGAAGCATCTCCGATCACGGCAATATGGCGCAACTGTGTCTTACCCATTAATTGATTTGCCAGAGACATGCCCAATACTGCGGAAATAGAGGTAGAGGCGTGGCCTGTGCCAAAATTATCGTAAGGACTTTCGGAGCGTTTAGGAAATCCACTAATACCGTCTTTTTGTCTAAGCCCAGAGAATGCCTCACGTCTGCCGGTTAATATTTTATGGCCATAGGCCTGATGTCCTACGTCCCATACTAAAACGTCATTTGGTGTATCGTAGCAATAATGTAAAGCAATCGTAAGCTCTACCACCCCTAAGCTAGCGCCCAGGTGTCCTTCCTTAGCCGACAACACCTCAATAATACACTCGCGTAATTCTTGAGCAACCGCAGGCAATTGCTGCTCTGAAAGCTTTTTTAAATCTGCAGGAGTATTAATTTTTTGAAGTAGTCTCATAGCCGGTGTAAAGGTACTCTAAAATGCGTATTGCCAGGTCTTGGGCAGACCGTCCTAAATTGTATTTTTAACACATGGAATTAAAACTAGACGATCGCTATTTTATGCAAAAGGCAATGCAAGAGGCCGAAATGGCTTTTGAGTGTGGCGAAGTGCCAATTGGAGCCGTGATAACCGTAAATGATCGGATTATTGCCCGGGCACATAATCTCACCGAAAAATTGCACGATGTCACTGCTCATGCCGAGATGCAGGCTATTACCGCAGCGGCTAATTTTTTAGGTGGAAAATATTTGGTGAATTGCACGCTGTACGTAACTCTGGAGCCTTGTCAGATGTGTGCCGGAGCTTTGTTTTGGAGTCAAATTTCACGTGTGGTATATGCCGCTTCCGATACCCAACGTGGGTTTAGAATGCTGGGGGCAAAATTACATCCAAAGACCAAAATAGAGGGCGGAATTATGGAAGCGGAAGCCTCTGAATTGCTAAAGCGCTTTTTTATTGAGAAGCGAAATTTGAATTAAAAAAAAACACCACACTCAAAAGTGTGGTGCTCTGAATCTTCAAAATAAAACGTGTTATTGGAGTAAATGCACGTTGGAAGCTACCATTCCTTTACGCCCATCGGTCTCCTCATATTCTACTTTGTCTCCTTGGTTTAACTGTACACCGTTAAGTGCGGTTACATGGACAAAAATGTCTTTTCCATTGGCATCGTTAGTTATAAAACCATAGCCTTTGGATTCATTGAAAAATTTTACTGTTCCCGTCATTCTAATAAAAAATATAATCGATATAATGCGAAGATAAAAGAATTTTTGGCTTCAATCATTTAAACGTGAGTAAATTAGCTTAAAAGGTTAAAAACCTTAAGATTTGGGGGCTTTATTCTGCATTTTGCGAATATTCTCTGCGTTTAGCATATAATTTTCCCATTTTTTACCCCGGCTTTCCGAAAATAAAAATAGGGGCATTGCCAGCAAAAAAATTCCACAAACTCCAAAACCGATATATCGATCACCTTGAGAATTCGGCAGTTCGGGAAGTGTAAATCCGTAAACAATTGCGGTCAAAGAGAACAGCACGATTGCCAATGAGAGGTAGCGAATGAGGGTGCGCATTTTTAATGTGTAAGGTTAATGAGCTTGCGGCGGTAGGCCGTAAGTAATTTGGATTTAGAAATAAAGCCCACATATTTGCCATCGCGCAAGACTGGCAGGTTCCAGGCGGCACTGTCCTGAAATTTTTGCATTACGCGTTGCATGGAGTCTTCACCGTATTGAATATGGGCAGGAGCGGCACGCATAAAATCGGTAATTCGAGTGGTTTCGTAGCGACTCGTATCAAACATAAACTCCCGAATATCATCCAATAATACAATGCCTATCAATTGATTGCTTTTGTCGGTAACCGGAAATAGGTTTCGATTGGACTTTACAATGGCATTGTTTATTAATTCCCCTAAGGTCCAGTCTTGTCGTACCGGGATAAAATTATCTTCAATAACAGAGTCCATTTCCATTAGGGTAAGGACGGCCTGGTCTTTATTGTGTGCAACCAATTCGCCCTTCCGCCCCAATTCCATATTGTACACCGAGTGCGGATGTACATATTTGGTAATGGCAAATGAAATGGTTGCAGTTATCATTAGGGGAATAATGAGATCGTACCCTCCGGTAAGTTCCGCTATAAGAAAGATCGCGGTTAAAGGGGCGTGCAGTACGCCGGCCATAAGCCCTGCCATTCCTACCAAGGTAAAATGACTTTCCGAAACGCCAATTTTAAGAATGCCGAGATGATTTATCAGTTTGCCTACGGTATAGCCCATTATACTCCCCATAAATAATGTGGGTGCAAATATTCCGCCAACTCCGCCCGCACCAAAGGTGAGCGAACTGGCGATAATTTTAAACAACACTAACCCCGATAACAATAGGATTACGGAGCCCACACTGGCTGTGCTTAGATGCAGGATGTTATTTTGGAGTACCTCGTTGGGCTTACCATTAACAAGACTGTTGATTACGTCAAAACCTTCCCCGTATAACGGTGGAATCAGATACAATAAAATTCCCAATAAGCCGCCGCCAATAAACAATCGTTTTATGGGAGATTTGATGGTGTCAAAGATTTTTTGAATTCGGCTGTACACCTCTGTGAAATAAATAGAGATTACCCCGGCTATTAAGCCGAGGATAATGTAAAACGGAATGTCTCCGATTGCGAATTGATTTTTGATGTCGAAGGGCAATAAGACGTCAGAACCAAAAAAGAAATAGGAGGTTACAATTGCGGAAATGGAGGCCAGCAGTAATGGAATCATGGAGCCAATGGTAAGATCCAGTCCAAATACCTCAATAGCAAAAACGAGTGCCGCAATGGGCGCTTTAAAAATGGAAGACATGGCACCTGCTGCTGCACAACCGATGAGCAGGTTCCGCTCCGATTGATTCATATGGAAAAACCGCGAAAGATTTGAACTGATTGCTGTTCCGGTTGCTACTGTTGGCCCTTCCAGACCTACAGAACCGCCAAATCCTACGGTAATTGGGGCGGTTAGGAGGGAACCGTACATTTGGTACCGGGCCATGATGCCTTTTTTCTTGGAAATGGCGAATAAGGTAGATGGAATACCGTGACTTACCTTCTTGCGGATGATCTTACGGATAATAAAATAGACAATGGAAAGCCCAATAATCGGAAATACAAAATAGAAGGCTTGGTGGTAATATTGAACCAGGTTACCCTCTAGCAGATGCTGGAAAAAGTGCGTCAGGTTTTTCATAATTACCGCCCCAACCCCGGAGGTGAAACCAACCAAGATGCTCAGCAGGTAGACAAACTGACGTTGTGAGATATGACGGATGCGCCAAATCAGAAATCTTTTGAAAAGCGCTCTAAATTTCATGGTCTTGAAACTGATATCGGAGCGTTATACCAATTGCTTTATTCTGTTATATTCAGCCTAAGATGCAGTTCTTCTAGTTGCGCCTGGTCAATGGCAGACGGAGCATCAATCATTACATCTCTACCGTTATTGTTTTTTGGGAAGGCAATATAATCCCTAATGGATTCTTGCCCACCTAAGATTGCCACTAAACGGTCTAATCCAAAAGCGATTCCTCCGTGTGGGGGTGCGCCAAATTGAAAAGCATCCATTAAGAATCCAAACTGATTTCTGGCTTGCTCTTCAGTAAAACCAAGGTGCGAGAACATGGTTGCCTGTGTCTTTTTATCGTGGATTCGAATGGACCCTCCTCCGATTTCATTGCCGTTTAATACCAAATCGTAGGCATTGGCACGTACGGCAGCAGGGTCGGTGTCCAAGAGCGAAAGCTGGCCAGGCTTTGGTGCTGTGAATGGGTGGTGCATGGCGTGGTAACGACCGCTTTCGGGGTCGAACTCTAGCAGCGGAAAATCAATTACCCAAAGCGGAGCAAATTCTGCCGGATTACGCAATCCAAGTCTATTACCCAATTCCATGCGTAGCATGCCCAATCGGGTACGGGTAACGTCGGTATCTCCTGAAAGTACACAAATGAGATCTCCGGGTTTTGCACCTGTAATTGCAGCCCATTGCGCCAAATCTTCCTGCTCGTAAAATTTGTCTACCGAAGATTTATAGGTACCGTCTTCTAGACAACGCACATAAACCAATCCGGAGGCACCAACCTGAGGACGTTTTACCCAATCTACTAAGGCATCTACTTCCTTACGCGTATATTCAGCAGCTCCCGGAACTGCAATTCCAACTACCAGTTTGGACTGATTAAACACTCCAAAATCCCGATGTTGAGCAACGGCATTTAGTTCGCCGAATTCCATACCAAAACGGATATCCGGTTTGTCGGAACCAAACCTACTTACCGCTTCGTCGTAAGTCATTCTTGGAAAGGCGCCTGAATCTACCCCATTAATTGTTTTAAGCAAATGGCGGGTTAGCCCTTCAAAGGTATTGAGGATGTCTTCCTGTTCCACAAAGGCCATTTCACAGTCAATTTGTGTGAACTCCGGCTGACGGTCTGCGCGCAGGTCTTCGTCTCTAAAGCACTTTACAATCTGAAAGTATTTGTCCATACCTCCTACCATAAGCAATTGCTTAAAGGTTTGGGGTGATTGGGGTAGCGCGTAGAATTGTCCTTCATTTAAACGACTAGGGACCACAAAGTCGCGTGCGCCTTCTGGAGTAGATTTAATCAGATATGGGGTTTCTATTTCAATAAAACCTTGATCGGAAAGATATTTGCGGACCTCAAGGGCCACTTTTGCCCGAAATACCAGCTTATTTTTTACCGGGTTTCTGCGAATGTCCAAGTAGCGATATTTCATTCGGAGTTCCTCACCGCCGTCTGTTTCATCTTCTATAGTAAACGGTGGAGTTGCCGAGGGATTGAGTACGTTTAATTTTGCAACTAGAATTTCAATGGATCCGGTAGGAATTTTAGGGTTTTTTGAGGCGCGTTCCACAACAGTGCCCTGAACCTGAACCACAAATTCCCGACCAATGGACCGGGCTTGTTCCAATAGTGAAGCATCACAGCGATCTTGATCTAACACCAACTGGGTTAACCCATAGCGATCCCTAAGGTCAATCCAAACTACAAATCCCTTGTCTCGAACTTTATGAGCCCAGCCTGCCAAGGTTACGGATTGGCCAATATGTAATTCATTCAGTGCTCCACAGGTATGAGAACGGTACATAGACTTTGTAATTGATAAGGGCAAAGGTACAATGGAAAGGGGGAAGCGCACAAAACAAATATGCACTTCCCCCGAATTCATCTGCTATTTTTTAAGCCAATTAAGCAGCTTCTGAGTGTAAATGTCTGGTTTTGGATTTGGATTGCCCCTTTTTACCCTTAAAGGCCAATTTGATCCGATAGGTAATATTGAATAATACGGGTACAATAATAAGCGTTAGGAAGGTAGCTACAATGAGCCCAAAAATTACCGTCCATGCCAATGGTCCCCAGAAAACTACATTGTCCCCTCCTAGGTAAATTCCGGGATCAAAGTCGGCAAACATGCCAAAGAAATCGATGTTTAATCCAATAGCCAGGGGTACCAGACCCAATACCGTAGTTATGGCTGTTAGCAATACCGGTCTTAAACGGGCCTTACCGCCCTTTACGATTAATTCCGTTACGTCTGGTAGCGGTAACAAGTCACGGTCGCCCAATCCTAAAGCCTCTTTTCTACGATCAATCAGGATTTGGGTGTAATCTAGCAAGACTACCCCATTGTTCACCACAATACCGGCAAGTGCAATAATACCCATCATAGTCATCATGATAACAAAAGGCCAACCGGTAAGCATTAGCCCACCAAATACGCCTATAAAACTGAGGAAAATGGCCGTCATGATGATTGCCGGTTTGGATATACCTCCAAACTGAAAAACCAGAATTAACATAATTAGCCCTAATCCGGTAAAGAAAGCACCCATCAAGAATTGCATTTGCTTATTTTGCTCCTCTATTTGACCGGTATAGTCAATTTTAACATCTCGGGGTAGGCTTTGGAATTCTTCCATAGCCTCCTGAATTTGAGAAACAATGGCCCCTGCATCAGTGAATCCGGGTTTTAGTGCAGAATACACTGTAACCACACGATTGGCCCCCCGGTGCTTTATGGAACTAAAGGCAGAAGTATTCCGATGTTCTGCTACTGCAGATACGGGAACCTCTTTAATTTGACCGTTTGATGGGTCTCTAAATATTATCTTCTGATTGAATAATGCACTGGTATTGTACCGCAGGTCTTCGTCAAAACGTACATTGATATTATAATCTTCTCCGTCTTTTTTAAATATACCGGCCTTGTCTCCAAACAAAGATCTTCTGAGTTGCTGACCCACCTGTCCAACGGAAACACCCAGTTCTCCGGCTTTCTCGCGGTCTACCTCTACAAGCATTGAAGGCTTGCCCTTATTCACATCTATTTTAAGCTCTTCTATACCCTCGATTCCTTGACGGTTAATAAAGGTGCGCATGCGCTCGGCTAGGTTAATAAGTGTGTCGTAATTCTGACCTTGCAGTTCTATGTTTATTGGATAGCCTACTGGCGGGCCTACAGCATCTTTTTCTACTGATATTTCAACACCCGGATAAATGCCAGCAAGGGATTCCTGAATTTTAAGGCGGAGCACTTCACTGTCTAAACCTTCGCGATATTTAAATTCCCTTAAGGTAAGTGTTATTTTTCCACGATGCGGCATCTCTGCTGCGGAACCCCTTTCCGTAAAAGGATTTTCGGCTCCTTTACCGACAATAGAAACTGCAGATTGCACTAAGAGATTTTCTCCTGCTTTTTCATAAGGCGCATCATCTAAAATGGTATATACCCGTTTTTCGATGGATTTAGTTAAAGAATTGGTTTTTGCAATGGAGGTGCCTAGCGGATATTCAATATAAATGTAAATCTCATTGGGTGTGTTATCCGGGAAAAACTCAATTTTAGTTCGTTGTGTACCTACTGAAATTCCAAATCCAATAAAGGAGGCAAGTAAAAGCACGAGCATTACCAAGGTATACCAATATACATTTTTACCCCTAAGCGCTTTTATCAATTGGTTTTCATAAAAATCTTCGAGCTTTCTAAGAGTATAGCGTTGAAAGCGATTAGCGGATTTTTTAATGAAATATTTGTACAGCCAAAACATGCTGGCAGTAACTATCAATAATGTACCCAATCCACGTACAGGACCTCCAAATATGAAGATGATTAAACCTAGAGGAACTAAAATGTAGGTGATGCGGTACAGTTGTTTTTTCTTGAGCTTTTTATCTGCGGTTTCCATAAAGCTAGAGACCAGCATGGAATTCATGAAAATGGCCACAAAGAGCGAAGAACCCAATACAACTGATAGAGTTATGGGGAATAGGATCATAAATTCTCCCATAATTCCAGGCCACATACCTAAGGGAACAAATGCTGCAACCGTAGTTAGGGTAGAAATGATAATAGGAAGTGCAATTTCTCCAATACCTTTTTTGGCGGCACTTAATCGGTCCATGCCTTCTTCGTCCATGAGTCGATATACGTTTTCGACTACTACCACCCCATTATCTACTAGCATACCTAATCCCATTACTAGCCCAAAAAGGATCATGGTGTTTAGGGTGTAACCCATAGCGTTTAATATCATAAAGGACATAAACATGGACATGGGTATGGCAAATCCAACAAAGAGAGCGTTTCGGAAGCCCAGGAAGAACATCAGTACGGTAACCACTAATAAAATACCAAAAATGATGTTATTGACCAGGTCTGCCACCTGATTTAAGGTGCGGCTAGAGGAATCGTTGGCTATGGAAACATTTAAATCTTTAGGTAAATAGGTTTCTCTGGCACTATCTATAATTTCCCGGATTTTTTCCGCAGCAACGATGGTGTTTTTCCCGGAGCGTTTTTTAACGTCCAACATAACTACACTCTCACCCAATTCACGGGCATATGTAGTTTTATCCTCTTCCTTGAACGATACCTTTGCGATATCTTTTAAATAAACGGCATTTCCTTGATCGGATTTTACCACAAAACTATTCAGGTCAGAAGGATCGTTAATTTCTCCCAGAATCCGTAATGTTCTGCGCTGTCCACCCATGTCCAGATTTCCTGCGGAAAGGGTCATATTTCCATTTCGGATGGCGTTGAGCACATCGTCAAAACTAACTCGGGCCGCCATCATTTTGTAGACGTCTACAGCCACTTCTACTTCCAATTCTTGTGCTCCCCGAATATCTACACCTTTTATTTCGCTGAGGTCTTCAATATCATCTTCGAGAAGTTCTGCAAACGACTTTAACTGTTCTACAGGATAATCTCCTGTAACGTTTACATTCATGATAGGGAAGGACTCTGCTATGTTGAGGTCGAACACATTGGCCTCTACTTTGGCCCCATTAAAAACCGGCCAATCTTCGCTAGCCTTTTCGGCATCTACTTCGTCTTGTACCTTGAGTTTGGCATCCTGTACAGTTATGTTCTCGTCGAATTCTACCTCAATCATGGAGTAATCTTCTTGAGAGGTAGAGGTAAGGTCTACCAGATTGCTCACATTCTTAAGCCGGTCTTCGAGTGGGTCGGTGATGAGCCGCTCAATATCTTCGGCCGTATTACCGGGGTAGGGAGTGCTAATATAAATTTTAGTTTCCTGAACTTCGGGAAAGTCCTCGCGTGGCATTTCAAAATAAGCCTGTAGCCCAATGACGAAGAAAATACCAATGATGACATAAATGACCGACGGATTGTCAATAGCCCAAGAGGCCAGACGAAATTCTTTATCGGCGTTTTTCTTTTGCTTACTCATTCTTATTGTAGGATTTCGATTTCTTGACCTTCGCGAATACGACGTGCACCTTCTGTAATGATTTGGGCACCAGGAGTTAAACCACTTAAAATTTCAATGGAGTTTCCCTGAGATTTACCTGTAGTAATCACACGTTTTTCTGCCCTGCCAATATTATTGGAATCTATATCTACAGCAACATATACATATTGCTCCCCTTCTGAATTCTCCGAAATAATTGCTGGAGGTATAAGTAAGGCTTGCATATTGCTGTAATCGTTTATGCGTACCCTTGCCGTTAAGTTGGGTTTTATTTGTCCGTTGGTATTTTGAACCGGAATCTCGACATTAAACGTACGGTTTGCGGGGTTAATGAAGTTTCCGCTCTGTCTTACGGCGGTCTCTAGACTATCTCCAAGCACTGGCAGATAAATTTGTACAGCTTTGCCGGGTTTTACTTCCTGAAGATGACTTTCTGGTACAGCCACCTCTACATACATGTCGTTCAGGTTCACCAACCGAAAAATTGGTGTGCCCGAGGCAGGGTTTACAGTACTTCCTTGTTCCTGCAACACATCATCAATAATTCCTGTGAAGGGCGCGCGTATTGAAGCTTTGGCCAATTGTGCCTGTGCTTGTTGTACGGCGTTTTGCGTTGCTTCAAAATTTGTTTTGGCTTGTAAATATTGAATTTCGGATCCAATTTGCTGTTCCCAAAGTCGTCTTTGACGTTCAAAGGTCGTCAATGCTAGCTGAGCTTGGGTCTTAAGCTGTTCTAATCCGCTGGACATACCGCCGTCATCTATTCGTGCTAGGATTTGACCCTTTTGAACCCGATCACCAGCTTTTACAAAAACTTGCTCCAGTTTTCCGGGCATTTCCGGATAAAGTAATAGGTTTTGTCGGGTTTGTACGTTGCCTTGAAGTTCTAAAAAGTGAATAAAAGGTTGGGGTGCCAAGGTTAGCGTGCTAACCAAAGGAATTTTACCAGTACCTTCCTGATTTTGAATTACAGAATCAATAATTTTTAATTCTGCGCTCAGTACTGCTTGTTGGTCACTGAGTTCTTTTTTTCTGGCTTTCAGGGTATTTAAATCTCCTAAAGTAAGGAGGGTTTCCAGATCTGAGGGTGTCTTATTGTCGCATCCGGAAAGGGTCAGGATTACTAAAGGTAAGATCAGTAGAAGCTTTTTCATGGATTTTTGGATGAATGGAATATTCATTATAAGGATTGAGTTTTTTAAGGATTGAGAATGTTTTGCAATACCGTTTTGGCATTGATTACGTTTACCATGGCCTGTAAGTATTCTTGTTGGGCCGAGTATAATTGGGTTTGAGCCTGACGAAGTTCAAAACTCGACGCTATACCTTCGGTGTATTTTATCTCATTTTTGTTTTCAATTCTTTCGGCTAGCGCTAAATTGTCTTTACTGGTTTGATAGTTTTCGATGGCCAGTTGATAATCGGTTTTCGCTTTTTTATGTTGCAATTCGATTTGCTTTTCGGCTTGCTCAAGTTCTGTTTTTGCCTTTTCCAGGGCTATTTTTGCCCGTGACGTACCAGCGCTCCGTTCTAGTGAACTGAAGATGGGAATACTTAAATCAAAGCCCATAATGGATGATTCGAAATTTTGGGTAGCGGCATTAAAATAACGCGAGGGATCGTCAAATGCAGTTTTGCCGTAATTGATAAAGGCATTAAGTGTAGGAAGTGCCCGGCTTTTTGCAAGTTTAAGTTCGTAATACCGTTGTTCGCTGTAATTTTCTGCAAGTCTGTAATTCACATTTTTTTCCAACATCAAAGGGGAATCCAACAGATCTGGACGTGTTTGTTCCATCACCAAATCGTCCAAAGTTTGGGTTAGTTTTATGGGATGATCCAAAGGCAGCCCCATTACGGTGTTGAGCATTTGCAACGTAATTTCCGCCAATTGGGTTGTATTTCTCAATTGATTTTGGAGGGAGGCATAGGTAATTTGCAGCTGTTCTACACTTTCTTCTTCTGCAAGACCGTTTTCATATAGTTTTTGGGTTTCGAACAGATTTTTTTCTAAGGCTTGCGTATTGCGTTTTAGCACTTGAACACTCTGGGTAGCTAAAAGAACATTTCCATAGGCTTCAACCACTTGACTTCGCACTTCAAGATCTGTCTTTTCTTTATTGGTCTGGCTAAATTTGTCATAGGCTTGAGCCGCCTGAACGCCTACCAGATAGGAACCGTCAAAAATTTTCTGGCGCAAGGTGGCTGTTGCAGAAGTTGTTTTAGGAGGCCCAAAAGTAATGGGCACAAAGGTTCCCGGGTCACCGCCAAAAAATTCAGCCGGAATTAACGAAACTGGTTGTTTGATCTGGTTCTGATAATTTACAGCACCCGAAATCTGAGGAAGTCCGGCCGCAATGGTTGCCCATTTTAATTTTTGTGCATCCACAATATCGCGACTGGCGTTTAGCGCACTGTAATTGTGATCTAAAGCATAGGAAACAGCCTCTTCAAGGCTAAAAACAGTAGGCAAATCTTGACCTTTTGCCATAAATCCCTGAGTTAAAAACCCAAGTAGAAAGAAAATAGTGAACCGCATTTATTCGTGGTTTGAATTGATAATTTTATTGAGTACGTTACGTCCTTTTGGGGTTACAATTCCCCTTAGGTGATATTCCAGATAGATGTCGTTTAGGTGTACCAGTGGAAACTGGGGTCTGGGAAATAATGTATCGTCTTTAATGCTGTTTACACCAGCAAAATAAATTCTGGACACAAATTCGGGATCCAGGTTTTCCCGATACATGCCCATTTCTATTCCCCTTTTGATATTGAGTAAAACACAATCCTGCATCATATCAAAGGTTTTTTGCATGATTTGGTTGTGAATTTTCGGATAGTATTTGCGCAATTGATACTGGGGTGAAGCCTTCTCGTTTTTTAGGTGGACCAGCGCAAACTTTTTAACCTCGTAAAGCTCTTCAATGGGGTTCATCTGCTGATTGCAAATGGTGTTTACTCCGGAAGAAATTTCGCTGAATACGTAAAGACTGCTTTGCTCTACCAGTTCGGTTTTATTGGCAAAATGGGTGTATATGGTCTTTTTGGAAATTCCCATTTGTAGGGCCAGATCGTCCATGGTAACACTCTTGAATCCGAGGTTCAGGAACATTTCACTGGCCATTTGAATTATCTGGTCTTTCATAGCGGCGCAAAAGTACCTAGGAAACTTTCAATACAAAAAAAGTTTCCAAAGTTTTACAATTATTTAACAATTCTAACCAAATACCCCAGGGTTGGAATTGAATATTCCTTTCGTCGGGATTGTGCTTTACCGTATTTTTGAATTATGATAGATTCCATTTCACGTTATCGCGAAGTTTTTCTTGAGTATTTGGATTCAAGTCAAAACTTTGGAGAACCCTCCGGACTATACGATCCGGTCCGTTATATTCTTGATCTTGGCGGCAAACGCATGAGACCTTTACTGGTTCTAATGGCGGCCGATTTATACAACACCCCTTTGGAAAAGGCCTTGCCGGCCGCTATGGCAGTTGAGGTATTTCACAATTTTTCGCTCCTTCACGACGACATCATGGATGCGGCGCCCATTCGAAGGGGCAAGCCTACAGTTCATCACAAATGGGATGTAAATACCGGTATCCTATCCGGCGACGCTATGCTAATACTGGCTTATCAGTATCTGGAGGCCTATGAAGGGACGGATTATAAAGATTTGACAAAACTATTTTCCAGAACTGCACTTCAGGTTTGCGAGGGGCAGCAGTTCGATATGGATTTTGAACAGCGAGACGATGTAACCTTGGATGAATATCTCCATATGATTGCCTATAAAACTGCGGTTCTCTTAGGTTGTGCCTTGCAGATGGGCGCGCTTATAGGTGGGGCTCCCGAGTCTGAGCAGTTGGCCATCTACAATTTCGGAATGTCCCTCGGGATTGCTTTTCAACTTCAAGACGACTACCTGGATGTCTTTGGAAACCCGGAAACTTTTGGCAAACAGGTTGGGGGTGATATCATTGAAAATAAAAAAACCTACCTCTACCTACAGGCTTTAGAACTGACAGCCCCGGCAGATTCACGTGAGTTGGCCGATCTGTATTCCATAAAGCCCAAGGATCCTCAAAACAAGGTCAGTCGTGTTATACAATTATTTCGGGACTGTGGTGCAGACGTTGCAATTCGTAATCGAATTTCCGATTATACTCGGGAGGCCTTTGCACAGTTGGATAACCTGGAGGGCAATGAAGGCGCCAAAGGGTCCTTGCGCGTATTCGGAGATTGGTTGCTTAAAAGAGACGTTTGAGCATTGTTCTCCCCAGCGCCGCGATAAACATCAATTTGGGGCAGGCCCATATTACGCGTAACTCTTCTTTAAAGGTCGTTTGTTCGTGTAGGAATCTTAAAATAAGGGTAGCCGGCAATTTCCGAAACATTGCCACAAAGATTTGGCTCCCTTTACCATTGTTATAAGCCAATACTTCCAGCATAATTAGGTCGTAGAACCAAAACCGATTTTTACGCATCATTTTTAAGGGCTCTTCTTTTTTTAGGGCTTCAATTAGTTTTAGCGTTTTTTGGGTGCTACTCCAAAAGGTATATCCGGTGCTTGGTTTGGCCCATCCACCGGCTATACCGATATAGGTAATACGCCGGCTGTCTGCGGAACTAAAATCGTTGCAGGTCATCGGGATAACCCCTTTTTCCCGATCCAAAATTTGGAATTGTTCAATTCCTAAATGATTGCCTATATAGTCTTTAATAGCCTGTTCGTACTCGGAATCTGGAAGGAGGTCTGAAGAAAAGAGGGTGTATTCCAATAGGGCTTCATCTTCAGCAAAGGGCAACACATACATAAACCGTGTATTGCCACTCTGTGGAACACTAAAATCCATAAATACCGGGGTTTCCGGATCAAAAACAGGTGTGTTGGTTTTAATTATCCACCCGATAAAATGCTGTTGCAATACCGGATAGGGCTTCATTAACCGAGAAAGATCTCCAAAGTTTACGCTGGAAAAAACATGATTGGCTTTTAAAATTCCTGCCTCAGTATGCACCAAAACACTTTCTGGATGCTCCTCAAGATGTGTTACTGCGGCATTGATGGAAGTGATGTTTGGAACGTTGGAAATACGGCGATTCCAATCCGCATAAAAATCTGCACTCCGCAACATTTTATATTCAAGGGGAGCAATATGACGTGTTGCCTCAAATGATGAGTCTTTAAATCGAATCGTTTTCCACCTTCTGTGGGCAATGTGATCGAATCTCCCGTTTTCGGGTTCCCAAAAGCACCAGGTTCGGTCGTT
>JBJOHX010000068.1:0-68678 GCA_046047415.1 Bacteroidota bacterium
CTTAATGTATTTAGAGGAGAAAAAAAGGCGTATTAGAGCATGCCGCCTTTAAAATGAATAAATTGTAAGAATACGTGAAGCGAATTTTAATTACCGGAGCAGCCGGATTTTTAGGCTCACATTTGTGTGATCGGTTTATTGCCGAAGGATTTCATGTAATTGGCATGGATAATCTTATAACCGGAGAGCGCAGTAATATTGAACACCTCTTTAAACTCAGAGAATTTGAGTTTTATCATCACGATGTGACCAAATTTGTGCATGTACCCGGTAAGCTCGATTACATCTTGCACTTTGCCAGTCCGGCCAGCCCGATAGACTATCTAAAAATACCAATAGAGACCCTTAAAGTTGGGGCTTTGGGGATTCATAACTTGCTTGGGTTGGCAAAGGAAAAGCGCGCTAGAATTTTGATTGCCAGCACATCCGAGGTGTATGGAGATCCCTTGGTGCATCCGCAATCGGAAGACTATTATGGGAATGTAAACACAATTAGTCCTAGGGGCGTTTATGACGAAGCCAAGCGTTTTCAGGAGTCAATTACCATGGCCTATCATCGGGTTCATGGATTGGAGACACGGATTGCCCGGATTTTTAACACCTATGGCCCTCGTATGCGTATTAATGATGGCCGGGTTATTCCTGCTTTTTTTGGTCAGGCCTTACGTGGAGAGGACATCACCATATTTGGGGATGGCTCACAAACCCGTTCATTTTGTTATCTGGACGATCAGATTGAGGGGATTTATCGTCTTTTGTTTTCGGACTATGCCTTACCGGTTAATATTGGTAATCCGGAGGAAATTTCGATTCGTGATTTTGCGGAAGAGGTGATACGCCTTACCGGAGCATCTCAAAAAATTATTTACTGTCCGTTACCTCAAGACGATCCTTTGCAACGACAACCAGACATTACACGAGCACGCGAGATTCTTGGCTGGGAGCCAAAAATTGGCCGATCCGAGGGGATGCGCAGAACTTATGAATACTTTAAAACTTTGTCTAGAGAAGCCTTGGAGAAAAAAGAACACCGGGTTTTTAGCCAAAAGTAAGGGCAAAAGAATGGACGGCAGTAAACGATTTGTCGTTTACTAGCCCTATTTTTGCCAAAACCTCTTTCTATGAACATATTGGTCCTTGGTGCTGGCGGACGTGAGCATGCTTTGGCTTGGAAGCTCAGTCAAAGCCCTAAATGTGATTCACTATTTGTGGCACCCGGAAACGCAGGCACAAGCCAATGCGCCACCAACCTAAACATTGGAGTAGACGATTTTCAGGCCATAGCCGCAGCAGTACTACATCATCAAATAACCCTATTAATTGTTGGTCCCGAGGTGCCATTGGTTAAAGGTATATCCGATTATTTTGAGGGCCGGCCCGAACTGGCTCATGTGGGCGTGGTGGGCCCGAAGCAGGTTGCCGCCCAATTAGAAGGCAGTAAGGAATTCGCCAAGACTTTTATGATGCGGCATAAGATTCCAACAGCAGCCTATGCCAGTTTTGGACCAAATGATCTGGAATCGGGATATGCTTTTTTAGAAAAAATGACCGCTCCGTATGTGCTTAAGGCAGATGGATTGGCAGCTGGAAAGGGCGTGTTAATATTAGAAAATTTACACGAAGCCAAAACAGAACTGCGCGCTATGTTACTCGACGCCAAGTTCGGGGAGGCAAGCGCTCGGGTGGTTATAGAAGAATTTTTATCTGGGATTGAGCTCAGTTGTTTTGTACTCACCGACGGCAACAGCTACAAGGTGCTTCCTACGGCAAAGGACTATAAGCGCATAGGCGAGGGAGATACCGGACTAAACACTGGCGGCATGGGTGCGGTTTCTCCGGTGCCTTTTGCCGACCAAATTTTTATGGACAAGGTAGAATCGCAGATTATTAAGCCTACCATCGAGGGACTTAGATCCGAAGGAATACCCTATGTGGGATTTATATTTATTGGCCTGATAAAGGTAGGAGATGCGCCCTACGTGATAGAATATAATGTGCGTATGGGTGACCCCGAAACCGAGGTGGTTATTCCTCGCATTACTTCCGATTTAGTAGAATTAATGGACGCCACAGCCAAGGGTCAACTTCAGGACGTACAGCTCAAGATCGATGACAATGCTGCAGCAACGGTAATTATGGTTTCTGGAGGATATCCGGGGAGTTATTCCAAAGGGCACGAAATTTTTGGGCTAACCCAGGAAACAGACGCGCTTATTTTTCATGCAGGAACTCGAAAGGATGAAGCTGGAAAAACATGTTCCGATGGGGGCCGGGTTCTGGCCGTTACGGGTAGGGGATATTTTTATAAAGATGCCTTAAAAGCAGCTTATACAGCACTATCTGGCATTGAGTTTCACCAAGCGTATTATCGAAAAGATATTGGCTTTGACTTGTAAGGTCAAATCGTTTTACTTCAGGTAAGAGTGTGAGGTGCTGCTGTGATCTTCTTCTCCTCGTTGTTCAAAAATTTGAAGCTGTTTCATCCAGTAAAGCATAGCAACAAAACCAATTACAACAAAGATCCAATTTACGGAACTGGCAGCCCACCAGTTTCCTAAAAAGCGGAAGAAATCGTAAGGAGCAAAAAGGTGATTTACAAATAAATCGGCAATACCCTCAAAAAAAGCTTTCATTGTAACTATATTTATGGTGCAAACTTACGAAAACCAGCGATGATTTCAAGAGTTTTTGGCAAAACTAAGCCGATTAATTACGTCCAGGCATTTGGTTTTCTATTGTTCTGTATTGCCTTGGTATTGCTACGGCAAATGCTAACTGGGCAAACCGGTCTGCATGCAGGCGCCCAAATTCTTTGGGTTTTTGGATTTATCATTGCTGCAATTTTGGGCAATCAGATGAACCTTTCAAATCAGGTTACCGGCCACCACCTATATTCCGTTTTTTTTGTGGGAATATTTGTTTTGCTGCTTCCTGAGGTGCTTCAGGATTTAAACGCTTTACTGGCTTATTTTTTCTTAATAATAGGTCAATATCGCCTGAATCAAATCAGACCTTTTGAAACGATTAAATTGAAGCTGTTCGACGCCTCCTTATGCGTATTAATTGCTTCTTTGTTTTTAGAGTGGAGTTTGCTTTATTATCTGCTATTGTGGGTATTTGTCTATCTGTACAGCCCCAAGAAAGTCAGGAACTGGCTAGTGCCGTTGGCAGCATTAATTTTATTTTTTCTACTGGTATACGCCTCATTTTTGCTTGCAAATCAAGAAGATTTTATTTGGAATCATTACAGTTTGCATTTGGCAAAATCCTTTTCGTTTAATTACGGCAACGTAGAAGCACAGTTTTTGATTGTATTGGGATTTATTTTGCTTAGTCTTTTAGGTTTGCGAGAGCATAGAAAATCAGGTTACGGGAAGGCGCTTCAAATGCGAATAAATGCGTTGGTATTTATTCTGGGCTGTATTGTTGTTTTATTGGAACTACCCAATGGCAATCAGACCTATTTGCTCACTTTTTATCCAGTGGCTTTGTTTGCTGCAAAATACACCGAAGCTATTTCTAAAAGATGGCGCAGAGAGTTATGGCTTATTGGATTTTTATTGCTTGCGCTTGGGCTGTTTGGCGCAGAGTGGATACGGCAATAATCGGTATCTTTGCAAAAAGTTTAAGCCCATGTTTAGCGAGAACGCTTTCCGCATATTTAACAAATGTGTTATAGATTATCACGTTTTGGACCGTGTTGATCAGGTGCCTTCTAATCCGTATGAAGTTTCCGATATGGCACATTTGCTTTATAAAAAATGCTGGATCGACACTGTACAATGGCATTACGAAGATCTTATTCGTGACCCAGAAATAGATCCGGTTGCGGCATTGGAACTCAAGCGTAAAATAGATGCCAGCAATCAACAACGGACAGACCTGGTAGAGTATATAGACGGCTACTTCTTAAACAAATACCAATCGGTACAATTAAAGGAAAACGCTACCATTAATACCGAAAGTCCGGCTTGGGCGATAGATCGACTGTCCATTCTTGCACTTAAAATTTACCACATGGCACAGGAGGCACATCGGGAAAACGCGGCAGCAGAACACCGGGAGGCTTGCACCCGTAAGCTGGCTGTGCTCAATGAGCAACTTCACGACTTGTCTGCTGCAATAGATCAATTACTTTACGACATTGAAACTGGTCAGAAATACATGAAAGTTTATAAACAGATGAAAATGTATAATGATCAGGAATTAAACCCGGTGTTACGTGAGCGCCGCACCTGATCATTTGGTGATTATTCGCTTGTCGGCCATGGGCGATGTTGCCATGCTTGTCCCGGTCATTTTGGCAGTGCAAACCGAACGACCAGGGATAGCGATAACCGTGGTAACAAGGGCTGGGTTCACGCCTATTTTTGAGGATATTCCAGGAGTGAAAACGCTGGCCGTTTATACCAAAGGAATGCACCGGGGCTTTAAGGGCTTGTGGCGGCTGTCTCGGCAAATATTGGCCCTCCGTCCATCTGCAATTGCCGACCTACACAATGTTTTACGTACCCAAATTCTCAAAATCTTTCTTTTGGGACACGGAATTTCCTATCGGGTTTTGGACAAGGACCGTGCAGCCAAAAGAAAACTTACCCGGGTAAAAAACAAACTTTGGAAGCCACTAAAATCTTCTCATGAGCGGTACGCAAATACAATAATGCAGCTCGGATATCCTGCAGCCACTTGGAACCAACAGCACGTGCTTTCCCGTAAGACCTGGCCCGAAATACCTGGAGTAGATGCGGCTCGGGATCAGGAAATAAATATTGGAATTGCGCCTTTTGCAGCCCATCCGGGCAAATGCTATCCTGAAAAACTTATGGAAGAGGTCCTTCGAGGTATCCATAAAAATCTAAAGTGTAACTTTTATCTTTTTGGTGGGGGAGCACAGGAGGTTGCACGCCTTGCAAAGTGGGAGCACAAATTCACCTATTGTACCTCTTTGGCTGGAAAAACAAGGTTTAAAGCAGAGTTGGCGGCACTTTCTAATTTGGATTTGATGATAGCCATGGACAGCGGAAATGGACATTTGGCTGCTATGTATGGAGTGCCCGTAATTACCTTATGGGGGATTACGCATCCGTATGCAGGATTTGCTCCATATCTGCAGCCCGATCGCAATTCAATTACCTCGGATCGCGAACGTTATTCGCAAATTCCAACCTCCATATACGGAAATAAAATGCCGGAGTCTTATAGGTTTGTTATGGAAACAATTCTGCCAGAAACCGTTGTGCTTAGGGCGCTGGAAATCTTGAGCACCTCTTCTAAACTAAAATCGCAATCTGGCTTTTAGGGTAGGGTTTTCTATTTTGTAGAAGCACAGCGTAATTTTAAAGTTTTTTTAGCATTTAAATGCCCTGCTTTGGCACGCCCTTTGAAATCAATAGATTTTGAATTTAAAAAGAATTTAGATCAATGAAAACAAATGCAGTAAACAGTACAACGAAGGTATATGCTTATGCCGCGCTAATTGCGTTGACCGTGAGCTTAGGGGTAGTGGGACTGTCACAGTTCCTGTTTAAAGGTCCGGTTACTCTAACCCAAACCACAACAGGAATCGATCGACCGGTATTATATACCACAGATAAGGAGGGCAATATTACTCCTTTGGATTTTACAAAAACAGCATCCAAGGTTTTGGACGGAGTGGTGCATATCACCTCACGAGGCAAGCAAATGGGCAATAGTTATAGGCAATTGCCCGATCCGTTTCGGGAATTTTTTAAAAACAATCCCTTTGGACCGTATTTCGACGCACCTCAAGAGGATCCCAACCAAGGTTCACCCAATGAGTCGCCAAATTCATTACCTGCTATTGGCACAGGCTCGGGAGTAATCATTAATGCAGATGGGTACATTGTAACAAACAATCATGTTATAGCTGGGGCCGAAGAGATAGAGGTTATCTTACATAACAACGGAACCTACAAGGCTTCCGTAGTAGGGGTAGATCCTACAACAGATATAGCTTTACTTAAAATTGATGTTGGCGATTTAAAAGCCCTGGCTTTTGTGAATTCAGACGATGTGGAGGTTGGTGAATGGGTGTTGGCTATAGGAAATCCCTTTAGCCTCAATTCAACGGTTACAGCGGGAATTGTAAGTGCAAAGGCACGGAACATCAACATTAATCGGGAAGATTTGGCGGTAGAAAGTTTTATTCAAACCGATGCTGCTATCAATCCAGGAAACAGCGGAGGCGCATTGGTAAATTTAAATGGCGACCTGATTGGAATTAATACCGCGATTGCCAGCAGAACGGGTAGTTACAGCGGATATGGATTTGCGGTCCCCAGTAATTTGGTCTCTAAGGTGGTACAAGATCTGTTGGAATTTGGAAACGTTCAGCGCGGAATACTTGGGGTTAGAATTCAAAACATGGATGGACGCCTGGCTCAGGAAAAAGGAATTCAATTAATACAAGGGGCCTATGTGGCTATGGTAAACGCCGAGAGTGCAGCAGCAGAGGCCGGTATTGAACCCGGAGATATTATTACCTCGGTAAACGGTAAGGAAATAAACAGTTCACCAAGATTGCAAGAGGTCATTGCTGGTTACCGCCCCGGAGATCGACTTAAAGTAGAGCTCAGGCGCGCAGGAGCAATAAAAAATGTACAGGTTATCCTTAAAAATACAGCAGGAAATACCGCTTTGGTGAAGCGAGATGAAAGCGCCCTTTGGAATCAGCTTGGGGCAGAGCTGCAAACGCTCGATGCCGAAAAAGCAAAGCAGCTGGAACTGGCTGGAGGGGTAGAAGTTACTCGGCTTTATCCGGGTATTTTAAAGCAAGAAACCCAAATGCGCGAGGGATTTATTATTACCCACATAAATGGCGCTCAAATAACGTCTATGGAGGCATTAAAAAAGCAACTTGAACAAAAGCGCCAAGGTGGCGTAATGTTGCAAGGGCGCTATCCAGACAGTGCTAAAACCTATTATTACGCCTTTGGATTAAATTTTTAATCCTTGAATTGATTTAATTTTACAGGCCATTACCGAGGTAATGGCCTGTTTTTATTACCGCAACTGGACATGGAAAATAAAGAGCTCTTAAGACATTCTGCAGATACGGGAATTGTGTTTTCAGGTGGTGGCGTTCGGGGCATGGCGCATATAGGTTTATTAAAGGCGCTTCAGGAATTCAAAATTGAGCCCAAATGGATTGCAGGAACTAGTATAGGTGCAATTATAGGGGCTTTGTTTGCGCAACAGGTTCCGGAGCAAGAAATGCTCAGGTTTTTTAAAGAAACGCCGCTGTTTCGTTACGATTTTTTTAGTTTGGGGAAGCCTGGTCTTTTCGACACGGAAAAGTATTATTCTATATTCAATGAATATTTTCCGCAGAACACGTTCGAAAGCCTAAAACGTCCATTGTTTGTAAACGCAACAAACCTGCAACAAGGCACAACGCGTTTCTTTTCTGAGGGAGAATTGATTTTTCCGTTATTGGCATCAGCAGCTCTTCCTCCAATTTTTAGCCCGGTTCTTATTCAGGGTGAACTCTATTCAGACGGAGGAATCATGAATAATTTTCCTATTGAACCTCTGGAAGGGAAAGCGGGGTATATTATCGGAAGTCAGGTGTCCAAGATGGAAATGGTGTCACCAAGGGCTATTAAAACTTCCCTTCAACTTGCAAACCGAACCACTGAACTTATGCTTCATGCTATAAACCAGCATAAATTTTCAAGATGCCATCTCCTGTTCAGTCCACCGGCATTGCATAAAATAGGAGTCTTAGATAAAAAGGGGATCGAACAGGCTTTTCAAGCGGGGTATGAGTTTGCCGCACGAAAATTAGATGAGGTGTTTAAAACCCCTTAAACGTCGTCGAAATCAATTTTAAGTGTCGGGGTAACCGCATGTGCTTGGCAGGTGAGAATTAAACCTTCGGCAATCTCACCGGGGGTAAGAATTTGATTTTTCACCATTTGCGCTTCTCCTTCGGTAACGCGTGCAATACACGAACTACAAACTCCACCCTGACAACTATAGGGCGCGTCAATTTTTTGTTTTAAAACACCGTCTAAAACCAAAGCCTTTTGGTCTAATACTAATTGGTATTCTACGCCATCTAAAGTTACTGATAGCTGAGTTTTTCCATCCAAATGATCTTTTAATGTGTCGGCAACTTCCAGTTCTGTAAATAATTCGTGACTAATGCAGCCTTTATTGAGGCCATATGCTTCAAGACAAGCCTCCGACATTTGGATAAGTTCTTGCGGCCCACAAAGATATGCGCGATTAAATTGGATGTCTTTATGCTTGTTGCGCAAAACGTAATTTATAGTGTCGGATCCTATCCTTCCAAATAAACTTGAATCTTCGCGCGTTCGACTAAAGACGTAATGTACCGTAAATCGTTCGGGATAGGTGTGCAATAAATCATTTAAAGTTTCACGGAACATGGTGTCTTTAAGGCTACGGTTTCCGTAAAGCAATACCACGGAGGTATTGGTATAACGAACTAAGGCCTCTTTAATAATACTTAAGATTGGAGTAATGCCACTTCCGGCTGCAATGGCTAAAATGTTTTTTTCTTCGGAATTCACTGGAAAAACGAAACGACCTTCGGGGGGCATAATTTCCAAAGTATCTCCAGCTTGTAGCGTTCTATTTGCAAACGTAGAAAAAGTTCCTTCTGGAACTTCTTTTATTCCTATTACTAGATTTTCGGATTGCGGGTCGGAGGCAATTGAATAGGCACGACGAATTTCTTCCCCATCCTTGCGGTGCTTCACGGTAATATATTGACCGGCCTTAAAGCTGAAAAATTCGCGTAATTTTACCGGCACTTCCAATGACACCGAAACTGCGTCTGGGGTGAGTCGGTTTACTTCAGAAACACGCAAAGGATAAAATGTACTCATTGTTCTCTATTTTTTGCAAAATTACGGATTTGTGCACTTTTGGCATCTGGCACCTTAGGAAAAGTGTCCTTGTTTAAATTTTCTCGATATTTGTTTTGAGTCAAACAGGAGTTTAGAAAGTCATGATACAAAGGTTTATTGCGCTACAATGGAAATCATTTCTGCGATCTCCTTCCTTTAAAACGGAAATTTGGTTTCGTATTTTAATGATTTTGGCCGCACTATATTTTATGTTGCTGTTCCTTGCCCTGGGCGTGGGGAGTTTCTTTATTCTTCAGAAATTGAATATGGGCGATCCGCTTAGAGTTGTAAATCGCTTCATGATTTATTATTTGGCGGCAGATTTATACTTCAGGTATATGCTTCAAAAAATACCCGTAATGAACATACGGCATTTTTTGTATCTCCCCGTTCAAAAGCATGTAGTGGTGCGTTATGCTCTTGGCAAAACGCTATTGTCGGGTTTCAATATTGGGCACGGGTTCTTTTTTGTGCCATTTTCTATTGTTTTGATAATGAATGGATATGACCCCTTGTCGGTGTTGAGCTGGCATCTTGGGTTTTTGGCATTAATTCTCGGAAATAACTTTTTGAACCTGTTATTGAACAACGCGGATCGTGTTTTTTATTCCGCAATTGGATTGTTTGGATGCCTGGGGTTTGCTCAGTATATGGAATGGTTCGACATCACCAATTATACCGGTTGGTTTTTTGATGCGTTTTACGATATTCCGGCATTCTTTTTAGTGGGTTGGCTTTCTTTGATGTTATTGACTTATGCGGCATTTAATCATTTTAGAAAGCATATGTATTTGGATAGCGGGTTGTCTATTCAAACCAGGTCCGGCAAAACAGAGGAGTATCTGTGGCTTAACCGGTTTGGAAATTTGTCTGTTTTTTTAAAGAATGACATCAAGTTAATTCGCAGGAATAAAAGATCCAAAACCACTGTAATTGCAAGTGTGGCATTTCTGTTCTACGGACTTTTGTTTTTTACGGGTTCAATAGAGGTATACGAAAACCCCATGTGGCGTGTTTTTGCAGGAATCTTTGTCTCTGGAGGCTTCCTATTTACGTTTGGTCAGTATGTTCCTAGTTGGGACAGTGCGTATTATCCACTAATGATGAGTCAAAACATTAAATACGAGGATTATTTGCGCTCCAAATGGTGGCTAATCGTTATTGCTACTGGGGTGTCTGCTGTTTTGGCATCGTTTTATCTCTATTTTGGTTGGAAGTCTTACCTGGCTGTTTTGGTAGGCGCAATCTACAATATGGGGGTAAATTCGTATTTGGTGCTTTGGGGAGGTGCTTATATTAAAACGCCAATAGATTTAACATCGAATAAAAAGGCATTTGGTGATCGTCAGGCCTTTAATAGCAAAACCTTGCTGTTAACCTTGCCCAAATTGTTTTTACCTATTTTAGTTTTTTGGGCAGGGAGCACCCTTTGGAGCGATAATTTTGGATTTGCCCTTGTTGCACTTTTGGGACTTGGCGGGTTTGCATTCAGAAGCCATGCTTTTAAATCAATCGAAAAAATTTACAAAAAAGAAAAGTACAAGACACTAAACGCCTATAAGCATCAAACGGCTTAATCTGAATAAATCATGATTGCAGTTACCAATTTAAAGAAGCAATACGCAGCCCAAGTTGTATTGAATATTGAAGAGTTAAGGATTCCCGACGGCCAAAGCTTTGGATTGGTAGGGAACAATGGCGCAGGGAAAACTACATTCTTCAGTTTGTTGTTGGATCTAATTGAACCGACTTCCGGGTTTATTATAAACCACGACATTCAAGTGCATAAAAGTGAGGATTGGAAACCTTTCACCTCGGCTTTTTTAGACGAGAGTTTTTTAATTGGGTACCTTACTTCCGAGGAATACTTTTATTTTATAGGTGAACTCCGAGGCGTTTCAAAAGCCGAAGTCGACCATTTAATTAATGGATTTTCAGAAGTTTTTAACGGTGAGATTTTAAATCAAAAAAAGTACATACGGGATTTTTCCAAGGGTAATCAAAAGAAAATAGGGATTGTAGCAGCATTTATCGGAAACCCTAGGGTGGTAGTTTTAGACGAACCTTTTGCCAATTTAGATCCTACTAGTCAGATTCGGCTAAAGAAAATTCTTAAGTCCTTTACGGAATCTCGAGCAATAACGTTGTTGGTTTCAAGTCATGACTTAATGCATGTAACGGAGGTTTGTGAGCGCATAGTGGTTCTTAACAAAGGGTTGTTGGTTCGGGATATACAGACCAGCCCGGAAACGCTTACGGAGCTCGAAGCTTATTTTGAAGGTCAGGAATTGTGATTTATTAAGAAATTCGTGAATTTTATTGGCATATTTCTTTTGCTAGTCCAATTGAGAAGCATTCTCCAATGCCCATAAAAAACAACTAACCAGATTAGTAGAAACAATAATCCAGAATTGCCTTCCATCTAGTCTAAAGGTTTCATTTTTTTATCTCTGAACGAGTACTTTGCGTATACAATGGGGTAAAACATACTAAATCCTCGCTTTTTCAGTTAAGCATTAAAACGCCTTTTTAAATGTGGCAGAAATTTAGTGGTGGTATTGTGTCTTGTTTTGTTTTGGTTGGCCTATTGTGGAGCTGTTCAACCAAAAAGGATGCGTTTTTAAACCGGAACTGGCATGCCCTAAATACCCGCTACAATGTTGTCTACAACGGGAATTTAGCTTTTGAAACCGGAAGGGAAAACCTTCGTGAAACCTTTAAAGATAATTATTGGGAAATACTTCCGGTTGAACGTTTGGCGGTAAGCGAAAAAATTAAGCTGCATTCCGAAGCGAATACCCCCGAATTTATTCAGGCAGAAGAAAAGGCAACCAAAGCCATACAAAAACACAGTATGGAATTGGATAACGAAGAACGAAATCCGCAAACAGACGAAGCTTTCCTATTGCTAGGCAAAGCGCGATATTTTGATGAGCGCTATATTCCTGCACTTGAAGCATTTAATTATATTCTGCGAAAATATCCGGAAAGTAATCGCTTGAATCAAGCTGCAATCTGGCGTGAAAAAACCAATATCCGGCTCGGATACGACGAGTTAGCACTCAATAATCTAAAGCGCTTATTGCGATTCGAAAAATTAACCGAACAGGAGTATGCAGATGCGCGAAGTGTCATGGGTCAGGCCTATTTAAACCTGAATATACCCGACACCGCCTTGTTTCAACTTAAAACGGCCGCAGCCTATACACGCGTTAAGGAAGAAAGGGCAAGGTATATGTATATTACCGGGCAATTATACAACCTGCTCGGGCAAACAGACAGCGCAAACTTGGTGTTTCGCAAGCTCACCGCAATGAATCGTAGTATTCCAAGAACCTATCTGGTAAACGCGCAGTTGGAGCTCTATTACAACATGCCTCAATCTGTAGACAATCAAGAATATGTCTTGGACTACCTCACCGAACTGCAGGAAAATCGGGAAAATCGCCCCTTTTTAGATAAAATTTACAGAGCATTGGCCGTTTTTCATAGTGCCACGGGAAGCGACAGTTTGGCTGTGCGTTACTTTACTTGGTCTACACAGGCAAGTGAACGCGACCCCGTAATTAGCGCCATGAATTATGAAGACTTGGCCAATTATTATTTTGACGGAAATGATTATCCTCGTGCAGGGGCATATTACGATAGTGTTTTAGTACAGTTAGAAGAGCATTCTAGAAAATTCAGACTTATTCAAAAAAGAAGGGCCAATTTGGATCAAGTCATTGTGCTAGAGCGCAGTGCACAGGAGACAGACAGCATACTTAAAATTGTTGCTATGAGTCCTGTTTCCCGAAAGATTTATTTTCAAAATTACGTCGATTCTCTTCGGACTATTGATCTGGCCGCCCAAGCCGAAGACCAGAACCAAGCAGCTAAAAAACTGAAACAAAAACCCACTCGTTATGGTAGAGAAACAACGGGCACCTTTTACTTTTACAATAGTATAAGCCTAGAACAAGGAAAAGCTAATTTTACTGCACAATGGGGAAATCGGGCGCTCGAAGACAATTGGCGTTTGCAACGAAATGTCTCCACCGGGATGGACCCGGCCATTGCCCAAAATGAAAGTGCCATTGCTTCCAATGCGATTCCTGAAAAGTTAGTGGAACGTTATAACCCGGAAGCATATTTAAGCAAAGTGCCTCAACAGCAGGATGTTATCGACAGTCTGCACCGAGAGCGCAACCGTGCAAATTACGAATTGGGGATTATTTATAAAGAAAAATTTAAAGCCCCATTTTTAGCAGTAGAGAAACTCAACAACATTTTAAATTGGAGTCCGGAAGAAGGAATGGAAATGTCTGCTCGATATAATTTATTTCGCATCTACGAGGAAAGCAGAAGCGATTTAGCAGAACAGATGAAACAGTTTATTTTGGAAAAACATCCGGATTCCCGTTTTGCCGCAATTATTAAAAACTCCAATCAAATAGCCCTGGCAGATGCAAGCGGCCCGGAATCGGAATATCAAAAACTCTATGAGGTCTTTGAAAGCCAAGATTTTAATGCTGTGCTTTCTGGGGTATCGCAGGCAATTCAGAAATTTCCTGGAGACCCGTTAATCCCAAAATTTGAACTTTTAAAGGCTCAGGCCATTGCAAAGGTTGAGGGTTTTAATTCCTTTAAGTCGGCTCTGAGTTTAATAGCATTGGATTATCCAAATACAGAAGCCGGTCAAAAAGCTAAGAATATTTTGGAATTCCAACTCCCTAAGATGGAGTCTGATGCTTTTGAAGATCCGCAAACCCATAAAGGTGCCGGAAATTGGAAAGTTGTATTTCCTTTTGCAATTCAAGATCAGGACCAGGCCAGGGCACTTCGAGAATTGCTCATAAAGTCCATGAAAGACCTCGGCTATCCCTATACGGTGTCCGAAGACCGATATACAGCTTTTGAAAGCTTTATAGTTGTACATGGATTTCCTTCCGAGGCCTATGCCCAAGGCTATACAGAGCTTTTAAGAAATAATGCCGATTACAAGGTTAGCTCCGAGAGCTTTGTGATTTTTACATCACATTATAAAACGATACAGGTGCACAAAAATCTGGAAGCGTTTAAAAGTCAAAAATTTCCCCAAATCTCAGCCAATCAATGATTAATTCAGGTAATTCTATAAAAGAGGCAAGTGCTACATCGGGGCATTATAGCTCAGTAGAAAGCACTAGTTTAATAACAGGAGGAATCAACTCAGATTCAGATTTACGTATAGATGGTATCGTTGACGGTAATGTCAAAACCATAGGAAAAATTATCATCGGAAAAAACGGACACTTGTTAGGAAATGCAACTTGCAAAAGCGCAGAAATATCGGGACATTTCAATGGGGAGTTAAAGGTCGCGGATATGTTGGTTTTAAGGGAGACAGCCATAGTAGAGGGCAGTGTTTTTTTAGGCAAACTGGCAGTTACTCCTGGGGCCGTATTTAACGCAAGGTGTTCTATGCATAAACACGACCTTTCTAAAAAACCTAATAATTGACAACACCCTCAAAAAAAGACAATCAATCAAAAATGGTAGCGCGCGCTGTTGCTTTAACAGGCATAGCTGCTGAGATGGGAATCATTATTTTTTTAGCAGCAAAAGGCGGAATGTGGTTGGACCAGCAAACCGGAAATGAAAAGCGAATTTATACAGCTATAGCTACGATTGCAGGTGTAGGGATTTCCCTCTGGCTGGTGTTGATCCAACTTAAAAGGTTACAAGATAAATGAAGACCAAACGGTTTCTGCCAAATTTTTTAGGATCTTTATTGCTTGTTCTGGGTATGGGATTATTGATTCATATCTCCTTTAGGCATTTAAACAGTCAAGAACTTATCGGTGACCAACTCTTGGTTTCGTATGTCTTAAATTTTTTCTTGGCGCTTACCATTGTCGTTTTGCTCTACACCTACCGATTCCGAATAAAACATCAGGTTGGGTTTCTTTTTATGGCGGGTACTGCTTTAAAATTTCTCTTTTTTTTCTTGTTGATTTATCCCGAATTCATGAAGGATCATAAAATTCAATCTGCTGAATTTGCCACTTTTTTTATTCCTTATGCCCTTGCACTTATTACGGAGACGATTTCCGCAGCCAAATTATTGCGGATAATGGAGCACGACGATTTACATTCGCAATCTGAATAGGCGGCAAATTTAAAGTTAGAATGCTTTTTTGTTTTAGGAGGAATAGCTTACATTTGCAGCGTTTTTTAAAGACCTAAAGACTCAACAGTCATGCGAAAATCCGTTGTGAGCAAATTCCTGACCTGTATCGCGTTAGCAACATTTATCTCTGCATCAGCCAACGAGAGCTCAACGTCAGAAGCACATAATCCGGACCACGTAAAAGAGGAAATCAAAGAATTTATTGGGCATCACTTGCAAGATTCTTACGATTTTAATCTCTTCTCCTACACAGACCAATCGGGCAAACAGCATCACTTTGGGTTTCCATTGCCCATAATTCTTTGGGATGGGGGCCTTCAGGTTTTTTCATCTTCAAAGTTCCATCACGGCGAGGAAGTAGCCGAAGTTGGAGGCAAGTTTTATGTGTTGTTTCACAATAAAATTTATAGCTCTAAGGATTCAAAAGGAGAACTGATAGACGAATCAGGTGCATTTATTGATTTTCGTGATCAACATGAAAAGCGGCATGCTGTCAATGCAAAGCCTTTAAACTTGTCTATCACTAAGAGTGTGGTTATGATGTTGATTACCTCACTTTTATTGATCTGGATCTTTAGTGCTTTGGCGCGCAGCTATGCAAAAAATGGCGCCATTCCTCAGGGGATTGGTCGCTTTTTTGAGCCTATAGTTATATACATACGAGACGACATTGCCATTTCTAACATAGGCGAGAAAAAATACAAGCGGTACATGCCGTTTTTGTTAACCACTTTTTTCTTTATTTGGTTTTTAAACATGTTTGGTCTTACCCCCCTAGGGGTAAACGTAACCGGGAATATTGCGGTAACCACAGCCTTGGCCGTTTTAGTCTTTTTAATTACCAACTTTACAGGAACCAAGGATTACTGGAAACACATCTTTGATCCTTTAGGAGATGGTATGCCGTGGTTCGGTAAAATCATTATTTATATCATTTTGGTTCCTATTGAAATTTTAGGAATTTTTATTAAGCCTTTCGCGCTATTAATCCGTCTTTATGCGAACATGACCGCAGGGCACGTGGTTATGATGAGTTTGATCGGTTTAATTTTCATATTTAAAAGCTGGGTGGGCGGTACCTTGTCCTTGGGATTAAGTTTTGCGATCTCATTAATTGAAGTATTGGTAGCGCTTTTGCAGGCTTATATTTTCACAATGTTAGCTGCATTATATTTTGGTTTTGCCTCCGAAGAACACCATCACGACCACGGTCATGAAGAGGAAGCGGAATTGGCAAAACATTAAAAATTTTGATTTGAATTGTTTAATTTTTTAAAACCTGTTTTATGGAAATTCCAAGTGTAGTAGGTGCCGGTCTGGCTGTTATCGGTGCAGGTATCGGAATCGGAATGATTGGTGGTCGTGCTATGGAAGCAATCGCCCGTCAGCCTGAGGCCTACGGTAAGATTCAAACTGCGATGCTGATTGCTGCAGCGCTTATTGAAGGTATTGGTTTTGCTGCAATCTTTGCAGGATAAGCCGGTAAATTAACTAAGGTGGCCCCAACGGTTGGTTGGGGCCGCTTAAGTTTGGAATTTTTAAAGGTAAACTGATCAAACATGGAAAAGTTAGTAAACGAGTTCTCCGCAGGATTGTTTTTTTGGCAAATACTGCTTTTTGTAGGGTTGTTGCTGTTGCTGCGCAAATTTGCCTGGAAACCTATTCTCAACGCAATTAACGAGCGGGAAGAGGGAATACGTAACGCCCTAGCTTCTGCAGAAGCGGCCAAGAAGGAAATGCAAGACGTTACAGCAGACAGCGAAAAGCTTCTTCAAGAGGCTCGTGCAGAACGCGAATCAATGTTAAAAGAGGCGCGCGAGATTAAAGATAAAATGTTAGCCGATGCTAAAGCGCAGGCGCAACAAGAAGGAGATAAGCTTATTGCCCAAGCACGTCAGAGTATTGAAGGTGAGAAGAAGGCCGCCATAGATGATTTAAAAAATCAGGTTGCTGTTCTATCTGTAGACATTGCAGAAAAAGTATTGCAAAAGCAGCTCGAAGACAAAGACAAACAGCTTAAACTGGTAGACCAACTGGTTGGAGACCTAAAATTGCGTTAGGCGATGAGTGAAGCAAGAGCAGCATTGCGATATGCCAAAGCCCTTATGGAATTGGCGTTGGAACAAAACAACGTGTCTCGATTGGACCAGGACATGCGTACAATATCCGTTGCCCTGGCAGAAAACGACAATCTTAAGGATGTTTTGGTTAGCCCTGTGCTAAAGACTAGTGAAAAACAAGCAGTTTTAAGCGAAGTTTTTTCCAATTCAGATGGTCTTACCAAAGAGTTATTTGGGTTGTTGGCAAATAACAAGCGAATCGGATTGCTCGCGGAAGTTGCGAGTCAGTTTAATGCGTTATTTGAAAAAATGCAGGGACAGGATGTGGCAAAAGTAACCACAGCGGTTCCCTTAACCCCGGAATTGGAACAGAAAATTCTTGCGCAATTAAAGCAAGTAACAGGTAATGCGGTAAGCATTCAAAACGAGGTAGACGGGTCCTTAATAGGGGGCTTTATTTTACGAGTAGGAGATTTAGAATATAACGCCAGTGTATCAAATACGTTGGCAAACCTTAAAAGAGATTTAATTCACAGTTAATCCACGAAACCCGGGCCCAATTTATGGACCCAATTTAGAACTAAAAACATGGCAGGAATTAAAGCCGCTGAGGTATCAGCAATCTTGAAAAAGCAATTGTCCGGATTTGAAGCAAAGGCTTCTCTGGATGAGGTAGGAACCGTTCTTCAGGTAGGTGACGGTATCGCTCGTGTTTACGGACTTTCTAATGCGCAGTATGGTGAGCTGGTCCAATTTGAGGGGGGACTCGAAGGGATTGTATTGAATCTTGAAGAAGATAACGTAGGGGTTGTACTCTTAGGAGCTTCTCGCAATGTTGTGGAAGGAGCAACCGTTAAGAGAACCCAGCGCATTGCCTCCATCAAGGTTGGTGAAGGTATCGTAGGTCGTGTTGTTGACACCTTGGGAAATCCAATCGATGGTAAGGGTGAATTGGCTGGCGAATTAATGGAAATGCCATTAGAGCGCAAGGCACCCGGGGTAATTTTTCGTCAACCGGTAAACGAACCGCTTCAGACTGGGGTTAAGGCTGTCGATGCCATGATTCCGATTGGCCGTGGCCAGCGGGAGTTGGTAATTGGCGACCGCCAAACCGGAAAAACTACCGTATGTATAGACACCATCATCAATCAAAAGGAGTTTTTTGATGCAGGTAAGCCGGTATATTGTATTTATGTTGCAATTGGTCAAAAGGCTTCTACTGTAGCAGGTATTGCAAAGACTCTTGAAGATAAGGGTGCATTGGCCTACACCACTATTGTGGCTGCAAATGCATCTGATCCTGCTCCAATGCAGGTGTACGCTCCATTTGCTGGTGCCGCGATAGGTGAATACTTTAGAGACACCGGTCGTCCGGCCCTGATTATTTATGACGATTTGTCAAAACAGGCGGTTGCATATCGCGAGGTGTCTTTGTTGCTAAGACGTCCACCAGGACGCGAGGCGTATCCCGGAGACGTATTTTATCTGCACTCCCGTTTGCTAGAGCGCGCGGCTAAGGTAATTAGCGATGATGCCGTAGCTAAGAACATGAACGACTTGCCTGAATCTTTAAAGGGTAAGGTAAAAGGAGGCGGATCTTTAACGGCACTTCCCATTATTGAGACTCAGGCCGGAGACGTGTCGGCTTATATTCCAACCAACGTTATATCGATAACTGACGGACAAATCTTCTTGGAGCAAGACTTGTTTAACCAAGGGGTTCGTCCGGCAATTAACGTGGGGATTTCAGTATCTCGTGTTGGAGGATCTGCCCAGATTAAATCCATGAAAAAAGTAGCTGGAACGCTAAAACTCGATCAGGCACAGTTCCGGGAATTGGAAGCGTTTGCCAAATTCGGTTCCGACCTAGATGCTGCTACTCTAAATGTAATTGAAAAGGGCCGTCGTAATGTGGAAATTCTAAAACAAGCCCAAGGAGATCCATTTACGGTAGAAGAGCAAATTGCAATTATCTATGCAGGAACCAAGAACTTGCTTCGCGATGTTCCTGTAGAGAAAATTAAGGAATTTGAACGTGATTATTTAGAAATGCTAAATGCAAAGCATCGCGAAGTTTTAGATGCACTTAAGGCGGGTAAAATTTCAGACGATCTTACAGATACCCTATCTGCAGTTTGTCGCGATTTATCTGCTAAATATAAAGCCTAAATATGCCTTAGAGGCCCTAATCCATTAGGGCTTATTGTAAATACGACAACAAAATATGGCTAACTTAAAGGAAATACGTAGTAGGATTGCATCTGTAAGTTCAACGATGCAGATAACTTCGGCCATGAAAATGGTTTCTGCGGCTAAATTGAAAAAGGCCCAGGATGCCATTACCGCCATGCGCCCGTATGCCGATAAATTGACAGAGCTGCTTCAAAATCTCAGCGCCAATTTAGATGGCGGAGGAAGCAGTGCATATTCTGAGGTACGTGATGTAAATAAGGTATTGGTGGTTGCCATAAGTTCGAATCGAGGTTTGTGTGGTGCTTTTAACGCTAACATTGTAAAGCAGTGTATTGCCTTAGTTCAAGTAAAATATGCCGGTAAAAAGGTAGATTTTATTACTATTGGTAAAAAGGCAAATGATTTGCTGCGCAAGAAGCATACTGTAGTCTCAAATCACAATGAAATTTTCGATGATTTGACCTTTGAATCTGTAGCTGAATTGGCCCAACGGCTCATGGATTTGTACAGTACAGGTGGTTACGATCGTATAGAATTGGTGTATAACAGATTCAAAAATGCCGCTACTCAATTGGTTACAACTGAGCAGTTTTTGCCAATTCAGTCCGAAGCGACTGCCGAGGTTAAGGATGTTGCAGATTATCTCTATGAGCCTTCCGAAGAAGAAATCGTGGCACAACTAATTCCAAAAGCCTTAAAAACACAGCTGTATAAGGCTATACGCGACTCTTTTGCCAGTGAACATGGCGCGCGTATGACAGCAATGCATAAGGCTACAGATAATGCAGGAGAGTTAAAAAATCAGCTTACTCTTACCTACAACAAAGCGCGTCAGGCCGCTATTACCAACGAAATTCTTGAAATCGTTGGTGGTGCCGAGGCCCTTGCAGGTTAAGTATATTATAACACCCATTACGCCCCGAATCCGTTTTACGGATTTCGGGGTTTTTTGTTATTGATAAAACCTTAATTTTCCTTTTTGGCATAAAAATTGGACAACAATTTATACCTATAGTAAATCGCTCAGTTATGAAAAGGATTGTACTTATTGTTTTTGGAGTAACTTTTAGTTTGATTGGATGTGTTTCTCATCAAAATTTTGTTGAATCCCCGCCCTTTTCAATAAACTTCCCAACTTTTCAAGAAGTAATTGCAGGTCGTGAAGGAGCTTCAAATCAACTCAAATTAAGTATGTCATGGCAGGTAGTTCAGGGAAATGAAGTAATTCCGGACACTCTTTTTTTTCGAAATATGGCAGCAGCCGTAACGCTTGAATATATTGGGCAAGAAACCGTTTTATCGGCATTATTTGAGCCCCAAGAGGCGTTCAAGTCCGACCTAATAATGGAAGCAAATTCCATTGCGGAGGTGGGCAATCAACCCCCGTATCCCTTAGGAACCCATGCTACGGATCGTTTTAATCTAGACGCCAACGCCGCCGTGCTGCAATATCACTTAAAGGGTGGCACACGTCGGTTTTATTACCAGATTCGTGGGCTTCGGGAGAACGCTCCAATTATTCGGCCCGCAAAGCCATTTTAGAATCTTGGCGGGAAGCTTCGAAATGTCTAATTTAGATGATTAACTAACGCCCTGTTCTTTGCGGCTCTTTCAAAAACTTTTTCGGCAGACCTTTATTTATGGCTTGGCAACAGTATTGCCCAGAATGCTGTCTTTCTTGCTGGTTCCCTTGTATACCGATGTAATGCCAGCTGCAGGATATGGTTCCCTAACCATAATATTTACCTTTTTCGCATTGTTTAATGTAGTCCTGGCCTATGGAATGGAAACAGCTTTTTTTAGGTTCTACAACAATGAGGAACATCCTGAATCGGTGTTGGCTACCTCGCAAATTACGTTGTTGCTTTCTACAGGCGGCTTTTTGATTTTGGGATGGTTATTTAGCACACCCCTTTCGCTTATTTTAAATATTGAGCCGATTTATTTTAGCTATTTCCTAGGCATTTTGGCATTAGACGCTCTGGTAATAGTTCCATTTGCGCATTTACGAGCCAAAGAACAACCGGGTAAATACGCCTTAATTAAACTGGCAAATGTTGGCATTAATATTGGGCTTAATCTATATTTTTTATTGTTGTTGCCCAAACTAGGTGGCGCACAGGAAGTTTTACACCTTGGTAACACAGATCGGCAAATCCACTATATTTTGCTCGCTATGCTCGTTTCTAGCGGCACAACCTTATTGTTGTTGAGCAAAAGTTATATTACCATTTCGTGGCGATTCAATGCAAATTTGGCTTGGCGAATGTTACAATATGGTTTTCCAGTTATGATTGCAGGTATTGCCTTTACTATCAACGAGGTTTTTGATAAATACCTGCTTTCCGAATTGTTGCCATTGGCTCCCGAGGCTGCGCGTGCCGAAGTTGGAAAATATGCGGCTTGCTATAAACTGGCTATGTTTATGACCTTATTTGGAACCGCTTTTCGTTTGGGCATAGAACCTTTTTTCTTCGCGCATGCCAAAGCAGTCAATCCACAACAAAGCTATGCTCAGATCACAAAATATTTTGTGGTCTTGGGCGGTTTTATACTCTTGGGCGTGGTTGTTTTTTCGGATCTCATTAAGGGAGTAATTATTCGGGATCCCGTCTTTTGGGAAGCCATGGAGGTGGTACCGGTAATATTAACCGCAAGCCTTTTTCTAGGGATCTATCACAACCTTTCCGTCTGGTATAAGATTACAGATCGAACACGATTTGGGGCTATTATTTCTCTGATTGGCGCCGCATTAACTATTGCCATTAACGTAATATATATTCCGATTTATGGATATATGGCATCGGCCTGGGCTACACTAGCGGCATATGGTAGTATGATGTTGTTGTCGTATTTGCTTGGTAAAAAATTCTACCCCATACCTTACAACACCAGAAAAATAGGATTGTACTTGGGCTTTTCCATAGGGTGCTCCTACCTCTACTTTTACCTTTTTAACGACAATATTTTTCTTGGCGCAGGGCTAATTGTGGCCTATTTAGGGGTAGTATACACTCAGGAATGGAAGCAATTAAATCAAATTATCCGTAAATCATGAAAATAAAAATCATTAATAAATCCGGTCACCCGCTGCCCGAATATCAGACAGAAGCTTCGGCTGGAATTGACCTAAGAGCCAACATAGAGCGCCCGGTACAATTGGCGCCATTGGAGCGCGCGGTGGTGGGAACAGGCCTTTATTTGGAATTACCAAACGGATTTGAAGCCCAGATTCGCCCTAGAAGTGGATTGGCAGCCAAACAAGGGATAACGGTTTTAAATAGTCCGGGTACCATAGACGCCGATTACCGAGGAGAAATTGGGGTAATTCTAGTTAATTTATCTAACACCTCGGTAACCCTTAGTCCGGGAGATCGTATAGCGCAAATGGTCATTGCTAAACATGAGCGTGCCGAATGGGAGGCGGTTCAGGTTTTGGGTGAAAGCGAGCGTGGTGCTGGCGGATTTGGAAGTACTGGAAGCGCTTAATTTACTAGTACTGTATGTGCAGAGTCGTTGCCATTTTTATTTTAATTGCCAATCTAACTAAGGTGACCCTAGCTATTGGACAGGACTTAGAAGTCCCTACTCCAGAGGCGGTAATTAGAAACGAGCAGGTGCAACAAAAATTTTTTGATGCTTTAGCACAAAAAGCAATAGGCAATTATGATCGGGCCGCCCTGTTATTGCTGGAGGCAAACCAAATCCAAGAAAAACAGCCTGCCTTGCAACATGAATTAGCTAAGGTATATTTATCAGTTGGCGAAGTAGAGCTCGCGAGATCATTTGCCTTTCAGGCCGTACAAAATGATCCCACACAATATTGGTATCTGGATACTTATATGCGTACAATCCCGAATGGTGACTACCCGGAAACTTTATTTGGAAATTCGGCACAGACCAATGCCCCCGAGATAAGCTTAAATCTGGCCAGATGGTATTTAAATGAGCAATTGCCGAATCAAACCCTAAAGGTATTGGACACCCAAGAAGGTGATTCGCGTTATCGAATATTACGCATAAAAGCAAGGGCGCTAAAGTACAGTGAAGACCAGCGGCAGGAATCTGTTCCTGTTCGTGTAACTTTGGAAGACGAATGGTCATTAATAATGCAGGAATTAGAAGAGTTGCTTACGCAGGAAGCATGGGATATGGCCCACAGTCGCGCAATGGAATATTTGGAAAGTTATCCTTTGCAGCCTTTTTTGTATTATGTTGCCGGTAAAGTTTTGTGGACTCAGGCCAAATTGCCCGAAGCACTGGAGATGCTAGAAATGGGCGAGGGTCTATTGGTTCAGGAAGATTGGGTAAGTAGGGGCATTTATGAAATGTTGATGAACATTCATCAGGAGTTGGGTAACAATTCCTTGTCTTTGGCCTATAAGAATAAATTGAATTAAGAAGCAATGAAACGCAGTTTTTGGGCATCTATAATGGTATTTATATTGGCTTTCATATTCTATGGATGTGGGAGTACCAAGATTACGGCTACCGGCGGCTTGGACCGAAAGTTGTCTGCTAAGGCTGTTATTAAAAACTATACTGCTGCATTCCCTCAGTTTAGAACGCTCAACGGCAGGTTGGCCGTAGATTATTCCGACGGTACATCCAGCCAAAGTGTTACAGTGACTTTGCGCATGAAACGGGACGAAATCATTTGGCTTAGCGCCCCTTTGGGGGTGATTAAGGTAAACATTACTCCCGGACAGGTGTCGTATTACAATAAACTGCAAAATGAATATTTTGAGGGCGATTTTACCTTCCTGAGTCAATTGTTGGGTGCCGATCTGGATTTTGAGAAATTGCAAAATCTGCTGTTGGGTCAGGCCATTGTGGATTTGCGTGAAAACCGTTACGCCTTAGGCTATACGGATACGTTCTATGAACTCAAACCAACGGTATCCGAATCCTGGATAAAATTACTTTTTCAAGTAGCCCCCGGAAATTTTAAACTGGCCATGCAACAACTTGCGCAACCCGAGGCAAATCGGATTATGGAGGTAAAATATCCAAGATATCAGCAGGTAGAGGGGCAATTTTTCCCCGAAGATCTTAGTATCTCTGCCGGCGAGCAAACGTCGGAGGTCCAAATACATATTTCATATAAACAGCTGGAAATCAACAAATCTTTGTCGTTTCCATATAAAATACCGAAAGGTTTTAATCCGATTGAGGTAAAATGAAGGCCCTACAAATTTCTTTGCCACCTCTAGCTCCTTTCCTGCTGTTTTTTTTGATGAGCATTGGGATTACAGCCCAAACCAATCAACAAAAGGCACTTGAGCAAAAGAAGGAGCGATTACAGCGGGAAATTCGTGAAATAAATCGACTGCTATTTGCCGAGCAACGTGAAAAGGGCAGCGTGTTAGATCAGATGGAAGCTTTGGAGCAAAAGATCAATCGACAGCAACAACTAATACGTGTAACGAACCAGCAATCCAATTTGTTGACCCGGCAAATAAACACCAACATAAGGGCTGTTAGAAAACTTGAAGTTGATTTGGAGGAGCTCAAGGCCGATTACGGTAAGATGATAGTTAAATCCTATGCCAATCGGAGAAATCAGAATCAACTGTTGTTTGTGCTGTCTTCGGACAGCTGGTTACAGGCCTACAAGCGGATAAGTTACATGAAGCAGTATGCGCAATATCGCAGAAAGCAAGGGCTGGAGATCCAACAAAAAACCGAGGAATTAACCGCCTTAAATAAGGACCTAGCGCTTAAGAATGGGAATTTGCAGCAAATATTGGCCGAAAATCAACAGGTAAAGGGTCAATTGGAAGATGAAATCACTAAGCAACGCGAGCTCTTAAAAACCATTCGCCAAAACGAAAGCTCCTATGCGGCTGAAATAGCGGCTAAACAGCGGGAAGCCCGTGAAATTGACAATCAGATTGAAAGGTTGATTCGCGCGGCTATAGCGGCCTCAAACCGGGAAAGCACTGGGGCTGCGGCAGCAACCAATCGCTTTGCGCTAACACCGGAAGCTGCCTTGTTGTCGAATAATTTTTCTGCCAACAAGGGCAGGTTAATCTGGCCGGTAGAGAAGGGTGTAAAGAAGCAAGGCTTTGGCATTTATCAAGATCCGATTTATCCCGGGCTAAAACACCAGAGTAACGGGGTGATTATAGCCACGGATCCTGGGGCACTTGCAAGGGCGGTTTTCGACGGAGAGGTAATTGCAATATTGGCGGTGCCTGGGGGCAACAAGGGTGTACAAATTAAGCATGGTAATTTTATTAGCACCTATTATAATCTTAACGAAGTTTTTGTAAAGAAGGGAGACCGGGTAAAAACCAAAACTGAGCTCGGACAAATCAATACCAATAAGTATAATGGAACAACCCAATTGAAGTTTTATCTCTATAAAGACAGCAATCGACTCAATCCGGAGGAATGGATTTATCAACTTTAAAAAATACCAATGAGTATAATAACAGACATCAAGGGCACCTTTAAATTACACAATGAAGTTGAAATTCCCTACCTTGGGTTAGGAGTATATCTGTCCCAAGAAGGTGTTGAAGTTGAAAATGCAGTAAAGTGGGCCTTAGCCACAGGCTATCGCCATATAGATACGGCAAGTATTTATAAAAATGAAGTTGGCGTTGGTAGGGCCATTCGGGAGGCCAAGATCCCGCGTTCAGATCTTTTTATCACTACTAAGGTTTGGAATACAGATCAGGGTTATGAGACTACCTTGGCCGCTTTCGATCAGAGTATGGAACGTTTGGGACTGGACTACCTGGACTTATATTTGGTGCACTGGCCAGTAAAGGGCAAGTATAAAGAAACATGGCGCGCCATGGAACAGTTATATCGTTCAGGACGTGTACGAGCCATTGGGGTAAGCAATTTTTTAAAGCATCATTTAGAGGATTTATTTACCGATATTGCCGTTAAACCTATGGTGAATCAAATGGAGTTTCATCCGTGGTTAGTACAACAGGAATTGTTGGATTTTTGTGAAGACCATCAGATCCGATATCAGGCTTGGTCTCCTCTTATGCAGGGAAATATTACTGATGTTCCCGAAATTCAAGCGTTGGCTGCGAAATACCGCAAAACCCCAGTTCAAATTGTACTGCGGTGGAATTTGCAAAAAGGTGTAGTTACCATCCCGAAATCCTCCAATAAAAAACGCATTATTTCTAATGCCCAACTGTTCGATTTTGAACTTAAACACTCAGACATTCAGCAGATAGACGGTTTGGAAAGAAAACATCGCTTTGGGCCCGATCCGGATCATTTCGATTTTTAAACCCTACATAAACAAGGCCTTTAACTCGGTGGCCTCGTGAGGGCTCATTTTACCGGCCAGGACAAGACTTAATTGTTTACGTCTTAGGGCAGCATCGTACCGCTGTTTTTCGAGTGATGTTTCAGGGTGTAATGGAGGAACCTCTACGGGAACGCCCTGTTGATCTACAGCTACAAAGGTATAGATGGCTTCGTTGGCTTTTGTACGTTCCAGACTCAGCCGATCTTCTATCCAAACATCGATATAAACCTCCATAGAGGTTCTAAAAGCCCTGGAAATTGCTGCCTCTACAGTTACAACACTGCCAAGGGGGACAGAATGATTAAATGCCACATGATTTACAGAGGCGGTAACCGTTATTTGCCGGCTGTGTCTGCGAGCAGCAATACTTGCCGCACGATCCATACGAGCTAGAAGTTCACCTCCAAAGAGGTTATTCAATGGATTGGTTTCACTTGGGAGCACCATATCGGTCATAATGGTACGTGAATCGGAAGGTGTTTTAGGATCCATTGCGTTTCTTTACGTACAAAGATAAGGCCCCTAAATCAAAGTCAGATAAAATACTAGTGGTCCGATAAGAGCCAGGCGTCTTTTTGGGTTCGCTTTATGGAAGCGAGTGCTTCTTTAGCTTCGGATTCGTTCGAATAACTACCAAAAGCCACTTGGTGCAGTCCCCAAGAGTTCTCGCCTACATAAGTGGCCTCAAATCCCTGATTACGCAATTGGGCTATTTTACGGTCTGCATTTTCCTTAATTCTAAAAGCTCCGGCAATAATATGATGGGTAAATACCTCAGGGGTTTCCCGAGAAATTTCCAAAACTACCGAAGGCAATTCTAGCGGTTGACTACTAAAAAAGGTGGCTTCCTGTATACGTTTAGTCACCAATTCGGCGGCATTAACTTGAGCCTGAGCCAAGGCTTTGCGCTGACTGTTGTACCAAGTGTATCCGCTTAGACCCGTTGTGATGGCTAACAGAACAATTGCCGCATATTTTACAAAAGGTCTTAAACCTGGAATTTTTCGGGCTTCGGGCGTAATTGTAAAAGGGGCCTGATCTTCAAGACGACTCACCTCTGCCTTTAAAGTCTCACGGATTACAGGGGTAGACATAACCGAACTCAGTCCAAAGGAAGAAGGCAAATAATTGTTGGAATCTGTTGACTTAAAACTTATTTTCCCTTCTGAATTTAATCGAAATTCACCGATTCCCTCTAAACGCAACAAACCGTTTTTTCGCACTAATTCCATCCATTCCAAAGCCACGAGCTCAACTCGTTTTAGGGCTTCATCATAAGGCATTTTTTCTGCTTGCGAAATATGGGAAACCAACAGGCCATCGTTGGCTTGTAATTGTGCGTTAAAAGAAACAACTCTTGAAGGTGGAAAGAAAGTATTGCTATCCTTTTGCAGAAAGGCCGGTTTATTTTGTGTTAGAAACGCCCCAAACGACGGAACTACCACGCATTGATATCTGTAAAGCAGCGCTTCTATATGTTGAGTTATTCCCATAGATGCAAATATGGTAATTCTAATTTTTGCAGGCAACCGGCAGGGGATACTTTTTGTATGGAAATATTGGCATAAAATCGAAAAAATGACAGACCAGGAGCTTATTGCGCTGATGCGCCTTCAAAAAATACCACAATTAGGACCGGTACGAAGCCGAAAACTCATTGGGTTGGCAGGTAGTGCTTTAGAGGTATTTCAAAACAGGGTCTACCGTAATTTTTGCAAACACAAACCGGAGCTCCTTAAGGAATTTGAAAAGGTATCTTATGCAAAAGCTGCAGCAGCAGAACTAGCTAAATCGAGAAGCCTTGGACTTCAATGTTATGCCTATTTTGACCCTGAGTATCCAAACCTATTACGGAATTGTAATGATGCACCCCTGACTCTGTTTTCTAAGGGCAACACGAGTTGGAATAACAGACGCATTTTGGCAGTTGTAGGCACTCGTGAAATGACCCCCTACGGGCAACGGGTTTGTGACAACTTTATTTCCGGAATCGCTGCCGCAGAACCGGTAATTGTGAGCGGTTTGGCCTTTGGGGTAGATATTTACGCTCAACGTTGTGCCTTAAAACATGGATTAACCACTATTGGATGTCTAGCACATGGGTTGGACAGTATTTATCCCAAAGCACATGCCCAATGGGCCAAATCAATAGAGAAAAACGGCGGATTTGTTTCGGAATTTTGGACAAATACAGCGCCTGAAGCTTTTAATTTTGTGAGACGAAACAGAATTATAGCCGGATTAGCAGCAGCCACTGTAGTTATTGAGTCGGGAAGTAAAGGGGGTAGTCTAATTACTGCAAATTTTGCATTTGATTACAATCGCGAGGTTTTTGCGGTACCGGGAAGAACCGACGATCCACAGAGTAGGGGATGTAATGATCTGATTCGCGACCAAAAGGCGCAATTACTCAGCACTCCGGAGCATTTTTTAGAAGCCATGCAATGGGAGATAACTCCTAAACCTGTGCAAGAATCCAATTTTATAGCCCCAGGGCACTGGACCGAAGCAGAAAAAAGGTTAGCAGCAACGCTTCACGGAGCCGATACCTTGAGTATGGATTATCTGATTCGATATTTAAATTTAACCGTGCAGGAACTTTCCACGGCGTTATTCAATCTTGAAATGCAAGGATTTATTCAACCGCTTCCTGGCAAGAATTTTGCCTGGAGGGGAAAAGGCAATTAATAACCTAATTTATTTCGTACTCGAGACAACACATCATCTGCAATTTTAGAAGCTTTTTGGGCACCTGCGGCAAGTGCATCGTCTATAAGATTTTGGTTACTCATAAAATAGTGAAACCGCTCCCTTGCGGTTCCGAATTCTTCAAGTATACACTCATAAAGTGCTTGTTTGGCATGTCCATATCCAAAATTGCCCGCCAGATAACGCTGTCGTAATGCTTCAGTTTGTTCTGCCGTAGCCAGAATTTTGTAAAGGGCAAATACGGTATCTGTGTCTGGATTCTTGGGTTCTTCCAAAGGAGTACTGTCTGTTACAATTCCCATTACTTGTTTTCTGAGTGCTTTATCTGTCTGAAAAATATCAATGAGATTACTCCTGCTTTTACTCATTTTGTGTCCATCGGTACCGGGAACATACATGGTCTCTTCTTGAACCTTTGCCTCTGGAATCACAAAAGTATCCCCAAGTTGGGCATGAAATCGGGCTGCCACATCTCGTGTCATTTCAAGATGTTGTAATTGATCTTTTCCCACCGGAACAATTTCTGCATCGTATAATAGAATATCTGCAGCCATTAGCATGGGATAGGTAAAAAGACCGGAATTAACATCTTCTAACCGATCGGCCTTATCTTTAAAGGAGTGCGCTAAGGTTAAACGCTGATAGGGAAAAAAGCAACTCAAATACCAAGACAATTCAGTAACCTGGGGTACATCACTTTGTCTGTAAAACACCGTTTTTTCAATGTCCAAACCAAAAGCAAGCCAGGTTGCCGCGGTGGCATAGGTGTTGTTCCTGAGGGTTTCACCGTCCTTAATTTGTGTAAGAGAATGCAAGTCTGCAATAAAAAGGAAAGAATCATTTTCCGGCATCCCAGCCATGGCAATGGCGGGTCTGATAGCGCCCAAAATGTTTCCTAAATGCGGCGTTCCGGTACTTTGAATCCCGGTAAGAATACGTGGCATGCGATTTGTTTTAAATTCGTGAGCAAAAATAGGTCCAACTTAGGAATTCACCAATTTAGCGAAAGGGATTTGATTTGGCCCTAGGCAATTTTGGGCCACAGGTAATTGCGTACTTTTGAAGGATGATGAGCAGTATTAAAAATGGTCTGCGGGCCCTTTGGCGCGTTTGGTTTTTTGTTATGGTGGCATTGCCAATTGTGGTATTTGCACCTTTCTTAATCTTGTTTACCCTTAGTGATAAAACATTTAAAGCGTTTTATTGGATTGCCCGAAATCTTTGGGCCAAGCCAATTTTATACGGCATGGGTTGTTTTCCAAGAATCTCTTATCGGGAAACTATAGATCGTTCGTCTAGCTATATGTTGGTGGCCAACCACACCAGTATGCTGGATATTATGCTTATGTTTTGTGTTAGTAAAAACCCTTTTGTTTTTGTGGGTAAGAAGGAATTGGTACACATTCCTGTCTTTGGGTATTTTTATAAAAGGGTCTGCATTTTAGTGGACCGGGAAAGCAGTCACAGCAGAACCGGGGTATACCGAAGGGCTCAGCGCCGATTGCAGAACGGGTTAAGTATTTGTATCTTTCCTGAAGGCGGGGTGCCAGAAGACACAACAATTGTTTTAGACGCCTTTAAAGATGGTGCTTTTAAAATGGCTATCGCTCATAAAATCCCATTGGTCCCTATCACTTTTTACGATTGTAAAAGACGATTTCCTTTTGCATTTTTTGAGGGTGCTCCAGGGGTATTAAGAGCCGAGGTACACCCTTTTATTGCTACCACTGGTTTGACAGGAAAGGATGTAGCGGTTACCCGGGATAAGGTACACAACCTACTGCTGCAAAGTTTGATTTCGGATTCCGCATCCAATCCCAATTAAATCAGCAAGTTTTCCAGCCCGAAAAAACGCTAGAATTTAAGACTTAATCCGCTGTAAAGGCCCAAAGTATAGGGGCTAAATTGTCCAGAAGTTTCAGAAAAGGTGTTCAAATGCCACTTAAACATCGGTTGTATGCTAAACTGAACATCCCGGTTTAGCATATAATAGGCCCCAAGCCCAATGTTTGTGCTGAAATTTAAGGGATTCATATTGGAAGCAGTTCCTATTTCCATAACATCACCATTAGAGTCTAAAGAAAGGCTGTTGTTTACCAGAAACAAAGAACTTACTCCTCCGATTATATTAAGCCCCCAGGATTTATTAATTAGGGCATATTGTAACTCTATAGGAATTTCGAGATAACCAAACTGTTGAATCATTTCACCGCGCTGTTCGGGGCTGGCTGCAAATAAATCTGAGGCTTTATTTGTTTGCATTACCTGAGTGGATACTGCTATACTTTGTAAAATTACGTTTTTGGAGTTTTCAGTATAGTTAATGGTTCGTATCAGGGAAGATGAACGGGAAACAAAAGCTGAGGTAAATGCCACGTCGTTGGTTTGGTAGCCCAAATCCAACCGGTTAATTCCCGAACGCAGATTTAAATTTTTTGTAACCGCATAAGATACGGCTATTCCATAGCTAAAGTTTAGTAATCCGGCTTTTGAATTATTCGCAAAGGCCGGCGAAATAGGGGAACCGTTTCCGGTCCAACGATAATATACCGGAGCTAATGCAGGACCAATCATCCATTTTGAATCCTTAACCGGAGACTGCAATTTCTGATTTTGAGCCTCCTGTTCTGTTATGTCCCAGGTATTGGTTGGGGTTGCTTTGGTCACAACCTCTTCGGGCAAACCACCTAAGGGTTTGGAACCGTCCTTGGCAGTTGTTTGGGTATTGGCTTTTTCTAAAAGGGTATTATTTTTAGGGCTCAGGCCTGTTGGTTGTGCGGTGTCAGTATAGGGATTTACTGCAATACGAGTTGGAACTTGGTTCAACGGATTAGCAACTAAATTGCGATTGTCCTTCGGATTTGTAATATTCGGAATTGGGTAATTTTCTTTTGAATTGGATTGACTCAAGTTGGGAGTGCCAGGGGTCTTATTCTCGGAAGACGAAACAGGAGTTGGAGCAGCTTCGATAGAATCTACAGGACGCTTGTAGGTTGTAGATGGGGAAAACACAAAACCACCAATAAGCAACACTGCAGCAACTCCGGCAAACGACCACCAAAGGGGAAATGGTTTTTTACTATTCTTTTGGTTTAAGGACTCTTCAATTCTTCGCCAGACTTTAGGATGTGGAATTTCGCTGAATTCACTTAATTTTTCCTGAAACGGTTGGTCTTTATTATCAAATTCCATAATTATCCGGTTAGGTAATGTTTAAGGTTATGCTTTTTAATTTGTCTTTTAAAATGGAGCGCGCTCTGGCCAAATTGGATTTAGAGGTACCCTCCGAGGTTCCCAGTGCCGCACTTATTTCTTTATGAGAATAACCGTCTAACACGTACATGTTAAAAGTAATTCGGTATTTACGGGGTAATTCTTGAATAAATTGCAACAATTGCCCCATGGGTATTTCTGTAAGCGTTTCGGATTGCTCAACATCTGGAAGTTCAATAGGTTCAGAAAGGGGAATAATCTGCCCTGTCTTTCGGTACTTTTGAAGCACGGTATTTACAGTAATGCGCTTTAGCCAACCCTCAAAAGAACCTTTATTTTCAAATTGATGGATTTTTTCATAGATGGTCATAAAGCTGTCGTGCAAGTTGTCTTCGGCCTCGATCTTGTTAGACGAGTACTTCAAACAAATGCCAAACAATTTTGGGGAATACATGCGGTACAGCAGTTCCTGTGCGCTGCGTTGGCCTAGTTGACATTGCTTTATGAGCTCTTCCTCGGTCAAAATAAACTGCTGATGGCTGATTTCTAAGTTTAGGTCTTATTATTCCACGGGAACCTCTATTTCTAGATATTGAGGATTTCCATAAGCGTCTTCACCGGTGTAGAATCGAAAAAGGTATGGTGAACTGTATTGGCAGATGAACTGTATACTTGTTTGAAGCGTTTCGGGGGCTTCAGGGCACAGGCCGTCGTGAAACTGTGCCCCTATTGCCATGATGTGCCTCACGGTGTGGGTTTCCGTTTCTTCCGCCACTGTTTCGAATCCACGAAAACCTGTACAGTCGTCGGGACGAACAAAAGAAATATTAAATATATAGCGTTCGTTGAGCTTAAAGGTATCCGGTAAGTTAACCTCGGATATTGGTAAAGCAATTAAATCATAGGTAGCACTGTCATCCGAAACGTCACATCCGAGTAGGATTACCAATAGGGATGATAGGGATATCAACTTTGTAAAACACCTCATAGGCTTCGTGTTAAGCTTAACCGTATCCTAAAAGATGAACGCAATAAACAAAGGTTGCTTGAAAATGTAAAAAGATTAGCTTTTTACAGCAGCTACCGCCTCTTTTATTTTTGCTTCAAGCTCTTCGGTTAATTCCGGATTATCTTTTAAAAGGGACTTAACTGCATCTCTACCCTGTCCGAGCTTGGTATCTCCATAACTAAACCAGGATCCGCTTTTTTGAATGATTTCAAAATCTACTCCCATGTCCAAAATTTCTCCAATTTTGGAAATACCTTCCCCGTACATGATGTCAAATTCTGCAGTTTTAAACGGAGGAGCCACCTTGTTTTTGACCACTTTTACGCGGGTTTTATTACCCTGAATTTCACCGTCTGTATCCTTTATTTGGGTGGATTTACGGATGTCTAGTCGCACAGAAGCATAAAATTTTAGGGCGTTTCCACCGGTTGTCGTTTCCGGGTTTCCAAACATGACTCCAATTTTTTCCCGTAACTGATTAATGAAGATTACCGTACAGTGCGTTTTGCTAATAGATCCCGTTAATTTACGCAATGCCTGAGACATTAATCGGGCGTGTAAACCAACTTTAGAATCGCCCATTTCACCCTCGATTTCACTCTTAGGGGTTAATGCCGCCACGGAATCAATAATAACAATATCGATTGCTCCAGAACGAATTAAGTTGTCTGCGATTTCCAAGGCTTGCTCTCCGTGATCGGGCTGTGAAATAATGAGATTGTCGATATCTACCCCTAATTTTTGAGCGTAAAACCGATCGAAAGCATGTTCTGCGTCAATAAATGCAGCTATACCCCCCGCTTTTTGAGCTTCGGCAATTGCGTGTAAGGTTAAGGTTGTTTTACCTGAGGATTCTGGCCCGTAAATTTCAATCACTCGTCCTCTGGGATAACCCCCTACTCCCAAGGCCAAATCCAAGCCTAAAGAGCCGGAAGGAATAACTTCAACATCCTGAACCACACTGTCTCCCATTTTCATAACCGCACCTTTGCCGTAGGTTTTGTCTAGCTTGTCTAGGGTTAATTTTAAGGCTTTTAATTTGGCTTCTTTCTCACTGCTCATCTTTTGGAAAACTTTAAATTGAACGGCTAAATTACCATTTCTTTCGATAGATTCACAAACCCCAAAGCAACCTTTTGGACTTCTGCGCATCTTAAATTTATAATGTGCCGGCAGATGCAAAGCTAAACCGGTTAGCCGCAATTTAAATTCACAAATTGCTATGAAGAAGAGGTTATATTGCGGTTCTCTTAACCCCTGAAGCACAAAACTTCAGGGTTTTTTTATGCCGTACCTCTCGATTCTCTAAATTTGCCAGATAAATTAGGTATTACATATTTCTTTTGGCATGCAATTATACAATAAGCTCAGCGCCAGCGAACGAGAGGCCTTAATAGAGCAAGCGGGTAAAGATCGCATTACAATATCCTTTTATCAGTACGCCAAAATTGGCAATCCCCGACTATTTAGAAATCACCTGTTTATACATTGGCATGCCATAGATGTATTGGGACGTATCTATGTAGCACATGAGGGAGTAAATGCTCAATTGTCTGTGCCCGCAGAAAATTTTAAAGCATTTAAAACCCATCTAGACAGCATTAGCTTTTTAAACGGAGTGCGCTTAAATGTAGCTGTTGAACAAGACAACAAATCCTTCCTAAAACTAAAGGTAAAGGTGCGCAACAAAATTGTGGCCGACGGATTGGACGAGGGAACATTCGACGTAACCGACAAAGGAATTCATGTAGACGCAGCAAGGTTTAATGCATTATTGGAAGACCCCGAGGCCCTGGTTGTAGATATGCGCAATCATTATGAAAGTGAAATTGGGCACTTCGAAAACGCCATTACCCCAGATGTAGATACTTTTAGAGATTCTCTGGATTTAATAGAGGAGCAGTTACGCGACTTTAAGGAAACCCGTAAGTTAGTTATGTATTGTACAGGTGGTATTCGGTGCGAAAAGGCCAGTGCATATTACAAAAACAAAGGATTTAAACAGGTTTTTCAATTGGAAGGCGGAATTATTGAATACACCCGGCAAGTTCGGGAACAAGGGTTGCCCAATAAATTTAGGGGTAAAAATTTTGTTTTTGATCACCGCCGGGCCGAACAAATATCGGAAGAAGTAATTGCCCATTGCCATCAATGCGGTGTACCTTGTGATACACACGTGAATTGTGCCAATGAGGGCTGTCACTTGTTATTTATTCAGTGTGCCGCCTGTGCGCAAGAATTGAATAAGTGTTGTTCCGATGCATGTATGGAAGTCGTTGCATTGCCGCCTGAAGAACAGAAGGCGCTTAGAAAAGGAGCCAGCAAGAGCAACAAAATTTTTAAGAAAGGACGATCCGAGGCTCTAAAGTTTAAAAAACCAGTAGTATTTCATAATTGCTCAGAGGTTTCATAAGGCTGCAAGTCGTGAGGCTAAGTTTTCTCTTGCGACTTAAAAATGTCCTATATTTACGGGAATTAATCAAGTATGAACCCTTTTTTGAAGCCGTTTAGTTTTCCGGATTCAAATTCAAGATATAGCGTATGGGATGTAGCAGTTGTTCAACCGGCTCGGATGGACAGCCGCGGGGGTGCAAAAACAATGGCACTTGCGGTACAGATGGCTGTAATAAACTTACTGTTTTTGATTGGCTTTCGAACATGTCATTGCCTGCCGGAACGCAGGAATTCGACGGGGTAGAGGTTCGTTTTAAAAACAGCAGAAAGGAATTTTTTAGCAATTCAGACAATCTCACCTTGTCCTTAGGTGACGTGGTGGCAACACAATCCAAATCAGGGCACGACATTGGGGTTGTTACCCTTACAGGCGAATTGGTCCGGATGCAAATGAGAAGGAAGAAAATCGCCGAGGATTCTGAACTTCCAAAAATTTACCGAAAGGCCTCACAGCGAGATATTGACAAATGGCAAAAATGTCGGGATCAGGAGGAGGAAATTCAAAAACGAGCCAGGGAAATTGCCATTATCCTGAATCTGCAAATGAAGATATCCGATGTGGAATTTCAGGGCGATGGGTCTAAGGCAACCTTTTATTACACTGCAGAAGATCGGGTAGATTTCAGGCAATTAATTAAAGATATGGCCAAGGCCTTTGGCATCCGAATTGAGATGCGTCAGATAGGGTATCGTCAAGAGGCTCAGCGTCTTGGAGGAATTGGCTCGTGTGGGCGCGAATTGTGTTGTTCTACCTGGTTAAGTGACTTTAGATCCGTAAGTACTTCGGCAGCTAGGTATCAGCAATTATCGCTCAATCCGCAGAAATTGGCAGGACAATGTGGCAAGCTTAAGTGTTGCCTGAATTACGAGTTAGACATGTACTTGGATGCCCTCAAGGATTTTCCGCCAACCGACGCCAGATTAATTACCGAGAAGGGCATGGCGTTTTGTCAAAAAAGTGACATTTTTAAAGGGGTACTATGGTTTTCCTATAAGGATGATCCGGCCACTTGGCACGCTTTGAGCAAGGAACAGGTTTTAGAGGTGTTGGAGCTAAACAAACGCAAGGAAAAGGTAAACAGTCTGGAAGAATTTGCTACGGCGTATGAAGAAGCCCCCCCTGATTTTGAAAACCCTGTAGGCCAGGACAGTCTCACTCGGTTTGATCGTCCTACTAAAGGAAGGGGCAAACGTAAAAATCGTAACAAGCGAAGAAATTTTAAGAAAAACAAAGGACAAGCAAAGGATGCGTAAGGTACTTTTTATTGTAGGCACCTTTGTCGCGCTAAGTGCCTGCACCGGCAATTTGGTGTTTAGCGAATCGGCGGTCATTCCTAAAGGGCTGTGGGATAAGGAAAACACGATTCGTTTTACGATGCAAAATCAAGATACGATTCAAAAACACAATGTGTATTTTGTGATACGAAACGACAATACTTTTCCCTACAGCAACTTGTTTTTAATTGCAGAAATTAAATCTCCGGATGGAACCCAATCCCGAGATACTTTGGAATACAACATGGCCGATCCACAAGGAAATTGGCTTGGCTCCGGCGCAAATAGTTCCATAGAAAACATTTTAGGATACAAGCGCGACATCGTTTTTGCTCAAAATGGCGTATATACCTTTACACTGTCTCACGCAATGCGGGAAAATGGAAAAGTGCAGGGCATAGCTTCCCTTCCCGGCATATTTGATGTGGGCATTCAAATTGAGAAAAATCTTGAGCAGTAAGCATGGGTAAAGAAAACAACAATAATGCTTCACATCCCCACAGATTATGGGTTGGTCTGCTATGGACCTTATTTTCACTTGGGGTGCTTAGTATTATTATCATATTTATGATGGCCGCCTCTGGGGGGTTGGGCGAAATGCCAACTTTTGAGCGCTTAGAAAATCCTCAAACTAATTTGGCAACGGAGATTATCTCTTCGGACGGTAAAACGCTTGGTAAATTTTTTCTGGACGAAAATCGAACAGATGTAGAATATTCCGATTTACCCGAAAGCTTGGTAAATGCCCTAATTGCAACAGAAGATGCACGTTTTTATGAGCATTCCGGTATAGATTTTAGGGGAACACTACGGGCAGTAATGTTTCTTGGTACACGCGGTGGAGCGAGCACCATTTCACAGCAATTGGCCAAGTTGTTGTTTACCGGAATAGCTGCTCGAGGTTGGAAACGCTATACCCAGAAAATTAAAGAATGGGTAATTGCCACCCGATTGGAGCGTAATTATACCAAGGAGGAGATTCTGGCCATGTACCTCAATATTTATGACTTTAATTATAATGCAGACGGTATTCGTTCTGCTTCAAGAATTTATTTTGGCAAAGAACCCAGGGATTTGCTTGTAGAGGAATCGGCAATGTTGGTTGGAATGCTTAAAAACTCCTCGCTTTACAACCCTATCAGAAGGGAAGAACTCACGCGGAACCGGCGTAACACGGTGTTATCACAAATGGAGAAATATGGCTACATCACCGAGCAAGCTCGTGATTCTCTTATAGCCACTCCTATGACCTTAAAATTTAGTCCGGAAAGTCACCGGGAAGGATTGGCTACGTATTTTAGAATGTACCTCCAGAGCTGGTTAAAGTTTTGGATTGAAAACAATCCAAAACCTGCTGCACCTGGAGAACGAGACACCTGGAATATATATCTGGACGGGCTAAAAGTATACACCACCATTGATTCTCGGATGCAGGCCAATGCAGAACGCGCAGTTTCGGATCATATGCAAAATTTACAACGCGCTTTTTTCGTTCAAAATTCACCTAAAAGGAATGGGACCGCACCGTTTGTAGATTTAGAACAAGCAGACATTAGCACCATAATGGAGCGAGCCATTAAAGGTTCGGAACGTTGGCGGGTAATGCAGCGAGATGGCCTTTCCGAAGCGGAAATTCGCGAGAGCTTCGATAAACCCGTCGAAATGACAGTTTTTGACTGGAATGCGCCAAACCAGGAGAAAGATACGGTAATGACTCCAATGGATTCTATTCGTTATTACAAAACCTTTTTACGGGCGGCTATGATGTCTATGGACCCTCAAACCGGCCATGTTCGCGCTTGGGTGGGTGGAATTAATTATCGGCATTTTCAATTCGACAACGTTTTCCAGGGGGCCAGACAAGCGGGCTCTACCTTTAAACCTTTTGTGTATGCTGCTGCAATCGACCAGCTTCGAAAATCGCCTTGCGATTCATTGCCCGACACCCAATATTGTATAGAAGCCAATAAACACGGAAACCCCGAACCTTGGTGCCCAAAGAATTCTGATGGAAAATATTCCGGGCAGAGCTTCACCCTAAAATCGGCACTTGCAAATTCGGTAAACACGGTTACGGCTCAACTTATAGATATGGTTGGACCAAAGCCGGTGGCCGCTTTAGTGCATAATCTGGGAATAACGCGTGAAATCCCCGAGGTTCCCTCCATTGCATTAGGGACTCCAGATATAAACGTTTATGAAATGGTGGGTTCTTACGGAGCTTTTGCCAATCAAGGGGTTTACGTTAAACCGGTTATGGTGACGCGAATTGAAGATCGAAATGGCACCGTGTTGTACGAATATACGCCGGTTACAAAAGACGTATTCAGCAAGGACGTGGCCTATGCTATGATAGACCTCATGAAGGGGGTTACCGAAAGTGGATCCGGAATTCGGCTTCGGGGTTCCGGAAGTGTTAATAATCCGGTGTACAAGGAGGTGGTTACGGGATATCCTTATGCCTTTACGAATCCAATAGCTGGTAAAACAGGAACTACGCAAAATCAGAGTGATGGTTGGTTTATAGGTATGGTTCCCAATTTAGTAACCGGTGTGTGGGTTGGAGGTGAAGATCGCGCCACGCATTTTAAAAGTATTGCATACGGACAGGGCGCAACCATGGCATTGCCTATATGGGCAATTTACATGAGGGAGAATTACCTCGATACTACAATCGGCATTTCTCAGGAAGATTTTGAGGAACCAGAAGGCATGTCGATACGGGTAAATTGCAAACCCAGTGATGAAGATCCGGATGCGGTTAAGCCCCGTCTGGAAGATGATTTGGAGGATTTCGGTTTTTAAAGGGGAACTTAAATAGCTGTAGAACACACCATGATCTGTAAAACAGTACCAAACGTACAGGCTGCTCTTGAGGGGGTAACTTCCAATATGACATTAATGTTAGGAGGGTTTGGCCTTTGTGGCATACCCGAAAATGCCATAGGCGAATTGGCTCGGCTTGGGGTGTCTCAATTGACCTGCATTAGCAATAATGCAGGGGTAGACGATTTTGGACTAGGGTTATTGTTGCAGAACCGACAGGTTAAAAAAATGATTGCTTCTTATGTTGGCGAAAATGCTGAGTTCGAAAGGCAAATGCTAAGCGGTGAATTGGAGGTTGAACTTACACCTCAAGGTACTTTGGCCGAAAAATGCAGGGCTGCTCAGGCGGGAATTCCTGCTTTCTATACTCCGGCGGGTTATGGAACCGAAGTGGCAGACGGCAAGGAAACCCGTGAATTTAATGACAAAATGTATGTGCTGGAACATGCCTTCAATGCCGATTTTGCTTTTGTGAAAGCCTGGAAGGGAGACGAAGCTGGAAATTTGATTTTTAAGGGTACCGCCCGAAATTTTAACCCTGCAATGTGCGGTGCTGCTAAAATTACTGTTGCAGAGGTCGAAGAATTGTTGCCTGCCGGATCTTTGGACCCCAATCAAATTCATATTCCCGGTATTTTTGTACAGCGGATCTTTCAGGGTAAAAACTACGAAAAGCGAATCGAACAAAGAACCGTTAAAACTCGTGGATAATGTTAGATAAAAACGGCATTGCCAAACGCATAGCACAAGAGGTTAAAGACGGTTATTACGTGAATTTAGGTATTGGGATTCCTACCCTGGTTGCCAATTTTGTACGGGAAGATATTTCCGTTGAGTTTCAGAGTGAAAACGGTGTTTTGGGAATGGGCCCATTTCCTTGGGAAGGAGAGGAAGATCCAGATTTAATCAATGCCGGTAAACAAACTATTACAACCCTTCCGGGTGCTTCTTTTTTTGATTCAGCACTAAGTTTTTCCATGATACGAGGGCAGCATGTGGATCTAACCATTTTGGGGGCTATGGAAGTTTCGGACACCGGCGATATTGCCAACTGGAAGATTCCCGGTAAGATGGTTAAGGGAATGGGTGGTGCTATGGATTTGGTGTCGTCGGCACAGAATATTATCGTGGCCATGATGCATACAAACAAGGCTGGAGAATCTAAATTACTGCCACAATGCACCTTACCGTTAACCGGTGTAGGATGTGTTAAAAAGGTAGTTACTGAATTGGCCGTTTTGGACATTACCCCAGATGGATTTAGGCTTCTGGAACGCGCCCCCGGTGTCTCTGTAGACACCATAAGGGCAGCCACTGCCGGCCGTTTAATTGTGCCGGATGAAGTTCCTGAGATGAAACTTTAGGCCCTTGGGCCAATTAGGACTTCCTCTTAAAACTAACTTACGTATTTCTTTAATTGTGTTGTAGGTTGGGTTGATTTTTCTAATTTTAAAAAATGGCACCACTCAATTTTCTGCCTTGCACAATCGATGATTTAGAGGCACTTCAGTCTATTTCCATTATCACATTTAGAGCAGCTTTTGAGTCGCAAAACAACCCCGACGACTTCCATATATATCTTCAGAAGGCCTTTAGCTTGGAAAAGCTATCCCGGGAAATGCAACATTCGGAAATGCATTTCTTTTTTGTAAAACAAGAGGAAGAACTTATAGCTTATTTCAAGATAAACACTGGTCATGGTCAGAGTGAACCGGAGTCGCCCGAGGCTGCCGAATTGGAACGTATCTATGTGCTTCCGCAGCATGTTGGATCGGGCGTAGGCAGTATGATCATAAACCATATTCAGGCAATGTGTAAATCTTGGCATAAACGGTATCTATGGCTCGGGGTTTGGGAGCATAATGAAAAAGCAATTCGGTTTTACGAAAGACACGGTTTTATAAAATTTGCTGAACATCCATATTACGTAGGCAGCGACAAGCAGACGGATTGGATGATGAAATATGAATTTTAATCCGATAATTTAGGTTTAGTGATGAGACAAACACTCTTTAGATTGGGCTGCCTTGTATTGGGAATTATAGGGGTTCAAGCGCAGGACATTTCGTATTTTCCTGACCGGCACGAAATGTGGGAAACTCGAAGTGCCAATGATTATAATATTGATGCCGAGTCTTTGGATCGAGCTATAACCTTTGCCAACGAAAATGAATATTCTGGTTCTCGTGATTTGCGAATTGCAATTTTAGCTGGATTTCAGCAGGAACCCTACCATAAAATAATGGGTCCGGTAAAGCGGAGAGGCGGCCCGGCCGGTATGATCTTAAAAAACGGGTATCTTATCGCTTCTTGGGGCGACACGCGCCGCGTAGATATGACTTTTAGCGTTACCAAAAGCTTTTTGTCTACTGTAGCCGGTGTTGCAGCAGATCAAGGACTCTTGAAAGATACATCTGCTCCGGTTGTTGAAACCATTTGGGACGGCACTTTTGATGGTGCTCACAATTCTAAAATCAGTTGGTCGCATTTGCTGCAGCAGAATTCGGATTGGTCCGGAGATTTGTGGGGTTCCCGCGATTGGGCCGATCGCCCGCCCAAGGATGGGGGAATTGATGATTGGAAAAACCGCGAATTGATCGAGCCCGGAACGGTTATGGAATATAACGATGTTCGGGTAAATGTCTTGGCGTATTCCTTAACCCACCTTTGGCGTAAACCTTTACCGCAGGTGTTAAAAACGGAAATAATGGATCCAATAGGGGCCAGTACTACATGGCGTTGGTTCGGTTACGACCATGCCTGGACCGTTATTGATGGAATGCAAATGCAATCTGTAACAGGAGGCGGTCATTCCGGAGGAGGGTTGTTTATCAGTACAGAAGATATGGCCCGTTTTGGTTTACTATTCCTCTCCCGCGGAAAATGGGCAGGCAAGCAGTTGCTCTCTGAAAAATGGATTGATGCTGCAATCACACCCTCTAAACCCAACCCAAACTATGGCTATATGTGGTGGTTAAACCAAAAGGGTCCCCGGCAGTGGAAGGGTGTGCCGGATACGGTGTATTACGCAGCCGGTTTTGGCGGAAACTTTATCGTGGTCTGTCCGGAGCAAGACATGGTTATGGTCTTAAGATGGCTTGAGCCTTCTCAGATTGAGCGATTTGTTCAAATGATATACGAGGCGTTGCCTTAGGATTCTGCAATTGTTATACCTTGCTCAAGCGGTTAGCAGCTTCAATCAGGGTTTCGTCTTTTTTGGCAAAACAAAACCGCAATTGCTTGTTGTCGGCTTGATTGATGTTGAAAACAGAAATCGGAATGCCACCTACTCCGAATTCCTTGGCAAGTTTGTGCACAAATACGATGTCGGATTCTTGGCTGATGTTGCTGTAATCTAGGATTTGAAAGTACGTTCCTGAGGAAGGAATAAAGGTAAATCTCGAATTTTTTAGGCCTTTCAGGAACAGGTCCCTCTTGCGCTGTATAAAATCGGGTAAGTGCAGATAGTGTTCAGGATCCTTTAAATAGTTGCAAAGGGCAATTTGAGCGGCATGACTTACGGCAAACACAGTGAATTCGTGAATCTTGCGGAATTCCTTCATTAAACTACGCGGAGCAAGACAATACCCGGTGCGCCATCCGGTTATGTGAAATGTTTTTCCAAAGGATGCACAAACAAAGGAGCGTTCCACCAGACCGGGGTATCGGCATACGCTGTGGTGGATTTTATGGTCGAAGACTAGATGTTCGTAGACCTCGTCGCTCAGCACCAAAATGTCGGTATTGCGGAGTCTGGAGTCTAGAGCATCAAGATCTTCGGCTTCCAGAATGGTACCGGTGGGATTGTGCGGGGTGTTGATTATAACCATTCGGGTTTTTGAGGAAATCGCCGCGTCAAAGGCATTCCAATTGATGCGAAAATTGGCCCCTTCTAAACCCAATAGCACCGGAATACCTCCCTGAAGCTTTACAATGGGCTCATAGCTGTCAAAACAGGGTTTGAATATAATTACCTCGTCTCCTGGGTTAATGCAGGCGGAAATCGCAGCATAAAGCGCCTGAGAGGCACCTGTGGTTAAGGTGATTTCATCCCCGGGATCATAGGAGGCGCCGTAGAGCAATTCTGTTTTTGCCGCAATGGCCTCCCGAAGCGCCAATACACCGGGCATGGGAGCGTACTGATTGTGGTCGCTGTTAAGCGCTTCCTGATGCATTCGAATTAATTCCGGATCTACGTCAAAATCCGGAAATCCTTGAGCTAAATTAATGGCGTTGTGCTCGGCAGCAACCTGATTCATTTCCATGAATATGGAAGGTTTGTGATCGCGTAATTTGGATATGAGTTGAGGTGTCAATTCGAATGCTTTTCTGAATCCTTAAAAATAGTCAAAAGTGGGGTTACTCGCTACTGGTTGATAGTTAGCACTGGGCCGTATTCAAAAATAAAGCCGGGAACGGGTCCCGGCTTGCTCTTTAGTTCTACGGAAATTGGATTTCCGATACGAAACAATATTTATCCTTTAAGACTTGCCGAAAGGTATTCGCGGTTCATGCGCGCTATGTTTTCCAGAGAAATTCCCTTAGGACATTCTACCTCGCAAGCCCCGGTATTGGTGCAATTACCAAAACCTTCCAGGTCCATTTGGCGCACCATATTCAACACGCGTTCTGTGGCTTCCACCCGTCCCTGTGGCAACAGGGCAAATTGCGATACTTTAGCCGAGGTAAACAGCATGGCACTGGCATTTTTACAGGCAGCAACACAGGCCCCGCAACCAATGCAAGTGGCTGCATTAAAGGAAGCATCGGCATCGTTTTTGGGAACAGGAATGGTATTGGCATCGATGGTGTTACCCGAAGTGTTTACCGAGATATACCCACCGGCTTGCTGAATGCGATCAAATGCAGACCGATCGATCATAAGGTCTTTTACTACAGGAAATGCTTTGGCGCGGAAGGGCTCAATTACGATGGTGTCTCCGTCGTTAAACATACGCATGTGCAACTGACAGGTAGTAACCATCCTGTCTGGACCGTGTGGTTCTCCATTAATTTGCAGGGAGCATGATCCGCAAATACCTTCGCGACAGTCGTGGTCAAATACCACAGGTTCTTCGCCCTTTTCAATAAGTTCCTGATTCAGGACATCCAGCATTTCCAAAAAGGACATATCGCCCTCAATCCCGCTAATCGGATAAGTAACTAATTTCCCAGGGGCTGCGGTGTTCTTTTGCCGCCAGATTTTCAGTGTTAAATTCATCCCTACCTATTTATAGCTTCGTGTTTTCAGTTCAATATTTTCGTAAACCAGATCTTCCTTATGAAGAATGGCATCTTTGGGTGCGCCTTTGTATTCCCAAGCAGCAACATACCGGAAGTTCTCATCGTCCCTCAGAGCTTCGCCTTCTTCGGTCTGATATTCTTCTCGGAAGTGACCTCCACAAGATTCATTTCGTTGTAGGGCATCCTTGGCAAATAATTCCCCTAATTCCAAGAAGTCTGCCACCCGAAGTGCTTTTTCCAATTCAGGATTCATTTCGTCCATTCCCCCAGGAACACGCACATTTGCATAGAATTCTTCTCTTAGCGCAGCAATTTCCGAAATGGCTTCGTTTAATCCAGCTGCGTTACGAGACATCCCGCACTTGTTCCACATGATCTTGCCGAGCTTTTTGTGGAAGTAATCTACAGTTTTCTCGCCCTTGGCATTTAGGAGTTGTTCCAAACGAGAACGCACTTCGGCTTCTGCCTTATCAAAGGCTTCTGAATCTGTAGGAATTTTGCCCGTGCGGATGTCCTTAGACAAATAATCGCCTATAGTGTATGGCAGCACAAAATAGCCGTCTGCAAGACCCTGCATGAGTGCCGAAGCCCCCAAACGGTTTGCTCCGTGATCGCTAAAGTTGGCCTCGCCGGCTGCAAAACAACCCGGAATGGTAGTTTGTAAGTTATAATCTACCCAAAGACCGCCCATGGTATAGTGCACCGCAGGATAGATCTTCATTGGGGTTTTATACGGATTTTCATCTACGATTTTCTCGTACATCTGGAAGAGGTTGCCGTACTTGGCCTCGACCACCTCTTCGCCCAAGCGGGTTACCGTTGCAGCATCAGGATTGGTAAGTCCGGAAGTCAAAGCTTTTTCACTACCATATCGCTGAATGGCAGACGAGAAGTCTAAGAATACAGCTTCTCCGGTCTTATTTACCCCAAATCCGGCATCGCAACGCTCTTTGGCGGCCCGAGACGCCACATCACGAGGCACCAGGTTTCCAAAAGCAGGATATCTGCGCTCCAGGAAATAATCCCGGTCCTCTTCTGTAATTTGAGTGGGTTTTAGTTTTCCGTCGCGAATAGACTGAGCGTCTTCGGCTTTTTTAGGCACCCAAATCCTACCGTCGTTACGCAACGATTCGGACATTAGGGTAAGCTTGGACTGATGATCTCCGGAAACCGGAATACAAGTCGGGTGAATTTGAGTAAAGCAAGGATTGGCGAAAAACGCTCCTCTGCGGTGAGCGCGCCAAGCTGCGGTAACATTACTTCCCATAGCATTGGTCGAGAGGTAAAAGACGTTCCCATACCCTCCGGACGCTAGCACGACGGCATGAGCACCGTGGCGTTCAATTTTTCCGGTTACCAAATCACGGGCAATGATTCCGCGTGCTTTACCGTCTACCACTACTACATCCAACATTTCGTGCCGGTTGAAGGCTTTAATTTTCCCCCGGTGAATTTGGCGGTTCATGGCCGCATAGGCCCCAAGCAGTAATTGCTGACCGGTTTGACCTTTTGCGTAGAAGGTTCTGGACACCAGCACCCCTCCAAACGAGCGATTGTCTAGCATACCGCCGTATTCGCGGGCAAAGGGTACACCCTGAGCCACACATTGATCAATGATATTTACAGACTCTTCTGCCAGTCGGTACACGTTGGCCTCGCGAGAACGGTAGTCGCCACCTTTTATGGTGTCATAAAACAACCGATACGGGCTGTCGCCATCTCCCTGATAATTCTTCGCGGCGTTAATCCCACCTTGAGCGGCAATACTATGCGCCCTTCTGGGTGAATCCTGATAGCAGAAAGTCTTTACGTTATACCCAAGTTCAGCTAGAGTAGCGGCTGCCGCACCACCTGCCAATCCGGTGCCCACTACAATGATATCAATGTTCCGTTTATTGGCCGGATTTACAAGGTTAATTTCGTTCTTATGTTTGGTCCATTTATCGGCCAAAGGGCCCGATGGAATTTTTGAATCCAGAGTTCCCATATCTATCAGTGCGTTAATGGGTTAAAATGATGGTAAAGGGCTACAATAATAAAGAGCAATGGAACCACAATAGCATAAAGCCTGGTGAAGCTCCGGATGCATGAGCTGAATTTATTGTTTACTCCCATGGTCTGAAAGGAAGAAGCAAAACCATGCCACAGGTGCAAAGCGAGCAACACAAAAGAAATCACATACAGCACGGTTCTCCAAACGGGCTGAAATTTAGCCACAGTCTCTTCGAAATAACGAGTTGGATCTTCGGGATTTGAGGCTACATATTTGTAATTCATTTCATGAAACCAAAAATCGTACATGTGCAATCCTAAAAATGCAAGCACCACCAATCCGGTAATAATCATGTTTCGCGATACCCAAGGCGCATTGGCACCTCCCTTATAACTTACGTAGCGCACAGCGCGGGCTTTGCGGTTTTGAATTTCTAAGGCTATTCCCATTACAAAGTGAATCAAAACCCCTGCTACCAAGACAGGCTGCATCAGGTATTGTACAACGGGATTGTAACCCATAAAATGAGACATGGTGTTAAAGGTTTCCGGACTGATTACCGAACTGAAATTGATGGTAACGTGCAGGGCCAGAAAGAGCACTAAAAAAAGTCCCGAAAGGGCCATGACTACCTTCCGGGCTATAGATGATTTAGCGAGTACGCTCATGTTAAATATTTTTAAGGCACACAAAAATACTTTACGGAACACTTATTAACAAACTTTGGAGATAAGAGAATTACATTTAGAATGGTTTTAAAGAAAAATTGGGCTTATCGCCAGTTTATCCCGCTCGTAACACGGTAAATTTCCGGTTAACCGCATGGAATATATACTGTACAACCGCCATTTTAGGACTTTCCCAATGGGGCGATTCCCTTGGAATAAAGGCAATACAATCCCCTTAAATCCTAAACCTAAAATATTTTTCACATAAAGTTAATGCCCTAACATACTAAAGCTTTCTATTTTTACGATTTCTGTATTAAAGTAAAAAACTATGATTCGAAGACTGTTCCTATTACTAATACTTCCATTTATTAGCTATTCTCAAAATCAAGCTGTAGGTACTTCCGAGAAATTAGTGTATTCGGCCTCCTACAATATTTCTGGCTTGCTTACAGAAATAGCTCAGGTTACTATGGAGACCAGCATGGTCAAAACCTCATCTTCTACCTTGCTGCGTTTAAAATGTGCAGCAGCCACCTACTCAAGTTTCGATAGTTATTTTAAGATTCGTGACCTCTACGAAAGTTATGTTAGTCCCACAAGTCTAAAACCCTATTTGTACAAGCGGGACATTAACGAAGGCACTTACAATAAGTTTGAACAATACAAATTCAGTTATAAAACAAATACCGTAGAAAGTATCACCCGAAAAAGGAGACCAACCGGCAATACGGAAGTAAAAAATACCGTAAAATTTGGGCCAAATACTGCCGATATTGTGGCTACCATATATCAACTTAGGAATATAGAATTTCGTTACTTTAAACCTGGACAGACTAAGAGTTTGAGTTTTTTGTTCGACAACAAACCCATGTCAATCACCATCAAATATTTGGGCAAAGAAAGTATCGGTTCAAAATTGGGTAAAAAAGAATGTTATAAATTGGCAATAGCATTAAACAATAGCAATTTGTTAAAAGGTAGCGCCGATAATTTATTGTGGCTGTCTGCCGATAAAAGTAGAATACCCGTTTATGCCCGATTCAAAATTCCGGTCGGCAACGGAGAATTAAAAATCAAATCTGCAACAGGACTTAAAAGTTAATCAAAATGAAAACCATTCTTATTGTTTTAGGGTATGTTTTGGCAATATTGGCTGTCGTATTTTCAATGACCCCATTGTTTAAGATTGCCATACTCACAGGAACCGGTGCACTGGTTCTGGGTTTAGCGGTTTATGTATTGGATAAGAAATCCGGACAAGCCCTAAGCCGTTCGCTTAAAGTTTTATTTCTGCTTACACTTCTTGCTTTGGCGGTTAGTGCCTACAAAACCTGGTTTGTGCCAGTGGAGGTTGGCAATACCGAAGATTTAATAGAAATGGAAGATCAATCGGAGCAAGAGGCTATTGAGGAGTTAGAGGATTTGGACATCGAGGAATTCGAAGATTTAGACGAGGTCGAGGTCGATGAAATCGAAATTGACGAATAATATTACGCGTTAGTAAGATTATAGAAGCCAGCTAATTGCTGGCTTTTTCGTTTATTGAATTTGAGAACTTTTGCCTACCGGAGAATTAAATTCCACGCTTCAAAAGAAATCCGCCGAAGTAAATTTCGGCGGATTTATAAAAATTTAGGTGCTGTTTACCTAAAAGGTCCTGCCTGGCTTTATTTAATGTTAAAACTTGTGGATGAGGTACTTCCTTCAAGGTTTAATTCAATGGTGTAGGAGCCTGCAGGAAGATAGGTTTTACCGTCGTCGGCAATTTTTAATTCCTTCTTATTCTTTTTAAGAAATTCCGCCTTTCCAGCTTTACTAAACGCCACATCAAAAGACAATACATTTATTCCCTGATCTGCGTTTTGATCGGTTTCACTAACCACAATACCGTCTGAAGTGAGTACCCGGGCGGTTACCGCACCTCCTTTTTTGGCGTAAAATTGAATGTCTACCCCGGGAGTGTTGGGTCTGCCCCACGCTCCCCATGAACTGCCCCAGCGTGGTGAGGCCCTTAAGTCTTCGACATCAAAAACAACAAGGTTGGATTGCAGCGTATTTGGTGTAAGTTTTTCTAGGGCGTTAATATCTGCGATATAAATACTTCTGCCGTGGGTTCCGACTACTAAATGGCCTGCTTCGGGCTGAATGACTAAATCGTGAATGGCCACATTGGGCATGCCCTTTTGCATTAAGTTCCAGCTTGTTCCCCTGTCCAATGAAACATACAAGCCATTATCGGTACCCACAAAGAGTAGATTTTCATTTTTTGGATCTTCCAAAATCACATTCACGGGCGAGTCTGGAATTCCAGCGGCAATGCTTTTCCAGGTAGTGCCGTAATCTTCACTTACATAAACGTAGGGTGTAAAATCATCCCAGCGGTAGCCGTTTAGGGTTGCGTAAACCCTACCTTTTTCATGTTTTGACGCCGCAACTCTGCTTACCCAAAGCCCTGGTTGAAAGCTATCCGAAATTTTTGCCCAAGAACTTCCGCCATCACGGCTATTAAAAATAAGACCATCGTCACTTCCAGTATACAACACCCCAAAATGGAATGGAGATTCCGAAATGGTGGTTAACGTTCCGTAGGCCACATTTCCTTGGCGGCCGCCTTGGGTAAGATCGGGAGAAATCGCTGTCCAATTGTCGCCTTTGTTTAGCGACCGATGTAGTTTATTGCTTCCGAAATAGATAATGTCCGGATTGTGGGACGAGATCAATATCGGACTTTGCCAATTGAAGCGATATGGGGCTTCACCCAGGTCATGCTTGGGTTGGATGGAGGTTCTTTTGGCCTCTGTGCCTTCCAATCGAAAGTAGCTTCCAAATTGAAATCCGGTATAAATTGTATTGGGGTCTCTTGGGTCAATCTGCACCTGCATACCGTCCCCTCCCATAATCATGTCCCAGGGATACTGACCGCTATCGTGCCAGCGTACCGATTCGCTAGCGTTGTGAGGTCCCCTCCAAACCCCATTGTCTTGAAGGCCCCCGTATATTTTATAAGGTTTTTGATTGTCTACAGCAATGGCGTAAAACTGGCCCACGGAAGGTTGGTTGTTCTTAATCCAGTGTGCTCCGTAATCGTAGGAGATATTAATCCCACCGTCATTTCCATTGATGAGATGACCTGGCAACACCGGGTTAACCCATAACGCATGATGGTCTGAATGTACGTTGTCTCCGTCTATAGAAGCAAAGGTTTTACCGCCGTCGGTAGATCGAATTAGAGGAACACCTGGAATATAAATTTGGTCCTTGTCATAAGGCGCAACACTAACCTGGCCAAAATAATAACCGTAGCTGTAGTACAGGTCTTCAAGAAAGCCCTCGTGAGTTTTTTGCCAGGTCTTACCACCATTGTCTGTGCGATAGACCTGAGCCCCAACCACTGGCGTGTCAAACAATAAAGCGTTTGCATCTTCCAAATAAAGTGCCAAATCCGAAGGTTTTGCAGCACCCTTTTTCACCAATTCCTTTACATCTGCCGCTCTATACTGCCGTGGAAACCGATTCGATTGTAAAAAAGCGCCCAATTTGCCGTTGTCTAATGCCATAAAATCTTTGACCGACATGGATTTAAAATCTTCCTTGCTCAGTTTGTCCGAGGTCATATCAAGATCTTGGGACTCCCTGCGATATTGGTTATCCAATACTGCATATACTGTATTACTGTCGAATGCAGCAAGGCCTATTCTGCCAACTCCGCTGCCAGCAGGAAAACCACTTTCGGAACCGCCGATACTTTTCCAAGTTGCCCCCCCATCCGTGCTCTTGAAAATACCGGATCCGGGACCGTTTCCTTCAAAGGTCCAAGCTTTTCGGTCACGTTCCCAAGCAGCTGTGAAAAGCACCTGCGGGTTGTCTGGTGCGGCAACCAGATCTATAAATCCGGTTTTATCATCTATATATAGGGTACGGCTCCAAGTTGCCCCGCCATCTGTGGTTCTATACACCCCGCGCTCATTGTTTTGGGAATATAAATGACCGGATACTGCCACTACCACTACGTTCGGATTATTGGAATCGATCACAATGCGTCCAATGTGGTGGGAATCCGGAAGGCCTGCAAATTCCCAGGTATTACCCTTATCTGTAGATTTATAGAGTCCGATTCCTGCATAAGAAGAACGCGAGGCGTTATTTTCCCCGGTCCCTACCCAAATGGTACTACTCTCCCAATGTACAGCTACGGCGCCAAGGTTTTGGGTTGGTGTTTCATCCATAAGCGGTTCAAAACTGGTTCCGTTGTTATCGGTATACCATAAACCTCCTGAAGCATAAGCCACGAAAAACTCGGTGGGCTTGTTTGGATTCACTGCTAGGTCTACAACCCGTCCGCTCATAATACTTGGCCCTACATTTTTTAATGCTAAATTTTTAACTAGCGAATTTTCGGACATGTGTTCTTTAAGAATCAACGCATCTATTATGTCAGATGCTGGTGTAGCGGGCGTTTGTGCGCTAATACCAAGGGTAAGTAGCAAAAACAGAAGACGAACAAAATTCTTCATAAATAGGGGTGTTAATGCGTTTGTTTAATTTTTAAAGGTGTGTTTTTTACACAAATATCTTGGAAGTTTTAAAACAATTTTGTTTATTAGATTTCCAATTTGGACCAAACTACAAAAATGACTTCGTATTTGCTACCTTTTTGAGCAATGGATTACAAGGTCTTTCAGTAGTGTGATGGCAGTCGAACATAAAAAGTTTAGGTCGATTGTCGAAAGTTTAGAGTGTTAGAAACTAACCAACCAATCATTATATGTTCCCTGGGGCTTTTATGCCCCTTTTTTTTTGCCCGAAAGTCGGAATGTGTACCTTTGAGAGAAACCCGACGTACTAATGAAATACCACCCGATTGATTCCGCTCTTTTCGTAAAAAACCGCAAGAAGTTTGCTGCTCAAATGGCTGCAGGGAGCTTGGCAATTTTTAATTCCAATGACATATATCCAATTGGTGCAGACAGTACCATGCCCTTTCAACAACAGCGGGATATATTTTATCTTTCGGGAGTAGATCAGGAGGAATCCATTTTGCTCTTATTTCCGGATGCCTTAAACCCCAAACACCGCGAAATTCTTTTTTTGAGGGAAACCAACGACCATATTGCCGTTTGGGAAGGAGCCAAATTAAGCAAAGAGCAAGCTTTTGAAGTTTCGGGCATCAAAACAGTGTATTGGCTAACCGAGTTCGATAAAATTTTCTTCGATCTGATGACGGAGGCCAAAACCATTTATTTCAATACCAACGAACACTACCGTCAGGCGGTGGTTACCGAAACGCGGGACGACCGTTTTATAAAGGCCACTAAGGAAAAGTTTCCGGCCCATCAAGTGGCTCGGAGTTTTCCGATTATGGAGGCGCTAAGAGGGGTAAAGGAACCGGAAGAAATCGCCTTAATTCAAACAGCCTGTAACATAACCGAAAAGGGTTTTCGCAGGTTGCTCGGATTTGTTAAGCCCGGGGTATGGGAATACGAGGTAGAGGCCGAATTGCTTCACGAATTTGTCCGCAACCGTTCCCGCGGGTTTGCCTACACGCCAATTATCGCTTCCGGAGCCAGTGCCAATGTGTTGCATTATATTGAGAATAACAAGATGTGCAAGGATGGCGATTTACTGCTTTTGGATGTGGCGGCAGAATACGCCAATTACGCCAGTGACCTTACCCGAACCATTCCGGTAAACGGCAGGTTTACCACGCGTCAGCGTCAGGTTTATGACGCCGTATTGCGGGTGAAAAATGAAGCGACTAAATTACTCCTTCCGGGCACAATTTGGGCCGAGTACCACAAGGAAGTTGGCAAAATTATGACCTCCGAACTACTTGGCCTGGGCTTGTTGGATAAGGCCGATGTCGCCAATGAAAACCCGGATTGGCCCGCCTACAAAAAATACTTTATGCACGGCACCAGCCACCACATGGGGCTGGACACCCACGACTATGGCGCCCTAAAAACCCCAATGAAAGCCAATATGGTCTTTACAGTAGAACCCGGAATTTATATTCCCGAAGAAGGGTTTGGCGTGCGCTTGGAAGACGACGTGGTTATTCAGGAGCAGGGCGAACCAATTAATTTAATGGCCAATATTCCGATTGAGGCAGATGAGATTGAGGGGTTGATGGCCGGCAGGGGTTAATTTACTTGCAGTTTCTCTTTGGTTAAACCAAAGCCTTTCAATTGGCTTTCAAAACTAAAGTGTTGCACATGGCTTTTGGTATTTTAAGATAATTCTAACGGATTGATTGCATATTGGAATTCGTTTGTTTCTGCTTACTTTAGAGATCTGATTGAGAATTTAGTTCAATTAAGGGTGTTGATGTTTTTTAGAACGCCCATATTTTCTGATTACACATTTTACAAACGTCTCATAAGACAATTTAGGATAACCAAAAATTTAAGTGTTTAATTGCATTCCTGCGTCACTATTAATTATCTTTTTGAATAGAAAAATGATCAAAAAATTCATTGCGATTCGAGTTCTTCTTTGTCAATTGGGATTAATTATTCTGCTTTCATTTTTTTCTTGTAATCCTTCAGCAGAAAATGGAGAAAAGATAGCCGTTCTTCCTGTTTTTAATACGGCTGTCGCAAACAGCGAATTTGAAGGCAAAACTCCAGAACAGAAATGGAATTATTTATTAAAAACGTTTGATTATAAACACAACACTAGTGCCGAGTTCGAGGATTGGTTTTTGGAAAAATTCGAGACGCTTAGCAAAGGGGATTATACACCGGATGAATCCGTCGTTAAGGCCATTTGTCAAAAATTCTCCGCATTTTATTATTTCACCGCAGGAAAGGTTTTTGCCGAGTACACGCTATACTCCAATGATTCTACTGCTTTTCGGTCCTCAAAAAATTACGCCTATGATTTAATGGCTCAATATTTTGTTTTTGATCGGCAAATTGATTCCACCGCTAAGTATTTAGCAAAATTGGAGAAGGGATTGTGGTCAGAATCGAATACATCCCTTATGATTAGTTACTTTAACACTAAAGCCGAATTGGAATCCTTGAAGGGCAATTTGTTTGAAGCTGTAATCAATTTTAAAAAAGCGTTGGATCATGTCTCTGAGGATGATGTGTATAATCGGTTTATGTTGGAACTGAGCATAGCCGGTATGTATGTCGATTTTCATTTTAATGACAAGGCACAATTTCATGTGGATAGGGCCTATAAGTTGTTGCCCTTTGATAGTATTCCGGAAAAGTTTTTGAATACCTTGGGTGTTGTGGAATTTAATTCCGGAAATTATGAAAGGGCGAATCGAATATTTTCGCGTGCTGTCCAATTTGGAAAAAAGGATGGGAGGCCTGAAATATTAGCACCCCTTTATGCGAATTATGCGAACCTACGCCGCAGAGAAGGGAAATTTGAAGAAGCGTTGGAGTTTACTGCTAAATCGGATTCGATTTGTGGGGTTAACGATTACATGGCGGTAGGTTTTTTGATAAATCGGCTTAATCGGGCGGATATTTATTTGGAACAAACCCGATACGACGAAGCCTTAAACGAACTGCAAATGGCTTATCCCGATTTAAAAGCCTACGACATCTTAAATTTCAATAAAGCCTATTACGGATCTTTGTATAAGATATACGATAAGTTGGGAATGAAGGCTTTGGCCGACAGTAATTTTCGATTATTTACGGAATATGAAAAGGAAGGAAAGGGAGATATCGGTCTAAGAGCCGTGTCTGAATGGGAATTGGCGACCGAGCGAGAAAGAGCAGCTAAGGAAACCAATAGAATCAATATGGCTTTAGATAAGGAAGTTCGAAGTAAATACTTGATTGCATTGATTCTTTCCCTGTTACTCTTATTTCTTGCAATAGGTTATTTATTGATATACCGAAAGCGGTTATCGGAAAAGGAAAAATTCCAACAGGAAAGCGACAGATTGCGGCAAGATTTGGAGTATAAATCTAAGGCTTTGCTAACGGAATCCATTAACAATTTAACTATTCAGAATACCAAGGAAGAAATCTTAGGTGAACTGGAAGAAATACTTAATCGGTTGCCGGATAAGACTAAAAAAGAGTTTTCGGGGCTCACCTACAGGTTAAGTGCCGGTAAAGACAGTAATTTTCTGGAAGAGTTTGAAAACCGTTTTAATGGGGTTTATGAGTCTTTTTACAAAGTATTGTTGCAGCAGGCGCCGGATTTAACACCAAACGAACTTCGGATATGTGCCTTTATTAGACTAAACATTACCTCCAAAGACATTGCACGACTCACCGGAAAAAGTTTAGGTACCTTGGATAATACTCGGACATTTATTCGAAAAAAGTTGAACTTGGATTCGGACATCAATCTTCAGAAATTTTTACTGGATCTATAATCCTTTTGTTTAGGTTTTCCTTTCTAAGAAAAATTATTCCCTTGCTGAATGCTTAAAATCTCGGCATTGTGGCAGCTCCTTCCATAAATCCCTGATTTTCGTATATAACAAATTAAGCGTCTTATTATCAGATATTTGCGATTTTCACATGCAAAATCGTGAGTTTTTCGTTAGGCTAATATTAGATAGAAATGAGATGGTAATGAGAAAATAATGAGATAAATAGTCGTCCTAATCACGATTAAATTGTGAATTTCAAGTTTTATTAATTTGAGACTATGACGGTTCGATCTCCTTTAAATTTTCTTCATTCTTTCTTAGGGAAATTAAATATTCAAGCAAGTTCGGTAGAATTGAATTGGACTTCTCAGTCCTCTGCAATAAAGAATAATTGGAGATCGGTAGTTTGGGGTGGCCCCGAAGGCAACCAGAAATTTGTTGCGATTGCGTCTTCGGGAATCGGTAACCGCATTATGACCTCTCCGGATGGTATTACCTGGACAGCCCGAGTTTCAGTTTCGGATATAACCTGGCTCTCAGTAACCTGGGGAGGTCTTGTTGGTGAAGAAAAATTTGTTGCAGTCGGCTCTTCAGAAACTGTTAATCAGGTTATGACATCCGTAGATGGAATTGAATGGACTCTTCATGCTTCCGCAGCTACTATGGATTGGTATTCCGTAATATGGGGTGGTCCTGAAGGGGAGGAAAAATTTGTGGCTGTGGCCTATCAAACAGGTGGAAGCAATGTAATGACTTCGCCGGATGGTATTACCTGGGCTCTTCAGGATTCCGGATTGAATAACGGTTTTGTATCAGTAACATGGGGTGGTCCAACCGGAGACAAGAAGTTTGTGGCCGTGTCTTCAGCAACCGGTGGGACTCAGATAATAACCTCTCAGGATGGAGTTGATTGGACTCCACAGACTGTGCCTGTTGAAAATTACTGGAGATCCGTAACTTGGGGAGGTCCATCAGGCGGTAAAAAGTTTGTAGCTGTAGCATACTCGGGAAATGGTGATCGAGTGATGACTTCGCCAGATGGGATTACCTGGTCCACTCAGGCTTCTGCAGCCGATCATAATTGGCGGTCTGTTACCTGGGGGGGATTCCATGATGCCGGTCTATTTGTAGCGGTAGCAAATTCAGGAAAGGGAAATCGTATAATGATTTCCCCAGATGGAATTACATGGTCTTTGCAGAACTCTCCGGCAGATAATTCTTGGTGGTCAATCGCCTGGGGTGGTTCTATAGGAAATGAAAAATTCGTTGTTGTTGGAGGTTCCGAAACAGGTAATCCTGTTATGACGGGTTCTGTAAACCGAGTTTCCATACCGTTTAAAATTTCAATTACAGGTCCGTCACGTGTAACAGTAGGAGAAATAAGTAAGGAGATTACCGTGGCTCTTGTTAATGAGTATAATCAGACGGTTCCTGCCAGTTTGGACACCTCATTTTCTGTAGAAACCACAGACCATTCCGGTACTGCTAAAATTATGCCCTCTGTAATTAAAATTTTAAGTGGAACTTCTTCAGCTACTTTTACGTACTCCAGCAGTTATGTGGGGGACAATAACCACAGCATTACAGTTGGCAGAATATCTGGCGATGAGCTTCCGGGGGGAGATTCAAAAAAGTTCGAAATAACTGTTGAAGAAACGCCTCGTAACCGATACGTTAATCAAGGCATATCGGATTACAATAAAATACAGATCAAGAAAATATTAGCGGAAAAACTTCGTAATGAATCCGAAATGGTAAAACAGGATTCATTACTCGTGTTAAATGAATTTGAAAATTATAGTCGTGGAAATTAAGCAATTTGAAATTTGGATGGTGGATTTGAATCCCCAAATTGGCACTGAATCTCCTAAATTGAGACCTGTTTTGGTGGTTCAAACTAACCTATTGAACAATATTTCACATCCCTCAAGTTTGGTATGCCCAATTACTTCTAATGTTCATTTTCAATCCGAAGTTTTAAGAATTCATTTATCAAAAAGTGCGTCTAATTTAAATAGGCACTGCGACATTATGATTGACCAAATTAGACCGGTGGATAATAATAGATTGGTAAAATGGATTGGTAAAATACCAGAAACCCTTATACCCCTAATTAAGGAAAATCTTAAAATTATGATGGATTTGTAGTGTTATATAAGGTAGAATAGCAATTGCATTATTAAGGTATTTCTCGAAAATTCACGAACCGGCAGCATTACATAGTGCATACAGCTGAGACCGTGCAAATCGCGTTTAATCGCGAGTTGTTTTTTCCAAATTTTGCTCAAAGTTTTACCAAAGGTATGCCAGGATTTCCCTTCATAGTCCTTTTCCACATTGTAAAATGCGAATCCGTTTTTCTTTAAACTCAACCAGACCTTTGTTAGTTTTGGTTTAGTTTAAATAATTAATATTCAATTACCTATACCATTCGGTTAAAATAAAGGTGAGATTTTAATGAATCACACATTAGTTATTAATGAGGTGTTTTTCAATGCAGATTACAAATTATCTAAGAACTTTAATCTAAACCAATTATTCGGGTATGGTTGTACAGGTTAAATTATTCAACAAGTTTTTGGGAAGAATTAAAGATCAAACGTTTAGTCGTTTATATTTTAAAAGGGCTTTTCAATCCTCATATATTCAAAAGAATTTGAAATCAGTTGTTTGGGGCGGCTCAAAAAACGACATGAAATTTGTTGCCATAGAGACTTCTCGAGGGAGCAACCAATTGGTGATTTCCACAAATGGAGTTACCTGGACTTATCCGGTGTTAGACTCAACTCTCGATTGGATTTCTTTAACGTGGGGTGGGCCAGCCGGGAGAGAACAATTTGTAGCCGTAGTAACATCCGAAACTGTAAGTCAACTCATGACTTCACCGGATGGGATTAACTGGGCTTCAAATACTGCTTCTTCCATAATGGAATGGACCTCCGTAGCCTATGGTGGAATAAGGGGAAAAGAAAAATTTGTGGCAGTGGCCCTTCAACCGGGAGGAAGTAACGTAATGACTTCACTGGATGGGATTACCTGGACGTTGCAGGATTCCGACGTTCAAAACGGATTTGTTTCAGTAACCTGGGGAGGTCCTGCCGGTAACGAAAAATTTGTAGCAATTGCTGCTTCAGGTTCCTACAACCGATTAATGACTTCATCTGACGGAATCAAATGGACAGCTCAGACTACGGCTGCCGGCGATTATTGGAATTCCGTTAACTGGAGGAGGATGGATGGGCATAATGAATTTGTTGCCGTTGCTAATTCCGGTAAGGGAAAACGAATAATGACCTCTCCGGATGGCGTAACATGGAAATTGAAAGACTCTCCTGCCGTTGACGCCTGGAAATTATCCGATTGGCAGGTTCTTGATCGGGTAATTTGGATATAATGGATTCAAAGTAAAGTTAAAAATGGTTCTTTTAACGCTATTGTGATGAACCTATTAGGCGTTTGAAATAATACAGGTTCCCCTTCTAAAACCAATTTGGGTTTTACGACTAAAATTGTGCTTCCTTCTTTAAACCTGAATTCATCCTTTAAATAAGCCATTGGAAATTAAGGACGCTTAATCAAAATTACCCTTACCTTGTTGCTTGAATTCAATATTTGAATAAGCTATGGTTTCTGTAAAAGCCGAAAACCTCGATTTTCTTAAAGAATTGGAGGCCAATAACAACCGGGAATGGTTTACCGAGCATAAAAAGCGGTATGAGCATAACCTGAAAGACATCGTAGTTTTTGCGGATGCCTTACTGGCCAAGATGAACGAGCATGATGTGCTGGAAACACCATCCGGTAAAAAGAGTTTGTTTCGGATTTACCGGGATGTTCGTTTTTCGAAGGATAAATCCCCGTATAAAACCCACTGGAGTGGTAGTTTTAGACGGGCCTCCCAGCTAAGGAGAGGCGGGTATTATTTTCATATTCAACCCGGGAATCAGTCGTTTATTGGCGGTGGTTTTTGGAATCCCAACAAGGAAGACCTGCAACGGATACGGGAGGAAATTGCGGCGGATCCTGCCGAAATTCAGGAAATTCTGGCCGATTCTATGTTTAAAAAGACCTTTGGGTCCCTGCAGGGTGAGCAGCTTAAAACTGCTCCCAAGGGTTTTGACAAGGAGCATCCGGCTATTGAACTCCTGCGGTACAAACAGTTTATTTTTGGTCGGAATTTTACCGATACGGAAGTACTGCAACCCGATTTTTTGGATTGGGCCAATGAAACCTTTAAAGCCATGCGTCCTTTTTTTGATTACATGAGCGATGTGCTCACCACCGATTCGAACGGCATGCCCTTATACTCAATGGAGGATTAAGAGTTAACAGGATTTCCGGTTACCCGGTATTGTCCGTATACAAAAGCAAAAACCCCGAGCCTTGGCTCGGGGTTTTTAATTAAAAACTACGTTATGTTAGTCTTCTAAAAACAGATAGTTGAGGTTGAGATCATTAAAGGCCTTATTGAAGGCAGTAATCTCTTCATCCACCAGTTTGTTAAATGCCTCGAGCTGTTTGTGAATCTCGGCACTTAATTCTTCCTTAACTACAATGTCCTGAGCTGTTGGCGGGAAATCGTCCAGACTAACCAAACTGTTGATGTGAGCCAGTTTATTGGTGAGACGGATTGGGAAGTTTAGCGGATCTTGATTGCTTCGGTTTTGGGTCTGATAGAGTGCCTTTTCCACGGCCTCAAAACCTTCTTTCATGGTTTTTGCCTGCTCTACCAAATCCTTGGTTGCCTCATTGTCCTTGTATTGCTTGGTAAAGGCGTCGAGTTGGGCATTTATCTTGCGAATCTTTTTGATGGACTGATGCGCAGCGTCTACCGTTTCATTGATTTCGGTGATGAAATCGTATTGTTGCTGCATATCGGCAACGCTCACCTCGGCTCTTGGGTCTGCCAAGATGTTGAAGGTTTGTGATTGGGTAGCTCCATTGGCAGTTAAGTGAACTTGATAGGTTCCCGGAACTGCCTTAGCACCGCTTAGGTTGGCCCACCATAGAATCATGCCGGGCAGGCGCTCTGCGCCTTTTCCTTCAGTATCCCAAACGTGAATGTTCCCTCCTTTTTTAACCTTTAGTTTTTTGTCGTTTTCCTTGGCAAAAGTGCTAAATGAAGCCAGGGTATCGCCGGCCGTGTTGGTATAGGTAAGGGCTACGCTGTCCTTATCGGCAAAATCTTTCAGATAAAAATGCGTAACTACCCCGTTGGGATGATTTTGACCCTCGGTTAGTGAAGGTCTTCTACCCGATCCGCCTTTGGTCCGATACGCATCTTTAGGTCGATACAAAATGGCCGACGCCTTGCCGGAATCGCTATCCAATTGATGCAGTACAGAAAGGTCGTCAATAATATAAATCGAACGCCCTTGAGTGGCTACAATGAGGTTGTTGTCTCGCACTACTAAATCGGTAATAGGAACAATAGGCAAATTGAGCTGGAAAGGTTTCCAGGAAGTACCATCGTCAAAAGAGATGTACATTCCGGTTTCCGTTCCGGCATACAAGAGGCCTTTGCGCTTGGGATCTTCCCTCACCACACGGGTAAAGTGCTCGGAATCAATCCCGTTGGTAATGCGTGTCCAGGTTTTTCCGTAGTCTGTGGTTTTGAATAAATAAGGTTCAAAATCGCCCAATTTGTAGCGGGTTGCGGCGACGTAACAAGTTCCTTCATCAAAATTTGAAGGCTCAATGCTGTTGATCATGTTCCACTCGGGCATGCCTTCAGGGGTAACATTTTCCCAGGTCTTTCCGCCATCCTTACTCACGTGGATTAAGCCATCGTCCGAACCGACCCATAGGAGGCCTTCTTTAAGCGGGCTTTCGTTGGCTGCGAAAATGGTACAGTAGTACTCTACACCCGTATTGTCTTGGGTAATTGGACCTCCACTAGACACCAATTTTGAGGGGTCATTTCGGGTAAGATCCGGACTCAATAATTCCCAGCTCTGTCCTTCGTTGGTACTCAGGTGTACGTGGTTGGAAAAGGTGTATAGTTTTTTAGCATCGTGACGTGAAAAGATAATCGGGAAGTTCCACTGAAAGCGATACTTCATACCCTCGGCCCCATATCCCATTGGGTCGTCTGGCCATACATTAATGGCGCGTGTGGTACCGGTTTTGTGGTTCACCCGGGTCAGGAATCCGCCATAGCTACCGCCGTATACGATGTCTGGGTTGGTTGGGTCTACAGCGATATGAGCCGATTCCCCACCTGCGGTTTCTTCCCAGTCGTTTTCGCCGATGGAGTACCCGTCTGAGCGGTGTTTGATGCGGATGGTAGAATTATCCTGCTGAGCCGCATAGATGCGGTAGGGGAAGCTGTTGTCGGTAGTGAGTCGATAGAACTGAGCCGTCGGTTGATTGTGATAGGTGCTCCAAGTTTCTCCTCCGTCGTAAGAGGTTTGTGCGCCCCCGTCGTCTCCCATAATCATTCGCTTGGGATCTTCCGGCGCAATCCAAAGATCGTGGTGGTCGCCGTGCGGGGCATTGGAGCTTTTAAAGGTTTTACCGCCATCGGTAGATTTGTGGTAGGACACATTTAGGACGTATACTACGTCTGCATCTTGCGTATCTGCATATACTCTTGAGTAATACCAGGCGCGTTGACGTAGGCTGCGATCGTCGTTAATTAAGCTCCAGGTCTTACCCCCATCTTCGGAACGGTATAAGCCGCCCTTGTCTTTGTTTTCTACAATGGCAAAAACGCGTTGTGCATTTACTGGAGATACGGCAAGTCCTATAATCCCTAACGGATCTTTCGGAAATCCGTCGTTTTTTGAAATTTCGCTCCAGGTTTCACCGCTGTCTGTCGATTTCCAGACTGCAGAACCGGGCCCACCACTGCTCAGGTCGTAGGGTGTACGCTGAACCCTCCAGGTGCTGGCATAGAGAATGCGAGGATTGGTCGGGTCGAAGGTAAGGTCTACGGCCCCTGCCAAATCGTTGGAAAACAAAACCTTGCGCCAGCTTTTTCCGCCATCGGTACTTTTATATACACCCCGTTCCTGGGTAGGTTTATAAATGTTTCCTAAAACCGCAGCGAATACTACATCCGGGTTGGTGGGGTGAATTCGAATCCGAGGAATATGTCGGCTTTGTTCCAGCCCGGCAGCTGTCCAGGATTTACCCGCATCTTCACTTTTCCATATGCCATAGCCACTAGACACGTTTCCTCTAACCGTTTGTTCGCCTCCACCAACGTATATAACGTTATGATCACTTTGTGCTACCTCTACGGCTCCAATACTTCCACCAAAGAAGCCGTCGGATATATTTTCCCAACTGCGTCCCCCGTCTTGAGTGCGCCAAACGCCACCACCGGTGGCTCCAAAATAGAAGAGATTGGGTTGTCCGGGCACGCCGGTAACCGCCGCCGAGCGGCCTCCTCTAAATGGGCCGATTAATCTATAGTTTAGCGAAGAATACAAATCTTCGGAGTACGAAGTAGTTTGCACCTTGCTGCGGCGCTGAGCCTCAACTGCCTGCGGCAAACTTGTTAGCGCCAATACCAATAGGCTTAGACGAAGGATGAATGTTTTCATATCAGTTTAATGATTCTTTAATACGTGTTGAATTTACGAATTTAGGTTATTATTCTGCTTTGGTGTTGGGGAAAAGCCTTTTTGGGACAATTGCGGTGCACGGCGCTGTACCTTTAGGATGCAGCAGTTAATGCTTTAGTTGATATTCTTCAAAATGCTTGATTGTGCCTATATTAGTTCCCTTTAACCAACTCCAAAATCAAATCTCGCGGAACCGCTTCTACGCGTCTGCCATCTTTCCCCACCATAGTTTCGGCCATAAATAGGGAATTCCAGATGGCTTCTTCCGTGGCTTCAATGGCGGCAAGGAAGAGGGGAGACATATAATCGTTGTGTATTGTATTAACAGCTGAAGTTATGCCTTGTGGGGAATACGGAATGCGGTTTTCCGTTGCGGTGGAAACTGCAATCACGTAATCGCCACTTCCATTAGAGGCAATGCCTCCGGTACGTGCCAGGCCCAACATACAGCGTTTAGCGAGGCGCTTGAGGTTGCGCGCGTCTAAGGGAGCATCGGTTAAAACAACCATCATGCAGGAGCCATCTGTGTCCGTATATTTTACAGGTACGCGGTCTAGGTCTATGGCTAAGTTTCGGCCATTTAAGGTTAGTACGCCTCCAAAATTAGACTGCACCAGTACCCCTACTGAATAACTGTTATAGGCTTTGGGCAACACACGAGAAGCCGTTCCAATACCGCCCTTGTAGCCAAAGGCCACCGTTCCGGTGCCCGCCCCTACATTTCCTTCGCTTACCTGGCCAGATTGGGCGCCTAATATTGCATCGAGCACATGTTGTTTGGTGAGGTAACGTCCCCGAATATCGTTTAAGCTACCGTCGTTGGTTTCGCCTACCACCGCATTTACAGACCGGACATCCTCGTTTCCGGGCTGGGACAGGGTATATTCAATAACGGCTTCCATGGCGGTAGGTACACTTAGGGTGTTGGTTAGCACTATGGGGGTCTCCAAATTACCCAATTCCTCTACCTGAGAATAGCCCGCCAACTTGCCAAAACCGTTACCAATATAAATTGCCGCGGGTACCTTTTCCTGAAATAGATTTCCTGTATGTGGTAAAATGGCAGTAACCCCAGTGCGAATGGAATCGCCCATCACTATGGTAGTTTGCCCTACCTTAACCCCGGATACATCGGTAATAGCATTTAAAGTTCCGGGCCGTAACACCCCCAATACAATCCCGGCATCGCGCAGCCGAATCTGGCCCAAAAGAGTGGCGGGTAAAATTATTGCCAAAAGAAAAAGTTTCGCAGATTTCATGGGTTTGGAATTCAGCATAAAAGGTTCAATGCATTAAAGCACAAAAGTGATTCTATTCTGGCAGTAACAGTGTGCCAACTTCTCCCGGACTCAGCGATATCAAAATGCTTCGGTCTTCGGAAATCACCTGAAAATCTAGCGGGCCCGAACCTGCGTTTTGAAGTACTACCACCCGATTGCCAGATGGGGTTTTATAGGCCACCCGGTTCAGGCCTTCGATTTCGGAGGAGGCAATCCGCACAGATCCCGGGGGAATGAACTTTGCATTTTGAGCCACAATATAATACGCCGGATTTCTGGTAATCTGGTCTCCGTTTATGGTAATTCCCCCTAAACAACGGTCGCAACCGCCACGATCGGTATGCGGGTCCTGATTTTGGTCTGCGGCCAGGTTCCACTGCAATACTACCTTGCTCCAGTTGTTGGGCGCCCCTATCATTAGGTTGGCAGTATGCCAGCTAAAGTCACCCGCAAAATCGCCCGGAGCGCCAATCCATTGTTCGGTAAAGTAAAGGTTTTTGGTAGGGTGCTTTGCGTGAACCTCACTAAGTGCTCCAATCTCCCCTCCGTATAAATGAAAGGCAGAACCGTCTACAAATTGCGCGGCTTCGGGATCATTTAGGATGGTAATAGGATAGTCTGGCCGATCGGCGTTGTGATCGTAGACGATAATTTTAGTGTCAATCCCAGCATTATGAAAGGCAGGTCCCAGATAACTTTTCACAAATGCTGCCTGGGCTTCGGCGGGCATGTATAAACTCGGGTTATTCCCCGGATGCAGGGGTTCATTTTGTACCGTAATGGCATCAATATGAATACCATGTGCTGCCATTCCCTGAATGTATTTAACAAAATAGCGGGCGTAGACATCATAATATTTTGGCAGTAAGCTACCACCCCGGGTGTCGCCATTGTCTTTCATCCAAACCGGAGGCGACCAGGGCGATCCCATGAGTTTAAGGCCGGGTTGAATTTTTAGAATTTCCTGTAGTGTAGGAATCAGGTATAGCGTATCGTATCCCAGGGAGAAATATTCCAAATCCCAATCGGTGTTCCCGGCAGGCAGGTCGTTATACGACCAGGGAAATTCATCCAGATCGGAGGCGCCTATACTAAGGCGCAAATAACTAACACCAATATCGTTGGGTCCGTTGCCAAAAAGTTCCTGCAACAGGGTAGCACGTGCTCCGGCACTCATGCGTTGCAGGTTTAGGGCGCTTCCCCCGGTAAGGGTAAAACCAAATCCGTCTATTTCCTGGTAGGTCGTGGTAGCATCGAGCACCAATTCTGGTATGCCCACCATGGACCCCTCGCTCACTTGAAGGCTGTCTGGGGTTAGAAGTTTTTGTAAATCTGTTGTGGTCCGATACATAACGGCCTGCGGCAAGCGAATTTCTTCCTTGGTGCCTGGCTGGCAGGAAATGCCAATCAATAGGGTAAGGGCACTAGCGAAAATTGGAAATTTCATGGGAATGCGATTAGGTTTGGAAAAGATACAAAATTGACTTTTTAAAGACTGCTTTTGATTGCAGCAACAGGTGGCGTACCTTTGAACATATGACACCCGAACGCCGTTTACGCCTGGGCAGCCTGATTGGACTTGCCTTATTTATTATAGGAAGTTTAGACCCTCTGGAAGGCTCCGGTCTTATTGCCTTGGGGGGCGCGTTATTGGCCCTGGTAGCACATGCCCGAAATGCGAAACGTAAATTCTATTTTAAACTGGCCGCAATGCTGCTGATTGTTGGGGTAGCTCTACTCTGGATTATGTCTTCCCTTGGCGGCTTTGGAGGCGAAAACGGCCTTGCTTGGGGTTGGGCATGGGTCTTAATGCCCTATCCTGCTGGCTGGCTCCTTATGATTGTATTGCTCATTCGCGGATTGTTCGGACGAAAGGATTAAGGGTAGATCAAATCCATGATTATTCGGAGATTCACTTGAAGTACGGGATTGAGTTCTTTTGGAATAGGACGCGCTCTTGGTAAGTCTATTAGTATAGATAAGGCTGTAGCTTCGTTGTTGCTAAATACAATGGGCATAAAAACAGGAACTTACGGTTTATTTCGGCACTATTAATTTGTAAAAACGGTTATTGCATTAAAATAAGCCCCAGCATTGCAGAAGGCTTGCTAGATCTGTGTCAAATGTCCCTGCCCAATGCCCAAATAAGATTTTAAATTAAACCTGAATTCGTATCTTAGGAAGTCAAACCAAACAACCATGCATAAATCAATATGTACTTTGGCGCTCCTGGCGCTAGCGGTTTCCTGTAAAACGGAACCCAAAAAAGAGGCCGAACCGGAGGTGGCGGCCGAGCCGGAATGGCAGTATCTTTTTGACGGTACCTCGCTGGAGGGCTGGAGAGGCTATAACCTGGACAGTTTGCCTCCGGGTTGGACTATCGAAGACGGTACCCTGGCCTACGACACCGAGCTGGGTATGGAACAAGACTATAAAGGCGGTATCGACATTATATACGGAGCCGAAGAGTTCGAAAACTTCGAATTGTACCTGGAGTGGAAGCTGCCGGAAGGCGGCAACAGTGGCATCTTTTATCACGTAAAAGAGGGGTATAACGGCATCCCGCAGGTGGCTCCCGAGTATCAGCTTATCGACGACGAGAATTACGCCCGCATCCACGACCTCACCGAGTACAACACCAGTTTGGGGTACACCGATCATCCGGAACAACTGAAACCGCTTCAGTCTACCGGGGCCGATTACGCCATGCATCCGCCACCGGCAGAAAAAACGCTGCATCCGGTGGGTGAGTGGAACTCTTCCAAAATTGTCTTTACGCCGGAACGGGTAGAGCACTGGCTCAATGGCGAAATGCTGTTTTCTTTTGTGCCCTGGGACGAGGCCTGGCAGGCTCAAAAGAACTCCGACAAATGGAAAACCAGTCCGGACTACGGCAAATACAAGTCGGGTTATATTGCCCTTCAAGATCATTCCAGCCCTATCTGGTTCCGCAACATCAAAATTCGAAAACTCTAATCAACCTAAACCCTTATGAACAAACGGGATTTTATTAAGAAAAGCAGCATGGGCGCCCTGGGGGTGACCCTGGCTCCCTCTTTTATGCAAAACTTAAAACACCTGAATCCGGCCGATCGGTTGCGCACTGCGCACATTGGGGTGGGGCATCAGGGCTTTGAAGATTTGCGCGATATTTCCTCTCACCCGCAGGTAGATGTGGTGGCGCTTTGCGACGTAGACGAGAATTACCTGGCACAGGCTTTGGCCTTGCATCCGGGTGCTAAAACCTATAAGGATTACCGGGTAATGCTAGCCGAGATGAAAGACGTCATCGATGCAGTAGTTATCTCTACCCCAGATCACACCCACGCGCCTGCGGCGTTGCTGGCCATGGAAATGGACAAGCCGGTGTATTGCCAAAAACCGTTAACGCATTATGTATCCGAGTCCCGGGCCATGAAAAAAATGGCGTCCGAAAAGGGCCTGGTAACGCAGATGGGTATTCAGGTGCACTCGTTTTACGACTACATATTGGGGACCTT
>JBJOHX010000069.1:0-6528 GCA_046047415.1 Bacteroidota bacterium
CCGAAAACAGAACACTTGACGCATCGTACACCTACACCGTATCAGGTTCTTACAGCGTTGAATCAGGAGCTACATTAACAATCCCTGCAGGAACGGTAATTATATCCGAAGTAGGAACTGACAATTACATTGTAGTTCAGAAAGGCGGTAAGATTGATGTACAAGGTACTGCAGCCGCTCCGGTTATCATGACATCGAAAGACCAAAACCCGGGAGACTGGGGTGGACTTGTTATTGCCGGTAACGCAACTACTACGGAAGGTACAGATGCCATTGCTGAAGTTGGTGGAATTGTTTACGGTGGAACCAATGATGCCGATAATTCCGGATCCATAAGCTACCTGATTATCAATTATGCAGGAGCTCAAATCAATGCGGAATCGCAATACAACGGCCTAACGCTTTATGCTGTAGGTTCCGGAACCAGCATCGAAAATGTTGCCATTCTTAATGGTACAGACGATGGAGTTGAATTCTTTGGAGGAACAGTAAGTGTTACCAATTTCTACCTCGAAAATAATGAAGATGATGCTGTAGACTGGACAGAAGGTTGGAGCGGAACCATCACCAATACTTATGTGCTTCACACCATTGAAGGCTTTTCTACCGCTGTAGAAGGAGACAATGTAAATAACAATCCTCAATTTGTAAACTTTACTGCTGTTTCCACTGTTGGAGGTACTGCGCTTCAATTCAAAAAAGAATCTGGAGGAACCTTTACCGGGCTTTCACTTTCAGGATATGATGTATCCATTGATATGAAAGATAGTGGTCCACTAGCCAATGTAATTATTGACGGTGTGGAAGGTGATCCTACCAAAAGCTATCTTGCCGATCCTAGCGTAGACGTTTCCATTTTTGATTGGGTAAACACCGAGGTTGTGGTTGTATCCCAGGATCTTTCCGGTAGTACTTCAACCGACCTTACGTTGGATGCCAATATCATCTACCGACTTAGAGGGAGCTTTAGCGTAGAAGCGGGTGCAAAATTAACCATCCCTGCCGGGACCCTTATCGTTGCTGATGCCAGTCCGGGAGAAGAAACAAGCACGTATATCGTAATCCAAAGAGGTGCTCAAATCGACATTCAGGGTACTGCTGCTGAACCGGTTGTAATGACCTCTGCAGGAGAATCACCAGGTGACTGGGGTGGATTGGTAATTCTTGGTGATGCCGTTACCACAGAAGGAATTGATGCCATCGCTGAAGTAGGCGGCTTTATCTACGGAGGCTCTAATGATGCAGATAATTCAGGATCAATTGACTATTTGGTTATCAACTATGCCGGTGCACAAATCAATGCGGAGTCTCAATACAACGGTTTAACCTTGTACGCTGTCGGTTCCGGAACATCCATAAGCAATGTGGCCATTCTTAACGGTACAGATGACGGTGTAGAATTTTTTGGTGGTACCGTAAGTGTTACCAACTTCTATTTAGAAAACAACGAAGATGATGCAGTGGATTGGACAGAAGGCTGGAGTGGATCTGTAACAAACGGATATATCCGCCACACCATAGCAGGTTTCTCTACGGCTTTCGAAGGTGACGGGATAAATAACAACCCGAACTTTACAAACTTTACCATAATATCCACAGTAGGTGGAACGGGGCTTCAATTCAAAAAAGAATCAGGAGGTACCATTACGAACATGAGCCTTACCGGATATGACACCAATGTAGATATGAAAGATGCAGGTCCGTTGGCTAACGTAATTGTTGACGGTACACCTCTTGTAACTGCCACAGACGATGTATTCAACGGAACGGGAGTAGATACTACCCTGTTTACCTGGATTACCGGAGAATAAACTTTAAAAGAATGCGTTTTAAAAAAGGTTCCGACCAATTTATTGGCGGAACCTTTTTACTTTTATGCCCAAGCATTATTTCTTCAGTTGAGTATTGAAAACCATTTATAACCTTATTTTAACACAACTGCTGAATTATAGCTTGACTTTTGTGATTTAAAGACTTTTTCCATGGGTGACAACCTGTACATTTTCATTATAATCGCCTTAGCGGTACTCGCCATAACAGACCTGATTGTAGGTGTTAGCAATGATGCGGTAAACTTTTTAAACTCGGCCATTGGCTCAAAGGCTGTTTCCTTCAAAACCATCATGATTGTGGCCAGTGTTGGCATTGCCTTTGGAGCACTCGCCTCTAGCGGGATGATGGAGGTTGCTCGGAAAGGAATTTTCAATCCCGGAGAATTTATGTTTTCTGAGCTCATGATCATTTTCATGGCGGTAATGATTACCGATGTTCTCTTACTAGACTTTTTCAATACCATGGGCCTTCCTACGTCCACAACCGTTTCTATAGTATTTGAATTGCTCGGAGCGGCCGTGGCCATTTCTCTTGTCAAAATTTTAAACGCCGATCAATCCGTGGGTGAGATTTGGAACTATATAAACACAACTAAAGCAACTGAAATTATACTTGGTATTCTACTTTCAGTAGTAATTGCCTTTACTGTAGGGGTTCTAGTTCAATTTGTTTCACGTATTTTCCTAACCTTCAAATTTGACCAAAAACCCACCTGGAAAGGAGCCCTTTTTGGAGGACTTGCTATAACAGCAATTATTTACTTTATTCTGATTAAAGGAATGGGCAGTGCACCATTTTTTAAATCTTTCATTGCAGACTACCTAAACGGCAGCACTAACTTATTCCTTATTTTAAATGTTGTGGTCTGGAGCTTGTTTTCTTGGTTGGGAATGGCTGTGGCACGCTGGAATATTTATAAAATCATCATCATCCTTGGAACATTTGCATTGGCAATGGCTTTTGCAGGGAATGATATGGTCAACTTTATTGGTGTACCTATCGCTGCCTATCAATCCTTTTTGGATTGGCAGAGTTCGGGTTTACTGCCAGAGGCCTATACCATGGAAAATCTATCCAAAGCTGTGCCAACACCCAGTGGAATTCTGCTCTTTGCTGGTTTGGTTATGGTAATCACCCTATGGTTCTCATCTAAGGCCAAATCCGTGGTAAAAACAAGTGTAGATTTATCCCGACAAGACGAAGTTGATGAAAGATTTGAACCCAATTACTTATCAAGAAGATTGGTCAAATATTCTATTCAGGCTACAGATTACTTAGGAAGTTTAGTCCCCCAAGTTCTTAAATCCAAGATAGATTCACGTTTCCATAAATCTGCCGAGTATCTTCCGAAGCGAAAAGCAGCAGATCTACCGGCATTTGACCTGGTAAGAGCCTCTGTTAATCTTATGGTAGCCAGTGTACTTATATCCCTTGCGACTTCAATGAAACTTCCACTTTCAACAACTTATGTCACCTTTATGGTTGCAATGGGAACTTCATTAGCAGATCGTGCTTGGGGTCCGGAAAGTGCAGTATACCGCGTTGCAGGGGTGCTAAATGTTATAGGTGGCTGGTTTTTTACTGCATTTATAGCTTTCATTTCGGCTGCCTTGGTTGCCTATTTAATTTATCTGGGAGGATTTTGGGCTATGGCAACCCTACTTGTTTTGGCCTTCGCTCTGATAGGAAGGAACTATGTTACGCACCGACGTCAATTAAAAGAAACGCAACGAGAGGAAAAATTACAACGTGCAGAAAGTCGATCCATACTTGGCCTAATAGAAGAGAATTCTTCGAACATAGCACTGGCCATGAAACGCTCTGATCGTATTTACTCAAGTAGTATAGATGGTTTGTCCAAAATGGACATTAATACTTTAAGAAAAAGTAGAAGGGTAATTTCCAAACTAGAAAAGGAAATCGAAGATTTAAAAGGAAACATCTTCTTTTTTATTAAAAACCTTGATGAATCAAATATTGGGGTTTCGCAATTCTACCTGACCATGCTTAACTATCTTGAAGATCTTACCCAGTCTCTGGAATACATTTCAAAAGCAGGCTTTAAACACGTTAACAACAATCATAAGAAACTTAGGTTTAACCAAATAAAGGACCTAAAAGACGTGGAACAAATTATGCATAGCCTGTTTGCGGAAATCCAAACAATTTTTGAGGATAAGTCATACCAAAACATTGTTCCACTCCTGGTGAAAAGGGAAAATCTTATCGAGGAAATAAATAACAGAATTGAAAGACAAGTTACCCGGACACGTTTAGACGAGTCCAGTCCTAAAAACACAGCCTTATATTTCAGTATTTTATCTGAAACCAAAGATTTACTAGCGGCAACGATGAATCTTATGGAATTATATGATCAACACGCCCACAGGGCATAAAAAAGGCCGGATATTCCGGCCTTTTTTATTATTGATAAAGATAGTTTGCTATTTATTCAAAACAACTGCCTCACTGTTATTCCATTTAACTACCTGAGCAACCTGATTATTCGTGAAGTCAACTTCCTTTAGACCATCTTGCTGCCAAAAAAACCATTTTCCTTGACGCTTGCCATCGGCGTAATGACCAATTGCAAGTTTTTCTCCAGATGTATCGAACATAATCCACTCACCATCCAATTTACCATTCAGATAAGAACCGGATTGCGCAATATTTCCGTTCTCATGATATAGCGTAACTTTTACGCGCTCGCCGTCAATTTTGTAAACAGGTTCCTGCCTTTGAGCATTAATCGTGAAGGTGGCCATAACTGCAATAATTCCAATAATTTTTCTCATAACTTCATGATTTTAAGATTACGCATACTTTACTTTAACGTAACAAATGTAGTTATTATTTACATATATCAAACTTTTATTTCACTTTTTATTTACTTTACCTTAACATTAGATTCGTAAACATTTGTATTTCAGCGTTTAACGAAATTTAAATTTTTAACAATCAGTTAGGTTTAATTGTGTCCTAACTCATAGAAAGTAGAAAAAAGAGTAGAATTACCTCCTTCTATGATTTACTAAACTTCATAAAGAAAGCTGTTTACACGAAGTAGATTCTCTATTAGTAATGTAACATTATCACTGTCATTCAGCAAAGAAGTAGCCATCTCCGGAGAAATATCCTCATCCCGGATCAGGGCATCAATTTTAAGATTATCAGCGTTTGCTTGCTTTTGAGCATAATCTTCCAGACTAGATAAAAGTTTTTTGTTTTCTTGAGCATTAAAACTGTTCCGAAGTTGATCCAGTCCACGCAATACCTTAACCACACGCTTTCGAAACAAATCGTATTGTCCGGACATTACAGAATTTGAACCGTTTAAATAATAAGATACATTTCGATTCAAATCAGTGGCATATCGAATCATCTCAACCATACGCCGGTTTGCCTGCTTCAATTCAGAAATCCGGCGGTGCTGGTCTTCGGAAAGATGCAGGCGACTTTGGGTATTTGTGGCATAGGCAATAATAAGACTATAAATACGCTTAACCTTGCTAAGATACAACCCGCGTACATCCGTTTTCATGTCCATTCGGGATTCTCTGACTACCCTCCCCGCACCTTTATCCGAAAATATATCCGTACGATGCAGGTGAAGTGAATGGGCAATGATTTCAAATATGGCGTGTTCAAAAAGATACCGCGACTCATCCTCTAGGGCTGCAATAGCTGTCTGCGGATAAGATAGTGCCTGATCAGTCAAATATTTGGGCTCATCAATGGCCTTAACCGGTAATATGCGCTCAGGAATGATTCGTTGAATAACCCGAGACATTGGTTTAACCAAGCCAATAAGAATGAAAGAGTTCGCCAAGTTAAAACCGGTATGAAATAGCGCTATGGCCAATGGAATATCACCCGAATGCCGCAATGGGGAATTTCCTCCCATTTCAACAACCAACCAAGTAATAAAATTTAAAAAGGGTCCCAAGGCTATAAGCATCCATAGAATGCCGAAAATATTAAAGATCAAATGGGCCATTGCAGTTTGTTTTGCCCTAAAATTACCGACAACGGCAGCCAGATTAGCAGTTATGGTGGTGCCTATATTTTCACCCAGCACCAAAGCCGCTGCCAATTCAAACGGAAGCCAACCGGCAGCCGCAACAACCAGGGTTAAGGCCATGGTAGCGCTGGAAGACTGAAGTATTACGGTCAAAAGCGTTCCAATCAAAAGAAAAAGGAGTACAGACCAGAAGCCAAATTTTGTATAGTGCTTAATAAAATCGAACGCCTCCGGATAGCGACTTAGGTCGGGTAAATTATTACGCAACAATTCTAGGCCCAGAAAAAGTAATCCAAAACCAACGATAAAATTACCTAACTCCTGCCATTTTTGCCTTTTAGAAATGACCAAGGCAAAACCCAACCCAATAACAGGCAAGGCAATTGCCCCCATACTAACTTTAATACCTATAAGGGTAATGAGCCAAGCCGTAATGGTTGTGCCAATATTCGCTCCCATTATTACACTAATTGCCTGAGGCAAGGTTAGCAAGGCGGCATTTGCAAAGCTCACCACCATTAAAGTGGTGGCAGAAGAAGACTGAATGATGGATGTAATCAGAAATCCGGTTCCTAAACCTTTAAAGCGATTTGAGGTTAGCCCGGCCAAAACAGTTCGCATTCTATTTCCTCCCAATTCTAGCAAAGCATCACTCATTACTTTCATGCCGAACA
>JBJOHX010000070.1:0-46505 GCA_046047415.1 Bacteroidota bacterium
CTTATGCCCTTGCAACACAACCCACCAACGGAACGGTAACCCTTGCCGGCAATGTAGCGACCTACACACCAAATGCGAACTACAGCGGTTCGGACAGTTTCACCTTCACGGTCTCGGATGGCGCTTTGAGCTCGGCTGCCGCTACGGTGAGTATAACGGTAACCAGCACAATATCAGAAACACCAAATGATTTATTTTTAGTAAAATATCGAGGGGTTACCTGCGCTGAAGGTAGCGACGGAGAAATTTCGGTAGAATTCAATTATGAAAGTAATTATGTTTACCAGGTTTTTCTTAATAATACTGAATTTGGAGAAGTCGACAAGCAAAATAAACTGTTAATCAATCAGTTATCTGCAGGGGAATATGAACTTTGTTTGAAACTAAATGGTATAGGCGTAAGATGTTATATAATTAAAATAGATGAGCCTGAAAAAATATTTGTAACTACAGAATTGGATAAGAAATCAAGAAAAGTTGAATTAAATATAACTGGCGGGTATGATTCAAATTTCCATATCGAATTAAATGGTAGAACTTTCGATGTTAATGAGAGAAAAATCAGACTTGATTTATCCGAAGGATTAAATTACCTAGTTGTAAGATCGGATCAAGAATGCCTTGGGGAGTTTAGAGAAATTATATTGATTGAGAATGATATTGAGATTTTTCCAAACCCATTTAGTGATTTATTGCGTATTTGGTTTTCCGAAAACACCAATATTAAAAATATTCGAGTTTATAATCTAGAAGGCCAACTTATAATAAATAGAAACGTGAATGACTCTGAAACAGGATTAATTGAGATAGAAACGGATTATTTTTCTAGTGGATTGTACCTTTTAGAAATCACTACTGATGAATTTGTAATTCATAAAAAGATTTTGAAAAAATGAGATACATAATTCCATTTTGGCTTCTTTTTCCATTTTTTTTATCATCTTGTAAGGATGATATAGATGAAATTATTAAAGGAAACGAGTTAATAACTCCGGATGCTCCAGTTCTGATTCAACCTGGTAATTTTGAAAATTGTGAGATCGGGATTGATTTGGGTGTAGAAGCACAGGTTAATTTTCAATGGGAACCTGCCAAATATGCATTAGAATATACTCTTGAGATAAGCGGTGATAATAGTTTTACAAATACGATTTCGACTAATAGTACAGGTTTGAACATTTCTTTGCCAAAGAGCGCAACATATTCTTGGAAAGTTATTGCTAAGAATCAGGAATTAATAAAAGAATCAGACGTTTGGAAATTTTACATTCCAAGTTCTCCTGAGGAATTTATAGCACCATTTCCGGCTCAGTTGATTTTTCCTGAGAATAATTCATCAGTTGAAATTATTGAAACCCAATTGGAGTTTAGTTGGGAGACCCAAAATCTTGAGGATAATAGCATTAGTTTTACATTGATTCTTGATGAGATTAAGGAATCTGACACTGTATCGACTCAATTTTCTGGAATACTAGGGAAATCTTACCTAGTTGAAGTAAATAAGAATTCTCAATATCAATGGTCTATTATTACATCTGATGGAAATGCCCAGGTAAAATCAAGTACCAATAGTTTCTCGACATACTAGATTGGTTTTTATTATTTATGGTGTCGGAATTCAAACCGACTCACATAAAAAAACATTTAACATTTCTTAATTAGGAATTAATCCAAAAAATTGGAATAATTCCATAAATTAGCATCCCTCTTTTTTTAAAGTGAGATGCAACGGACTATTTTACATCTGGATCTCGATACGTTTTTTGTATCGGTAGAGCGCAAGTTAGACAGCAGGCTTAAGCATAAACCCATTCTGGTAGGCGGTCTTAGTGACCGGGGTGTGGTGGCTGCCTGCAGTTATGAAACCCGAGGTTTTGGGGTGCATTCGGGCATGCCCATGCGTATGGCCCGGGAACTCTGCCCGGAGGCGGTTGTAATACGCGGCAATGCCGGTACCTACAGTCAGCATTCCGACGAGGTTACGGAAATTATTCAGGAACAGGTACCGCTTTTTGAGAAGGCGAGTATCGATGAGTTCTATGCCGATCTTTCGGGTATGGATCGGTTTTTCGGTTGTTACCGCTATTCCAGTGAACTCCGGCAGCGCATCATTAAGGAAACCGGATTGCCCATTTCCTTTGGATTGTCCGTAAACAAGGTGGTTTCCAAGATGGCTACCGGTGAGGCCAAACCCAACAATCAGCTCAAGATTGATTTTGGTTACGAAAAGGCCTTCTTGGCACCCCTTTCCATTAAGAAAATTCCAATGGTGGGGGATAAGACCTATCAGACGTTACGCAATTTGGGATTGCGTCAGATTAAAACGCTGCAGGAGATGCCGTTGGAGGTAATGCAGCGCGTGTTGGGTGCCAACGGCACAGTAATTTGGAAGCGTGCTAATGGGGTAGACAATAGCCCTGTGGTTCCCTTTTGTGAACGAAAGTCCATATCTACAGAGCGCACCTTTGACCGGGATACGATTGACGTGCAGCGGCTTCGCGGTATCCTTACGGCGATGGCCGAAAACCTGGCCTTTCAGTTGCGCCGGGGCGGAAAGCTCACAGCCTGTGTTTCGGTAAAAATCCGATACTCCGATTTTAATACGTATTCCCGACAGCAACACATTGCGCATACTTCTGCAGATCACGTGCTGATTCCTAAAATTCTCGAGCTTTTCGATCGGTTGTATGATAGACGGCTGCTGGTGCGGTTAATAGGTGTTCGATTTACGGATTTGGTATCTGGCCATTACCAGATTGACCTTTTCGACGATGCCCAGGAAACCTTAGGACTGTACACTGCTATGGATCGAATTCGGGAGCGTTTTGGAGAACGCAGTGTGCTTCGCGCCTCGGGCCTGGGTTCGCGCACCATCGGGCGCATGTACAACCCGTTCGACGGTAGGCCTCCGGTGGTACTGGCTCATCGTAAACAATGAGTGTAAAATTGGTTGAAATCTGAAATTCGGGAACGATGTATTTAAATTGTCATACCTACTATAGCTTGCGCTACGGAACATTCTCCGAGGTGAATTTATTGGAGTTGGCCCGGCAGCACGATATTTCCTGTTTGGCCCTTACCGATATCAATAATACTTCGGCCGGCATGCAGTTTGTACAGCGTGCCGAAGCATTTGGCATTCGGCCTCTGTTGGGGATCGATTTTCGGAACGGAATTGTGCCTTGCTTTGTGGGTATTGCAAAGAATAATGACGGGTATGCCGAACTCAATTCCTTTCTCTCCGAACACCTGCATAAGCAGCTCCCCTTGCCCCAACGCGCTCCTGCTTTCACGAATGCGGTAGCCATCTATCCTTTTGAGGTGGTTTTGCTGCACGAGATGTACTATTTTGCCCCTCATGAGTATATTGGAATCTCGGTGCGCGATTTGCGGCGACTGCCCTTTTCACGACTGGTAGAGTACCGCGACCGCCTGGTGGTGCTGCAACCGGTAACATTCCGCAATAAGCGTGACTTTAATGCCCATCGGTTGTTGCGCGCTATAGATAACAATACATTACTTAGTAAACTTTCGGATTCCGAACAGGCCAGCCCCGAAGATTGTATGTATCCCGTGGCAAACTTAGCAGCGGTATTTTCAGAATTTCCCTTTATCCTGGAAAATACTCAGGCGCTTATGGATTGCTGTAGCATTCATTTTGACTTTGGCCCTGCCCGTATGCCCCAAAACCTAAAGACGTATACCGGTAGCCGTGAAGAAGACGAAGACCTTTTGGAGCGCTTGTGCGAACAGGGACTGCCGTATCGGTATCCGAATCCCGGTCCACAGGTGTACAGCCGGTTGCACAAGGAACTGGATCTGATACGCCAAAAGGACTTTGTCTCCTATTTTTTGATTAACTGGGATATTGTTAGTGAAGCCCGGCGCAGAGGATTTTTTTATGTAGGGCGGGGGAGTGGCGCCAACAGTATTGTGGCCTATCTGCTGCGGATTACCGATGTGGATCCCATTGAGCTCGATTTGTACTTTGAGCGCTTTATCAATTTGTTTCGTTCTAGTCCGCCCGATTTTGATATCGATTTTTCCTGGAAAGACCGGGAATCGATTACCCGCTATATTTTTGAACGGTTTGAGCATGTGGCTTTGTTGGGCACCTATGTCACCTTTCAGGCGCGGGGTATAGTGCGTGAGCTAGGTAAGGTTTTTGGACTTCCCAAGGCCGAAATTGATGCTTTGTGCGAGGGTAAGTACGAATCTTCCCGGCTCGATGAGGTAACCCGATTGGTGCTACGCTATGGCGAACTCATTAAGGGCATGCCCAACTACCTGAGTATTCACGCCGGGGGGATCCTCATTACCGACAAGCCTATTCACGCGTATTCCGCTACCCATTTGCCGCCCAAGGGGTTTCCTACGGTACAGTTCGATATGGTTATTGCCGAAGATGTAGGACTCTCCAAATTCGATATCCTGGGGCAACGTGGTCTGGCCAAGATAAAGGAAGCATTGGAGATTGTGCGCAGCAATCAACCCGAGGCGTTTGAATCGATAGACATCCATAATTTGAGGCAGATAAAGTCCAACCCCAGGGTAAATGATCTCATTCGGTCTGCACAGTGTATGGGGTGTTTTTATGTGGAATCCCCGGCCATGCGCATGCTGCTTAGAAAGCTGGAGGTAGACAATTACCTGGGGCTGGTGGCTGCCAGTTCAATCATTCGGCCCGGAGTAGCCAAGAGCGGTATGATGCGGGAATACATCTTGCGACATCGCGATCCGGAGCGCCGCAAGCAGGCCCATCCCATGTTATTGGAAATTATGCCCGAAACCTATGGGGTAATGGTGTATCAGGAAGATGTGATTAAGGTGGCACACTACTTTGCAGGTTTGAGTTTGGGTGAGGCCGATGTCCTTCGAAGGGGTATGAGCGGTAAGTTTCGGTCTAAAACGGAATTTGAGCAAGTGCGGCAGTCATTTGCCAGCAATTGTCGCAAGAAAGGATATACAGACGCCCTGATTTCCGATATCTGGAATCAAATAGCCAGTTTTGCGGGATATGCCTTTGCTAAGGGGCATTCGGCTTCCTACGCGGTAGAAAGTTATCAGACCCTGTTTTTAAAAACTTATTTTCCTTTGGAATATATGGTTGCGGTACTCAACAATGGAGGAGGGTTTTACCGAACCGAGAGTTATCTGCACGAGACCCGTATGCTGGGAGCGAATATTCATGCGCCGTGTATTAATCACTCATGGGTTATAAACCGGCTAATTGGAACGGATCTGTACCTCGGTTTTTTTTACCTCAGGGAGCTCGAGACGCGGGTGATGGATCGAATTGTGCGGCAGCGCGAACAAGGGGGTGTTTTTATTGGATTGGAAGATTTTTTGGACCGGGTGCCTATTGCGATGGAGCAGCTGAGCATTTTAATTCGGATCGATGCACTCCGAACACTTGGAATCGAAAAACACCGCTTGCTGTGGCAGGCGCATATGTTGCTTTCCCGCGGAAAATTGAGTGACACTCCCAAACTGTTTCCGCCTCAGCGCACGGCATTTGCCATTCCCGACCTCTACGGCACGGCCTTGGAAACGGCATTTACTGAGTTGGAGTTGATGGGGTTTTGTCTGAGCCCGCCCTTTGCACTGTTGGAACATCCCATGGCAAATGAAAATGGTTGCAAGCACTTTTTGGATTTCCTGAATCGGCATATCGATATTTATGGTTACCTGGTATCCTGTAAACCTACCCGTACCCAAGCGGGCCAGCGCATGTATTTTGCTACGTTTACCGATCAGTATGGCGAGGTATTCGACACGGTGCTTTTCCCACCTGTAGCTGCACGTTATCCGTTTCGCGGCAAGGGGATCTATCGTACCTATGGCAAGGTGGTAAGTGAATTTGGATACCTGAGTATTGAGGTGTTAAAGATGGAAAAGCAAGACCTTATACCGGATCCTCGTTATGCGGAAATGAAAACCAGCCAGCGTCTTTTGCACGCAAAAGACGCTGGCCAGTCTTCGACCCCTGAAACAGATTTATCTTCAGGGGTTGTGGAAATGCATTAGCAGCGTTGGGTCAAAATCAGGCATTTTTAACCCAAAATTCCAAAGCACTTCACTGTATTATATATACTGATTCAGTATATTTTCAAAGAGTTCCTGACGACCGCTAATGGATTCTATATTCTGATTCGTATCGGCAAACGATCTGAGATCTTCTAGCGACAGCTTACCATTTTCGAAATCCTGACCCTTTCCGCTATCGAAAGAGGCATAACGATCCCGACGCATTTGCAGGTATTTGGACTGGTCCAGTACTGCCTGAGCTGCCAGCAGTGCCCGAGCGAAGGTGTCCATGCCGCCTATATGCGCATGGAAAATATCTTCCAAGTCCGTAGAGTTTCGGCGTATTTTAGCGTCGAAATTCACCCCGCCTCCTTGAAAACCTCCAGCTTGTAGAATCACGAGCATGGCTTGGGTAAGTTCATAGACATCTACCGGAAATTGGTCGGTATCCCATCCATTTTGATAATCTCCACGATTGGCGTCTATACTTCCAAGCAATCCGTTATCTGCAGCAACCTGTAGCTCGTGTTCAAAGGTATGTTGCGCTAGGGTGGCATGATTTACTTCAATATTCAGTTTAAAATCATTTAATAGGTCATATTTAGATAAGAAACCGAGTACAGTTGCTGCGTCAAAATCGTATTGATGTTTGGAAGGCTCCATGGGTTTGGGTTCAATAAAGAAGGTTCCCTTAAAGCCTTGCTTACGAGCATAATCGCGGGCCATGTGAAGAAAACGGGCCATGTGGTCTTGTTCCCGCTTCATGTCGGTATTGAGTAAAGACATATAGCCTTCTCGCCCCCCCCAGAACACATAGTTTTCACCCCCAAGCTTAATGGTGGCGTCCAATGCGTTTTTTACCTGGGCCCCGGCAGCGGCCACTACCCTAAAGTCCGGGTTGGTTGCAGCGCCGTTCATATAACGCGGATGACTAAAGCAGTTTGCCGTTCCCCAAAGCAGTTTAACGCCCGATGCTTTCATTTTTTCTTGAGCGTAGTCGGTAATGATTGCCAGACGCTTCTCCGATTCGGCTAGGGTAGCCCCTTCCGCAATAAGATCAAAGTCATGAAAGCAAAAATAAGGAGCGCCGATTTTTGTAATAAATTCAAATGCGGCATCCATCTTGTCTTTGGCCTGCCGAATAGGATCTGTACTTTGTAGCCAAGGAAATTGCTGGGTAGGAGCACCAAATGGATCGGCACCTACTCCGGTAAAGGTGTGCCAATACGCAATTGCAAACCGGAAATGGTCTTTCATGGTTTTACCACCAACCGTCTGGTTTTCGTTGTAATATTTGAAGGCCATAGGGTTATCGGAACCTTTTCCTTCGAATTGTATTTTACCTATGTTCTTAAAATACGCTTTATCTCCTGTAGTAATCATGGCTGTTGAGGTTTAAGTTGTTCTGTTAATTCGTGTTTCCAGGCCTGATAGGCCTCTTGATGCTGAGAGGAATCCGCAAGCGGATCGTATTGTAATTGCACCTGATCTGTAGCAGTTGCTTCTGTAAGTGATGTAAAAACTCCTGCAGCTGTTGCCGCCGCCCTTGCCGCCCCGGCCGCACCCGTTGTGGTAACCATCTCAATGGAAGATCCGGTTAAGGTGGCTATGGTTTCGGAAAATACCTTGGCTCTAAACAGGTTGTCGTTCCCTGCTCGTATCTTTTGCAGCGGCACTCCATCGGATTTTAAAATTTCCATTCCGTACACAAATGAAAAGGCAATGCCTTCGAGTGCCGCCCGATACAGATGTGCTTGTTTGTGCGCATTAAAGTTTAAGCCACTAATTCTCGCGCCAGGATTTAAGTTGTTTAGCATGCGCTCGGCCCCGTTGCCAAACGGGAAAACTCGCAATCCTTCGGATCCAATGGGAATTTTAGCGCCCATGGCATTCATATCCGAATATTCCAGATTTGGAGAAACATTTTGCTGCATCCAACTGTATTGTATCCCGGTTCCGTTGATGCAGAGTAGTTTTCCAATTCTGGGAGTGTTTTGGGTATGATTGACATGAGCAAAATTATTGATTCGGCTCATTTCTCCTGTTACTTTACTGGAAGTTACGGCATAGACCACCCCGGAGGTTCCGCCAGTTGCGGCTACTTCACCGGGTTGCATAACGTTTAGGGACAATGCATTGTTGGGTTGATCGCCAGCCCTATAGAGCACCGGTATGTCTTCGGGTAAGCCCAGTTGCAAGGCTCCCGCCCCGTTTAGGGTTACTTGCGGCCCAAAAGTAGGTACCAATTCCGGCAATAGTGAACTTTGAATTCCGGAGGCCTCTAGTAGCCACCAGGCCGGGGTTTCAGATTTAAAATCCCACAGCATGCCTTCGGAAAGGCCCGAAGCCGTGGTGGTGCAATTGCCGGACATGCGCATTGCAATATAATCGCCCGGGAGCATGATTTTGTGGATTCGATTGAACAATTCCGGTTCTTGTTGTTTTACCCATAATAATTTAGACAAGGTAAAATTCCCTGGTGCATTGAGTAAATGTTCCCTGCATTTTGGGGTTCCCACTAGATTAAGCAAGGCAGCGCCAGTAGATACCGCCCTGCTGTCGCACCAAATAATAGATGGACGTACCACCTTTAACGCGCTGTCTACAGCCACCAATCCGTGCATTTGATAAGAGATTCCAATACCTCGTATCTGCCGTGGGGTTGCCCCGGTTTGTTGGAGTAATTCGGCCGTTGCCTCCCGGGTGTATTTCCACCACATTTCCGGGTCTTGTTCGCCCCAACCCGGCTCAGGGGCTGCAATTGGCATTTCTTGCTTGGGCGCTTGCACGCGCCCGATTTCACGACCGTCTTTGGAATCTACGAGCGCCGCTTTTACAGAGGAGCTTCCAATGTCATAACCTATCCAATACATGCTTATAGGGTCCGTTTCTGCACAGCTTTTGTGCTGTATTGTTTTTGCGACCTTAAAGTCCGTATATATTCCGAAATCCGCAAATTCAAGACCTATTTTTTTAATGGTACGTGTAAAATCTACACCAGTTAGGTGTGAATACTTTCCGAACCCGTATATTTTAATTAATTTTCGTAAATGATGTTACAGCAATCGGTTCTGCAGTCTAAGGTTTTACTGCGACATATTTTTATTTTTTTTGGATTCCTTCTTATTCAAGGAGTTCGCGGGCAATCTTCGGAAGTATCGGATTATAAACTTTGGCTAGACTTTAAGCCGGTAAGAAACCCGGAACTACTGATGGAATACCGCCAGGCTATTGGCAAAATGCAAATGCAGCCCAAAGGAGAAACGCAGGAAATTATTTGGTCTGAACTCAAACATGGTTTGGAGGCACTCTTGTCTAAGCCCATAGCGGGCGATGCGTCCAAAACCAAAGAAAACATACTTTTAGTAAGTCTTTTTGCAGATTTGCCCCCAGAGATTCAAAAGCAATTGGGCCCAAAGAAGATTCCCGAGAATGGTTTTTTGATTGAACAACTGACCGTTCAAAAACAACAAATTTTGGTGTTAACCGCATCGGAGGATTTTGGGTTGCTCTACGGGGCCTTTCGTTTACTTAGGCTCCTTCAGACCGAACAACCCCTTGCCAAGATTACGCTTTTGGATGCCCCAAAGACCAAATTGCGAATGCTCAATCACTGGGACAACCTGGATCGGACGGTAGAACGTGGATATGCTGGCGCCTCCATCTGGGATTGGCAACGACTACCGGGATATATTGACCCGCGATATCGGGATTACGCCCGGGCCAACGCCTCCCTAGGTATTAATGCCACTGTGGTTACAAATGTAAATGCCAATGCTCTGGTGTTGTCGGAAATGTACATTGCAAAAGCTGCCGCATTGGCCAATGTTTTCAGACCTTATGGCATCAAATTGTTTTTGACAGCCCGTTTTTCGGCTCCCATGGAGCTCGGGGGTTTGGCTACTGCCGACCCACTTAATCCCGAAGTAAAGGCTTGGTGGGAGCAAAAAGTTTCAGAGATATATAAGCAAATTCCTGATTTTGGAGGTTTTGTGGTAAAAGCCAATTCGGAAGGGCAGCCCGGACCTCAAAATTTCGGTAGAACCCATCTAGATGGAGCCAACATGATGGCAGAGGCGCTTATGCCCTATGGTGGGTGGCTTATCTGGCGCGCCTTTGTTTACTCTGAGCACGACCCTACCGATAGGGCCAAGCAGGCCTATGACGAATTTTTGCCTTACGATGGCAAGTTTCGAGACAACGTCGTTATTCAGGTCAAAAACGGACCGATAGATTTTCAACCTCGGGAGCCGATTCATCCAATTTTTGGCGCAATGAAGCATACTCCCATACTCGCGGAATTCCAGATTACCAAGGAATATTTGGGATTCGCCTCTCATATTGCTTTTCTTCCGAAACTTTTTGAAGAGGTGCTTCAAACCGATACGGGACAACAAGGTCTCGGTAGTACGGTAGCCCGGGTGGTGGATGGTAGTTTATACAATCTGGAGGTTGGCGGAATGGCGGGTGTATCCAATATCGGCACCGCGCTAAATTGGACAGGACACCCATTCGGACAGGCCGATTGGTACGGTTTTGGCCGATTAACCTGGAATCCGGATTTGAGCGCCGAGGTGTTGGCCGAGGAGTGGATTCGAAGCACCTTGGGTAACGATCCCGTATTAATCCAAAAGGTAAAGGGCATATTGTTAGCATCCAGAGAGGCTGTGGTGCAATATATGATGCCCTTAGGTTTGCACCACTTGTTTGATACCGGTCATCACTATGGTCCGGGTCCTTGGGTAAGCAATCTTTCCAGACCGGAATGGAATCCGGTATACTACCACCAAGCCGATAGTCTAGGAATTGGCTTTAATCGTACTGCTACCGGTAGTAATGCAGTGGGTCAATACGCACCGTCCCTGGCCAATGTGTACGCTAATCCTGAAACTTGTCCGGATGAATTTTTACTTTGGTTTCACCATTTACCTTGGGATTACGTAATGAAAAATGGAACTACCCTTTGGGAGGCTATGGGTTTAAAGTATCAGGAAGGGGTAAATCAGGTACGCCAAATGCGCTCTATTTGGGAGGGGCTAGACCAACTGGTACCTGCCGAATTGTATTGGGAGGTTCTGGAACTTTTAAATATTCAACTCGTAGAAGCCATCTGGTGGAAAGATGCCTGCATGTCTTATTTTCAGACCTTTTCAAAACGGGAGTTTCCAGAGGGAATGGAACCCCCAAAACATAATTTATCATTTTATAAATCCTTAAAATTTCCATATGCCCCGGGTACCCGCCCAAGTTGGAATTAATAGCTATGAATACGAAAAAAGTTGCCGTAATAACAGGAGGTACCTCCGGATTAGGATATGCCACCGCCAAGCGGTTTTATGATGCCGGATATACCTGTTATGTCATTGGCCGAAATCCAGAAAAAACACTTGAAAGCTGTAGTACCTTAGGCGAAAATGCCATTCCTGTAATTTTAGACCTAGCAAATTTAGATGCCATACCGGGGGCAGTTACTAAAATTTATGAAACCTCAGGAGCTATTGATGTGTTGGTGAACAATGCCGGAATAAATATGAAAAAACCCATGTTGGAGGTATCGGACTCAGATTTCCAATCGATTGTACACACCAATCTCAATAGTGTTTTTTCAATGAGTCGGGAAGTAGGCGGTATCATGCAAAAACAGGGTTATGGAACCATTGTGAATATCAGTTCCATGGCTGCCAAATACGGTTTGCCCTATGTTGCTGCCTATGCTGCGAGTAAAACGGCAATTGAAGGACTCACCCGAACCATGGCCGTTGAATTGGCCCCTATGGGGATTCGTGTGAACTGTGTGGCCCCTGGTTTTATTAAGACCCCAATGACGGCAAAAGCTTTAGATAGCGATCCTGAACGAAAAGGTCGGGTCTTTGCCCGCACTCCTATGGGCAAAATGGGAGAGCCCGAAGATATTGCCGACGCAGTATTTTTCCTAGCTTCGGATCGGGCTAAATTTATTACTGGTACAACGCTTTCGGTAGATGGAGGCAATAGCATAGGATTTTGATGGAAACAACAGCACAAGCGCATCGTATGCTGCCCTGCATGAGGTGGTATGGTCCCAACGACGGGGTATCATTATCTTCCATTCGGCAAGCCGGGGTGAGTGGTATTGTTACCGCTTTACATCAATATGCACCGGGGGAGGTCTGGCCAGTAGAGGCCATAGCAGAACGGCAGGAAATTATTAGAAAAGCCGGAATGGAATGGGAGGTTGTGGAGAGTCTGCCGGTATCGGAAGAAATCAAGCAGCAAAAGGGTGATTTTGTCGCCCACATTGAAAACTATAAAACCAGTTTGCGCAATTTAGCTCAATGTGGGATTAGGGTAATCACCTATAATTTTATGCCGGTTTTGGATTGGGTGCGCACAGCTATAGATTTTGAGAATCCCGATGGTACGCGAACGCTTCGATTTGATCGGGCTCATTTCGCTTATTTTGACTGTCATGTATTGCAGCGGCAAGATGCTACCCTAGATTATGATCCCGAAACGTTGGAACGTGCTGCAGCACTGGCTCTTGCCTTGTCCAATACAGAAAAGCAGCGCATTCGGCGATCTGTGCTACAAGGACTACCAGGAAGCGACGATCAATTTACAGAGGCCCAATTGTTGCAATTATTAGCACAATACAACCGTATTCCAAAGGCTACCCTGCGCGCGAATCTTATACACTTTCTTAATGCGGTAGTGCCTGTGGCTCGAGAAGGTGGACAAGTGATGGCGGTACACCCCGATGACCCTCCTTTTTCTCTTTTGGGACTCCCCCGCGTGGTATCTTCTCAAGACGATTTGGCGGCACTTTTTGAGGCTGTTCCTGATTTGGCAAATGGACTTTGTTATTGTACTGGTTCTCTGGGAGCAGGAATCGCAAATAATTTACCTGAAATCCTCGAGGCCTTTAAGGATCGAATCCACTTTTTACATCTTAGAAATGTTAAGCATGAGGCTGCTGGCATTTTCCGGGAGTCAGAACATCTAAACGGACACGTTCCCATGGAAGAGGTGGTTTCACGATTGTTAAAAGTTATGAAGCAACGTGGCCAATCTATTCCTATGCGCCCCGATCACGGGTTTCAAATGGAATTGGAGTTTCAATCTAAAAGTTATCCGGGCTATTCCCTAATTGGTAGACTTAAGGGGTTAGCCGAACTCCGTGGATTAGAGGCAGGTCTGTTATATAGAGATTGATTAAGGTTGAGATAAAAAGTAGTTTGAACCCCGAACTCACAATGATTGCCCAACCCCGGTGCCCAATGCTACAGAAATGACCTGTAGCTCACTAGAAAAGGAGTTTTTGTAACTGCTAATAATGCGTTCTTTGAACGCGGGAACGGCATCGCTATGAATAAGATTTAAGGTACATCCGCCAAAGCCACCCCCAACCAATCGGGCACCGGCTACGCCGGAAAACGTGCGTGCCTCAGATACCAAAAAGTCCAGTTCGGGACAGCTTACCTCATAGTCCGTTTTTAGTCCTTCATGTGTTTCAAAAAGCAATTTTCCCAGCTTTAGCATGTCTTTTTGTTTTAGGGCATCCACGGCTTCCAAAACACGTTGATTTTCATGTACCACATACCGACAGCGTTTGTGCACTTCGTCCGTCATTTTATTTTTTACGGATGCTACCAAATCCGGGGTGGCGTCCCTGAGGCTTTTTATTTCCTTATTTGCTGAAGCAAGGACCTTAACCCCTTCTTCGCACGCCCATCGTCTGCGATTATAGGCACTATTTGCCAAATCGTGTGTTACCCCCGTGTTGAGCAGCAGCAATTGATATGCTCCTAAATCTGCTGGTATATATTGATGCTCCAGCGTACGGCAATCCAGAAGTATAAAATGACCAGATTTACCTTTTACGCAGGCAAACTGATCCATTATGCCGCATTGGGTGCCCACAAAGGTATGTTCTGCGGCTTGTGATAATTCAATAATTTCCCGCTCAGATAATCCCAATTGGAACAGTTGGTTTAGCCCCCACGCTAGGCCGCATTCCAATGCCGCAGAAGAACTCAATCCTGCGCCAACGGGTAGGTCAGAAGAAATGGAGCAGTTGAATCCCGGAAGATTTATGCCCTTTTGTCCTAACTGATTCAGGACCCCCAAAAAGTAGTTTTCCCAACTGGTACCCGGGCAGATGTTATCTAAATTGGCTGTAAAGGACTGTCCCAATGTATCCGATGAAAAATGGGCCGTTCTGGTTTCGTTTTTGGCAGACATTTCGAATGTAATACCCCGGTCTATGGCAGCAGGTAACACGTATCCGTCATTGTAGTCGGTATGTTCGCCAATGAGGTTTATTCTTCCAGGGGATCGAAATCGCAAGGTCATCTTACAAAAGGGGGTGTCAACTTTTTGGAAAGGTACGGAAAACCATGAAATTTCACCTCGTATTTGGTCCTTTCAAAACTAGAATGAACACCTCGAAAATATGCCGTATCTTAGAAGAAACAAAGCCTATGATCGTTCACAATTTGGGAGAGCATTCAAGTCTGCTCAATCGCTTTATTGCCGAACTTCGGGATGTAAAATTGCAGCAAGATGCTATGCGGTTTAGACGGAACATTGAACGTATTGGTGAGGTACTTGGATATGAAATTAGTAAAATTTTGCCTTCGCATCAGACCAGCATTCAAACCCCTTTAGGTGTAAAAACCATGGAAGTTCCTCAGGGGAATCTGGTGCTTTGTGCCGTGTTACGTGCCGGATTGCCCTTGCAACAAGGGTTATTGAATTATTTTGACCAGGCCCAAAATGCATTTGTTTCTGCCTACAGACAACATCCCGAAGGGTCAGACTATTTTGAGGTTGTTATCAAGTATCTGGCTGCTCCGAGTCTAGAAGGTAAAACCGTATTAATTGCAGATCCCATGCTCGCTACGGGTCTCACTTTAGAAAATGTGTTGAATGCCCTTCGAAAGCACGGTGAACCTGCTCAAATTCATATTGTTTCTGTGATAGGATCTACAAAAGGGATAGAACAGGTAGCACGAGTTTATCCAGAAGGTACACAACTGTGGATTGCTGCTGTGGATGACGAGCTTAATGCAAGAGGCTATATCGTTCCGGGGTTGGGAGATGCCGGAGATTTGGCCTTTGGGGAAAAGTTATAATTTCAATAAGGCCTCAGAGGCAAATGGATTTTTGCATTGGAGGGAGTACAATAGATAGCTGTTTCAAGCAGCGATTTACTTAAATAGGATTACAAATATGGATTTCAATTTAATGGAGAAACTCGCAATTTTTAAATCGGTGGATGAGGTCATTCAGCTCGATGAGGAAATTACCCCGGGAGAGGTGCGTTTTATGGATCAGTTATGCGAATCTCTGGGATTTGAAAAGGCGATGATAAAGGAGGCTCGCAGGGTAGATGCGGCCGAAGCGTTAGCGGTGATTGGGGCTATGCCAAATACTCAGAAGCAAGCCTTGGCCCGTATTCTGAACCGTGCCGTCAATGCCGATGGGGTGGTAGACGAGCAGGAAATCAGATTTATTTTCAGAATATTTTCGGCTGCGGGGATTGAATTGGAAATTTAACAATCAATATTTTTGAGACTGGAAGTACTATAATCCTCTCAATATCCTAAATGATGATAAAGAATCTTCTTTTTTGTTTTGTGTTGGTTCAGGTTGTATTGGGTAGCGCCCAACAATCCCAAAACCGTGTAGTGCTTATTACCTTAGACGGGTACCGCTGGCAGGAATTATTTACCGGTGCCGACCCAGCTCTAATTGCTAATGCAAAGTATGTGCACGATAGTACATCACTCAAAGATGCATTCTGGAAAGAAACGCCCGTCGCGCGACGAGCAGCCTTGATGCCCTTTATCTGGAACGAAGTAGCTCAAATGGGACAAATTTATGGGAATCGCACTTTGAGAAGTCTTATGAATCTTACCAATACCATGTGGTTTTCATATCCGGGTTACAACGAAATCCTATCGGGCCAAGCCGACGATGCTCGTATAACCAGTAACGATAAGATTCCGAATCCCAATATTACCGTTTTGGAAAAATATCAAAATACTCCCGCCGGAAAAGGAAAGGTTGCGGCATTTGGAAGTTGGGATGTGTTTCCTTCCATTATCAATGAGGAGCGCTCCGGAGTACCTGTAAATGCGGGATACGAGAATGCAACCGGAAATATTTCCGATCGAGAGCAATTGATCAACGAAATTCAGACCCAATTACCCGAGCTATGGGGAAGTGTACGATATGATGCTATCACGCACCAATACGCCTTGGCCTATATGATGGAACGGCATCCCGAACTGGTCTATATATCTTACGGAGAAACAGACGATTTTGCGCACGATGGAGACTATGAGGCGTATCTAAAATCGGCACACAATACGGATGGTCTAATCCGGCAGCTGTGGGATTTTACTCAGAGTGACCCTTTTTATAGAGGAAAAACTACGTTTTTGATAACTACAGATCACGGGCGTGGTACCGTGCCACTAGATACCTGGAGGAGTCATGGGGCAAAGGTGGCCGGTGCAGATCAGGTTTGGTTAATAGCCTTTGGAAATGGAGTAGCTGTTAAAGGTGAAATCTCAGAAAACGAACAATTATTCACCAATCAGTTGGCTTCCACCATTATGACCATATTAGGTTTAGACCCGCAAGCGGAAATGGGCAAGTTGCTTAATCTCCATTAATTGAATTTAACTGCCCACTCTAATTAGAACTTGTATTTCTATTTTGGTTTTGAAAGTGCAGAAACGGAATTTGATTGTGCTTGGAGGTAACATAATTCAATAGGGCTTTAAAAATGCTTCTTTATGCGATTTGGTAGGTACCCTTGGTTTGGTATAGGGTGAAACCGATTGTCTAGGCTGGGCTTTGCGCGAGGTGGCCCTGAAACTGAGTCAAACCCTTTGCAAAGGCGAAGCCTTTGCAATTGTTTTTTCTTTTATCCGCTCTTTTGGGCAAGCTAAAGAGCTTCTAAAAGAAAAAACCCTTTACACTTGCGTGTAAAGGGTTTGACTCAGTTGCGGTCTGGACGGGACTCGAACCCGCGACCCCCTGCGTGACAGGCAGGTATTCTAACCAACTGAACTACCAGACCAATTTTCCGACCCGATGGGCACTAACAACAGTTAGTTTTGTGGAAATTGTCAGCGTTTCCTTGCGGAAAGCGTGCGCAAATATAAGGCACTATTTCAATACGGCAAATAAAAATCTAAAATTCATCTGCACTATTGTGCGAATCTTTTGCGTTCTACCAGGAAGGTGTTGAAAATCCGCGTAAAAGGTTCTGCAATATCTACACCATTATACTTAATGCCGTAACGGGCACAAACCAGTTTTAGGGCATTGAGATACGAGGTTACTGCATTGCAGTAGGCCTCGCGGACAGCTTCTGGATAAAGATCTACCTGATTACCGGACTCTACATCATAGAATCGCTTGGGAGTATTTTCAAAATCAAAATCGAGTTCGTTCCTGTGGTGATAGAGATGAAAAAGAATGACTTCGTGTCGGTTGTATTTTAAATGCCGCAGACCTTCAAAGACCGCTTCCTGATCGGCTTGGTCTTCCAGAAGGTCAGAAAACAGCACTATAAGACTTCGACGTTTTAGTTTTTCAGCGGTCTGGTGTAAATGCTCGGGTAATTCTGTTTTTCGTTTTCCGGGTTTTTCAGCGGTAATTTGGCCTAACGCGTTCAACAGCATTTGAAAATGACGCTCACTGCCCTTTTCAGGGGCATAATAATGATATCCTTCTGAAAAGATGCTGAGTCCAACCGCGTCGCGCTGTCGTTTTAATATAGCCATTAGCGCTGCAGCTCCAAGGGCAGCAAAACCAATTTTATTCAGATGTTCCAAATTGGTTTTAGGATACTCCGGGTAATACATAGACGCCGAGTTGTCAATGATGAGATGACAGCGCAGGTTGGTCTCCTCTTCATATCGTTTGGTATAGAGCTTGTCTGTTTTGGCAAACAATTTCCAATCTAAGTGTTTGGTGCTTTCTCCGGTATTGTAAATACGGTGTTCCGCAAACTCAGCGGAATATCCGTGAAATGGACTCTTGTGAATACCGCTAATGTAACCTTCTACCACTTGTTGCGCCAATAAGGCAATGTTTTCGAAAAGTGGGGCTTTGTGTAATTCCGACTTCAGGTCCATAGGTTAAAGATACAATTTCCCTGGCCCGTTTGGCACTGGTGGTAGTTGGTTATAAAAGTAAAAATCAGAAATAAAAAACCCCGCTCAAGGCAGGGTGTAATATTGTGATGGGAGAGCGCTTAGACCAAAGCTGCTTCAATGGCATCAGCGTAAGTTCTTTTGGGACTTACACCAACCTGGCGATTTACAATTTCTCCGTTTTTGAAAACAAGTACGGTAGGAATGTTTCGCACACCGTATTTGGCTGCATAATTTTGATTTACATCTACATCTACCTTACCTACCACGGCTTTACCTTCGTATTCGTGACTTAATTCTTCAATGATCGGTCCTACCATACGGCAGGGACCACACCAGGCAGCCCAAAAGTCAACCACTACTGGTTTATCACTTTTAAGGACCACTTCCTCGAAAGAGGCATCAGTTATTTCTATTGCCATGAGCTTAAGCGTTTAATTTCAGCAAAGTTACTCAAATATTCATGTCGGAGGGCAAAGTCTTTTTATTCCTTTTATTTATGTCTGTATTATGGGAGCTTATACCCAAAAACAATTTATTTAATTCAATTTGTAGTGCACCTCTTGTTTTTGTAAAGCATGAAGCAACTCGGAGGAGATTTGAATTTTTTGTTTCCTACTATTAAGATTTATTTTAATAGCTTCTTCGGGTTCGTAAATAGTAAAACTTAAGGGGTGGTTACCTTTATGGGTGTTTAGGGTTTGCTGTAGTTCTTGAATTCGATTTTCATGAATTTGACTAATCTCTAACTGAATGGTGAGTTTTTTGGCCAAGGTGTCCATGACATCTTGGAGCAACATGACCTGATTAAACTGCATTCGTGGATCTCCTTTCTGACCATTATCTTTATTTACCCAACCTTCGCGAACAAAAATTTTGCTGTATACAAAAGCGTTTATGGTTAGAAAATGCCTGAATTTCAAATATTCCTCTCCAAAGATTCGAAATTCATATGCATCAGAAAAGTCTTCTAAAATAAAAGAAGCCCATCCTTTACCGTTTCGGGATACTCGGTGTTGCACATCGGTAATGATTCCTGCAATGGCCACCTCCCGATTTACCAATTGGCTAAGGTCGTTAAGCACCTGAATTTCGGCGTTGCAGAAGGATTGGATCTCGGTTTTAAAGTCGTCTAGCGGATGTCCTGAAATGTAAATACCTACCACTTCTTTTTCCCTTTTTAGGGTTTCTAGCGTACCCCAAGGTTCACATGGGGGAATTTCAGGTTCTGCAATCATGACCTCTTCGTTTCCACCAAATAAGCTAACCTGAGCCGAGTTAATACTTTCCTGATATCTCGCGCCAAAGCGAATAACTTTCTCCAGAAAAATTATGCCATCTGTGCCGGGGTCAAAATACTGTGCCCGGTGGGTGTAACCTAAGGAATCAAAACTGCCTGCAAGGGCCAAGTTCTCGAAGGCTTTTTTATTGGCTGCCCTCAGATCAATGCGTTTAACTAGATCAAACAAGGATAAAAATGCGCCATCGGTCTTGCGTTGGTCTACTATGGTCTCTACTGCCGAGCGTCCAACCCCTTTAATGGCGCCCATGCCAAATCGCACCTTATTTTCCTTGTTAACGGCAAATTTGTAATAGGATTCATTCACATCAGGACCCAATACCTCTAGGCCCATTCTACGACACTCCTCCATAAAAAAGGTCACTTGCTTTATGTCGTTCATGTTGTTAGAAAGCACTGCGGCCATGTATTCTGCCGGGTAATGCGCCTTTAAATAGGCGGTCTGATATGCGATGTACGCATAGCAAGTGGAGTGACTTTTATTAAAGGCATAAGAGGCAAACGCCTCCCAGTCTTTCCATATTTTTTCAAGTATTGGTCTTGGGTGTCCCAAGGATTCCCCCCCGTCTAAAAATTTAGGTTTTAACTTTTCAAGTAATGCAAAAATCTTTTTACCCATGGCCTTTCGCAACATGTCGGCCTCTCCTTTTGTAAAACCAGCGAGTTTTTGAGAAAGTAACATCACCTGTTCCTGATATACTGTAATCCCATAGGTGTCCTTCAGATATTCCTCCATCTCTGGTAGGTCATAACTTATTTCTTCCCTGCCATGTTTTCGGGCCACAAAACTTGGAATATATTCCATGGGCCCGGGCCTGTAAAGGGCATTCATAGCAATCAGGTCATCAAAAACCGTAGGCTTAAGCTCCTTTAGGTATTTTTGCATCCCAGGTGATTCGTACTGGAATATTCCCACTGTTTCGCCACGCTGAAAGAGTTGGTAGGTCTTTTCGTCATCTAAAGGGAAGGCATCCGGATCTAGCGTTAGTCCTCCTCGTGCCGCTACAATTTTAACCGTGTCTTTGATAAGGGTAAGGGTCTTTAGCCCTAAAAAGTCCATTTTGAGCAACCCGGCACTTTCAACAACGGCATTATCGAATTGGGTGACATACAAATCGGAATCCTTGGCAGTGGCTACAGGAACAAAATTGGTGATGTCGTCTGGTGTAATGATAACCCCGCATGCATGAATTCCGGTGTTTCGAAGAGAGCCCTCAAGCACTCCTGCCATTTTTAAGGTTTGGGCCTCCAGATCGTCGCCTTCGGAAATACCTAATAGCTGATTTACCTTTTCCCATTCGTCTGAACGAAATTTTTTGCGTAGTTCTTGTTCGGGTTGACCTATAATCTTTCCGAGTTTAGACATGTTGGGAACCAATTTGGCAATCCGATCTGCATCCCCTAAGGGCAAATCTAAAACCCTTGCTGTATCCCGAATAGAAGATTTTGCGGCCATGGTGCCGTAGGTAATAATTTGAGCCACTTGATTGGAGCCGTATTTTCCAATCACATAGTCCATGACCCGGGAGCGACCCTCATCGTCGAAGTCAATATCGATATCGGGCATAGACACCCGATCCGGATTCAGGAATCGCTCAAAGAGCAAATCGTATTTTAATGGGTCAATATTGGTGATGCCCAGACAGTAGGCTACAACGGACCCTGCTGCCGAACCCCTTCCGGGTCCTACGGAAACCCCCATGTTCCGAGCTTCCCGAATAAAATCCTCCACAATTAGAAAATAGCCTGGATAGCCTGAGTTTTCTATGGTAGTAAGTTCAAAATCAATACGCTCTCGAATCTCTTGCGTAATCTCTGTATACCGGTTCTCGGCTCCCTTGTAGGTAATATGTCTCAAATATGCGTTCTCGCCCCTTTTTCCGCCATCGGTCTGGTCTTCTCCAACTAGAAATTCATCGGGAATTTCAAATTTTGGGAGTAAAACATCTCTTGCGAGATCAAAAGGTTCAATCTTGGAAACAATCTCTGAAATGGAGAGAATACTTTCCGGCAGATCCTCAAAGAGGGCTTTCATCTGCTCGGGTGATTTAAAGTAGTATTCCTGATTTGGGAATCCAAACCTATAGCCTCTGCCACGCCCTATGGGGGTCGACTTTTTTTCACCCTCTTTTACACACAATAAAATGTCGTGGGCCTCTGCATCTTCCTTTTCACAATAATAAGTGTTGTTGGTAGCTACCAGCCGAATATCATGTCTTGCTGCCAGTGAAATTAAGCTTTTGTTTGCACGGTCTTCGTCTTCCTGCCCGTGGCGCATGAGTTCCACATATAAATCCGCACCAAATTGAGATTTCCACCACAAGAGGGCCTCTTCGGCTTGTTTTTCTCCTTGATTAAGTATTTTGTACGGTACTTCTCCGTAAAGGTTCCCGGTGAGCACAATGAGTCCTTCCTTGTAGCGTGCCACGATTTCTCGATCAATGCGCGGGACGTAATAAAAACCTTCAGTATAAGCAATGGAAGACATTTTAGCCAAGTTTTGGTAACCCGCCTTGTCTTTGGCCAGCATTACAATTTGGAAACCGTAATCTTTTACCGATTTATTCAAACGGTCTTCGCAGACGTAAAATTCACATCCTATAATGGGTGTGATTTCTTTTTTGCCATTGGCTTTGTCGTCTTCCGATAATCCGCTGTTGTAAGTCTTTACTTCCTTAACAAAATGAAAGGCGCCCATCATGTTGGCATGATCGGTAAGGGCCACGGCGGGCATCTGGTGCCGCGCTGCGGCAGCAACTAATTCTTTGATTCGGATCGTAGACTGTAATACCGAAAATTGGGTATGGTTGTGTAAATGTACGAATGAGACCGACTCCAATAATTGGGTGTTCTCATTGCGGACTTCACGGCTCAGTTTTGGTTCGGGGGAGTATGCCTGAGCGGCTAGATCCGCCGAGGCTTTTTTAAGATTAACATGCCGCAGTCCTACACCTTGAATGGTATCTGGATTTTCAGCAGTAAAGTCCTCGTAATATTCAGGCCCAACTTTTAGTGTATTGGCATCAAAATGTCCTAAACGAATCAATTCTAGGAAACATCGGGTGGTTGCCTCTACGTCGGCGGTGGCGTTATGCGCTTCCTCAAAGGCCTCCCCAAACAAATAATCGTGTAGTTCGGTAAGGGTCGGAAGCTTAAATTTTCCACCTCTTCCTCCGGGAATTTGGCACATGGAGGCGGTAGCTTCTGTACAGGTATCCAGAACAGGAAAGGTTTCTAGGGGATTTTCTGCATCCAAACGATAAAATTCTGCCCCCATAATGTTGAGGTCAAAACCTACATTCTGCCCTACTAAAAACTGTGTTTTTTCAAGGGCTTGTTTAAAACGCGAGAGCACCTCACGGACCGGATGACCCTTTTGTTCCGCCAGACGTGTAGAAATCCCATGGATTTGCTCGGCTTCGAAAGGAATATTAAATCCTTCAGGGCATATGAGGGCATCGTAGTGCTCTATGAGTTGTCCCTTTGCATCGTGAAGTTGCCAGGCAATCTGAACGCATCTTGGCCAGTTGTCGGTATCGCTTACTGGCGCATCCCAGCGTTTGGGTAGCCCAGTGGTTTCGGTATCGAAAATCAGGTACATCTAGAAAAGTGTATCGGGAGGTTAAAATTAGATAAACTGCCCGGTCCTTTAAAGGGTACTTCTCAGGAGTTATTAACGAGTTACCCAAATTCTTAAAAGTGCAATTGTTTTTTATTCTTAGTGTACTCCAAAAGGGAAAAAGTGCTATATTTGCACCCGCCTTTACAGCAGGATGTTTATTGGAATAAGTTATTCAGCTGCAGGGGAGAAGGGGAAAACAGCACCCAAATGCTGTAAAAGAATTAATAACCGGGGTCGGGCACCCCAAAAATTTAATGTGATATGCCAGTAAGAATTAGACTTCAAAGACACGGTAAAAAGGGTAAACCATTCTATTGGATTGTTGCCGCAGATTCACGTTCTAAGCGTGACGGCCGTTTTCTTGAAAAAATCGGAATTTACAATCCTAACACCAATCCTGCTACCATTGAATTGAGTATGGATCACGCAGTAAAGTGGTTGGAGAACGGTGCGAAACCTTCGGATACAGCGCGTCGTATCTTATCTTACAAAGGTGTTTTAATGAAGCATCACTTAAACGGTGGTGTGCGTAAAGGAGCTTTAACCGAAGAGCAAGCTGCAGCTAAGTTTGAATCTTGGATGGCGGAAAAATCTGATAAGATTACCAACAAATCAGAGGGCTTGGAAAAAGCCAAGGCAGATGCCAAAGCAAAGGCCTTAGAAGCCGAAAAAGAAGTTAATGCCAAGCGCGTTGCCGCTGCTGCGCAGGCAGAGGAAGCCGAAGCGGCTCCTGAAGTAGAAGAGACAGTGGCAGAGGAAGTTGCTGAAGCTGCTACTGAAGAAACTGCTGGCGAGGCAGAAGAAACTCAGGCTTAATTTAAGCCATGCGCAAGGAAGACTGCTTTTACCTAGGTAAGATTGTCTCCCAGCACGGATATAAGGGTGACTTGCTAGCAAAGCTAGACTCAGACGATCCCGAACAATATGAAAATATGGAATCAGTATTTGTTTCGCTCGGAAACAATCTGGTTCCATTTTTCATTAAACAAGCCCGCCTGCACAAGTCGGATTTACTTAGAATCACTTTTGAGGATGTGCAGTCTGCGGTAGATGCTGAACGCATTATGGGAGCCGAATTATACTTGCCGCTAACCGCATTACCACCCCTTAGCGGTAATCAATTTTATTATCACGAAGTAATTGGATACCAACTCATAGATGAAGTTCACGGCCAAGTAGGCGTCATAAAATCGATAAACGATCAGGCATCCCAGGCGCTTTTTGAGGCGGAACATGAGGGCAAAGAATTACTAATTCCCATCTCCGACGCATTTATTACTCATGTAGATCGGCAAAATCGCTGCATTCACATTAAAACTCCCGACGGGTTAATTGCACTGTATCTTAACGAATAAAAATACTTAGGTTCAATTTTGAACTTTTGATTTAAAATATATAATTTGAGGGAGTTACAATATGTAAAACTCAAATTGTATGCCTATGCGCCCTTTAGGTTTATGGCTTTTTTTGCTCAGTCTTATCGGTTTAAATTCTTGTAAACAAAACTCCGAAAACAGTTTATCGGGTTTTGAACTTCACTCCGATTTTTCAATGGAACTTACAGTTTCGGAACCTTTGGTATTGGATCCGGTGGAACTACACTTCGATGAAACCGGAGCACTATATGTGCTTGAAATGCCTGGGTATCCGTTTGGAGATGTTCCCAGTCGTCTAGTTCGTCTGCTAGACAACGATGAAGACGGAACCTACGATACACGTCTTGTGTTTAGTGATCAATTGGGTGTGGCTTCTTCTTTTATGCCTTTCAAACAGGGATTTTTGGTAGCGAGTCCGCCCGAATTACTCTGGATTGCAGACACAGATAAGGATGGTGTCGCCGATACTCGCAAGGTGATAGTGGCCGGCTTTACCAATGATAATTTGCAGCATAATTTTAATGGGATTACCTATGGAATAGATAACTGGATTTATATTGCGAATGGAGGAAATTCAGGTGCACCTTACCTAAATAACCAACCGGAAACCGCAATCCCCCTGCGCGGAGGGGATTTACGACTTCACAATAATTTTAATGAGCTCGAACGCGTAGGAGAATCCTCCGGAGGGTATAAACTTACCTTTGATTCCTGGGGTCATCTTTTTGAAACCCACAATCTGGAACACAACCTGCATTTGGTTTTTGAGGATCGTTACCTTTCAGGAGTGCCTGGACAACCCTCTCATGCACTGGCCAATATTTCGGATCATGAATCGAATGGGCTTTCGCGGGTCTACCCTATCGGGGAACAGGAAACCCGTGTAAATCATCCAGAGCAATCCGGATTTTTCTCGGGTTCTTGTGGAATCACGTATTACGGCGGTGGTATATTCCCTCAAGGCATGGAATCAGGTTTATTTGTGGCAGATGTAGTACTAAATCTAATCCATTTCGACCATCTCCATTCCAAGGGGAGTTCCTTTTCTACCTCTAGATATGGTGAACGATCCGAATTTTTGGCCAGTACCGATAGGGCCTTCCGTCCTGTAAATTTTGAAATTGGACCCGACGGTTCACTCTATGTATTAGATATGCACCGAGAAGTGATCGAACATCCGGAATGGATTCCCGATGAAATAGAACAAGAACTAGACTTAAATGCCGGTAAGAATCAAGGCCGTATTTATAGAGTATGGCCAAAAACGCATACTTCAAATCCAAAGTGGAATTTCGATAAGACTCATTTGGTTGAGGCCTTGGGACATCCGAATCAGTGGGTTCGAACCACAGCGCAACGCATTTTGGTTACCGAGAGCGAAGGGAATTTTGGCAGCGCATTGTCCGAAGTGTTGGCAGGGTCAGATTCCCAGTTGCAGCGCTTACACGCGCTCTGGACCTTGGAGGGAAGGGGTGAGTTGTCCGATGCTGATTTACATGGTGCCTTAGCCGATCCTATTGCGGGGATTCGCGAAAATGCGCTTAAAATAGCGGAGCGTCGAATATTTAGCAATACCGAATTCAGCTCCGCAGTATTGGAACGAGTGCAAGATAGCAATGCACGTGTGCGCCTACAGGCGTTGCTTTCCCTAGTGGGTTCTGGAGCATCGCAAGATTCGGAGTATCTAAATGACATTTCGAAAGTCTCGAGGCAACTTTTGGAGCACCCCGAAACCGATCGTTGGACACTCCGTGCAATAACCGCAACGCTACAACCGCAGGCTAAAATGTTCTTAGATCAAGAGCTGTCTAACTGGACTCGCGGTGGGAACTGGGCTACTGTTATTAATGATTTAATTCGTGAGTTGGGGCAATCTGCTTCATCGGCGGTAATGGCCGATTTTATACAACAACTTGGAGCAGCAAATCAGGTTGGAGAGGTAAAATCTGGAATTGCTGCCTTATCCGAGGGCTGGAGTACTGCGGGTAGAACTTCAGAAGACCTAAGCGATGCGGATCGACTTACCTTGACTTTGGCCTTAAATGATTTGGAGCAGAGAAATGATCGGGGGATTGTTTTGGCGGTGGCAGGTTTGCGAAGCAAGCTAGACCTGCCGAATTCGGATCGGTTGAACGTTCTATTGGCCCAATCCAAAGCATTTGTACTAGACACCTTAAAAGCCGCAGATGAACGTTTGGAGTGGTTGCAGATAATGGGTAAAATGCCTTTTTCTGAACGCTCCAGCACATTGATTTCTTTATTGGATAGTAGGGTTCCAAACACCCTGCAACGCGAAGTGTTGAAACAACTTTGGGACTCCAATAGCTCTCAGGTTCCCGAGTTGCTTTTTGGGGTTTGGGATCGCTTGGGTCCGGATTCCAGAAAATATGCTACCAATATGCTCTTGTATAAGGAAGACTATCACGAATCGTTGCTGTCTGCCATGGAGTCAGGAACGGTTAAACTTGGTGAATTTAATCTTGATTTGGAGCGCCGGCGTACTTTGCTTTTTTCGGATCGGGCCGAGATTCGGCATCGTGCCGAACAATTATTTTCTGATGCCGGAGTGGTTCAGCGTGCTCAGGTTATTCAAGAATTTAAACCGGCAATTACCCTAGCTGGAGATCCGGCAAACGGTAAAAAGTTATTTGGCGGATTGTGCGCATCCTGTCATAAAATTGGAAGTCTGGGGGTGGAGGTTGGTCCTTCCCTGGCAGATATTGGAAGAAAAAGCAAACAAACTTTATTGTACGATATTTTAGATCCAAATGCCGCCGTAGATACCGAATATTTGGCACATACAGTTATAGACGAAACGGGAACCTTAAACATCGGGGTGGTGCTTCGAGAAACCGACGATGAGGTGGCTCTACTTCTGCCAGGAGGAGTAGAGCGCACCTTTCGTAAATCCAGAATTCGCCGCTTTAACAGTTCCGGGCTATCCCTTATGCCCGAAGGCTTAGAACAAGGATTAACCCTTCAAGAACTATCTGATTTGTTGGCCTTTTTGCAAGCAAACCGATAATTTTTTCCCGTTAAGACAATTCATTTTGGCAAAATGCGATACATTTTTTGACCTCAGTTATAGCGTCGGAACCTTCTGGAATGTCATATTCCAATTCAATGGTACCGGGGAACGCATATTTTTGGTCGCGCATTAATCTAAGGGCGTCTCCAAGTGGAGTGTCTCCAGAGCCCCAAACTACATTTGCCTGTCCGTGTTCAAGATTTTGGCGGTCTTTCATGTGCATGCTGCGTATGCGATCCGATTTTTGACGTATAATTTCCAAAGGAGCTGTGTTACCCGCTGCAACATAATGTCCTAAATCCAAATTCAGGGCATTAAATTCGGATTGCTCCAAGGCAGTATCCCAAAGGGTTGGGGTTTGTTGTAAGTGACCGTGATAACCTACATAAATACCATGCTTAGACGCCATTTGACCCAATTTAAGGGTATGCGCATCGTCCGATGGATGTTCCAAGGTTACGTGCGAAGCACCCAATGCCTTAGCAGCCCTAAAGCCCCAATCGATTTCGGCATCACTATTGTTTTTTCCAAATGCCGATGGTTTGAAGGCGTAGATTTTCACCCCAGCATCGGCGTACATTTTGCGCACTTGCTCAAAGGGTTCCATTGAACACGCTGCCCGCCATTGGGCCACTTGTGCATTATACGCATCACTGAGGGTACGAAGCTCCGCAAGTTCCTTTTTTTGATCTTCTGTAATTGTGCCCTCGCGTTGCGCTCGCATCAATGGAAACATCTGGCGAAAATTTACCGGATTTGTTGGCTTACCGGCGAAGGATTCTGCCGGATCACCCATAAGTTCTACTGCATCTATACCACAATCTGTGATGTATTTTAAGGTAGCCTCTGCACTTTGATCTTCTAAACTCCGGAAGGAATAGGTGATAACCCCGAGCTGAACTCCACTTATTGCGGAACCGCTTAGGCCACGAGAGGTGATTATTGAAGGTCCTGCAAAAAGGGAAGAGGAGCTAAGCCCTATTCCGGCGACTGCAAGCGTTCCGTTTTCCAAAAATCGGCGACGGGAAATTGAGGTTGAATTGTTTTTTTTCATAATTAGCGTGTTGCTTGGTTTTGAGGTGTTAAGATATGTCCATAGAGTTGCATATTACGCATCGACCATGGAATGTTTTCGGACTCCGGCGGGGCTTCGGTAAGCGTGAAACGAATGGCCTGAAGTTTGGTTTTAGGAATTTTTAAATTTACTCGAATGCTATCGGGTTGGGCATCTTCTAAATGTTTCCAAGATTTGCCGTTAGTTGAATAGGTTATACGCACTCCCCTAGGATAGGCAGCAGGTTTTTTTGCTGCCTCCCAAACCGTTCCGTTATTGGGTGCGTTGAACAATATTTGGGACAGTATTAGGGGTTCTGGGAATTCAATCTGATACCACATACCGGTTTGTTGGGCAACCCCGGTAGTCCAACCTTCAAAGTTAAAGGCCGAGCGCGGATCCGCAGTACCTCCAATAACTACGGTTCCTGAATGGCTTGCAGTTATTTTCCAATTTAATTCGGGTTTTAGCTCTTGGGGAACACGATTTACTAATTCGGCATAGGTATATGGTGTTGCGGTACCCTCAGATGACAGTCTAACGGCCTGAACCTCTTCTGAGGTAACCAAAGAAGCGCTGTTGCTCAGATTATGCCGAATGTAAGACACCACATCCGCAATCCACTGGTTGGATTGCTCGCGGTTTCCAACCATAATGCCACCGGCGTAGTTTTGGCCTTCAATTGGTCCTTTTAGACCATTCATAACCGCTTCAATGGTATAATTCGGATGACTCTGCAGACGCATTGAGCCATGGAGTGCCGGGGCTAGTAATTGCCCGTTTCCGGAAGTTACGCCTGTGCCCTGAATGCCGTGACATTGCACACAAAGTTCTTGAAATACAGTGCCACCGCGTTCTAAGGCTGCCAGTTGTTCTGTTGAGAAATTACCAGCTTTACGTTCTTGGTCTGCTTTTAAATTTTTACGTATTTCGCTACCCACCCATTGTACGCCCTTTGAGGTGTTTTGATTCAGGATCTTTGCAATATGGGAATCCAGATCCTTAAAATTGAGATGCTTTCCGCTAAGCATGGCCTGTATAACAACTTCATGAGCGTTATCTTCCAACGCTTGCCGATACACATGAGCTAATTTGGACTGACCTTTTTTATACAGAGATTCTCCGGCTCGTAGGGCTTGAATTCTCATGCGAGGTTCCGGATCTTGAGCGAGCGCTTCAATAAGAGGATCTGTTAACAGCCCTAAACCTTCTAAGGTCCAGAGTGCATGAAAACGGGCGGTGAGCATGGTGTGTGACCGAGCCATTTTTTCCAATTCCGGTTTAATTGAAGTGTCGTGAGATAAGACCATTAGCTGTTGGGCTTTGTCTCTCCACCATCCGTTGGGATGTGCCAAATACTGCACTAGGGCTAAGGGTTTCATATCCAGCATTTGAGGCCTGTTTTTATCTCTGTCGAAGTTTTTGTGTGTAATTCTCCAGATACGTCCTAAACCAATCACTTTGTCTAATTGATATTGGTCTATTTTGGTGCGTAAATAGCTTCCCGGTTTTACCCATTCACCTTCCTGAATAATGCCGTGATACATGTCGGTGAGGTAAAGCGTACCGTCCGGAGCCGTAGTGAGGTCTACCGGCCTAAATAGGGGATCTGTAGACCGCAAAAATTCGGACTGCTGTTCCTGATAGGGATTGTGTAAAGTGGTTAATCCATCGGCAACTACCGGATTTACCTGACGAATAATCCGGGCTACAGGTTCGCCGTAAAAATGCTGACCATATATTTCCTTAGGTAGGCGATCCCCCCGATACACATCGTTACCGGCTGAACCGGTAACCCGGTTCAGCGAACCGTCTGGTTGTCTTACCTGATCCATACCACCCTGCATATCGGCGATGCCTACCGGTGCACCCCAAGGTACTTCAAATCCGGGTGCAAAGGCATCCTGTACTTCATAATTACCGTAGTGTATGGGAAACTGAAAATGGGAGGGAAGTCCGGAAGCACCGCCTAAAAACCAGAGTTTACCATCGTCGTCATGGGAGATTCCCCATTGGGCCCGATTAAAACCCGTTGCTTCTCTAATAATCCCGGTTGGGGTTTCTCGAATCCTAAAGGCGTTTACCGTGCTGTACAACCAATTGTCCATGCCCCAATACAAAAAAGCTTGTTGGTGTTCTACGTTTCCGGAACGGCCGAAGCGATTGGTAAAAAGGGTTTTTTGATCGGCCACCCCATCTCCGTTGGTGTCGGTATAGCGATACACATTATCTTGATTGCTCTCCATCGCCAAGATGCAATCTTTTCCGTAGGGCAATACAAATCGCGGAAAAACCAGGCTGTCTACGAAAACCGTTCCGGACTCATAAACACCGTCGTTATCCTTGTCTTCCCATCGTGAAATGCGGCTCACCGGATCTAATTCTCCATCCGAATCGGCGGTAAGCATATAGGTTCGGAGCTCTAAAACATACATTCTGCCGTTGCCGTCAAAGGCAATTGCTCCGGGTTGTTCTATTTGGGGTTCTGTAAGTACGGGCTCAATTGCATACCCTTCAGGTAACAAAAAACTTTGAATAGCTTCCTTGGGATACTTAGGGATAACCGGAGATTTTGGGTCAAGATCAATGCCGGACCAATTTTCATCTTGCGGATCTGCGTCTTCCGGTAGATTAACTTGGGGTAAGGTATCCGAAAAAGATCCCAGAATACGGTCGATCGGATGCACAGTGGAATTGCCACAACCCGACAGCAACACGGCCAGCAGCGCTCCAAAAAGGGCTAGAGGTAGGCGGTTATTCATATAAAAATAAGACTCTTTGAACGTTGGTTGGTTTAATCGGTCCAGGGCAATATACCTGCCGATTTTTAGAAATTTACTTACTTTCATCAGAACTTTCAAATTATTAACAGAATGGTGAAGCGAATAGGGCAGGTACTGACGGTGGTCTTAAGTCTCTTAGGTTGTAGTGCGCTTTATGGCCAAAACGTGAAATCTGCAAAAAAACAACCTAATATTGTGCTCATCTTTACCGATGATCAGGGATATGCGGATCTAGGAGTGTTCGGAGCCTCAGATATTACCACGCCCCATCTCGATGCTATGGCTCGTGAGGGCGTTCGTCTTACCAATTATTATGCAGCGCAGCCGGTGTGCTCGGCATCGCGTGCAGGATTGCTCACAGGGTGTTATCCAAATAGAATCGGCATTCATAATGCATTAATGCCCAACAGCCCAATTGGAATTAATTCTGAAGAAGAAACCCTTGCAGAATTGCTAAAAGCACAGGGTTATGCCACGGCGATATTCGGGAAATGGCATTTAGGGGATGCACCTCAATTTTTGCCTACGCGTCATGGTTTTGATCAATTCTTTGGAATCCCGTATTCCAATGACATGTGGCCACATCATCCCCAGCAAGGGCCTGTTTTTAATTTCGAACCATTGCCCCTGTACGAACAGGAAATGGTGCTAACCTATCTGGACGATCAAACCGAATTGACCCGTGAGATAACAAAGCGAAGTGTTCGATTTATAGAAGAAAATAAAGATCGGCCGTTTTTCCTTTATGTGCCGCACCCGCAACCTCATGTGCCCCTATTTGTTTCGGAGACTTTTAAAGGAAAATCGGGTCGAGGATTGTACGGAGATGTAATCATGGAAATTGATTGGTCTGCAGGCCAAATCATGCAAACTTTGGAGCGCTTAGGACTTACTGAAAATACTCTTGTTATTTTCACCTCCGATAACGGCCCATGGCTTTCCTATGGCAATCATGCCGGAAGTGCCTATCCGCTAAAAGAAGGCAAAGGAACCAGCTGGGAAGGTGGGGTGAGCGAACCCTGTATAGTCAAGTTTCCGGGAGTGCTGCCCCAGGGGCTGGTTGTGGATACTCCAGTTATGGCTATTGATTTTTTACCCACTTTGGTAACCTTAACAGGTGCCAACATGCCCAAACAGAAAATTGACGGTAAAAATATTTGGCCAATACTACAGGGAAAAACCATTAATAGCCCTCATGAAGCATATTATTTTTACTACAATGTTAATGAATTACAGGCCGTTCGCTCCGGAGACTGGAAACTTGTGCTACCACATCGTTACCGATCGATGTTGGGTCAGGAGCCAGGAAAAGACGGGTTGCCAGGGGACTATATTCATTTTGAACTGGCACAACTTGAATTGTATAATTTAAAAACTGATCGGGAGGAACGGTTCAATGTGAGGGCAGAAAATCCACAGATAGTTTCCCGATTAATGCAATTGGTGGAGGAAATGCGAGTTACATTAGGCGATAACTTAACTGGGGTGTCAGGTTTAGAAAGCAGGACCCCTGGATATTTGGAAAATCCGGGCCCTAAAGAATGAGTTCCAGTAGTAAAGGCAGCGGTTTATTTCGGTTTAAAGAGTTCCATATTGAACAGAATCGGGCCGCCATGAAAGTAGGAACCGATGGCGTCTTATTGGGAGCCTGGGCAAGTATAGATCATAATCCACAGACTATTTTAGATATTGGCGCAGGAACCGGATTAATTGCTCTTATGCTTGCTCAACGCAGTGAAGCCCTTCAAATAGATGCCGTAGAAATTGAACCTTCTGCATTTGAAACCTGTACCCGTAATTTTGAAGCTTCTCCTTGGTGCGATCGCTTGTTCTGTTATCATGCGGAGGCGAGTGAATTTGCAGAGGAATTTGGCCCAGATTATGATCTTATTGTTTCCAATCCTCCTTTTCACTTGGAGCGGGTCGTGAGCCCTCATGCGGGTCGTGATTTGGCGAGACGTCAAGACTTTTTGCCCTTCGAGAAGCTCATATATGCAGTTGCCCAATTACTTGCGCCAAATGGACGGTTCGAGGTGATTATCCCTTTTCAAGGCGAGGAGGATTTTCTGAATAAGGCTAACCGTTTTGGTTTATTTCCTTGTAGGATTACTCGGATAAAAGGTAACGCCTCGAGTCCAGTAAAGCGATCTTTAATTTCATTGCAGCGGGAGGCTCAAAATTTACAATCCGATGAATTGATTCTGGAAAAAGACAGAAATGTATATACCGAAGCATACATAGCATTAACGCGTGAATTTTACCTAAAAATGTAGCGGTTAATCTCGTGTAATGGCGGTTAATGCGTTATAGGACGCTTCCATTTTATAAACCCGTAAATTGGAATTCCGATAAAGACAAGCGAGAGTCCCCAAAATACAGGTTCTACACCCGCCCCAAATACTGCCCAAAGGCCGTAAATAAATGCAACACTACCCAAAATTATCACAGTTATTTTGGATTTTCCGGAATTGTTTTTTAATCCTAGTTTAATGTAAGCCAACGCACCAAATAGGTAGGGAATTAGTGTACAAAGCGTACACAGCACAATCAGAAATCTAAACTGGTCTACAAGTCCTTCTGTAAAATTCATAAAAACGAGCAAGGAACACAGACTACTGCCAAGAACCAACCCAACAGCCGGAACACCATGGCGATTCTCGCGTCCGAAAATTTTAGGGAGCATGCCATCCCTTGCGGTGGCTCGCGCCACTTGACTTTGAATGAGTATCCAACCATTTAGCGCCCCAAATGCAGCAATTGCGGTCCCTATTGCCACGGTAGTTTCCCCGAATTTACCTGCCAAAATACCCATGGCATCTGCAAAAGGAGCTGCAGACTCCGCGAGCTGCGTTGCGGGAATCATGCCCATTACGATTATAGAGCTGAGTATGTAAATTAGCGTAGTAAGTAAAGTGCCAATCCGCGTGGCAAGAGGAATCGTTTTTTCGGGGTTTTTAATTTTGTCGGAAGGAATTGTCGCGCTTTCCAAACCCAAAAAGGCATAAAGGGTTAGTGTTCCCGTTATAGCAATGGCTTGCATTGAAGACGCTCCGCTGGAATTAAATGGGATAAAATAATCTGCCGACCAATGCAGCCAGCCAAATAAGATCAAAGCACAAAGCGGGACTATTTTTAAAATTGTGGTGCAGACTTGAACAAGCCCAGAGGTTCGCAAACCCAAGCCATTTACCCATGTAAGAACCCAAATCGCTGCTAAACTCAGTGTTAATGCCGACAAGGGTTGTACACGGAAAACCGGAAAGATAACCTCTAGAGCCCCTGTAAAAGAAATTGCTATGGCAGCGTTTGCTACACAAATAGATACCCAATACCCCCAAGCCACCAAAAAACCGGAAAAGTCTCCAAATCCGGCTCTTGCAAAGGCATAAGGTCCGCCCGAAGTGCCTGGAACCAATAAGACTAACTTGCTAAATACATGAGCTAAAATTAGCGCCCCGGCTGCTGAAATAATCCATCCAAAGATACTTATGCCACCATAGGGCGCAAGGGCCGAAGGCATTAAGAAAATTCCGGCACCAATCATGTTGCCTATTACCAACGAAATGCTTGTCCAGATACCTAGACTGCTGTGTTCTTGTTTGGCGGAAAGGGGTGTCGGTTGCAGGATATGGAAATTGTCTATCTTTAAAGATACAAATATTAAATCCTTGAAAGACCAATTTTTTGTAGATCCAGATATACGTCTGGCAGAAACTTTACCGGCTAAATTTTACAGAAGCACTGAGGTTTATGATGCACTTCGTGAGCAGGTATTTAATAAGACCTGGCAGTGTATTCCCGATGTTCATTTAGATGAGCAGCCCTTATCTGCCGTTCCATTCGTATTGTTGCCCGATTTTTTGGATGAGCCCATGGTGCTTACCCGTGATGCCGAAGGTGAGGTTCGGTGTATGAGTAATGTGTGTACACACCGGGGTAATCTGGTAGTGAACAAGGCCGGCCCTGCCAGGAAGTTGATTTGTCGCTATCACGGAAGGCGGTTTAACCTGAACGGAGACCTGGAGCATATGCCTGAATTTGAAAACACCCTAAATTTCCCCAGAGCTTGTGAGCATTTACATTCGTTTGAGGTAAGGCATTGGGGACCCTTGCGATTTGTAGGTCTTAATCCGCAATACGATTTTAAGAAAGTATTAGCCACCATGAATGAACGCATCGGATTTATGAATCCAGATGCCTTTGTAGAAGATTCCTCGAGACACAAGGAGTATATGGTTAACGCCAATTGGGCATTGTACTGCGACAATTACCTGGAAGGTTTCCATATACCTTTTGTTCACAATGCTCTCGATGCGGTACTGGATTTTGGAAATTATGAAACGGTTTGTTTTGACCATCTAAATCTACAGATTGGCATTGCCAACAGCAACGATATTATTTTTGATTTTCCAAATCACCATATCGATTTTGGTCGAAAAGTTGCAGCCTATTATTTTTGGGTATTTCCGAATATGATGTTCAACTTTTACCCGTGGGGCCTCTCATTAAATATAGTACAACCGTTGGGTATTGATAAGACTAAGGTTACCTTTAGAACCTATGTTTATGACGCTTCAAAATTGGACCTAGGAGCAGGCAATAGATTGGATACTGTGGAAATCGAGGATGAAGAGGTAGTAGAAGGCGTTCAGCAGGGCATTCGTTCCAGATATTATAACACGGGAAGATTTTCACCTACTCGAGAACAGGGGGTGCATCACTTTCACCGTTTGCTTTGCGATTTTCTGAACCGACAATAATCTGGTTCATCCATTTATCAAGGTTTAAGCCTAATTCAATAAATCATTGTTCGATGTGTTTTTATTTATAACATTTTTAAACTGTATTGTTAGAATTATATAAATTTGAACTCTCAAAAAAGGAAACATGAAGCCCGATCTCTTTGAAGCGCCAGATTACTATCAGATTGATGATTTGCTCAGTGAGGAGCACAAATTGGTGCGGGATGCAGCACGAAGCTGGGTAAAGCGTTCGGTGTCTCCAATAATTGAGGATTATGCCCAACGGGCCGAATTTCCCAACGAAATTATTTCAGGTTTGGCAGAAATTGGTGCTTTTGGCCCATACATTCCCGAGGAATATGGAGGAGCCGGATTGGATCAGATTAGCTACGGTCTCATTATGCAGGAGATTGAGCGGGGAGACAGTGGGGTTCGATCTACCGCTTCGGTACAATCTTCATTGGTGATGTATCCAATATATGCTTATGGTTCTGAAGCGCAAAAACGTCACTATCTGCCAAAACTGGCTAGCGGAGTGTTGATGGGATGTTTTGGACTTACCGAACCCGATCACGGATCCAATCCCAGTGGTATGGTCACGAATTTTAAAGACATGGGAGATCATTATTTGCTCAATGGGGCAAAGCTTTGGATTTCCAACGCTCCCTTTGCAGATATAGCGGTAGTTTGGGCTAAAAATGAAGAAGGCCGTATTCATGGGCTCATTGTAGAGCGAGGCATGGAAGGCTTTAGCACCCCTGAAACGCATAATAAATGGTCCTTGCGTGCTTCTGCCACAGGAGAGCTCATCTTCGACAATGTTAAAGTGCCAAAGGAAAATATCTTACCAGGAAAGAGCGGATTGGGTGCTCCTCTTGGATGTTTGGATTCTGCACGCTACGGTATTGCATGGGGTGCACTTGGTGCGGCTATGGACTGTTACGATACCGCCTTGCGTTATGCTAAAGAACGGGTTCAGTTCGACAAGCCTATTGGGGCTACTCAGCTACAGCAAAAGAAGCTAGCCGAGATGATTACAGAAATAACTAAAGCGCAATTGCTAGTGCTCCGGTTGGGGCAACTTCGGAACGAAGGACGGGCGACTACCGCTCAAATCTCAATGGCCAAAAGGAATAATGTAGATATGGCGCTTCGAATCGCCAGAGAAGCCCGTCAAGTGCTTGGGGGTATGGGGATTACCGGAGAATACCCGATAATGCGTCATATGATGAATTTGGAATCTGTGGTAACCTATGAGGGAACACATGACATCCACCTGCTCATCACGGGTGCCGATATCACCGGATTTAATGCCTTTAAATAAGTTTAGGCCAATTCCTCTTGGCAGATTTTTTGTAATTCGTCCATACGTATTGCGGTGAGCTGGGCTACCCTAAGAAGACTTCTGGCGCGAACCATGTTTTGATCGGGATAGGATATTTTGTAGTAGACATCTCCCAATAGATAATCGCTTAAGGCCCGTATACCATGTAAAAGCGGTAATAGGATGGGGCCAATGTGAAGCGTTTCTATTTCATGTGGATTTAGGTGCAGGCCGCTTTGTTTTATGCCCGACATGAAAGGCCGAAACAACGCCAAATTTAAGCTTATTTCTTCCCAATTTCGGTGGTCTTCCGTTAGCGGGTTAGTTATGGTCCTTACTGCATCACCTACATCATATAGGAAATACCCTGGCATTATAGTGTCCAAATCAATCAGACAAAGTGCTTCTTCTGCTGCACTATTAAAAAGAATGTTACTCAGTTTGGTGTCGTTATGACATACGCGAACAGGTAATTTTTCCCAAGGGATATCAAGGCAAGTTGCAATGAGTTCCAGAGCTATCACAATCCAAGGATGGGCTTCTGCGATGCGCTGTGAAATCCCTGTGTTAATTGCAGTTTCTAGTTGCTCGGATCGCCAATTTAAATCGTGGAATCTCGGAAGTGTTAGGTGTAATTCAGAAGGATTTATAGGCGCTAAAAGCAGGTGAAATTTACCTATAATCCTACCGGCTTCTTGGGCAACCTTTACCGAAGCTGATGTGGAAATGGTATGTGAGCCCTCGATGAACTCATACATACGCCATGCGTTTCCTTCTGAATCATGAGCCCATTTGCTGGCATTTGGTGTAGCTATAAGCTTAAGTTCAGAATAATCTTGGGCTTTTAAATGGGGAAGCACCAGCGCCACATTTTTCATTAGGCCAACCCCGTCTCCAAAAACTGTTGCGCTAATACGCTGTAAGATATACCTTGGTTTTTCTCCCATCCACACCTTAAAGGTGTCATTGATATAACCGTCGGAAGCAGGCTCAGTCCTGCAATCCGATTCGGAGATACCAAATAATGCTAATCCAATAGCGGGGGAGGTGCTAATCATAACTTTTTTCCCTATTCTTACCTCCAAAGTGGGCTCGGGTATTTGGCGGCCTCGGTAAGTGAAAGTAAGGACTTTACTGCAGCTTCTTTGTCTGCGGCGTAGGTTACTCCGAACCAATCGCTTCCGGAAGGAATTACATGTACACGGGTTTTTCCTTGCTGAAGCATATCTTGAATCACAAATGGAATATAAATTTCCCCTTTGGTGGCATCTGCTGCGGTTTCCAAAAAATGACGGAAATCCGCTTCTATCTGATCGAATATTACGGGGTGACAAACCCAGAAATTCATGCTAACCAATTCTTTTCCAGTAAATAATAATCCTGAATCTAAATCCTTTACTGTATTTCCTTCACGAATAATCTCAAGGCGTTCATCTACCGAAACAAGTTCATTTCCTTTCTGGCTGCATACGCCTCGGGATACGGAGCCATGCTCGGAAAGCGTGTCTTCAAGGGTGTAAGCGACAAGGCCAAATGCAGCATGGGCTTCAGTTGCCTTGATAAATGCAGCGGCTTGCTTGAAAGCGGGTTGTCCGTAATAATCATCTGCATTTATTACCGCAAACGGTCCGGATATTACATGCCGTGCCGTCCATACTGCATGAGCGGTACCCCAGGGTTTGGGACGCTCTCCGCCGAAGGAACACCCTTCAGGTAAATCGGAAATTTGCTGGGCTACCACATCGAGTTTTACTGATTTGGGCAACCGGCTAGATAGATACTCGACAAGATAATCTACATTGTCTTTTTGGGTTACGACTACGATGTGCGAGAAGCCGTTTGAAATGGCATCGAAAATGCTAAATTCCATCAAAAATTCACCTGCAGGTCCAAGGTCATCAAATTGTTTGAGTTTGCCATAGCGACTACCCTTGCCGGCAGCCATAAGGAGTAAGGTCATGAATACATCATTTTTACGAGTTCAAAAATAGTATTTTGTGAGTGATACAGCCTATTAAGACTATTTTTTCATAACTTCAAACGCCTAATATTAAGTTTAATTTCATGGGAACCCGAAGAACTTTTCTATATAAATCTGCTGCTGCTGCAACTGCAATTGGTTTACAGCCTTCAATAACATTTGCAAATCGAGGAACAAAAAATAATTATGCACTTAGGGTAGGACTAATTGGGGTAGGCCTTCGCGGAGCAAATCACTTGCGAAACTTGCTCAATCGGGGCGATATAGAAGTGCCTGCGATTTGTGATATTGATCCGGAACGACTGCGGATTGCTTCGGAAATGATTCGGGAAGCCGGACAACCCCAGCCAAAGACTTTTGGAACACATGCGCATTCCTATCGCGATTTGTTGGAATTGGACCAGATCGATGCCGTAATTATTGCCACACCATGGCTATGGCATACCCCTATGGCGGTGGATTCCATGAAGGCTGGAAAGTATACAGGTGTTGAGGTGTCTGCAGCCACTACGCTTCAGGAGTGTTGGGATTTAGTAGACACCCATGAGGCTACCGGTTCCCATCTTATGTTGCTTGAAAATGTAAATTACCGCAGGGATATTATGGCAGTGCTCAATATGGTACGCCAAAATGTGTTTGGGGAATTGGTGCATTTCCGTTGCGGATATCAACACGACTTAAGAACTGTAAAGTTTGATGGTGCTGAATTTGGGGAGAAAGGCACTTATGAATCGCGCTGGAGAACCCAGCATTCTTTGAAACGCAATGCGGATGTTTATCCTACTCATGGGTTGGGCCCGATTGCGGCTATGGCCAATATAAATCGCGGGAATCGCTTTATAAGCATGACCTCTTCTGCTTCCAAGGCTATTGGGTTACACAATCATATTGTTGCACAAGGGGGAAAAGATCATCCCAATGCGGCACTTAAATTTAAACAAGGAGACGTTATTACCTCTACCATAACTACAGCTGCGGGCGAAACCATTATAGTTACGCACGATTGCAATTTACCCAGACCGTATTCTCTAGGATTCCGGGTGCAGGGTGCAAATGGGCTTTGGGAGGTAGATGGTAGTCGTATTTATGTAGAAGGAAAATCGCAACCCCATCGATGGGACGATGCAGCTTCCTGGCTAGAGGAATACGATCACCCGCTTTGGAAAAAATACGGTGAATACGCTTCAGGATCCGGACATGGAGGCATGGATTTTTTTGTAATTCAGGCCTTTGTAGAATCTGCAAGACAAAAAATAGCACCCCCCATAGATGTGTATGATGCCGCTGCCTGGAGTGTGGTTACCCCACTTTCTGAACGCAGTATAGCAGAGGGTGGTGAACCTCAGTATTTTCCCGACTTTACACGAGGAAGTTGGATAAGCCGTGAGCCCTACGAGTGGATTCGCGACGGGTATTAATATAATCTTCGATTTTGGTCTGACTTTTGTCATATTTTAGGCTTATGCGTTAGGTTACCTTTGGTTTATAAGGTAATTCTATGTGCAATCTAGTTCCTAAATATAATGTGCCTGGCCCTCGCTATACCAGTTATCCTACCGTTCCATATTGGCATACCGATGGGTTTTCCGGAAAACAATGGGTAGAAAGTGTTAAGCAGAGCTTCCTGGAAAGCAATGCCAAACAAGGAATAAGTGTATATATTCATTTACCTTTTTGCGAAAGTTTGTGCACGTTTTGTGGTTGTCATAAGCGAATCACCAAACAACACAGTGTAGAGATACCATATATTCAGGCGGTACTCAAGGAGTGGGAATTGTATCTTGAGATTTTTGGAGAAAAACCCGTGATTCGTGAACTGCACCTTGGTGGAGGTACTCCAACTTTTTTTGCGCCAGAACATTTGCGCCTGTTAATTCAGGGTATTTTCCGACATGCTAAGAGGGCTCCGCAATGGGAATTCAGTTTTGAGGGGCATCCTAATAATACTACAGCCGAACACCTTCAGGTTTTGTTCGATGAAGGCTTTCGCAGGGTTTCCTTTGGGGTACAAGATTATAATGCAAGTGTACAACAGGCCATTCATCGTATTCAAACCTTTGATCAAGTTAAGGAGGTGACAAGGTTGGCACGTGAGATTGGATATACCTCTGTTGGACATGATATAATCTATGGTTTGCCGCTGCAAACAACTCAGGATGTGGCACAAACCCTTAGCAAAACGGCTACCCTTAAACCGGATCGTATTGCCTTTTACAGTTATGCCCATGTGCCTTGGCTAAAAGGGAATGGTCAGCGAGGATATAAGGATGCAGATCTTCCTTCGGCCGATGAAAAGCGACAACAATACCAATTAGGAAAGCAAGCGCTTAGCGCAGCAGGATATTCCGAAATAGGCATGGACCACTTTGCATTTCCAAGTGACGGTTTACACCGTGCGATGAAAGCAGGTAAACTGCACCGAAATTTTATGGGTTATACCGATTCCAGCACACAACTCATGATCGGTTTAGGCGTTTCGAGTATCAGTGATAGTTGGTATGCTTTTGCCCAAAATGTAAAAAGTATTGAATCCTATCAACATTTGGTGCATACCGGGGTCTTGCCCTTAATGCGAGGTCATTTATTAACTTCTGCCGATCGTCTGATCCGACGACATATCTTGGATTTAATGTGTCGATTCGAAACCCGTTGGAACAACGAGTTGGATGACGGCCTTCGCGAAGATATTTTAAATCGATTGTTAGAACCTTTATCCGATGGGTTGGTTGAATTTCATCCGGACCGGTTAAGGGTTACCGAGAATGGGCGTCCATTTATACGCAATATCTGCATGGCTTTTGATTTGCATTTACACGATAAGACACCCCAAACCAGATTATTTTCAATGACTGTATAAATTAAGTCACGTTATTATGAAAACAATTATTGTACCTGTAGACTTTTCAAAACAATCCGAATATGCTTTAAAAACGGCTGCTATGCTTGCTAAGAAATATCTTGCAGACCTCATTGTATTGCATATGTTGGAGCTCAATTACGCAATGATTACTTCATCTGAAGCATTTCATCCGGAGCAAACAGTCTTTCTGATTAAAACAGCAGAAAAGCGACTGGCCAAATTTTTAGATAAGCCCTACCTAAAAGGTATTAACATAACCCCGGTAATTAAACATTACAAGGTGTTTTCTGAAGTAAATGAAGTAGCCGAAAAGCACAAGGCAGATCTTATTGTTATGGGGTCTCATGGTACCGACGGACTACAGGAAATCTTTTTTGGTTCCAATGCAGAACGGGTGGTGCGAACTTCGGAAATTCCTGTCTTGGTTATAAAAGAAGAATTGAAATCCTTTAATATGGGTACCTTCGTTTTTGCATGCGATTTTAAAAAAGAAAGTATCCCTGTCTTTAAACGTGCGCAAATATTTGCCAATCAATTGGGGGCGGAATTTCGACCCGTTTATATAAATACACCAGGAGATCATTTTCTGAGTACAGGCGATATCAATCAAATTATTAATGAATTTCTGACCGAGGCGAAATCTGGAGTGGCTGTTAATCAATATAGTGATTACAGCGTTGAACGGGGTGTGCTTAATTACAGCGACATGCTGGGTGCAGACCTAATCGGAATTCCTACCCATGGAAGAAAAGGATTATCGCATTTCTTTATGGGTAGTATTGGAGAAGATTTGGCAAATCATGCCTATGTGCCAGTGTTAACCTTTAAAATTTAAATAGCTATAGTTGGTTGTTGGTTGATAGCGGCCGGGAATTAATTCGAAGTTCGAATTTTTACCCGTGCCGCTATTTTTATATCAATTCCATGGTGTCTGGATTCCAGTTTACCGGCGCCTGTCTGTTGTAGCTAATGTTGGACAGAAGTGCCGCGCCGGCTGCCCTAAGACCAAATGTTGGGTCTTGTACAACGGTCCGATTACCCCGTATGGCGTCAAAAAAGTTGTAGAAGTGGTCGTAATGCGCCCCTTTATAATCGCGCGGCGCCTCAAAAATAGTTTCTCCCAACTTTAGGAGATTCCCACGTTGGCTAGCCGCTTCGGCATTCCAGACTGCCTGGAGCTTTTGTTGATTTGCTTCGGTTTGCGCAATCATCGAATACCCACCAGGGTACATTTCCAGTTTGGTCCGGTTTATTTTTACGGTACTCTGACCCACATCCATAGAGCCTTCGGTTCCAATTATGCGGAAGCCGCCTCCGCCTCCGCCACCGGCAATAAAATTGACCCGAAAAGCGGCATTAAAGGCACTGTGGGTGGCGGTTTTCGGAAAGTCGTATAGGGTTAATGAAACATCTGGAACGTCCCGCCCGTCTTTCCAATAGCGCAAACCGCCCGATGAGAATGCCCTGTTCGGACCGTGCGAACTTAATATAAAATGCAAGGTAGAGAAGGCATGCACAAATAGGTCACCGGCCATCCCCGTGCCGTAATCCTGATAATTCCGCCAACGGAAAAAGCGAGTGTTGTCATAAGGCGTTTTAGGAGCGGTTCCCAAAAACGTATCGAAATCTACCGTTTCCGGGTTGGCATCTGGAGGAATCGGATATTGCCAGGCACCTTCGGAACTGTATCGGTCATTAAACATATCCACCATTATCATCTCACCAATGGCACCGGATTCGTATAACGCCTTAGCTTTTTCATTTCCCAAGGACGACATTCCCTGACTCCCAATTTGGCAGATGCTCCCGGTTTCCTGCTGAACCTTAATAATTTCGTGCCCATCGGAAATTTCCTGAATCATGGGCTTTTCACAGTAAACTGCCTTTTTGGCGCGCAAGGCTTCAATAGTTATTTTCTTATGCCAGTGATCCGGAACCGCCACAATTACGGCATCAATATCTTTTCGTTCCAGCAATTTGCGGTAATCTCGGGTGAGAAAAAGACCTTCGCCCCAAAGTTCGGTGGCTCGTTCCAATCTTCCGGTATATAAGTCGCATACGGCTACCAGTTTCACACCGGAGACCTTAAGGGCAGCTTGGGTGTCATAAATTCCTTGAATACCGCACCCTATCAGTCCAATTTGAATGTGGTCATTTGCCGAGAACGAATTTTTTCCATTATCGGGCCTGCTCAAAAGCTCGGTTTCGCTTTTGGCCGATAAGATGTAGGGAACGGAAGAAATTCCTGCAGTGAGTATCGACGTTTTTTTTAGAAAAGATCTTCTGGAATCGTTATGTTGACTCATGTTTCCGGTTTAAGGGGAAAGATACAGTTTTCCCTATTTTAAAACAACCGGACTTACTTGCTTGCCGTTCCCGTTTCCGGATTTGAGGTGTGGCATTCCAGGGTGGTGGTTTGCTGCTGGGTTTTAAGTTTGGGTGAAATAAACGGAATGCCAAGGCCCAATCCCCTTAAAATGAATAATAAGCCTATAAGAATAACAAAAATTGGAATGGCCTTGCGAACGCGAACCGCCAATTTACCTTTAACCATTTTGGCAAATAAGGCGGCTACACTCATTAATGGTAAAGTACCCAATCCAAAAACAATCATGTACAAGGCGCCCTGGCCGGCTGAGGCAAATGCCATTGCACCGATGAGTGCCATGTAGACTAGCCCACACGGTAAAAAACCATTTAGAAATCCGATAGTTAGGAAGGTGTCCGGGGAACGTTTTTTGAGTTCATTTCCCAATGCTGCTTGCAATTTCCCAACCAGTCGATAAAGCGGTTTTGTGAGGGTCCATCCTTTATAATATCGTGACGGAATTAGCACAGAGGCTATCATTATAAGCCCCAGTATAATGGACAATTTTTGCTGAAAACCGAATAAATACAAGCCCTTACCTACAAGCCCAAAAACCAATCCGATCAAACCGTATGCCAATGCTCTTCCCAGGTGATACATGCCCAATTGCACATACCGCAATCCGCTTCGATTTCGGTCTAAGGGAAGCATAAATGCGATTGGTCCACACATACCGATACAGTGCAAACTTCCCATAAGTCCAAATAAAAAGGCAGTCGCTAGCATTTCTATGTTTGATTGTGCGTTTTATCCAAGTGGGATGAATTACCCGATTTCCCCGAGGTTTAAGAATTCTAATACGTAAGCTTGCTTCGAAACAAATACGGTTTTCCGGAAATTTCCCATTTTATGGAAATGTTCCATCGTCCTTCCACCAAATGGTCTGCCGGAACAACAAAGCGATTGCCGGTGGTTCTAAGCGGCAGTTCGAAATCCAGGTTTTCATTCGACGGGCGATAGAGATTTACAGTACCTGTAATGATCTCAGATCCCATGGATTCCGGGAAATTAATTGCCAGTCCTTCCGTAACTTTTTCAAGTTTTATCTGCCCGTTAAAGGCTTCTAAATTTGCCGACGCGTACAAATCCTGTTGGTATTCAAGATCTTTACTGTAATACCGGTCGGTTACCAATTCATGATCGGCTTTAGGATCGCTAAGTGCCGTAAAAACGAAATACAGTATAAACGATATGAAGGCGATAAAGGCCAATACGATACCGGTTCCCCAATTAATTTTCATTGTATCTATTATTTATAGGTTCTGGGAGCCAAAAATCGAACCGAGGCGGTTTCAATTAATTGGTCTCCGCTAAATACCCCAATTTCCAATTTGTCGTCATCTCCGTTGAGAGCGCCGGTTTTAATATCAACAAAAACCGTACCCTCTGCTAGATTTTCTGCCGGGACGGGAAAGCCTGCTCCGGTTACAAAAGTAATTTCTCCGGGATGAGATAGGAGTTTAAAGCTAACGTTATCCACTTCGTGCGTGGTTTTGTTGATAAGCTTATACGTGTATACGTTGCGGATTCTATTGTTGTCCATCCGTTGGTACAACTGTCCGGGAAGTCTTAAGATGGTCGCTTCCAGATCGTTCCTAAGAAATAACATGCCTATCAGGGTACCAATCAGGATAACCAGAACCGCGGCGTAGCCTTTCATTCGGGCCGTAAATCGGAAGCGTTCTTTTTTTACGATTTCATCTTCACTGGCGTAGCGAATCAGCCCCTTGGGTAAGCTGATTTTTTCCATGATGGTATCGCATTCGTCAATACATGCGGTACAGTTTACGCATTCCAGTTGGGTTCCATTTCGAATATCGATACCGGTAGGGCAAACGTGTACGCATTGATTGCAATCGATACAGTCTCCATAGCCCTGGGCCTGCCG
>JBJOHX010000071.1:0-6242 GCA_046047415.1 Bacteroidota bacterium
CGGTTACTTACTATGCAACTGCTGTGAACGATATCTCAGGATGTGAAAGCCTTACCCGGACTGCTGTTACTCTAACCTTAGTGGATGTACCTAACGCACCTACAAGTGGTGGCAATCAGGAAGAATGTATAACGAGCTCTGCACAAACCCTTACTGCAACTGCTACGCCCAATGCTAGTGAGTCCATTACCTGGTACACGGCCCCTGTCGGAGGCACTGTGGTAACAAATCCGACCTTGAATGCCGTTGGAACGGTAACCTATTACGCCGAGGCCGAAAACACCAGCACTGGTTGCGTGAGCGTCACGAGAACGGCGGTAACCCTAACCTTATTGGATGTACCTAACGCACCTATTAGCGGTGGTAATCAGGAAGAATGCTTAACCAGTCCCACACAAACTCTTACAGCCTCTGCAGCAGTTGGAATTGGAGAAGTCCTAGTTTGGTATACTTCTCCTACCGGAGGTGTTACCATAGATAATCCTTCAATTAGTACTTTAGGTTCTGCGACCTATTACGCAGAGGCGGTAAATTCAGTCACTGGTTGCATTAGTCTTACCCGGACGGCAGTTACCCTTACCATAACCGATGCCCTTTCACCTCCCACCAGTGACGGTGATTTGGTGGAATGTCAACTGTTTCCATTGCAAACCCTCACCGCCGCAGCTTCCGTGGCTTCCGGGCAACAAGTAGTTTGGTACGACAGCCCAGTTGGTGGAAACTCGGTGGCAGATCCTTCTTTAAATGCATTGGGTACCGTAACCTATTATGCAGAAGCGCTTTTTGCAGCTACCGGTTGTACTAGCCTTAGCAGAACTCCGGTTACCCTTACCCTGATACCTGTTCCCGATGCACCTGTTTCCGGAGGTGACCTTGAAGCATGTCTTCAGGATCCCCTGCAAACACTAACTGCTTCGGCAACCGCCGGTGCCGGAGCATCTGTGGTTTGGTACAATACAGCTACGGGTGGAATACAAGTTTCCAATCCAACCTTAAATTCAGTAGGCACGGTTACTTACTATGCAACTGCTGTAAATGATATCTCTGGATGTGAAAGCCTTACCCGAACTGCAGTTACTTTAACTTTATATCCCATTCCCAATGCCCCAACGAGTGGTGGCAATCAGGAAGAATGTATAACGAGCCCTGCACAAACCCTAACTGCAGCTGCTACACCGGGAGCTGACGAATCCATTACCTGGTATACCGCTGCAACAGGGGGTTCCGTTGTGGCCAACCCTACCCTTAATACCATTGGTTCCGTAACTTATTACGCCGAGGCCATTAATACCGTAACGGGATGCGTTAGCCTAACTCGGACAGCAGTTACCTTAACCCTCAATCTCCTTCCAGATGCACCCACCTCGGGAGGGAATCAGGAGGAATGTTTGCAGGAGCCTGCTCAGACCTTAACTGCCTCCGCAAATGTTAGTGCTGGCCAATCCTTAGTTTGGTACGATGCGGCTACTGGTGGTAATGTAGTTTCAGATCCTTCCCTCGGTGCCGTTGGATCAATTACCTATTACGCCGAAGCGGTAGATGACGCTACAAGCTGCGTGAGCCTATCCCGCACTGCAGTTACTTTATCTATTTTGGCTGCACCCAATGCACCTGTGTCTGGTGGAGATCAAGAGGTATGTTTGCAAGAGCCTGCTCAGACCTTAACATCCTCCGCAAATGTTAGTGCTGGCCAAACCTTAGTTTGGTACGATGCGCTAACCGGCGGCAACACAGTGGCAGACCCCAGTCTAAGTGCCATCGGAACCGTAACCTACTATGCCGAAGCCGTAAACATTACCACAGGTTGTGTGAGTGCTGTGAGGACCGCTGTTACCTTAAGTCTTGGGGTTGACACGGATGAAGATGGCCTAGGGGATGTCTGTGATAATTGTTCGGATGTTTCCAATGCGGATCAAATAGATACCGACAGTGACGGATTGGGCGATGCCTGTGACCCAGACGACGATAACGATGGGGTGGCAGATGAATTCGACAATTGTCCCGATACTTATAATCCAGGGCAAGAAGATTTTGACGGTGATGGGATTGGAGATGTCTGCGATGAAGACATAGACAATGATGGAGTTGTTAACTCTTTAGACCTCTGTCCTGATACAGCACCGGAAACCCAAGTAGACCAAACCGGTTGTCCGGTATTTAGTCTTCCGACAACTAATTTTACGGTGCAGATAACTAGTGTTTCCTGTATTGGAAAAGCCGACGGTATATTAATTATTAATGCAGTAGCATCCCACAACTACATTGCCAGGCTTTCCGGACCAGAAACCTTAGATACCTTTGAATTTACAGAATCTGCTGAATACTATCAGCTTGCGCCGGGAACCTATCAACTTTGTATCGGGGTGAACGGTGTAGCCGATTATGAACAATGTTATGGGTTTCAAATTGATGCGCCTGAACCACTTGCAGTTGCTACAAACATCATCAATTTTGACGAACAATTAGAAATACAACTCTCTGGGGCGGCGCAATACTATATTCAACTCAACGGAAAATCCTACAGCACTGCGGAAAGTTCAATTACATTACCCTTAGAAGACCGCGTAAACGAACTGATCGTAACTACTAACTTGGAATGTCAGGGGCGCTATCAAGAAACCATTGTGATTAACCGGACACCATTGGTTTTTCCTAACCCTGTGGGCGATGAGTTTCTGCACATTCAGGTAGACGGTTACGAAAGTGAATCAGTAGTCTTGCAATTGTACGCTCTTAATGGAACTTTGGTTCGTGCTGCGATTGCTCAAATTTGGAATGGTCAAACGCTGCTGGATATGAACGGCCTAAACGATGCTGTATATCTGCTTCATATTAAATTAGATGGTAAATTGTTCTTGTATCGCGTGGTGAAATTATAAATATCCTTTAATTCATTTTTCAAAAAGGAAATAGGCCAACAGATTTTCCCCATTTACCCTAACTTTGAAAAATGCCCAACTTCCCAAACATGCTTCTACCCTATTTCAACTGTGCTATGGAAGCCGGTACCGACGAGGCAGGCCGCGGATGCTTGGCAGGTCCGGTTACAGCAGCAGCAGTAATCTTGCCGGAGGGGTTTAACCTTTCAGAACTGAACGATTCCAAAAAATTAGGGCATGCTGCCCGGGAAAAATTGGCCCCTATTATTAAACAAGAAGCTTTGGCTTACGGAATTGCACATTTGGGTCCTGAAGTCATAGATGAAATAAATATTCTGAACGCCTCAATTCTGGCCATGCACCGTGCCTTGGAACAATTGACCCACACTCCTGCGGCCATTGCGGTAGATGGAAATCGCTTTAAACGCTACCGGGAAATTCCACATAACTGTATCATTAAAGGAGACGGAAAATACCAGCATATTGCAGCGGCATCCATTCTGGCAAAAACCTCACGCGACACCTTAATGGCAGCCTTGCATTTAGAATATCCGGAATACGAATGGAACAAAAACAAGGGATACCCAACTACCGCGCATCGTGCAGCTTTGGCACAATGGGGCCCTTCCCCCTATCACCGTAAAAGTTTTCGCTTGCTTCCAGACCAATTAAAAATTGATTTCTAGATTGTATTTTTGAATTAAAATGACCTGTTATGCGTATTATGGGTTGCTTATTAGGTCTAGTCTTGCTCCTTTGGGGATGTAGTTCCGAAACTTCAAAACCTCTGGATCCAATCGTTTTTTTACCTAAAAACACACAGACTTGGCTCAAAATAAACAATACTGAAACCTTTCGCTCCTCGCTCAGGGAAAATGAAGTGTTACAGAATTATCGTAAAACACATCCTGTGTCCTGGATTCATACCCTGGATTCCGTCCTATCCCTAAATCTAGGTAAAACGGCTTTAATGGCCTGGTCTACAGACTCCACCTCGCAAAGAGAATGGGTAGTGATCTTTAAAGAACCTGTTTTTGAAGCCACAGACAGCTTAGATATTACCCCAATCAAATGGACGTTGCCCGAAACTTACCCTTGGATCACAAAAAAACAAGACGGATGGCGACTGGTAGGCGCTACTAATGGTATTGTTCAACAGGCTTTGGCAGCGAATTATGTTCCGGATCAATCTTTAAAAATCGCCTTAAAAACAGCAAATTCAGAGATGTACGCGAGTATGTTTTTACGAACCTCTCTGAAACATCCTTTGCACATATTCACCTTAAATTCCCAAGCCCAAAGTTTGGATGACACCAATTTTGCCTGGGCTGCTTACGATGTAAATATGGGAAGCGAATGGCTCTTATTTTCCGGTATTGAACAATATACTAACCAAACCCAACATCATACCCGTTTTTTTCAAGACATTCCTATTTTACCCTTGCCAGAAACGGCAAAGATTGTTCCAGAAGATAGCGATGCATTATTTAGTTTCTCCCTGCAGGATCCCAATCAATTTTTAGTCAATCAAAATCGATTTCTTGGCAAAACCAACAACTTGGGAAACCTGGTAGAAAATGTGGAGCAACTGAGCATAATTGAGCAAGGAAGTCAGGTGGCAGTAGTCCTGCACAGTCTAAATGCGGAAGCCTTAGGTGCACTACTCGAGCCACATCAATCCAGGTTGCCCGATTTTCAAGAGGTTCCCGTTTATAATTTGCACCAAAATAACATGCTTCGAGATGCCTTTGAGCCCTTATTGAATAACCTATCTGCTCCTGGGTATTACAGTCGCATCAATGAACTTTTTGTCTTTACTTCTACCCTGGAAAACCTCCAGAATTGGATTAGTGCTTACCAACGGGAGAGCACCATGGCCAATCAGGAATGGTTTGCACAATTACAGGGATATCTTATTTCCGAAGGATCGGCATTTGGTTTGGTAAAAAACATATCTAATTCCTCCCTGCTTAAGGATTCTACCTTTATTATGGGTACCTCCCCGGGCTTATTAGGTTCCATTCCCAAGGGCTACCTTCTAATTTCCCAAATCAATGCTGCTACTGAAGTTCCACATTCCTCACTTCAACTTCGAAGAACCTCAAACTTATCCCGTTACAGCAATGCCGTGGCACTGAATTATACGTTAAAATTGGAAGGTCGGGTGGCCGCCGGTCCATTTTTCCTAAAAAATCACCAGACGGGGACCTTGGATATTGCAGTTCAGGACGATCAAAATCAGCTTTATTTATTTTCTGAAAAGGGTACGCTACATTGGAAAAAATCGCTTAAAGCAACCATTCAAGGCCGGATTATGCAATTGGATTTATTCAAGAATGGTCGGTTACAAATGGCATTTACCACCACAGATGAATTGGTAGTTTTGGATCGGAACGGAGACCCCGTAAAACCCTTTCCCCTGAAATTTCCAGGAGGAAACCTTAACCCCTTAGCACTTTTTGACTATGAACAAAATCGGGATTACCGGTTTGTAGTAACCCAAGGTAAAAAAGTGTTTATGTACGACCCACAGGGGAAGCCAGTTAATGGTTTTAAGTTCAAAGATGCCGGTTCTAATATCTCTAAAGCACCCCAGCACATGCGAATCGGAAACCGGGATTACCTGGTGTTTCGGCTCGAAAACGGAGTACTTAAAATCCTTAACCGCACAGGGGAAACCCGGGTAAAAGTCAATGAAACCTTCGATTTTTCGGACAACGCCATTTTCCTATTCGAGAACACCTTCACCTTTACCGACCGCAAGGGCAATCTTATATCCATTGAACCATCGGGAAAAATCAGCCGGCGTAATTTGAATTTAAATGTGGATCACGGCATGTATGCCACGGCCAAAACGCTTGCCCTGATGAACGATAACGTGCTCAAAATCAAAGGAAATGAAACGGAACTGGATTTAGGCGTTTACGTCGGTCCCAGGCTATATTATTTGGACGATATAATTTACGTAGCTTCCACAGATGTGCAAACCAATAAACTCTACCTTTTTAGAAGTACTGCCGAAAAAATTCCCGGCTTTCCGGTTGAAGCGCAAAGCCTGCCCGATATGGCAGATATTGATGGAGACCGAAATCCGGAACTCGCCGTGCGCTATCGGGACAGCATAATCGCCATGTATAGTCTTAAGCGCTGAAATTGCCTTTAAAGTGCCGCTATTACAAATTATTTTTGTAAACACTTGAATTTTAATAACTTTAGGTAAAGTTTCCCTTTAAACCTTAAAAACCGAAATATGCAATATCGGAATCTTCTTTTCCTATTGGCAACTTCTTTATTTTTACTATCTGCTCCTCAAGCAAATGGTCAATTCATTAAAAAACTCGCAAAAAGTGCTCAGCGCGCTGC
>JBJOHX010000072.1:0-13433 GCA_046047415.1 Bacteroidota bacterium
AAGAAAGCTTTGGAATCGTTCCTTGGCAACGTTGAAGGCTCTTTGAAAAAAGGCGGCCGTGTTTCTTTAGTTGGTTTCGGATCTTGGTCTGTTTCCAAAAGAGAAGCTCGTGAGGGAAGAAATCCTTCTACAGGACAAACTATTAAAATTCCAGCTAAAAATGTAGTAAAGTTTAAAGCTGGATCTGAATTAGGCGATGCAGTAAACTAAAACTCTGATTGCATATTATTAACAGCCCGGGCAATTGTCCGGGCTGTTTTTTTTGTCATTATTCGAAATTATTCTATATTTAAGAAAAGCCATAGTTACCTAATGGTAGGATTTAAACCTAATAAAGGAAAATTACTTATCGCCGAACCAGCGCTAACTGGAGATGTCTCCTTTAATCGTTCTGTGGTATTGTTGGCAGAACACAATGAGGAAGGATCTATCGGGTTTATACTTAACAAACCGCTTAATTATACTTTAGAGGATTTAGTTTCAGAAATTACCGTACCGTTTCCTGTATATAATGGAGGGCCGGTAGAACAAGATAATTTATACTTTATTCACACTGTACCACACCTCATTTCTGATTCTTTAGAAATTGCTCACGGAATCTATTGGGGTGGAGATTTTGAAACCACCGTAATGTTGATTAATCAAAAACAAATTACTAAAGACAACATTCGGTTTTTTCTAGGCTACTCTGGTTGGGCGGCATTACAATTAGACAAGGAGCTCACTTCCAACTCTTGGATTGTAACTAAAAATAAATACCATTCCGATATTATAAAGAAATGTACTCCGTCCTTTTGGCGGGAAAACATGATGGCGTTAGGAGGTGACTACCTCCTATGGTCTAACGCACCGGAAAATCCAGGATTAAATTAAGATTTTACACCAAAGAATGTTTGGTTAAATCGATGGGCTAAAACTTGAGTGCTGTCGGTTTTAAACAATGTCTTCCTGTAATGTGTTACGGAACAAAAACCATACGTTTCACTAATTGAAAACAGTTCATCTGCCTTTTGCAACTCAAATGGGGAAACAGGTCGCACTTTAAGATCTTCGATATCCAATTGCGGCCATTGTTTTATCAATTCCTGACGTATCACTGTCGTTTCACAGCCACTGGAATCTGCAGGGGTAATCCAAGTATCGCCCATTTTAGCGAACAACGTTCCGCCTAACATTTCGCAGACCTCCTTATTGTGATTTAATAAAATCATCCCGTCCAAACCATTTTCTTTAGCAAAAATATTTGCAAGATTTCGGACAGGCCCATTTGCAAAAGATAGTGAAGACAGAGGATCGGCATGTATAAAATAGTCTTTAAAGAGATCGACACGCATATCAGCTTTCAGATGTGGGTAAGCCGAAGATTGAATCGGCCTCACCTCAATGATAAATCCAACCCCGTTTTTGGATCGGTCGTATTCCCTGGCAGAAGTACGATATAACCAAATGATAATATTCGCAAAGCCAGCATCCAAATTTGAAGCCTTAAGCGTATATCTTATCTGATCTTCCAAAAATTCCATAGTAAAGGCCATTGGAATTTCCATTCTTAATTGACGAACCGAAGCCATTATTCGGAAATAATGTTGTTCCCAAAAAAGTATTTCCGATCCAGTATAGCGAACATTCTCCTGAAGCAAATCTCCATACCTAAAACCTCTATTCTGTGTGTCTAAGTATGCAGTGCCCGAGGAGATTAAATCTCCATTAAAATTTATCATAGCAAAAATCGGAAGGTACTCAATGTATATTTTAGGTAGAACCGAGAACCTGCTTTAAGTCCGATATCTGATTTGTCCAAAGCATTTTTGTTTCTTCGATTTCATCCTCTTCGGCAAAATCAGTAATGAACAAAGAAACATCGCTTGTTATTTCGTCTACTAAAATGCGCATTTCAAAATAGGAGTCATCGGCATTGTGCTCCCATTTAAATCGGACAAACTCATCCGACTTTCGCTTTTGTAATCGGGCAACTTCTTCCGTTCCATCCCAGATGAAAGTAAAACGTTCTCCCCTTGAATTCACATTATCTGCAAACCATTCGGACAACCCGGAAGGGGTAGACAAATATTGATAAAGTAATTGCGGTGAGGATTGAATGACAAACTCTAATTCAAACTTTTTTTTCCCGGGCATAGAATTCACTTCTTTTATTTCGGGCAATTTATTCATTTATGAATGATAAAAAAATAATTGACTAAAACTTTTTGAAGAATCTCCTTTGGGTTCCGAAAATTTATAGGTTATATTTGCACCCGTTTTTCCACCAATGGCGAGGTAGCTCAGGTGGTTAGAGCGCAGGATTCATAACCCTGAGGTCGCGGGTTCAATTCCCGCCCTCGCTACAAAAAACCCCCATCTTATTGGGGGTTTTTTATTTTTAATGTGTGGGCAGAACTTGCTAGCCAAAGTCAATTGGTACCCTAGTTTATGTCATTCTCGAAAATCTTTTTTTCTATAATTGCGCCGGATTATATTTCTTACTCGGTTCTTAGCGTAATTACGTAATTTGTAAAAAAGTGTTTATGGGCAATCTTATTTCGGAAAGGGTGGCAGATTTCCTCCAAAAGTACCCACCCTTTAATGAATTGACTCCTAAAGATCTCAATACATTATCCCTGGAGGTTGAAATATTTTACAAAGAAAGTGGCGAGTACATCTTTAAAGAAGGAGATCAATTACATGACTTTTTTTATGTAGTCCATAAAGGTTCCGTAAACCTTAGGCTTGGGGAAACAAATGCCTTAATTGACATCTGTGACGAAGGGGATATTTTTGGCCTGCGTCCTTTAATAGCTGGGGATACCTACCGATTAGAGGCACAACTTCGGGAAGAAGGCATTCTCTATGGAATACCTATTCAGGTTTTTCGTCCCTTTGCCTCAACATACGAAGAAATTGGAAATTTCCTGATTGAGAGCTTTGCCTCGAATACTCGTAATCCATATTCCAAATCCCATTCCGGAGTACTTTTTCCTGCTCAGAGCAAAGCAACCTCTTCCACATCAAGGTTCGCTGAAATGGCGCCTGTTGTCTCTAATAAACGGATTGTAAGTTGTAGTCCTGAAACCTCGGTATTGGAGGTTGCCAATTTAATGACTAAAAAAAACGTGGGCTCTGTGTTGGTCTTGGAAGCTGGATTAGCAATTGGTATCATTACCGATAAAGATCTTAGAACTCAAATTATTTCAGGAAATAACCCCAATACTGTTTGGGCGCGAAATGTAATGAATGCTCCGGTTCATACTTACCCGGAACGTCTAACCCTTATACAGGCACAATTAGCCATGATGAAAAATAACATCAGTTATTTATGCCTAACCCCTGATGGAACCCCACATACCCCGGTTAGCGGTATCCTTTCAAAATATGATTTGGTTCTGGCAATGGGAAATAATCCAGAGATCTTGATGCGCGCCATTAAAAGAACGCGCAAAATAAAAACCTTAAAACCAATTCGAACACGCATTCAACAACTTCTTGAAAGTTATTTGGAACACAATTTTCCAATGTCCATTATTTTAAAACTCATCTCTGAACTCAACGATGCTTGTGTTAAAAAAGTAATTGAACTGGCCCTTAAAAAGCAGGGCAATGCACCTGTTGATTTTGCGTGGCTTTCCATGGGAAGTCATGGACGAAGTGAACAACTCCTGCACACCGACCAGGACAGCGCCTTAATTTTTGAGGATTGCTGCGAAAACAAAACAGAAGAAATCCAAACCTATTTTCTGGATTTAGCCGAACGAATAACCAAAGGGCTTAGAACCATAGGATATGAGTATTGCCCTGCAGAAATGATGGCCTCTAATCCAGACTGGTGCATGCCTCTAAAGGCGTGGAAAAAAAATCTAAAGCGTTGGATTTCTACTGCTGGTGCAGAGGAGGTTTTACTATCATCTATCTTTTTTGACTTTAATATAAGTTTCGGTAAAATGGAATTAGTGAATTCATTGTCCGAATACATTTTTGAACAAACCGTAAAATATCCAGCATTTTATAACCGACTGGCCTCAGGTGCTTTACAAAACCCCTCACCTACTGGTTTTTTTAGACAATTTTTGGTTGAACAAGACGGAAGGCATAAAGATTTCTTTGACGTGAAGAAACGAGCCTTAATGCCGTTTACAGATGCTGCTCGGGTTTTAATTTTGACCCATGGTGTCAAATCGATTAACAGTACCGCAGCACGATTTGAAAAGTTAGCGGAATTGGAGCCACAAAATCAGGAATTATTTCTTAGTTGTTCTTATGCCACCAAAGCCCTTTTAAAATTCAGGACCAAGCAAGGGCTTTTGCACAATGATTCTGGAAGATATATTGCCTTAGATACGCTAACCAAAGCAGAAAAGATTAAACTTAAGCGAACTTTTAAAACTTTAAAAGAAGTACAAGAGCTTTTAGCTTTCCGATTCAAATTGAATTACAACGCGTTATGATATCTAGATTCCAAAGTGTTAAGACCTATTTGAAAATGAAGGTCTTACCTGCCTTATTTCCCAAGCAACCACCTGTAGACATCCCATTGGATCAAATTAATTTTGTAGTGCTGGATACCGAAACCACAGGATTAAACCCGGATCAAGATCGTATTTTGAGCATTGGCGCCATAAAATTAAGAGATGGACGCATAAAGCCTAAAGAGGCCTTAGAACTATATATTCATCAGCAGTACTTCGACGCCTCGGTAGTGCCCATTCATGGCCTGTTAAAGAACGCTACGGGGATCCAAATATCGGAAAAAGAAGGGTTAGAAATACTGATGGCGCACCTTAAGGATACGATTATTGTAGGACATCACATCCGATTCGATATTGAAATTTTAAATCGAGCACTATTGCGCCATGGGTTTCCACCATTGGACAATCCCTTCATAGATACTGCTTTGCTTTATAGTAAGACCTTACTCAAATCGCCACTATTGAAAAAAAAGTCGCATTACAGTCTCGATGATCTGGCAAAGCGATTTGATTTAGACGGTCGAGACCGGCACACCGCTTTGGGGGATGCCTATTTAACCGCAATGGCCTTTGTTCATATCCTTGGCCAATTGAATGCCAAGTATCAGCTCAATCGGAGAAAACTTTTGAACTGGGGCATTGTGCCCTTTTAGGACTTAAAATATTGATTTAAATTTTCCTGTATACGCTTCGCGATATTTGATGTTTCCGCCTTTTGAAAGGGCGATCCAGTAATTTGTTCGTAGAGCTCAATATATCGATCAGAAACCGTTTGAATGTACGCATCTGTCATTGTCGGCAATTGCTGACCCGGTTTGCCTTGAAACCCATTAGTAATTAGCCACTGGCGCACAAACTCCTTCGACAGCTGTTTTTGGGGTTCTCCACCCAATTGCCGCTCTTGATATCCTTCTGCGTAGAAATATCTGGACGAATCCGGAGTATGGATTTCATCGATTAACATAAGTGTTCCGTCGGGGGCTCTGCCAAATTCGTACTTGGTGTCTACCAACAACAAACCTCTTGCCTGTGCAAGTTCCGATCCTCTTTTAAATAAAGCTCTTGTATATTTTTCCAGCAAGGCATAATCTTCCTCCGAAATAATGCCGCGTCTAAGGATTTCAGCCCTGGAAATATCCTCATCGTGGTCGCCTTGTTCGGCCTTGGTAGCCGGGGTAATGATGGGTTCCGGAAACCGATCATTTTCACGAAGACCTTCAGGCAATGCTACACCGCATAACTCCCGTTTTCCGGCCTGATATTCACGGGCGGCATGACCAGCCAGATACCCCCTAATAACCATTTCAAGCTTAACAGGCTCGCACCGAACCCCCACAGAAACATTCGGGTCTGGAGTTGCCACCAACCAGTTGGGAACCAGGTCTTTGGTTTGTTGCAGCATTCGGGTTGCAATCTGATTCAATATTTGTCCCTTATAGGGAATTCCCTTTGGCATTACAACATCGAAGGCAGAAAGCCGATCTGTGGCTATAACCACCAATAAATCATGCTCCAAGAAATATACATCTCGTACTTTTCCTTTATAAAATCCGGTTTGTCCAGGAAGGTGAAATTGGGTTTCAGTAATGGTTTGACTCATATTAATTTTGATGTTCTATGGTTTTATAGGCTTCTATAACCTCCTTTACCAAACTGTGGCGAATTACATCTTTATCGTCCAAAAAAATCATAGCAATCCCGTCTATATTCTTTAAAACCAGAAGAGCTTCCTTTAATCCGGAAATAACTCTACGAGGTAAATCAATCTGACCGGGATCACCAGTAAGCAAGAACTTTGCATTCTTTCCCATGCGTGTTAAAAACATCTTCATTTGAGCATGCGTTGTATTCTGAGCTTCATCTAAAATGACAAATGCATGATCTAGGGTTCTGCCACGCATAAATGCCATAGGGGCAATTTGTATTGTGCCGTCTTCCAAAAACTTAGCCAATTTTTCCGCAGGAATCATATCGCGCAGGGCATCGTACAATGGTTGCATATAAGGATCAAGCTTTTCTTTGAGGTCGCCTGGCAGAAAACCAAGATTTTCGCCTGCCTCTACCGCAGGCCGGGTAAGAATTATACGTTTTACCTGTTTATTTTTTAACGCACGAACTGCCAAAGCAACCCCGGTATATGTTTTGCCAGTTCCAGCAGGGCCTACGGCAAAAACCATGTCGTTTTGTTGCATGGCCTCTACCAAACGTCTTTGGTTTAAGGTTTGCGCTTTAATCAATTTTCCGCTTACCCCATGCACCAATATATCGCTATGGCTCAAGGCGTTCTCTACAGCATCGGTTTCGGTTCCATTTAGTACGCCACGTATGACCCGTTCATCTAAATTATTGTACCGCGAAAAATGATCAATAAGCATTTGGAAGCGATGTTGAAATGCCTCCAGTAGATGTGGGTCCCCAAAAGCTTTTATGCGATTGCCTCTGGCTACAATTTTGAGCTTTGGAAATGCTTTTTTAAGGAGTTCTATAGTAATATTCCCCTCACCACAAAAATCTCTTGGGCTAATATCGGTGAGTTCAAGATTGATTTCGTTCAATAGAAAGGACTTTACAAGAGTTGTTGACGGCTAAAAATGGTCGGCTTTTTTCGCTAATTTTGTCAACCAAACTTACGTAAATTTAAGTTTGAAAGCGTAGAAAAATATTAACATTTATAAGGATGCCCATCATTACCCTTACCACAGATTTTGGACTAAAAGACCATTTTGTGGGGGTAGTAAAAGGCACAATTTTAAGTGAGCTGCCCAACGCCGTAATAGTAGATATAAGTCATAATATTAGTCCATTTCACATTCAGGAATGCGCCTACATTCTAAAGAATGCTTATCGGGCATTCCCGGAAGGCAGTATTCATATCGTTGGGGTCGATGCTGAAAAGACTCCTGAAAAAAAGCATCTAGCGGTAAAGGCAGACGGACACTACTTCATTACTGCAGACAATGGAGTTATTGGTTTAATTACAGAGGTCATTCTACCTGAAAAAATTGTAGAAATTCAACTACCCAATGTAACATCTGGAGCCTTTCCCGTATTGGAAGTATTCGTAAAAGTGGCCTGTCATATTGCAAGAGGCGGAACCTTGGAAGTGATTGGTAAAAAAACAAACACCTGGCATGCGCTCAAAGAATATGAACCAAGAATAAACAACAATGGTAATTCTATTACCGGAAGTGTTATTTACATTGATAATTACGGAAATCTAATTACAAACATTACCAAAAATCTGTTTGAAAGTCATCGGAAAGGTCGTGAGTTTTTAATTGAAATAAGAAATAAAAAGCTTTCCGAAATTTACAATAAATACAGTGATTTAATTCGCTTTGATCTACCGGTAAATCAACGAAAAGGTGCAGGAGATTTACTAGCTCTTTTTAATTCTAACGGCTATCTGGAATTGTCTATTTACAAGAGTAATCTTAAAACCGTGGGAGGCGCAGCCACTTTGTTGGGTATGGACTACAGAGATACCATACTCATTAATTTTAAGTAAAGTAATGCCTGAGCTAACACTGAATAATTACCAGGCTAAAACCGGGAAATCTCTCGAAAACATAACCATTTTACCCTTTGCAGCGGATTACAAGGAGGGAAATTATGCTCGGCTTATGAATGACTTACACTAACTTAGCGAGAAATTATTGCCAATGTTCCCTATTTTTCGCAAAGAATTGACTTCTTTTTTTACTACTCCGGTAGGCTATTTGGTATTTCTAATTTTTTGGATACTTAGCGGGCTTTTTTTATGGGTTTTTAAAGGTGAATTCAATATTTTGGATTTTGGGTTTGCTGATTTAAGTCCATTTTTTTTATTGGCTCCGTGGTTGTTCATGTTTTTGGTGCCGGCTCTGAGTATGAAGACCTTTGCCGAGGAACGTAAATTAGGGACTTTGGAATTGCTGCTTAGCAGACCCATTAAACTAAAAGATTTAATATTGGGTAAATTTTTCGGTGTATTTGCCTTGTCTATTGCTGCCCTTATTCCTTCAATAATCTATGTGCAAACCATCGTTTCGTTGAGTATGCCCGCAGAAACTCCAGACACCGGTTTAATTCTGGGATCATATATTGGATTGTTGTTATTGATTTCCCTATTTGCAGGAATCGGGGTTTTTGCATCGTCACTTACAGACAATCAGGTAGTAGCGTTTTTGGTAGCAGTAGTAATCAATTTTATAATGTATTACGGCTTTGAGCGTTTTTCAGAACTGTTACAGGAAGGCGGTATGGTTTTGGGGGTAGCCTCCTTAGGTATTAAATCCCACTTTGAAAATATTGGACAAGGTATCTTAGACAGTCGAGATTTTATCTATTTCACAAGTCTGGTGCTTGCATTTTTGTTTTGGACAGGTTTACGCATTAACACCTATAGGGTATGAAAAAAAAGACCGGCACATTAAAATGGGTCGTTTTAAGTCTCTTCGGGATATTGGCAATGAATCTGATGTCCGAAGAATATTACAGAAGGTGGGATCTTACCCAAGATGGAAGATTTACACTGTCAGAGCCCAGCATAGTAGCCATTGGAAAATTTGAATCTACGGTTTATGTTGACGTGCTTTTAAATGGTGCTCTTCCCGCAGAATTTCTGCGTTTACAGCGTGAGGTGAAATTGTTGTTAGAGCAATATAAACTGAAAAACTCAAATATCGTTTTTGATTTTATCAATCCACTGCAAGATCAGGAAAACAGAGAACAGATCATTGGAGAATTACAGCAACTAGGGCTAAAGCCTGCCCAAGTCACAACCGAAGATGCAGGAAAGATATCTCAGGAAGTTATCTTCCCGTGGGCCATGGTAAATTTCGGAGATCGATCGGAAAAGGTGCAATTACTCCGTAATATACCTGGTGCCAACCAACAAGAACGGATCAATTCCTCAATTGAAAATTTAGAATTTGCATTTTCAGATGCCTTTAGCAAGCTGAGTATGTTCCGCAAAAAAACCATCGCCGTTTTAAAAGGAAACGGGGAATTGGAAGACCGATATCTTGTGGATTATTTAAGTAGTTTGCAAGGATATTACAGAATTGCACCTTTTACACTTGATTCTGTAGCACTGGCGCCCAACAGATCTCTGGATCTGCTCAGGAGTTTCGATGCTGTTATTATTGCAAAGCCAACAGAACCATTTAGTGAGGCCGAAAAGCTCGTACTTGATCAATTTGTTATCAACGGCGGTAAAAGCCTTTGGCTTGTTGATCCAGTGGCTATGGATCTGGACAGTCTCTATAATTCGGGTTCTAGTGTGGCCCTTTGGCGTGATTTAAATCTAGATGATTTGCTCTTTAAGTACGGAGTTCGCTTTAATGCAAATTTGGTGGCGGATTTAATTTGTGCACCTGTGGTGCTGGCTACAGGAAATGGAAGTGAATCTGAATACAATCCAGTTCCATGGCCGTATTACCCCATTGGGCTATCACAAGGGAATCACCCGATTGTCAAAAATTTGGAACCCGTTTGGTTTCGATTTAGTGGAAGTATAGACACTTTGCAAAATGCCTATAAGAAGACAATTCTTTATCAGTCCTCTGCACTTTCCAGGGTAGAAGGAGTACCTAAAATAATTCAATTGGACGGTGCCGCAACACAGCCGGACCCGGAGCGGTATGCTCCCGGAAATTTGCCATTGGCAGTCCTTGTAGAGGGTTCTTTTTCATCGGCATACGCGAATCGCCAAAAAGCATTCCAACTCGAAAATTTTAATGCTAACGGAACTGAAAACAAAATGTTATTTGTGGCCGACGGAGATGTTGTTGCAAATCAGCTGAGTAAAGGCAATGCATTGGAGTTAGGTTATGATCAATGGACCAATTCTTTCTTTGGGAACAAAGAATTCTTAGTGAATGCCATGAATTATCTGTTAGACGATAATGGACTTATAAACATTCGGAACAGACAAGTTAAAATACCAGTATTGGACTCAACTCGAATCGCCTCTGAACGCAGTTATTGGCAAATGTTAAACGTTGGAGTGCCTGCCTTGATTTTAGTATTGTTCGGAATACTCTTTTTTAGCATACAAAAGCGCAAATACGGCTAATTACTGTTAATAAGTTTGTTTTCTGCCCAAAGGCATTTGAAATATATTTGTTAACAATTCTTGGGTTCGTGCAAATTCACGGCACAGCATAAAAATTAAACTTTGATGAAATTTATAGTATCTAGCGGTTATTTTCTAAAACAATTGCAGGTTTTAGGTGGCGTAATCAGTAATAACAATACTCTGCCAATTCTCGATAATTTCCTATTCGATCTCAACAAAAAAAAACTTACCGTATCTGCTTCGGACCTAGAGACCACAATGAGTGCTGAAATTGAGGTAGATTCAGAACACCAAGGGGTAATAGCAGTTCCCGCTAGATTGCTCCTGGATACCTTAAAAACTTTCCCAGAGCAACCCCTAACCTTTGTGGTTGAGGATAACAATACGGTAGAAATCTCATCGAGCCATGGTAAATATGCTTTGGCCTATGCAGATGGCGCTGAATTTCCTAAGGCAGTTGATCTGCCCAATCCCAGTACCACTAAGATAATGGGAGATATTTTGGCTACAGCCATAGAAAAAACCATTTTCGCTACCGGCAACGATGATTTAAGGCCGGTCATGAGTGGCGTCTTTTTTCAATTTAGTCCGGAAAGTTTAATTTTTGTGGCCACAGACGCCCACAAACTAGTTAAATATCAGCGTACAGATGCCAAAGCTTCTGAATTGGCAGAATTTATAATGCCCAAAAAACCACTAAATCTCCTTAAAGGAATTTTGTCTGGGAGTGAAGAAGAGGTGACTATAGCGTACAATGATAGCAACGCACGTTTTAGTTTTGAAAATGTGGTATTGGTTTGCAGGCTTATCGATGGGAAATATCCGAATTACGAAGCAGTAATACCAAAGGAGAACCCCAATAAATTGCTTATTCAAAGAGGACAGTTTCTTAGTTCCGTAAGACGCGTATCTATTTTTTCCAATAAAACCACACATCAGATTCGTTTAAAGATTGCGGGTACAGAATTAAATATTTCGGCAGAAGATATTGATTACAGCAATCGGGCAGAGGAGCGTTTAACCTGTTCCTATCTAGGAGATGATATGCAAATTGGATTCAACTCACGCTTTTTAGTGGAAATGCTTAGTAATTTAAGTGCAGATGAAGTTTCTTTGGAAATGAGTTTGCCAAATCGGGCAGGAATATTAACCCCGGCAGACGGGCTCGATCCGGGTGAAGCTGTAACCATGTTGGTAATGCCGGTTATGCTAAACACGTAATTGTTTTATCCTTTTAGTGCCCAATGCGATTACTTAAGCCTGTCTAAACTGCTTGAATTATAAAAAGCGAATTGTAAGAAAATAAGATATTGGTTCCCCGTTACTGGTACGCACTGCATTTAATATTGGAAGTATCAGTCCTAACAAGCCTACTCCTATCAAGGTTAAAATTCCTAATCCCAAAAGGAATATTGCAGGTATACTTAGCAAAGTGTATAATATCAAACTTAATTGCAGATTTATTGCTGCTTTGCCGTGCATGTCCATACCGACAACCTTGTCCTTTGAAGTGAGCCACAAAATGAGTGGGACCACAAGGCCCCCAAATCCTGTAATGAAATTCAGCAATTGGGATGCATGGGTGATAATAAGTAATCTTTGATCGTAACGCATACCGCTTTCTGATACAATTTCCATACGTGTTAAATTTTTGTATAATATACGTATAGAACCTAACCTATTTGTTACAATGCTTCAGTAGTAAATTCCATTAAAGCGTATTTTAAACCGTCTCCTGGCGATTTATATACATAGGTTGCCAATTCAAATTGACTTATAGATCATGGATTGAAATGTACCGTAGTTGATTATGATAATGTATATACACCCTTAAAAAAGGATGTATTCAAAATTAATTGATTGCAAAACGGCTAGCCAAAATCAACTGTGAAACAGGTTTACCACCTTTTTTCGCTTTCCGGAAGATAGCGCAGGAATATCACTTACATATTCAATGGCTACTTCGGCATCGGATCCGAATTCTTTTTTCACCAATTCGATTAATTCTTTTTCACCCTGAAAATCTGCTCTGGGGTTAATTTTTATTAAATAAGATTGTGCTCCGGTTTGTATAAATTGGTACTGCTTTACTTCCTTTTTAAAAGGATAAAACAGGGTTATAACTACAAAGGATGCTATCAAATCCCCTTTAGTATTATAAACGACATCCATTTTTCTTCCTTCGACAGTCTTTAAATACCTCCGTCCGCCATTGTGGATCTCGAATTGACCAACATCTCCCGTATCATAACGTAGAATGGGCATGGCATGATTGTGAAGGTCTGTTACAACTATTCTTCCCATTTCCCCGTCTTGAACAGGTATGTCTTCATGCATTTCTAGAATTTCATAATAAAAACTAGACCAGTTCAGCTCGAATCGTTTTCCTGAATGCTTGGTTTCGTGCGCTAGAATACCCAACTCTTCATTAGAATATCGGCTAAAAACCGGGCATCCAAATCGCTCCTCTAGCGTTTTCCGGGTATTTTCGCATAATTTTTCCGAATTGGCGATTATTCCCTGTAAATTACAATGATTGAGGTTGATTGCATGAGATTCCATATACTCTCCTACGGCCTCCAAGCCCGAGCTAAATCCTAGAATATTCTTCTTACCCTTTAGCTTTTTTATGCTTTCTATAATCTCGGATATGCCTTGATCGGATAAATTTGAGATATCGAATTGTATCGTGCTACGTTTGAAATTTTCAAATTCAGATCTTACTTCGGCCCCCCGTATCACTTCCAATTCAAAAAGTAAATTCCCGAGCTGATAATTCGATTGTTCCATGAAATAAAGCAAACTGGCAGTATGCCACATTCTTTTGTGTTCATCTTGAAGTAATTTAAAAGGAACACCTGTAGAACCGCTGGTATAGACCTCATGCAGTTGGGAATTTAAAAATTCATCGG
>JBJOHX010000073.1:0-4659 GCA_046047415.1 Bacteroidota bacterium
GGCACGATATGGCCCACCTCCTGCCCGAAAAAAAGGGAGAACCGAATGACTTTTATGATATTATTGGCATAAAACACTGGTACGACGGGTCTCCCTATACAGGTTCCATGTATCTCCGGGAACCCTATTTAAATACCGATTTTACCCGAGAAGTAATGCAATTGCCGGAGAATTATTCCGGTATTCCTTTAATACCTAAGGAAGAACTACAGGATTTTATCCGAAAATACCATGAAAATGGGTGGCAAATCGCATTTCATGTGCAAGGGGACGCCGCTACACAGGAAGTTATAGATGCCTTTGCAAATCTTGAATCGGAATTGAGTTTTTCGGACCGCAGGCATCGGCTCGAACATAATTTATTATTGCCTTCGGAAGCTGCCAACCGGATAAAAAAACTTGGACTTACGCCGAGCTTTCATATTAACCATCTGCTGTATTACGGTGATGCTTTGGAGGATGAATTATTGGGTACGGTCCGGGCCCAGGCCATATTGCCTGTGAAAACCATAAAAGATGCCGGAATACCCTTTTCACTTCACGCCGATCAGCCCATGTTCGAAAGTAACCCGTTTCGATTAATTCAGACTGCGGTAGAGCGCAAAACCACATCGGGTAGAATATTGGGAGCAGCTGAAAAAATTAAGGTACTTGAAGCACTTAAGGCCATGACCATTAACGCCGCATGGCAAATTCATAAGGAAGATCAAATTGGAACCCTTGAACCGGGTAAATATGCCGATTTTATTGTCTTGGATAAAAACCCTTTGGAAGTTTCAACCAATCAGCTGGGTCAAATAAAATGCCTGCAAACCTACGTTAACGGAAATCTAATTAAATAACCCAGATTCATGAAGCTAAAAATTAAGGTAATAGGTATTATACTATTTCTTTTGATTATCGGGAAAAGCGTATGGGGGCAATCCCAAAAAGAGCCTGCTCTACCTGCCAAGGTTACGCTTACCTATGCTTCGTTCGGAAGTAACGATGTAATCCGATTTACCCCACTTGCCGGAGCGGCTAGTTATTCCGGAGAAGGATTTTACGTTTTGGGTGTCACCTATTTAAAACCGCTCAACCCGCGATTTTATCTGGAAACCGGACTAGAATTTTCGCATCACAACTTGGTGGTAAAAGCCAATTTACCGCCCAATGTTGATGCCATTCCCTATACAACTGAAGTACTGCTTCTTGGCGCTCCTATCGGTGCTCGACTGCAGCTTTCAAGGCATTTTTTTGCACAGGCTGGGCTAATTTTGGATCTGGACCTATCCGATAGTGCCTCCATCGATTCCCAAACCGGATTGGGCACAACTGCCGGATTAGGATTCAATTTTGATTTAAGCGCCGGTACCGCTGCTTTCCTGAATCCTTATCTCAAATTGCACGGTCTCTTGCCGTTTGCAGGCGAAAATTACCCACAACGCCTTGTGGAATCCGGATTTAAAATCGGAATTTCCTTTGCCGTATCGCATAAATAAATCGTATGACCTACTTTATTCGAAATATTCAATTTGAGGAAATGAATACGTTGGTAGACTGGGCTGCCAAGGAAGGCTGGAATCCCGGTTTACAGGATGCTACTGCCTTCTTTGCCGCAGATCCCAACGGCTTCTTTATCGGGATGCTGAATGGTGAGCCCATTTCCTGCATCTCTGCGGTTAAATACTCGGAATCCTTTGGTTTTATTGGTTTTTATATCGTAAAACCGGAATACCGCGGGCAGGGTTTTGGCATAAAAATTTGGAATCACGCCTTGCAATATTTAAAAAACTGTACCATTGGACTTGACGGTGTGGTTGCCCAACAAGAGAATTACCGAAAATCGGGGTTTAAACTGGCATACAACAATGCCCGATATGAGGGTATAAGCCCGGGCAAATCGAACCGTGAGAACCTGAATATCATTGAGCCATCGGCAGTTTCATGGGATGCCCTCTGCAATTACGACTACCTGCATTTTACTCAATTCCGATTGGACTTTTTACAAAACTGGATTGCGCCGCGCGAGAGCCGGGCTTTGGTCTACCAAGATGGCCGAAAAATTAGCGGATATGGGGTTATCCGGAAATGCCAAATCGGATATAAGATTGGGCCGCTCTTTGCCGACAACCCGGAAATTGCCGAAAACCTTTTTGATGCCCTTTCCGGTTATCCGGAAAAAGGCAGCCCCATTTATTTGGATATTCCGGTTGTGAACTCCCAAGCCCGTAATCTGGCCCTTAAAAAGCATATGCAAATCGTATTTGAAACGGCACGCATGTATTCCGGAGTCTTTCCCGTTCTACCACTGGAGCAAGTATACGGAGTAACCTCGTTTGAGCTCGGCTAGCAAAAGTCCTTGCTATTTCGTATCTTTATAAGATGTACTTTTCTTACTCCAGAAGGCATCTCTTAACCAATTTCATCATGGGGATGGTATGGTTTATCTGGTTTTGGATTCAGTTGCTATTTGCACCCGAAATTACCCTCGTCTTCGGTTGGCTCTTTATTTCACTGCTGTATCTGGGAACGGTTTTCTACCAGTATCGTTTGGGCTATCTGAAGGTGAAATTTGGGGAGATAGCAGTAATAAGTCCGATTAAACCCAAAAAGATGGCGATTAGCGAAATCCGGCGGGCTCGGGAATTTGCCGGCGACATTATCCTGTCCGATGCGCAAAACAAAAGCATTACCATAAACACGTTGCTTTTGAACCCCAATGACCGGTCGCTTCTCAAAACCGAATTGATACGTCTTAACGTACAGTTCACGCACTAAATCCTACAGTCTAATGATTGGGTTTGGGATTTCTTTTGAAACGGGTTTATTTTGGCCAGAGATTCCAAATCACTACGACGGGATTCGGACCCGATTTCATCAAATATGAAAAAAATTAAACCTGTATTGCGCTTCTTTTTTCCGGTCGCTGGAATACTCAGTCTAATTTTTTTAGTTCCCTGGACGCTGGTAAGATTGCACCTCGCTCCCCTGCCAGACACCGTTCAGGAACAGGTAAACCTCGCGCCAAAATACAACCTGGACGGAATTGTTGTCTATGTGGCACAGGGCAATGAACCGCCCCAGTGGTACACTGCCGGGTGGAAAGACCGGGATAAAAAAATTCTTGCAGATTCCAAGGCCTACTTTAAAATCGCCAGCATCAGCAAACTGTATATTGCAGCGGCAGTTGCCAAACTTATTGCTAAGGGCACACTGCATCCCGATTCCAACCTGGCAACCTACTTACCGGAATTGAAAGACCGAATTGCCAATTCTACAAGCATTACCTTGCGCATGCTGGTGCAACACCGCAGCGGGATTCCCAATTTTACGGACCAAGACACCTATCCTTGGGACAGTCCGCCCAAAACCAATACCGCAACCCTGGATTACGTATTGGATAAAGATGCAGATTTTGAACCCGACACCGATTACGCCTATTCCAACACCAACTATTTGTTGCTGGGCGAAATCCTAGACCGGGTGCTGGGTTACAATCACCACCGATATATTCAGGAAAATCTGATTCAACCCTTGGGGTTGCGTCACACCTTTAGTCTTTTTAGCGACGTAGATCCGGATTCCGTGGCAAGCGGCTATTTCGAGGGCTATCCCTACGATATTAAGTTCAATGATTTTATCAATCCGGGTGGGTCCATGGTGGCCACTGCCTCCGATGTCGGAACCTTTGTTGGGGCCCTAAACAAAGGCACCTTACTGAGCCCTGAAGAACAAGAAATTTATTCCGGTTTATACGTTTATGAACACACCGGCCTGGTTCCGGGTTATGAGAGTTTTGCCTCCTACGATGCCGAGCTGGACGCAGTTGTGGTGCAATTTGTAAACAGTAGCGGAGGCATATCTTGGTCGGTTTCTGAAGGGATTTACAACCGAATATTCAAAATTTTAAAATCCCACAAAAAAGCAGAACAAAGTAAAAAATGACCTATCTTTTAAACTGCATAACAAGCCTACCCATCCAATAAGTTCTTTGCCTATGGAAGCGCCACAGCACGATTTAGACCATTATCTGAATCCCCACTTTATTCAGCGAAGCAACTGGTTGCGTGCCGCAGTTTTGGGCGCCAATGACGGGATTCTATCCACAGCGAGTTTGGCTATAGGTGTGGCTGCCGCCAGTGATTTTCGGGAACCTGTGGTACTGGCTACTGTGGCCGGCCTAGTCGCCGGAGCACTATCGATGGCTGCCGGCGAATACGTATCGGTAAGTTCACAAACCGATGTGGAACAGGCCGATATTGAACGCGAAAAGGTAGAACTGGCAGAAATGCCGGAGTTGGAGCTGCAAATGCTGGCCAAGATTTACGAAAATCGGGGTCTTAAAAAGGATACGGCCTTACTGGTCGCCCAGGAATTGACCGAACACGATGCCCTAGGCGCCCATATTCGGGACGAATTGGGCATAAATGACATTAGCAAGGCAAAACCCATTCAAGCGGCAATCGCTTCTGGTGCTGCCTTCTCGTTTGGCGGGTTGCTCCCGTTACTGGTTACCTTATTTTTTCCAATGGACGGGATGGAATATGCACTCTATGGATTTGCACTCGTGTTTCTAATGCTACTCGGAGCCTTAGCCGCCAAAACCGGCGGATCCTCGATATGGAAGGCCATTATTCGCGTAACGTTTTGGGGAACCGCGGCTATGGGCCTTACCGC
>JBJOHX010000074.1:0-103788 GCA_046047415.1 Bacteroidota bacterium
AGCGCTCTGGCCTTGAATACGCCATTGCAAATCACATGAAAAAATGCTATTTGAATTGGAATAAAGATACAGTAGATGACCAAGCCATTTTTAAGCATTTGTATGAGTTAAGCGATGCTCAAATTGATTTGGCTTCCGACGGCGAAAATCTTACTGAAAGTGTTCAGTTCCTAAAGCAGCGAAATTTGAAATCGAACAGGACTGCCCCCGTTAAAAAGGGACAACGCAATCCTTCTAGAGGTAAAAAGCGATTCTAATTTAATGGGAGCATTTCGAATTGAAGGAGGGCATACCCTAAGTGGGGAAATCACGCCTCAGGGTGCAAAAAATGAGGCACTCCAAATACTTTGCGCGGTATTATTGACCCCGGAACCCATAACGATTCACAACATTCCAGATATTGTCGATGTAAATAAACTCATTGCGTTACTGGAGAACTTGGGGGTAAAAATCCAAAAGAAAGGAAAGGGCACCTATACCTTTAAGGCAGATGATGTTAATCTGGAATATTTGTATTCCGAAGCATATAAAATTGAGGGAAGAGCCCTTAGAGGGTCGATCATGCTGGTAGGTCCATTATTGGCCCGTTTTGGAAAAGGGTTTATTCCTAAGCCCGGAGGTGACAAAATTGGACGCAGAAGGCTAGACACACATTTTGAAGGTTTTATAAAGCTTGGTGCCACTTTTAGGTACGATAAAAATGACCACTTTTACGGTGTTGAGGCCAAAAAGCTAACCGGAACCTATATGTTGATGGACGAAGCTTCGGTTACCGGAACAGCCAATATTATTATGGCCGCGGTATTGGCAGAGGGTAAAACTACAATATACAACGCAGCTTGTGAACCCTATATTCAGCAACTTTGCAACATGCTCAATCGCATGGGGGCAAAAATAACAGGGATTGGTTCTAATTTGTTGAATATTGAAGGGGTTTGTGAATTGGGAGGCACAGAGCATCGAATGCTCCCCGACATGATCGAGATTGGAAGCTGGATCGGATTGGCAGCCATGACCAGAAGTGAACTCACTATTAAAAATGTGAGTTGGGAAAATTTAGGTCTTATTCCTAGCGTTTTTGGAAAGTTGGGTATTCAACTGGAACAAAAGCAAGATGATATTTATATTCCGGCCCACAAGTCTGGATATCAGATTCAAAATTTTATTGACGGCTCCATACTGACCATTGCAGATGCGCCGTGGCCTGGCCTCACCCCAGACCTTCTAAGCATTCTGCTTGTGGTTGCCACCCAGGCAAAGGGAGAGGTGCTCATTCACCAAAAGATGTTCGAAAGTCGACTTTTTTTCGTGGATAAACTGTTAGATATGGGAGCCAAAATTATTTTGTGTGACCCGCATCGAGCCACAGTTATTGGTTGTAATTTTCAAACACCGCTTCGGGCCACAACTATGGTTTCTCCAGATATACGGGCGGGTGTTTCTTTGCTGATAGCAGCATTATCTGCCGAAGGGGTATCTACCATTCAAAACATAGAACAAATCGATAGGGGGTACGAAGCAATCGATTCCCGATTACAGGCCATTGGTGCAAAAATTACTCGAGTTTAAGCTTAAGGCGTAATTCGGCTCTTATCGGGAAATAGGGCAAACCGACCTGAATCCCTGTCGTGAACCGGGTCTAGATGCCTCCAAGGCCAGCCTCCAAATTGTGTTAGCCTAAAACGTTCTATGGCTTGTTGAATTTCATGGGCTTCGTTCATTACAAATGGTCCATATCTGGCTAAAGGCTCATTTATTTTCTTACCCTGAAGCCAAAGTAATCGAGCGGGTCCCGAATGTGCTTCTAATTGAGCCATTTGACCTACTAATTTAGCGCCGTAATTGTTTTTGAGTAAAGTGCCATTTATAGAAATAGAATCTCCCTCAAACAAATAGAAATTTGCACTGCTGCCCGCAAGGGAGGGTGGGATACTTAGACGAGCTCCGGCATCTAATTTTAAGATGCCGATATGTATATCATTTAGCGGATCGGATGCCCAAGAATCGGGTGGTGGAGTAGGGGCTTGAACGTTTTCAAATACTCCTGCTACTAAAGTTACCGTAGCTCCGTTACCGCGCCAGACAGGAATATTTTCTTTCCAGAGCATGCTAAAATGTGGGGCAGCAAATTTTGATTTACGCGGCAAATTGAGCCAAATTTGAAAAAGTTCTAGCGTGTTTTCGGCCTTTGTATTCAGCAGCGGAAACATTTCGGAATGCTGTAAGCCACTTCCGGTGGTAATCCATTGCGCATCGCCTTCTCCAAAACGTGCTGCAGCACCCAATGAATCTGCATGGTCGCAATAGCCTCTAGAAACAATCGTTACAGTTTCAAATCCGCAATGCGGATGCGATGGGAAACCAGGCACAGTTTGCCCATGATACATGCGCCAGCCGTCTTTTAGCACAAAATCATTGCCCAGATTTCTCCCTGTTAAGGGTACATCTGGACCCAAATTATCATTTCCTGCCGGGAAATGGTCAAGATGATGTACACAGAAAAGAAAGGGATCCGAAGTTTCCCAAGGAAAACCTAATTGGAAGATTAGTGGTTCAGACATTGTATGCAGACTACCAGGTATGACTAGCTGTATTAATTTCTATCCAATTGTCTTCCGGATCCTTTAAATAAATCTGACGTACCCCGTCTGCTCTATTTGTTACAGCATTTGCTTTCCCGGGCCAATCCCAATATGGAACACCAATACTTTCCAAATAAGCGATATACGCATCTAAATCCTGAATTGAAAGACACAAGTGATTGCTTTTATTTTCGAATTTCTCTACTCGATCTTTTCGAATTAAATGGACCTGAGTGTTTTCGCGTACATTAAACCAACGAAAATTGACCGTATCGGTAGGATGTGGGATTTCTTTAAGTCCAAGTACAGTTGCATAATAATCCCCAGTTTTTTTAAGGTCTTTAACTATAAAAGAGTGATGGTCGAACGTAAAATCGAATTGCTGACCCTGTAACAAAAAGCAGTTGAACACCAAAAATGGAAGTACAATGCACCGTAATGTTTTCATGAAGTGATTTTTAAAGGTATGCCAAGTCTAGCCGGACGATTACTTTTCCAATTTCGGTATACTTAATCTTGGGATTTTCAAAAATTTTTGGTTTCTCGATTGGATATCCGAACTCATTCTTTGTAATATGGATATTTATTCAATACCATTTATTGGCGGTGGACCATCTGGAATAATGGGCTCGTATACCGTATTGCCTTTACGCATTTTATATTCAGACTTAACTTTTTCGACCAGTTTGGGATTTTCAAATAAATCGGCCATAGTCATACCCATTGCTTTGGCGGCCTGCAGCATGCCCTTATGACCAATGCTCATTCCACCGCAGGCAACAACCGCCCAAGAATGCCATGGCGTTTCTTTCGGAGCAGTAGTTACCCCTAAATTAATGTTGGCCACATTCCAGCTTACATCCCCTACGTCGGTGCTTCCGCCACCCGGATGTTCAACAGTTTCTTTAAACGGCTGAATAGAACTGTCCATGCCTACTTGGGGTTTACCAGTGGCTTCTTGGATTTTTTTCGCGAAATCCTGTTCGTCTGAGGTGTAAGTAATAGGGCCGAGTAAATTCAAATTTTGCTGCATGATTTCTCCTCCTGCACGATTTACTAAAACCTCATAAATACCTGAAATTAAAGATATTTTATAATCAACATTTGCCATTATTGCCGCTCCTTCCGCCATTGATTTAACACGCTCATAGACCGGCATCATGCCCTCGCGTTTGGTGTCTCTTACCCGAACCCAAAGGCGTGAATAATCCGGCACTACGTTTACAACCTGCCCACCATCCTGGATATGATAATGAATTCTTACAGTGGGGCGAATGTGCTCGCGGTAATAATTGATTCCGTTGGTGTAAAGTTCTAAGGCATCAGAGGCACTGCGCCCGTTCCATGGATCCATTGAAGCATGTGCTGCTTGCCCAAAAAATTCAACTTTAAAATCTACCAAAGACAAGCTACTTTGAACGTCTGCTTCAGTTAAAGCAGCCGGATGCCAGCTTACATTTACATCCACGTCATTCCATAGGCCTTCACGCACCATCCAGATTTTGGCAAAGAATTTTTCTTCGGCGGGCGTACCCATAAATTTAACAGTACCTTTTATTTTACCCGATTCCATTAATTCCTTTATGGCAATTGCCGAAGCTAGGCTGGCTGTGCCAAAGAGGTTATGCCCGCAACCGTGCCCTGCTGCTCCCAAATTTAAGGGCTCTTTTTCGGGTTGGGCTTTTTGGGAAATACCCGGGAGGGCATCAAATTCGCCTAAAACAGAAATTACTGGACTACCACTGCCATAAGTTGCCATAAAGGCAGTAGGAATTCCAGCTACTCCACGTTCTACTTTAAAACCATTTGATTCGGCATAATTCGCAAGGATTTCGGATGATTTCCTTTCATCAAAAGCTGTTTCAGCTAAAGCCCAAATGGAGTCACTGATAGCTATTAATTCGGTTTCGTGAGATTCAACCGATGCAATAATTGATTTTTTGGCTGCGGTCATCTTTTGTCCAAAAGTAGATAGGGTTCCTATGACCAAGAACACCAGCAGTACACTATTTTTTTTCATAATCGATACTTTAGAATAATCTAGCTAATTAATTCGGTTGAATTTGAAATTTTCGAAGTCTAAATATATCAAAAAAAGGCAACCTGCTTAGAAATCGGTATAGAAATTGAAAGCCAAACCAATAAACAGAATTCCCAACCTAAAAGCAATTTTACTGCAGGCCCGATTTGTAAGTGCTTAAACACCTTTCTCGGGCAAATTTATGATCCACAATGGGTTTTGGATAATCGAATGTTTCATATTCGGGTATCCATTTTCGGATATATTGTAAAGCTTTGTCGAATTTTAATATTTGAGTTTGCGGATTAAAAATTCTGAAGTAAGGTGCGGCGTCTACACCACTTCCCGCAGCCCATTGCCAGTTACCAACATTACTAGCCAATTCAAAATCTAATAATTTTTCGGCGAAATAGGCTTCGCCTAGTCTCCAATCGATTAACAAGTGTTTGCACAAAAAACTGGCGGTGAGCATCCGAACCCTATTATGCATATATCCCGTAGCTTGCAATTCTCGCATTCCGGCATCTACCAAAGCAAAGCCGGTTTTTCCTGACTTCCATTTTTCAAAATCATTCATGTCATTGCGCCATGCTATGCGATCGTATGCTTTTTTAAACGCCGATTTTGTGGTGTGTGGAAAGTGCCATAGAATTTGAATAAAAAATTCACGCCAAATTAATTCATTCCAAAACGTTTCATTTTTTGAAGTCACAGCATGCTGTACCGCATCACGAACGGAAATAGTGCCAAAACGCAGATGAGGACCAAGACGGGAGGTTCCGTCAAGAGCCGGAAAATTGCGGGTTGCTTCATATTCCTCAATTAGGCATTCAGAAATCGAATAGTGCGGTACCTTAATGGAAGAGGCTTTAAATCCCAGATTTTCTAGATTTGGATTTTCATGATCTGATTTCACACATTTAAACTGCTTTAGCAACCCATAACTATCATAATGTGGGATTCCAGGAAGCATGCGAAAGGTTGCCTTCCATTTCTTCATATACGGGGTGTAAACCACATAAGGAGCTCCGTCTTCTTTTACAATCTCATCCTTTTCAAAGTAAACATGGTCTTTAAAAGACCTGAATTTTATGTTTTGATTTTGAAGCAGTTTGCCGATTCCCTGGTCGCGATTAAGGGCATAGGGCTCATAATCAGCATTTATAAAAACCTCACGTACATTATGTGTTTTTAGAATATCGGTGAAAATTTCCTCGGGCGTGCCATGATAAATTGCGAGGTTTGAATTAGTCAACTTTAGAAGGGCATCCGATATTTTTGTGAGACATTCATAAATGAAATGCACTCTGGCATCGTCTTCAGGTAAATTTTGGAGGATTTGTGAATCAAATATAAAAATGGGAAGCACTGGTAAGCCGCTCGATAGGGCTTCAAAGAGTCCTCGATTGTCGTTTAGGCGTAAATCGCGGCGAAACCAAAAAACACAAATAGGTTCCTTCATTTTAAGAGGATTGAATTGTAGAAATTCCACCGTCTACACCAAAGACCTGACCAGAGATCCAACCGCTGCCATCTTCGAGTAAAAATTTCGCAAGTTCGGCGATATCGCGGCTATTCCCATAACGTGCTAGGGGATGTCTTGCAGCCATATTTTCACGTTTTTTCTCGTGGTTGAGCATGCGCGCTACTAAAGGTGTGTCTACAAGAGACGGAGCAATTACATTCACCCTGATTTTAGGAGCGTATTCGGCGGCTAAAGCCCTGCCAAAGCCTTCTATTGCAGCTTTACTGCCTGCGACACTGGTATGAAAAGGCATACCTTTGGTTGCAGCTACGCTACTGAAGAATACCAAGCTTGATCCCGGATTAAAACGCTCCATTAGTGGCTGTAATACCTTAACCAAACCCAAATAATTTAGATCAACATCAGATTTGAATGCATCGAGACTAAGCATTTTAAATGGTTTAAGGTTTACGGTGCCAGGACAGTAGACAAATCCGTCAATTTTTTCAGGCAGCTCATCTAGTGGAGGGGTGTCGGTAAGCACGTCAAATTTCAAATGTTTTACACTTAAATCAGCTATGGACTGAGCATTGCGGGACAAAAGAATAATTTCGAAGTGCTTATGGAGCAATCGCACCAACTCCAATCCAATTCCGGAAGTGCCTCCAACGACTAAGAGCTTTTTCATAGAAATCAAGGTAATTTGATAAAAGTAAGTTTTGCCGGAAACTGTTTAACTCCGCCAAACATTTGATCGAGGGCTTTTTCTCTGAATTCAAAAATCCCCTTTAATTTCATTTTTACAAGTAGAAAATGCATTAGTTGTCCAAGCGGACCGCCGGGCAACATATAATCTACAATATCCTGCATAAGCACCCCTTGGTCTGTAGGTGTTATAAAATGCTTATGATGCCAAAACTTATAAGGGCCAAATCGTTGTTCATCTACAAAGTACTGATGTTCTTTTACATGCGTGATTTCGGTAATCCAAGGCACTCGAATTCCCGGAAATGGCGAAACGTGATAGCGTATAATCTGTCCAGGAAACATCCTGGTTTCGGCCCCACCTTTTATTTCGAATTTCATAGCATCCGGGGTTATTTTACTTAAATTTTCAGGATCTGAAAGAAATTCCCACGCATTTTCTAGGGTTGTAGTTAAATGCTGTTCAGAAATTATACGGTAAAGTGGCATCTTTTTTTGGTAAAGATACACGTAAAAATGTTTAACAAATAAAATAAAAAGTTAAACAATATATATTTTAAAATACTCCGGAAACCATTGGCTAAATCATAACTTTGTAGAAGATGAAATGTCGGGTTGCCCTATGAATGTTTTTCGAGGTTTTGTTTTGGAGTTGGTTTTTTTATCTATTGCACAATTCTCTTATGCACAATTTGCTTTGCAAACAGCCGGGTTACTGCCCAATGAACTTCAAGAAAGTTCAGGTTTAGTCATATATGAGGATAAAATCATTTCCCATAACGATTCGGGAAATGAACCTATGTTGTATCTCTTGGATACAGTAAATTACAAAGTCAGTCGAACGGTTCGAATTTTGGGATATCAAAATGTAGATTGGGAGGATGTTACAATAGACGATGAATTCCTATATATTTCAGATTCTGGGAATAATAATGGAAACCGGACCGATTTAAAAATTTTAAAACTGGCGTTATCGGACATTGCTACCAAGGATGCAGTATTTCCACAACTGATATCTTTTAGTTACGAGGATCAATCTGATTTTAGTAAAACAGGCAAAAACGATTGGGATGCCGAGGCTTTAGCAGCTTGGGGAGATGTTTTAATACTTTTTACCAAACAGCGCAAAACTGGTGGTACGGTACTATACTCAATTCCAAAAACTCCCGGCAATTTTAAAGCACAGCGCATGGGTGAAATTAAGAATATTGGACTTGTTACCGGCGCAACTGTAGCCAAGGGTTTGCCTGGAATTTATTTGGTTGGCTATTCCATGATTTTAAAGCCATTTCTGGTTTTTTTACCTGCCAAACACAACGATTTGGAGTTATCCTCTTATATGTTTCAGGAGTTTTTAGAGCTTCCTATGGCGCAAACCGAGGCAATATGCGCAATTTCGAACAAACAATTACTCATTACCTCAGAACGATTCGAAAAATCAATTTTGCAATTGCCGGCTTCGGTTTTTCGGTTAAACATAATCCGAGATTCCAATTGATTTAATTCTTGGTACGTAATTTTATTTTAGGGTTTATAGAAGGGAATCAATTGCACTGCATTCAGTGTAATGCATTAATTGGCAGGGATGCTTAAACAGATTTTAATAAATTAAATTGCGCTTATGCGTAGCTTTACGGCACCTAAATAATATAATTATGAAAAGATTAAGCCTGTTAGCAGGAATGCTACTCTTTAGTTTTGGAATGAAATCTCAGATACAAACACCTCAACCCAGCCCTGCCGGTATTTTAATACAGACCATTGGGCTTACCGAAGTTGAAGTTAGTTATTCCAGACCTTCCAAACGTGGAAGACAAGTCTTTGGTAATTTAGTGCCCTTAGATAAAATTTGGAGAACCGGAGCCAACTCCAATACGCTAATCAGGTTCTCAGATCCTGTTGAAATTTCAGGAATTGCTTTAAAAGCAGGACAGTATGCATTGTATTCGCGCCCTGGATCCGAGTTTTGGGACTTGTATTTTTATTCGGACACAAAAAATTCAGGACTTCCTGCTGTTTGGGATGAATCCAAGATTGCAGCTCAAGTGCGAGTGCCGGCTCAGACCCTGGGACTAGACGTAGAGACTTTTACCATTGCGGTAGAAGCAATAACAAATAACGATGCAAACCTGGTGCTGAGCTGGGAAAATACAGCAGTTACAGTAACGGTGGCAGTTCCTACAAAATCCAAGGCAATGGCCAGTATTTCTTCTGTAATGTCCGGTGATTCAATTTCTGCCAACGAATATTTTGCGGCAGCTTCCTATTATCAGGACGAAAATATTGACTTGCAACAAGCCAAGCAATGGATTGATATAGCTACGACTATGAATCCGGAACCTTATTGGATGCTAAGACGTAAGGCTTTAATCTATGCTGCCTTGTCAGACATAGAAGGCGCCATTGCAGCAGCTAAATTATCGCGTGATGCTGCACAAAAGGCCGGAAACGCAGATTATGTAAAACTTAACACAGATTCCCTAAAGGAATGGGGCGTAGAATAAAGTTGTATCGATAATCAAAAAAAAACCGCAAGCATTGCTTGCGGTTTTTTTTTGATGTTTAACCCAAGGATTCGGAAGGTCCACGGCCCGAAAACTGATTTGAGCCACGTATTATTCCTTCGAAAACTGCCGCTATTACTATGACCAAGGTACATCCAAATGCATTTAGCCATAGGTAGGACATCCAATCCAGTCTAAATCCTATAATTACTATGATCTGTGTAATGATAGCAGCACTAAAAACAGCATGTCCACGAATAAATTTTAGAAAGAAGGCTATTAAAAAGATTCCTAATACATTACCGTAGAAGATGGAGCCAATAATATTTACCAATTGAATCAGATTGTCGAAAAGATTTGCAACACAAGCCACTAAAATTGCTATACCACCCCAAATGAAAGTAAAAAAACGAGAAGCCTTAACAAAATGTTTGGGCGATGCAGAGCCCGAGTAATTACGCTGATATAAATCCAGTGCGGTAATTGTACCCAAGGCATTCAATTCGGAGGCTGTAGAAGACATAGCTGCCGATAGAATAACTGCCAACAATAAGCCTACTAATCCGCGCGGGAGATAATTTAAAATAAAGTGAATAAACACATAGTCTTTATCATTGGTTTCAACTGATGCATCTGCCTTTGCAATAAGTTTCTTGGCTTGAGTACGGTTTTCCCGTTCTTTTTGATTGATTTCTAAAATCCGGCTTTTGGCATTAATCGTAGAATTGTATTCCTTTAAATCCAGTGCATCCGCGAACGCATCTTGAGCAATTTTTTTGTCGATTTCTAATTTAAGATGTTCGGATTCCAATGCCTCGTATTCAGAGGCATAAACGGAGGTTTTTACTATCTGTGTCGCTGCAGGGTTGAAATTTAGTGGCGAAGGATTGTATTGATAAAAAACAAAAACCATAACGCCTACCAGCAGAATGAAAAATTGCATTGGGATTTTTAGCACTGCATTGAACAAAAGGCCCAACTGACTTTCGCGTATTGATTTACCAGACAAATACCGCTGAACCTGACTTTGATCGGTTCCGAAATAAGAAAGCATAAGAAAAAGCCCGCCGGTTATGCCACTCCAAAAGGTATAGCGGCTACTTGTGTCGAAATCAAAATTAAGAATGTTTAATTTTTCGCTTGCTCCGGCTACTTTTAGTGCTTTACTAAAGGTCATGTCGGTGGGAAGATAACCTAAAATAAAAAAGAAAGCGGTAAACATACCCAATAGAATAACGAACATTTGTTGTTTTTGCGTAACGTTCACCGCAGTAGTACCTCCCGATACGGTATAGATTATTACCAGGATTCCGATAATAATATTTAGAGTAGTTAAGTTCCACCCAAGTACAGCCGAAAGGATAATCGATGGAGCAAATATGGTAATTCCCGCAGATAAACCCCGTTGGATCAAAAACAAAATAGCAGTGAGGGTTCTAGTCTTGAGGTCAAACCGATTTTCAAGAAATTCGTAGGCCGTATATACCTTTAGGTTGTGGTAAATTGGCACAAAAACCATACAAATTATAATCATTGCTAACGGCAGTCCAAAATAAAATTGAACAAAACCCATGCCGTCGTGGAATGCTTGTCCGGGGGTAGATAGAAAGGTAATTGCACTGGCTTGAGTAGCCATGACCGATAATCCAACAGTAAGCCATTTGGCTCTATGACCGCCAAGTACGTAGTCGTCTACATCAATGCTGCCTCGGGTGCGCCAAACCCCATAAATCACAATGAATAATAAGGTTCCGGATAAAATAATCCAGTCTAAAATTTCCATGTTATGCGTTTGAAGTCATTATTAGAAAAAAGACTAGTAAATACAATGCATTTAATATCAGGACTACAGTGTATTCCCTTTTCCAAACTATTCTTTCGCGTATTTCACCCTTTAATTTCACCTATTTTTATATTTTCAGTTTTGCCAATGGAGAGCATATTGGCAAATAACTTAAACGCTCCCGGTACTCCTGCAGGAAGCTCTCTAAAAAAGCTTAAACCAGTGTAGATATAATGCCCTTTGCCATACGGCGCAATTAATAGGCTTCCATTACGATCTGGTTCACCTGAGTCGTGCATGGAAAGTATAGGGGAATAGGCTTTGTCCCATTGGTCAGGGAAATACAATCCCCGTTCCTGTACCCAACCCTTAAAATCTGCTTGTTCAATCAAATTCGGGTAATTTAATACCGGATGATTTGGGTCTAAAAAGGTAACCGCGGCATCCTCCTCGGAGACCCGATCTCTAGAAAGTCGCATGGGATAAGGTGCCATTGTACTGAAATCTTGATTGCCACGTCCTGTTGTATTGTATTGCACAATTAACGTGCCGCCTTCTTGTACATAATTGACCAAAGCATCATTTTTAAATTTGAGGTCATCTAAAACATTATATGCCCGTATCCCGACAACCACCGCATCTAGTGAAGTTAACTTCTCGGCATTGAGCTCGGAAGTTTTTAATGGATGAACCGTGTATCCTATGGCTTCTAGATTTTCTGGAATGGCATCCCCGGCTCCCATAAGATACCCGATATGTTGTCCTAATTTCTTAACCTGCATGCGAACAACCCGGGTTTGAGCAGGTAGTAAAACCAATTGTGTAGGGATGTGATCGTAGGCGATAGTAACCAGTTCTTGATCCTGCACTGTGCCATTAATTTCCATTTGTGGATAAACATAACCCTGGCTGTCGGTTTCGGGCGGGAGTAAGCTGAATTGGTATATTCCCTCTTCACCAATAGCTTTGAGGGTTAATTCAATTTCATTTGGACTGTATTGCCATCCTTGGGGCACTCGCAGACTTAGTTTACCGGTAACATCTTTTGTATTTGCCTTTACACGGATAGAAACCATTTGCCTGTTTGGACTAGCAAATAGTTTAACATTTTCTGAAGTAGCTACGGAAACGGGCGGAACAATGTCAAAATGACGGTAGCGTTCACCCCTTTCGGGCTCGGAATAACGATGGATTACGGGTCGTGTAAGGGTAAATTTTTGCCCATTTAATTCAAAATGCAACAAGGCCTGAAAAGGTGGTGGTGTTTCAGGTTTTCCGATAAGGTCCTTAGAGGGGATTATATATGTTCCTAATGACCCTTGTTCACTCAGCCAGTATGGAGTAGTGCTTTTTTCGTTTTTAGAAATGGATATCGCAATTCGTATACCATGATTGGTATTGTTGTTTAGAATCAGGTTGGTATCCTTTTCAATGTTCGGATTTAGACTAAAACCTTTAAAATGAATTGGCCAGGACGAGCGATTAATTAATTCCAAATTGACATTTTGTTGGGCACCGGGAACAGCAAATGGATGTTCCGATGAAAGTTCAGCATAAATTCCGGCAACATCTGCAATTAGGTTGCGCAGTGCTGGTAATTTTACGCGTTTCCAATGAGAATCGCTTAATTGGGTTAGGAGGTCGTGTGCACGTAGCAAATCAGGTAAGTGCACAGAAGGATCTGTAAAATTAAATTCCGAGGCCACTTCATATAATATATCTCCAATTGCCGCTCCTCCGGAAATTCTGTTCCAACTCGTATCTATTCCTTCAAATAAATCCTCCGATTGGGTTTTACTCCCTGCAATCCATTCCAAATATTCTGTTTCCGATCCGCGAACCAATGGCCTCCCGAAACCCTGGCAGCGGTGCTGACTACTAGCCAAGGCGGCAATTTCATTGTTAGACAGGCCTTTCTCCGGATAGTAAACCCCAACATTCAAAGCTGTAAAATCTGCAACCTGTACCTGGTTTAAAAAATTTTCCTGACTGCCATAGGCCCACCAGGAGGTATTGTGATAGAGTCTTTTGGGCTGCCAGGTTTCCAAGGCATCGAGATGTTCGCTAAATGCCGTAGGATTTGCAGACAAATCAAAAGCTTCCACACTTAGGATTGCAGAAGTGGTATGATGTCCATGGGTGCTCCCAGGGGTACGATGGTCGAAACGGTTTATTATTATATCGGGTTGAAAGGATCTTATAACCCTTACAACATCCGACAATACCAAATTCTTATCCCAGATATTTAAGGTTTCATCTGGATGTTTTGAATATCCAAAATCTACTGCCCGTGTAAAGAATTGCACCCCGCCGTCTATACCTCGGGCAGCAAGTAATTCCTGGGTGCGAAGCACGCCTAAAAGTTCACGGAGTTCCGGCCCGATTAAGTTTTGTCCGCCATCTCCTCGAGTCAGGGATAAATATGCGGTTTGGGCATGAACCTTATTGGATAGGAATGAAATCAATCGTGTGTTTTCGTCGTCCGGATGTGCTGCAATGTATAGTGCTGAACCTAAAAAGTTCAATTTTTGCAGGTCATTGTAAAGTGCCGTTGCATTTTTAAACTGCGGACTCTGGGGGTGAATCGCTAAGGGAAGAAAAGGAACTAAAATTAGAGCCTTTCTAAGGATTTTAAACATGTTGGATTGGTTTAGCCTAATCTCAAATATAGAAATAAATTAGGGTAGTACTAAGGTAATTTCCCCGTTTACTTAGATTCCAATTCAATATCTTCTGGCTGTTCAGATTTTTGTGTTACCAGAGCCACGGCTTTTTGCAGAAATAAATTATTTGGATAGGTAACCAATTCACCGTTTGCTGTTCTTAAAAACAAATAAAATGCGCGTATATCTTCGATAACGCATACTAAGGGTTCGTGAAGGTCCTTATCCATTATCCGTATCTTATCCCCAATTTTAAAAGGAAAGGTAAAAAATAAGATTACCCCTGCAGTAATATTACTCAGTATTGACCAAGAAGCAAATAAAGCAACTCCTATTACTGCAAAAACAGAAGATAACACCACACCAATGTCCTGAAATGGCACCCCCCAAATCAAAATCAAAGCAAGTACTAGCATTACACTATGTCCTATTGAAACGTATTTGATTATTAAGGTGCTCCTTAAAATATCCATATCGCCAATGCGGCTTACCTTGCGTATGATTTTAATCGAAACGGTTCGGGTAATAAAAAGGACAATTAACCAAATTATGCTGCCCAGAATTTCATTTTGATAATTGAGGTAGAATTCTTTCATATAATTTAAGGTCACTTTTGAGTAGCAAAAATACAAGTTTATTTGGCCATCTGCCGACCTAACTATTATTTAGAACGATAGCCTAAGTCCACTAATTGACGGTAAACCATAGCTGTGGGTAGGCCTACTACGTTAGTGTAAGAGCCGGCTATCTCAGTAATACCAATTAAACCGATCCATTCTTGTATACCATAGGCTCCTGCTTTATCCAGAGGATTACCTTTTATTAAATAATTCGCAATCATCTCAGAATTTAGTTCGGCAAATTTCACTTGGGTTACAGCATGTTTGCAAATTTGAAAGCCTGTGGTTGTAAAACAAACCGAGGTAATCACCTTATGCCAACTATTAGAAAGCTTTTTAAGGGTTTGTATCGCTTGCAAACGATCCATAGGCTTACCCAAAACACTATTTTGATGCCATACAATGGTATCGGCAGTGAGTAATAATTCCTCAGGTTTTAAATCCTGAAGAAACTCAGATGCCTTTTGTTTACATAAATAGTCCGTAATCTGGTGATGTGTGAGTTCTTCCGGATAGGTTTCATCTCCAACGGCTGTCCTAATTTCAAATTCAAATCCCATGGATTCCAATAACTCTTTCCTTCTGGGGCTTCCAGATCCTAAAATTAGCTTGGTCAACAAAGGTTTGGTATTCGTTTCCATTTAATCGAGTGCAGCGTCAAAATTTATCTTCCAATTGCCACTAAGTTTAAGGACCTGTTCAATAATATCTCTTACACACCCTGCTCCGCCTTCGTAAGGAGAAACATAGTCGGATACGGCCTTTACCTCGGGTACTGCATTTTTAGGACAAGTGATAAGTCCGCAGAGTTTCATGGCAGGCAAGTCAGGAATGTCGTCTCCCATATACAGCAATTCGTGGGGTTTTAGGTTATAATCCAAAATGTATTCACCAAGGACCTCATCTTTAAAACCGGCACCCAAGAAAATGTCGGTTACCCCAAGTCCCTGCAACCTGCTTTTAACCCCGGCATTGGATCCACCGCTAATAATACAAACACGATAGCCACAATCAATGGCGGTTTTTATGGCATATCCGTCTTTAATACTCATTTTCCGAAGCAGTTCCCCGCTACTGGTGATTAAAACGGAGCCATCTGTAAGCACTCCGTCTACATCAAAAATAAAGGTAGAAACCCCGTGTAATAATTCTTTATAATTTTTCTTCATATGTTTTTTTGATCGAAAGCGACAGTAATTTATACAAATCGAGATTCAAACCCGGACCTAATAGCTGGGAGTGAATTTCTTGGGTTTTTAAATCGCCACGTTTAGCAGGCCCGGTTTGAGCTGCCTTAGGAGACAGAACCTCAAGTTTGCTCATCGTTTCTTTATACAGGGGAAGGAGCAAATTAGAGTCTACGCCATTTTCGGTACAAATTTCAGAAGCCAGATAGCAGAGGTGATTGGTGAAATTATTTGCAAAAACTGCCGCTAAATGTATAGCATTACGGGAGTTTGAAGTAGTTGGTATTGGAATACCTCCAATAGCAATTGCTATGGTCTTTAATAATTCCAAGTCATTGGATTGTTGTGCCTCCAACAAAATTGGAATGCTGTTGAAATTTATATCTCGGGTTCGGCTAAAGGTTTGTAGAGGGTAAAATACACCAAAGCGATTCGTGTCGGTTTTCCCTGTATAATTTACCCCCCCGGAGGTGTGAGCAATTAACCCTTTCTTATCTTGAAGTTGTTCGAATACCACACCAATGGCGTCGTCCGAAACCGCTACTAAATATAGATCTGCATCTACAATTTCGGCCATGGAGCAAACTGTAGGTACACCGGAATCAAAACCAGTAAACGACCTATTGTTTCGGCCAACCAGTTGCAATAACGCAATGCCCTTAGCATCTAAAAGGGCCCTGTGCAAATGATACGCAACATTTCCACTACCGATAATGACAACCTGAATCACAACAACAAAAGTAATCATTACCTATAGGATTACTAAAATTGAATGAAATTAAGATAGATTAGCAAAAATGAGACACTTCAAATTACATTTTACTTATCCTATGTAATAACAGGATTTTTGGGTAAAAAAGCATTTAGAAATTAAATTAGAATTGTCCAATTCAACCTTGTAATTTATGCTTTTTAAGTAGTCTGAGCAGATATGCTGTAATTCAAGTTTTGCGAAACCCTTTAAGTAGGCTAATTTTACATGCAAAAGTCAAAAAATATGTGGAAAAGAATCCAGAACGTATTGTACTCTACCCGAATTATGGCTATCCTTTTTTTATTAATTGCTGTAGCAATGGCACTGGGCACGTTTATCGAAAGCTGGTATAGCACGGATACGGCCAGAATCTGGATTTACAATGCCTGGTGGTTTGAACTTATCATGGTGTTTTTTCTAATCAATTTTATCGGAAACATAAAGCGTTACGGTTTGTTAAAATGGGAAAAATGGCCTGTTTTAACCCTGCATTTGTCTTGGGTTTTAATCATTTTAGGAGCATTTATTACCCGATATTTGGGATTTGAGGGTATGATGCCGATTCGGGAAGGAGCAATCGAAAAAGTTTTTTATTCAGATAAAACCTACCTTACCTTGTATTTTGATGGTGAGGTACAAGGAGTACCGAGAAGGAAAGTGCTAGAATCGGACTTGCGAGTTACACCTGAGGGTTTTCAATCCGATTTACCATGGAATAATTTACCCTGGAAAACGGATTTTGACGGTGTTCCAATTTCTGTTTCTTATGCAGGGTTTGTTAAAGCCGCTCGTGTTGGTGTGATTCCGAATCCGGAGGGAACCCTATTTCTAAAAATGGTAGAAGCTGGGAGTGGTACACGTCATGATCACTTCTTGGAAGCCGGTGAGGTGGTAAGTATTCACAATGTTTTATTCAGTTTAAATCGTCAAGTTCCGGGTGCCGTAAACATTTTCGTTTCAGGTGATGAAATCACCATTAATTCACCTTTTTCGGGAAGCTTTATGCGCATGGCCGATCAGTTTAGTGGCGCGGTTGTTCCTGACAGTATACAGCCTTTACAATTGCGCTCACTCTACAGTTTGGAATCAATGCAGTTTGTCTTTCCCGAAGCACCAATTAAAGGAGTTTATGGCTTGGAACAAATTCCCGAGGCAGAACGCACTCCAGAGAATCCTGATGCTTTGCTTTTGGACATTACGGTAGGAGGGATAAAATCCAGGAATTATTTTTTAGGCGGCAAAGGTCAGACCCGTTTTTCGGATCCAATCGAAATAGGGGGGTTGAGATTACGCGGTTCTTATGGTTCCCGGATATTGGAACTGCCGTTTAGCGTAGGATTAAATGATTTTATTGCAGAAAAGTACCCTGGTACCGAACGCGGTTATTCTTCCTATCGCAGTAAAATTACTGTGTTTGATTCTGTAGCTGAGCCTATCGCTTTTGATTACGACATCTTTATGAATCATGTTTTGGATCATCGGGGATATCGGTTTTTTCAGGCCAGCTTTAGCCCAGACGAAAAAGGGACCGTTCTTTCAGTAAATCACGACTTTTGGGGAACCTGGATTACCTACGCAGGGTATTTTTTACTTTATTTGGGGCTCATGGGGATTATGTTCTTTGGAAAAACTCGATTCAGGGACTTGGGCATGCAGCTGGAAAAACTAAAACGCAAAAAAGCAGCCCTTTTTCTATTGCTTTTTATGAGCTTGCTGCCCTTGGGTGCCCAACAGGATAACCCCAATCACGTACACGTTAGACCACCGCTACAAGAACGTATAGACTCACTTTTATTGGCTAACGCGGTTGCTCCTGAGCATGCTAAAAGGTTTGGACATTTGGTAGTTCAAGACGATGAGGGTCGAATGAAACCTATCAACACGTTTTCTTCCGAATTGTTGCGCAAGTTGAGTTTTAAAGATAATTACAACGGACTAACATCTGATCAGGTATTGTTGTCTATGATGATGCAACCGAACCTGTGGACCGTAACTGAATTTATAGCATTGGATAAGAAGGCCGAAAATGATAGTATTCGCTCCTTGCTTGGCATTCCAAAATCCCAGCGCTATGTGCGATTGATTGACTTTTTTAATGAATCAGGGCAAAATAAGATGGATCCCGTATTGCGCGAGGCATTTGCTACCAATAATCCAAATAAGTTCCAACAGGATTTTAAGGATGCCTATTTTAGGTTGGGATTGTTGAACCGGGCATTGAGCGGTGATATTTTAAAGATTTTTCCACTATTACATGATCAAAATAACAAATGGATATCTCAACCCGAGTACGATGCAGCAACGCATCAGATTTCAGATTCTCTTTATGTGAATTTTATTCAAAATTCGGTACGTTATTATTTGATATCCCTTCAACGCGCAATGGAAACGGGGGATTATTCCGAACCGGAAATGCTTTTGAACGCGTTTGAACAAAATCAAATAAATCATGGGAGCGAGGTCTTACCTGCCAAATCAAAAATTTCTACGGAGGTTTTCTATAATCAGTTAGACCTTTTTAATAAGCTTTATCGCTATTATGCATTGGTGGGAATCTTAATGTTTGTGGTGCTGGTATTGCGAATTTTTAAGGAGCGTAAAATACTTGAGATTGCCACCTACTTTTTTAAAGGTGTGCTTTATATATTCTTGGCTTGGCATTCCGCAGGACTTATTCTAAGATGGTATATTTCTGGACATGCGCCTTGGAGCGATGCCTATGAGAGCATTCTCTATGTATCTTGGGCTTGCATGGGAATGGGCGCCCTTCTAGGAAAGAAAAACGAAATGACTTTTGCTGCCGCTGCATTTGTAACTGCAATGCTTTTATGGATAGCCCATCAAAGTTGGGTAGACCCCGCGATTGCTAATTTGCAACCTGTGCTAAACAGTTATTGGTTAATGATTCACGTTGCGGTTATTGTAGGAAGTTATGGGCCACTCACAGTTGGAATGATTCTAGGGGTGGTAAGTTTATTGCTCATACTTTTAACCACTAAAAAGAATCGCGATCGTATGCGAATTAACCTTCAGGAATTAACTATTATTAATGAGTTGGCTCTAACTGTTGGATTAATTATGCTAACAATAGGCAATTTTTTAGGTGGGCAATGGGCCAATGAGAGTTGGGGCCGTTATTGGGGTTGGGATCCAAAGGAAACTTGGGCGCTAATTTCGATTTTAGTGTATGCTTTTGTAATTCATATTCGATTAGTTCCAGGTTTAAGAGGATTGTGGCTCTATAATTTCTTGAGTATTTTGGCCTTTAGTAGTATTATGATGACTTATTTTGGAGTTAATTTTTACTTGGTTGGCTTGCACAGTTATGCCAGTGGCACTCAGGTAATCACCCCAACGTTTGTCTGGTATACGTTAACAGGTGTTTTTCTTTTGGGATTAATAAGCTGGTTGCGGTATCGCGTGCATTTTACGAAATCAACTACTGAGAATTAGTAGTGCCCATTTAAAATTATATTTAAATAATGTAGTTCCAATTTGTAACCCATCCCACCATTATGAAACCCAAAGACGCCGGAATTAATACACTCTGCACCCATTACGGAGAATTAGAAGACGAACAATTCAAAGGAGTGGTCTCTCCTTTGTATATGAGTACTTCATACGCCTACGATGAGGTCCCGGTGAAGCGTTATCCACGTTATTTCAATTCTCCAAATCAGGAGGCCTTAGGTAAGAAAATCGCTGCCTTAGAGCATACAGAAGCAGCTCTGATATTTTCGAGTGGCATGGCGGCGACAAGTACAGCGATAATGGCTTTTTTAAAACAGGGAGATCACTTGGTTATTTCTCGTCAGACCTATGGCGGCACTCAAAATTTACTCCAAGAAGAATTCGGAAAATATGGCATCGAATACACTTTTGTAGATGGTGTTTCGGTGGCCGAATATCAGGCAGGCATAAGGCCCAATACAAAATTACTCTTTTTGGAAACCCCCTCCAATCCATTGCTTTATATCACCGACTTAAAGGAATTAAGTGCATTGGCAAAATCTCACGGTTTACTCACTTTAATAGACAACACATTTGCGAGCCCTGTAAACCAAAATCCTGCAGATTTTGGAATTGATGTTGTTATTCACTCGGCAACCAAGTATATGGGAGGACATTCAGATATTTCTGCTGGCGCTGTGGCAGCTTCTCATGAACACATTAAACAGATTTTTAGCTTGGCAAAAAATCTGGGGGGTAACCTTAGTGAATATACGGTTTGGTTGTTGGAGAGAAGTCTAAAAACAATGGGGCTTCGCGTTAAGGCACAAAATGAAAACGCCTTACTGCTTTCGAGATATTTGGCAACACATCCTGCTATTAAACAGGTTTTTTATCCTGGACTAGAATCCCATCCAGGATTTGATATAGCCAAATCCCAAATGCGCGCCTATGGTGGCATGTTGTCTTTTGAACCCGTTGCGGAAGTAGATCTCAAAATTTTTCAGAATTCCCTAACCTGGGTTCGCGCCTCCATGAGTCTGGCAGGGGTAGAAAGTACGCTCACAGTACCAGCACAGACTTCTCATGCCTTGTTAACACCGGAACAACGCAAGGAAGCCGGAATCGGGGATTCGCTTATTCGATTTTCTGCTGGGATTGAAGAATTTGAAGATTTGAGGGACGACCTAAATCGCGCTTTGACTATGGCAATCAAAGCTTAAATCGAACAATACAATACGCATATGAAGTTAGATGTTTTGGTTTTTGGAGCGCATCCCGACGATGCCGAGTTGGGAGCAGGGGCAACTATTGCTTTGGAAATTTCCCGTGGTAAAAAGGTAGGGGTCATTGATCTTACCCGTGGCGAGTTGGGAACTCGAGGTACTGCCGAAACCCGCGATGCTGAAGCCGCCGAAGCTGCAAAAATATTAGGTCTTTCTGTTCGATTAAATATGGAATTCGAAGATGGTTTCTTTGTTCATAATCGGGAGAATTTAATGGCTCTTATAAAACAAATTAGACGTTTTAGACCGGAAATCGTTTTGTGCAACGCTATAGACGATAGACATATTGACCATCCAAAGGGTAGTAAATTGGTAAGTGATGCTTGTTTTCTGAGTGGATTGTTGAAAATAGATACCCAATTAGAAGGATCGGATCATTGGCAAGGGCCTTGGAGACCGAAAAAGGTGTATCACTATATGCAATGGAAGAATTTAACCCCTGATTTTTTAGTGGACATTAGCGAATTTATAGACGTTAAGATGGAAGCTATCAAGGCCTACCGTACTCAGTTTCACGATCCCAACAGTAAAGAGCCTGAAACACCAATCAGTTCCAAAAATTTTTTAGATAGTGTTTTGTATCGAGCACGGGATATGGGTAGACTCATAGGTGTGGAGTACGCAGAAGGATTCACAGTAGAGCGACCCGTGGCTGTTGCCTCGCTCGATGATTTAATCTGATTCTTCTTTCTTTTTACGATTAAATTCTTTTGTGGTGAATCATAAAAAGAAGTACATTTGCATCCGCATTTGAATCCAATGTAAATACTGTTTTCAAATGCTGAATATATGGTGGTTGTAGCTCAGCTGGTTAGAGCGCTGGATTGTGGTTCCAGAGGTCGCCGGTTCGAACCCGGTCTTCCACCCCATATGGACCTCCTGAAGTAATTTTCAGGAGGTTTTTTATTTATGCCAACAGGGATTTGAATGTGCCGAAGACTGGGGATGAATCCTTTTTTGATCGCAGCCCTTTGAATGGTTTCCATGCTTTTGAGACAGAAACATTGAAAAGTATTTAAAAGCACCCTGTTTCCTTAAAATTAAAAAACCGCCTTAAAAGCGGTTTTTAAACGATTGTTATCAATTAGGGGGCTTTATCTACTGTTATGCGTTTTGTGCGGTTAGCTAGTTCCCATGCGGTGTAAAAAACCAAACGCGTTCTTTTTTCCAATAGTTCGTACTCAATTTTATCTGGGGTGTCTCCTGGCCGATGGTAATCTTCATGAGTGCCGTTAAAGTAAAAAATGATTGGAATGTTATTCTTTGCGAAATTGTAATGGTCGCTTCTGTAATAAAAGCGATTTGGGTCATTCTCATCGTTGAATGTATAGTCCAGTTCTAATTGTGAAAACTGCGAGTTAATGGCTTCCGAAATTTCGTGAAGTTCCGTACTCAACTTATCTGAACCAATTAAATAGACGTATTCTGAACTTCCGCTCCGATTTGGATCTGTCCTTCCAATCATATCAATATTTAAATTAGCTACCGTTTGTGACAAAGGAAATAGTGGTTGTATGTCGGTATAGTACTGTGAGCCCAGTAATCCTTTCTCTTCCCCGGTAACATGAAGGAAGACCACGGATCTTTTTGGGCCATTCCCGGCAATTGTGGCAGCCTTAAAGGCCTGCGCAATTTCCAATAAGGCAACGGTTCCAGACCCGTCGTCGTCTGCTCCATTGTTTATGGCGCCCTCGGAGGTTACACCTATGTGATCCAAATGAGAAGAAATAATGACATATTCGTCGGGCCAAGTGCTTCCCGGAATATATGCGACAACATTTTCGGAGGTTAATGACTCGTCGGCACTGTTGAGGTTCAATTCAATTTTAGCACCAATAGACTTTGGTACAGTCAAGCCTTCCAATTCGGGGAATTCGGATTGAAAAACAGCCGAAGAAAGTAATATCATTCCAGGATCTAAATTCTGAGATTGTAGCCCCATTTGTCCGCTTTGATTTCGTTTCATATAATTGAAATAGCGGTTATAACGTGCAAAATTTAAGTCATCAACATAGAAGAAGCCCAGAGCGCCTTTGGCTTTAGCAACCTCCGTCCGTTTTCCGATAGCTTCGGATTGATTACTCCAAGGACTAGGATCGTTGGTTCCGGTTAAAACATAAGTACCATCCTTGAGCTGAGGTTCTCCCGCTTTCATTATTAGCCATTTACCGGAAACATCGAAATTGGAATAATCCGAATAGTCATCCGTTTCAATTCCGTAACCAACATAAATCAGGGCCTCTAAACTTCCGGATGCACCTTTAAAGGACATAAAATCTTTACCATTATTCAATAATTTTCCATTTACGGTTATGCCTCCTTCCGGGATTCTGGAAAGTTCCAGTGGAACCTCCTGAAAATAGGATTCGGTTCCAGGAGCTTGGATTACTTTTTGTGCACGATAATAATTGCGAAGATAATTTGCTGCTTTTTTCTGACCCTCGGAGCCCGTTTCACGGCCTTCTAAGGAATCCGAAGCATATATGTATAAATGCTCCTTTAAATCTTGAGCCGAAATCGATGTTGCATAAGGAATTGCTAAATTGGTATCTGATTGAATTGATTCCGAGGATTGCTGTGCAGAATTGCATGTCCATACCAGCAAGGCCATCAAAAAAAAGTTTTTCGACATGGTGTTTTCGTTCTTAATTGGTGCTGAAATTATGAAATTGTTTTTTAACCCCATATTTACCTATCTAAATTATATGCTTTGCAGGTCATAAGATCAGTTACAATTGAGGGAGTTATAATAGATTAAGGTAATAACACTTCATGAACAGCATTGTAGTCGACTTCACGAACCTAAGAAACTGAAAATACCTTCCCAGATGATTCAAGTAGACGTTAACGTCTTTTAGCAGTATACATTACAGGCCTGTATTTCCCTATCACCTCCACCTTATTGGTTGCAATGCGGTCTCTAGGTATTGCTTTAAGAATAAGGGTTTAGAATAATTTCACGGATGCCTTTAAAGCCTCGATTAGGTCTATATTTTTTAAAAAAGCATTGTTTAAAAAAATAAATGGATTACTTCTTAAATATTTAATGCAGGTAATTCTTCTTTATAAAAAAGGTTTTTATATTTGCAGCCTCCAATGGAGGAATGGCAGAGTGGTCGAATGCGGCGGTCTTGAAAACCGTTGAGGGTCACACCTCCGGGGGTTCGAATCCCTCTTCCTCCGCACCCATTAAACCCTGACAGCTACAGCTGTCAGGGTTTTTTTATTCTTGCTTTGTTTTTAAATCCTGCTATTTAAACAAAGCGGAATGCAGTGGCCCCTGCTCGGGATTAGGCGCGGTAGGGCTTAACCAACACCCGATTAGTGTCGCCAAATGAGAGTTCACGATTTTTAATAATTCCAATTCTCAAAATAATTTTTAGGAAAGTGTTGTGCAATTGTCTAATTTCAAATGCGAGCACTACTAACCACACCGAGTTAGGTGTTACTAATGAGAACAGCTATTAATTATGAAATAAATTGAAATGAAAATAGGTTCAAGAAGACCATTTTGGTTTTTAACTTTGATTGCGAGTTTGTTGCTGAGTATTTCTTGTCAAAAAGATGAAAATACAATTTTAGAGGCCGATAAAAGTGTAGTAGAAGCAAAATTAGATGTATTTGTGGCTTCTTTAGCACAGGAATTCCCTGCAGATTTAGAAGCCTTGAAATCAAGTATTCAGAATTACCTTACAAATGCTCCTGACTATTTCTATGGGGCAACAGTTGCACTTTTGGATGCCCAAGGCGTGGTTGTCGTAAGTCCTTACTTCTACAGAACTTCAGAGAATGCGTTGCAATATAGCGAAGGCCTCATGGGCTTAGACTATCAAATTAACTCCCAGGATTGGATACGTCTGCCTATCGATTCAGGAGAGGCTGTTTGGACAGACCCTTATTTTGATGCCGGAGGCGGCAACATCTGGATGCAAACGCGAGCTGTTCCGGTTTATGTTAGAAACGGCATAATTGCAATTGCAACCACCGATGTACAGGTATCACAACCAAAGTAGACATTGTACCAGGTGTGTACTTTTAAACAGTTTATTACAAATGAATAATCCTTGAAATCAAGTAATGACTAGAAATGAATTTCTAAAACAATCCGGAATTTCAGGGGCATCGTTACTCGTGTTAAACGGGTGTGATTTTTTAAGGCCTTCATCGGAAAATGCATCCAAGACCTCAATTGGAATTACAATAAAACATCCGCGAATCGGTGAGGACGTATTCGCTTACATAAATAGAATTTACGGCAGTTTTAATCGAGTACTATATCAACAAATATTGGGAGCCGCCAATGCATTTAAGGAAGGTGATTTGTCGTTAAATATTGCGGCTTCCGACGAAAAATCTCGAGAATTTGCACGAAGACTATTAGAGCAAACAAAAATTCAGGATTTACATACACATGCAGTTTATGAAGATGAATTGTTCGAACTAATTCAAGAGTCTTTGCTGCCCAATGAGGGACTATTTTCATGGACATTAGGCAACCTCAAAGCGTTTATGCTTACCCAAACAGAGGAAAAAATTAAAGGTGTTATTTCAGCTTTAAGTAGCGACATAATTGCATGTTTAGTAAAAATACTTTCCAATGAAGAATTAATTTTAATTGGCCAGAAGGTATTTAACCCACTCCCAGGCAGTCAAATCGGAAGTAAAGGGTATATGGGGGCGCGTGTACAGCCCAATTCCCCAACCGATCATCCAGACGATATTCGATGGCAAGTTTTTGACGCTTGGTCTTATGCAGTCGGAGATGTTGTATTGGGTACGAATCCTGTATCTAGTGAGCCCCAGTCCGTAGCAAGAATTGAAAGCACCTTGCAGGACATTATCAACACTTTTGATCTCGAAAATGTAATTCCAAATTGTGTTTTAGCCCATGTAGACATTCAGGCAGAAGTAGAACGTATGCAGCCCGGCACTACAGGCATTTGGTTTCAAAGTATAGCTGGAACAGTGGCTGCCAATAAAACGTTTGATGTGACCATTGAAAAAATGCTCAATTACGCTACGATGCGTAATGGGCATTTTGGATTCTATGCCGAAACCGGCCAAGGAGCAGATTTTACCAATGGACATGCCGAGGGATTCGATATGGTAATACATGAGTCTAGGAAATATGGGTTTTTACGGGTACTAAAGCAAAGAATCGCCCAACATAAGGGCGATCAACAGGCATGGGTACATGTCAATGATGTGGCGGGTTTTATAGGTCCTGAGGTGTTTAGAACGCGAGAGCAACTAGTCAGATGTTGCCTCGAAGATACCGTTATGGGAAAATTACACGGGCTCACTATAGGATTAGATATTTGTTCAACACTTCATATGGATGTAAATCTTCAGGATTTAGATTGGTGTATTGAGCAAGTCATGCCTGTAAATCCTGCATATTTAATGGCCTTGCCCACCAAGAATGACCCTATGTTAAGCTACCTTACCACAGCCTTTAACGATCATGTTCGAATACGAAATCAATTTGGATACAAGGTAAATGATGCCATGTGGGAATTTTTTAAAAAAATTCAGGTGATCGATGCCGATGGAAAACCAACCGAGCATTTCGGGGATCCTCAATGGGTCTATTATCAATATTGCATGCATCAGGGAGATACGCGAAGTATTGAGCAGATTTATGAAGCAAGTGCGCTAACCCTGCAACAGATTGCCAATAGGGGTGTGCCTATAGCACAGGGCTTCGGCTTAAATTATTGGGATTTACCATTGGCCTTGGAAAAACAGGTTTCTCATTTATATGAGGATGCCAAAATAAGTTTGTGGTCGGAATTTAATTTGGATTTTGTGTCAAAAATTGCGGCGGGAATTCCGCTTTTCACCCAGGCTTTAGACCGCAAAGATTATGTATACCATCCCCCAACAGGGGAGGTTTTAAGTGCCGAATCCAAAAAGCGATTAAAAGAATTGAGGTCTAAGTGGAATGGGACTTTTCCCGAGGTTCAAATTGTAATTTCTGATGGATTAAATGCTCGGGCCATAATGGATGACAATCATTTATTTCCTTTTCTAAGCACTCTTACTCAACAATTGGTGACATCAGGGATTCGTTTTAGTGCAAATCCATTGGTGTTAACTAATGGCAGAGTGCGTGCCGGTTATGCCTGTGGTGAATTACTTTTTGGTCAGGACTCCCAACATTCCTCGTTGCATGGTATTATTCATATTATTGGTGAACGTCCGGGTTCAGGGCATCATAATTTTTCGGCATATGTAACTGTAGCGTCGGCAGAAGTATGGCGAGACTCAGGGACTGTAGATCATGATATTACACGGGTGATTTCAGGGATTTCTGACACAGCACTAAACCCGGAAGTGGCGGCGATGGACACTCTAAGGATAATTAAAGAATTATTTTTGACAGCTTCTTCCAAATATCCGACAGTTTAATTTTATGAACTGGTCTCCAGACAGCATTAACCCTGCCGAATATTAGGCGATCGAGAACTACGTGTCCGCGGATTTTGATATTGTTCGTGATAAGGTTTAATGTCGTCACGATCGTAGTTTTGTATACGTTGATAGCGCTCCCGACTTAGGTCATAATTGCGGTATTGAGGGGGAAGTTCTGGCTGACGTCTCCAAATTATACCTTCTCGATATAAATAAGTATGCGTTCTCAAATCAAAATAGAGAACCAATTCGGGAAAATAGATATACCTTACCATCTCTACACGATGGGGATAGAACCAAGGAGGCGGAGGCGTGCCAATGCGTGATGTTATTACAACAGGACCACAATTACTTAGAAGCATTGCAAGCAGTAGCATTAATGCCGGGATAACCAAAGCGCGTACAATTTTCACCATTTCAATTTGAATTTAAATCCTAAATTAATTGGAGCTGACCATTCTTAAAATGACTTAAATCAGGTGGAGCACAGCTAAAAATATCTTGTATTTTTGCAATATGGAGGCTTGGTATCATTATGTCTTATTGATTGCGGTAGGATTTGTTGTTGGGTTTATTAATACAGTAGCGGGTGGTGCCTCACTTATTTCGCTACCGGTATTAATTTTTTTAGGTCTACCTCCTGCGGTAGCCAATGGGACTAATCGTGTCGCAATTGTTCTTCAAAATGCGGCTGCAGTTGCAGGATTTAAGAGTAAAGGAGTAAGTACATTTCCATTTAATCTTTATCTGGGAATGTCTGCACTTGTTGGCTCTATTATTGGAGCTTCTATTGCCGTAGATATTAAAGGAGAAACTTTTAACCGAATTTTGGCCATAATCATGATTGTGGTTGTGGTTTTAATCACATTTAAGCCCAAGGTTAAGTTGTCCGAACTCCAAGAGCGACTTACAGGGAAATACCTTTGGCTGGGCATCCTGATATTCTTTTTCATAGGAATCTACGGCGGTTTCATAAATGCAGGAATTGGTTTTGTAATTATTCTTTATTTGAATTTGGTTCATCGTATGAGCCTGGTTCGGGTAAATGCCACCAAAGTAGCCGTTGTTTTTACCTACACCTTGTCGGCATTGGCTATTTTTATTTATCACGATAAAATTATTTGGAAGGTTGGATTGGTTCTGGCCATAGGTAATATAGCCGGAGCATGGTTGTCTAGCAGAATTTCAGTTACCAAGGGAGACGCCTATATCAAAACCTTTTTAATTGTTATGGTTATGATCATGGCCGTGCGGTTGTGGTTTTTTAATTGAGTCTATGAATACGAGTTTGGAGCCCCTAAATTGGCGTTATGCTGTAAAAAAGTTCGATTCCGAAAAGTGCTTGTCTGATGTGCAAATCGAACATCTTAAGGCTGCCTTTAACCTAACAGCTACCTCATATGGTTTGCAGCCCATTCGGTTACTTATTATTCACGATAAGGGCCTGCAGGAACAAATTGCAGTTCATGCATTTGGTCAGCGTCAGGTGGCAGATGCTTCTCATGTGTTTGTTTTGTGTATTGAAACTAAAATTGATCGCGATTTTATTGAGAACTATTTCAATCGCGTAACTGAAGTTCGTGGAACGGCCCCAGAGATTCTAAATCCTTTTAAACAATCACTCATCAGAAGGTTTGGTACTATGCCCACTGAAGAAATTGAAGCCTGGGCCAAAAATCAGGCCTATTTGGCCTTAGGCAAATTGTTAGCGGTTTGTGCCTACGCCCAAATTGATTCATGTCCTATGGAAGGTTTCGATGCAAATGCCGTAAATCATTTATTAAATTTAGAAGCCAAAGGTTTAAAGTCGGTGCTTCTTTTTCCTGTAGGTTATCGTGCTTCGGACGACAAATTTGGGGTTTTTAAAAAGGTTAGACGCGATGTTCGCGATTCAGTTTTAACCCTAACAGCTAATGAACATAAGTAATTCCCGGATTCGTGTATTTTGGAGGTTTTAAGGTGTCTGAACGTTGAAGTTATCGCAACATTACCATTTTAATCATACTCCACTGTACACCAGAAGAAATCGCATTTAGATGTACCTTTTTTAAAACCTCGGTAATCTGGTTTAATTTAATAGCTCTTATGGCCTATCATTTCAAGTCCATAACCTACCAGGCCAACCCGCTTGGTTTGTGTGCTGTTGGTCAGTAATACGATTTTCTGAATGTCCAGGTCATGCAAGATTTGAGCACCAATTCCAAAATCTTTCGCATCCATTTCGTTATCCGGGGCTTTCATTACTCCTTTTTGTTGATTTTCACGAAGACCTCGGATACGACTTAGTAGATTTAAAGCGGCAGGGGGTTGGTTTATAAATATTATTGCCCCCCGATTTTCATTTCGAATAGCTGTAAACATGGCTTCTAACTTTTTATCGGAATCGCCTGTTAGGCTTTCCAAAAGATCATTATTAGCCCATGCCGAATTGATTCGAGTTAGCACAGGGTCACCGGTTTTCCATGAACCAAGTGTTAGTGCGAGGTGAATTTGATCGTTGGTTGTTTGTCTGTAAACATGCATTCTAAAAGACCCAAACCGAGTGTCTACATCGAAGCACTCTTCTTTGCGAATGAGACTGTCGTGTCGCATACGGTAAGCAATCAAATCTTCGATTGAAACTAATTTTAAATCAAATTTGCGTGCAACTTCTGCCAATTCAGGCAATCTGGCCATACTTCCGTCTTCGTTTAAAATCTCCACGAGAATTCCCGATGGTGATAAGCCTGCAAGTCGTGCAAAATCTACAGCAGCTTCGGTATGGCCGGTTCTCCTCAATACCCCGCCCTTTTTGGCCCGCAGCGGAAAAATATGACCGGGTCTTCCCAATTCTTGCGGATGTGTATTCGGATTTACCAAAGCCTGAATGGTTTTGGATCGATCATGTGCAGAAATTCCAGTAGTACAACCCTGTCCGATCAAATCTACGGATACCGTGAACTGGGTATGATGCAACACCGTATTGTTTTCAACCATGTTCTTTAACTCCAGCGCATCACAACGTTCCTCAGTAAGCGGTACACAAATGAGCCCGCGACCGTGTGTTGCCATGAAATTTATGATTTCAGGGGTTACTTTATCTGCTGCGGCAATAAAATCTCCCTCATTTTCGCGATTTTCATCGTCTACCACAATAATTACCTTGCCCTGACGGATGTCTTCGATGGCCTCTTCTATAGCGTGTAGTTTAATGGAATTACCTGTAGAACTAGGATACATTTGATTTTTTTAAGATTCTAATTTTAAAACTACCACGAAACCAATCTAGCACTTGTCCGAATTGAACAAGGCCCTTATCCGCTGTGGCTCGGCGGGTAAGCCAAATTCCAAGTGGCAGCATTATCAGCGTTGGAAGCCAAGCTCCAAATACGGGATGTATGTTGCCTTCTTTTGCATAGTTTCCGGCAAATACGCCGAAAAAGTAATACGCCAAAAACAATACAATAGCAATAACCAGCGGTAAACCAATGCCTCCTTTGCGTATTATTGCACCTAGAGGCGCACCTACAAAGAATAGGATAATGCAGGATAATGCGAGCGCAAATTTACGATGTAAACTCAAAATATGCAGGTTATACCTTTTATAACTCGATTCTAATTCATCGCGTTTTGCTTTTACGGTATTTAGGATATTTCTAGTATTGTTTCGCATCCGATCCAACAATTGCCCTTTTTCATAGGTTTTAAAGGATTCAAGTGGGTTAACCGAATCAATTTCTCTTACATTATTCGCACGGGTTAACTCCGAAACCGGTTTTTTAATTGTTGCAGTTTCAGTTGAGCCTGAACCGGATAAACGCGAGGTTCCTGTATAGGATGTTTCCGGATCTTCGAAGCCATTATTCAATTCAGATTTTTGTTGCTTCAAGCTGTCTTTTGACCGTTCGGGAAAGGCCCCATTACGCGACGAAATGTTTTGAGAAAACGCTTCAACAAATTCGGCATTGTGGCGGTATATGGAATCGATATCGGTTATCAATCGATTCACATTTTTCATTTTGTCGGTCTCTATATTCTGGTCTGCCTCGAGATCCTGCATATTTTGGGGCACTTCCATATTAATGATATAGGTGTCAAAATATGCTTTAGCAAATGGATGGCTGGTTTCTTGCCCGCCTGATTTTAAATGTACATCGTGGTAATAGTTTCCATTGCGAAGAATCAATTGTATGATTTCTGAACCTTCGCTACTTATCAATTCACCCTCCTCTGCTTTTATGACAGTTATGTTTTTTTGTAAACTTGACTTTTCGTGAATAACAACATTTTCCAAAAAGCGGTCATTTTCTCCGTATTTGCGATCTACTTTAATTGTTCTTCCCTCAAAGTCACTAAAAACCCCTTCAGTAATGACTGCCGCAGGTTTTAATGTGGCTATATTTCTTCTCAGATTGTATATCTTTTGTTCCGATATTGGAATAACAGTATTTGCGAAATAAAATGTCAATAGTCCAAGTAAACTCACAAAAATAATTAGAGGTAACATACTGCGCTGCAGTGAAATTCCGGAAGCCTTCATTGCAGCGAATTCGTAGTTCTCGGCAAGATTTCCGAAGGTGATAATGGATGCAAGTAAAACAGTTAGGGGCAATACCTTTTCCGTAAGGTTGGGCATGAGGTAAAACAAAAACTTGGCAATTATTATAAAATCCAATCCCTTACCCGCAAGGTCATCGATAAACAGCCAGATTGTCTGGAAGATGAAGATGAACATGAGAATAAGAAAAGAGCTTAACAGGGTAGAGATAAAGCTCTTTAAGATATATTGGTCAAGAATCCTCAAGTTTCTTAATCTTTGATAATATAATAGCCTAAATCTTTATATTTCTGCTCATTGAAAGTAAATAAGCCTCCGGAAATTGGCTGATTGGTTTTGAAACTATTTACCGATATGGTGGTCTTTGTTCCGTTTTTGCCAGTTTCAATCAACTTAGCAATATGCTGGGTTTCTACATCGATTCCTAAAAGTATGGCCGAAATTTCAGAGTTTGAATCGATAGGTGTTAGTTTAACGAATTGAATTTTACGACCCTGGGATTGCTGTAAAATGTCCCAAGCATACCGATGACCTTCTCGATAAAAGGTGAGCATTTTAGACGGGCTTACCGAGCCACTTTCTTCCTGTTTGCTTTCTATAGTAACCTCTTCGTTTTCGGGAACTATGGTAATTACTTTTTTACCGTCATACAATTGCTGAGCACCCATGTAATTCAACAAATACTTATCACCTTTTAAGGATAAATCACCACGAGTTTCTTGCTTAACATTTGCTTCGGCATTGTACAATTCGAATTTAAAGTCTACAAAAATATTGTCGTAGCTTATTACCTTATTGTATACCTGATCTAATAAAGCCTTGGCCTTGGCCGCATCCTGCGCACGAAGCACTGGAGCTATTACAATCGAAAGAAATAGAAAGAAGGTTATGCGTTTCATTTGTTTAAAAAGATTCATTGTTTAAATGTTGTTCAAGGGAGGCCATATCCGAGATCAGTACCTGTCTTGCTTTACTGCCTTCAAACGGCCCCACTATTCCGGCTGCCTCGAGTTGGTCAATGATACGACCAGCCCTGTTATATCCTAATTTTAATTTGCGCTGAATCAGCGAAGCCGAACCTTGCTGTGCAATTACAATGACTTCTGCGGCTTCACGAAACATACTATCGCGGTCTTCAATATTGTATTCAATTCCCGTGCCAGATTCTTCGCCTACATATTCGGGTAGCATATGGGCGTCGGCATATCCCCGTTGGGAACCTATGTATTCTGTGATTTTTGCAACTTCGGGGGTATCTACAAAGGCACATTGAATCCGTATGGTATCATTACCTTGGGTAAACAGTAAATCTCCTCTACCAATAAGTTGGTCTGCGCCCTGGGTATCTAAAATAGTTCTGGAATCAATTTTAGAAGTCACTCTAAAGGCAATTCGAGCCGGAAAATTGGCTTTTATAAGACCTGTAATTACGTTAACTGATGGCCTTTGAGTAGCAATAATAAGGTGAATTCCAATTGCACGAGCCAATTGCGCTAATCTGGCGATGGGAGTCTCTACTTCTTTGCCCGCAGACATGATCAAATCTGCAAATTCATCGATTACCAAGACAATGTAAGGTAAAAAGACATGTCCATCGTTGGGATTCAGCTTACGAGCCCGGTATTTGGCATTGTATTCTTTAATATTTCGGACCATGGCAGCCTTTAACAATTCATAGCGGTGGTCCATTTCAATACAAAGCGAGTTCAAGGTATGTATGACCTTGGTGTTGTCTGTTATAATGGCCTCTCCGGAATCTGGAAGTTTTGCCAAGAAATGACGCTCAATTTTATTGTAAAGGGTCAATTCCACCTTTTTTGGATCGACCATTACAAACTTCACTTCGGCAGGATGTTTTTTATAGAGCAAAGAGGTGAGCAGGGCATTAATGCCTACCGATTTTCCTTGCCCGGTTGCTCCTGCCATGAGTAAGTGCGGCATTTTTGCCAGATCAACGACAAAGGTTTCGTTACTAATTGTTTTACCCAAGGCTATGGGTAATTCCATCTCTGCATTCTGAAATTTCCGGGAAGCAATCACCGAACGCATAGAAACAACTGTAGGATTCTGATTGGGCACTTCAATCCCAATCGTACCTTTTCCGGGTATTGGGGCAATAATACGTATGCCTAGGGCCGCCAATGACAAGGCAATGTCATCTTCAAGATTTTTAATTTTAGATATCCTGATTCCGGCCTCCGGAACAATTTCGTATAAAGTAACCGTTGGACCTATAGTAGCTTTTATTTGCGCAATTCCAATCTTATAATTTCGAAGGGTCTCAACAATTTTGGTTTTATTCTCTTCCAGTTCTTCCTGGTTAATGGTAATGCCTCCAGCCCCGCCGTGGCTATCCAATAATTCCAGATGTGGAAATTTATATTTAGGCAGTTCAAGAGTGGGATCAAACTCACCAAATTCGGACACTAATTTTTCTGCGAGGATGTCGGTTTCTTCTATTTCCTCTCGTGTGGGCTCAACCTCAATTTCAAGATCCGGATTGGATGGTAATTCCGGCGCCGGCAAGTCATTTTGAATTTCGGTCGTTAAGACCGGAATGTCCTTTTTATGCGTATATGGGTTTTCTGCAATCGTTGCTTTTTGATTTGATTCCGTATCTATTTCGGTTGCTTCCTCTGCCTCCATATTTGAATCCCTTCCTATATTGAGCTCATTGCCTTCTGGGACTTTCCGCAATCGTTCTATTAAATTTTTTGGGTTAAAGTTGAAGAGCCTAACCAAAATTATCATTAGCCCAAATGCCAAAAGCAATGTAACACCAACTTTACCCAGGTAATGTTGTAAAAAATCGTTTATTTCAAACCCCACTTGTCCGCCCAACAAAGGCCGAGACGATCCAATAAATCCAAAAGTTATAGCAATCCACAGAATTAGGATAAGCCCCCAGGTCCATTTGCCGGTAAGTTTACTCAAGGGTATCCCTAAAAATAAATAGAGTCCCGTAGTCCCAATTAGAAATGCAAAAATAAAGGCCGAAACACCAAAGCCTTTAAAAATTAAATAATGCCCTAGGGCAGCGCCAAATTTGTTAAGTAGGTTAGCTGCTTCATAATTTCGATCTGTAAAAACGCTGAGCACACTTTGATCTTGTTCCCAATTGAAAAAGAACGAGATAAAACTAAGACCCATTGCCAAGGATAGGAGCATGAATAAGCTCCCAAGGATAACCTTGTTTTTATATGAAAGTCCAGGGGTTCTGTTTAAATCTGTGGGTTTACTTTTTTTACTTTTGGCGGCCATATGCCTTCTTAGACTTTTAGGCCTCAAAAATACAAAATATAAGCAGCCCGAGCATTCCCGAAAGCGTCTATATCCATCTTGGTAGATAAATTATTAGTCCAACGATGCTTGCTACTATGGAACCCAGCATTACCGCACCAGCAGAAACATCTTTAAGCAAACCAATTTTTGCGTCGTTATGGGGTTGAACAAAATCAGCCAATTTCTCAATGGCGGTGTTAACGCCTTCCAAACCCATAACCAGGCCAATTGCAAGTAATTGCATCATCCACTCGTGCGGTTCAATTGTCCAATAAAAACCAAAGCAGGTAACAATACAAGCTATGGCCAATTGAATTTGAATACTGCGTTCTGTACAGATTAATATCCATAATCCCTTAAAGGCGAATTTTACACTTTTTGCCCGATTTCGAATTAATGATTCTTTAGACATATGTGTACAGGTGTAAAGTTTATTAAAGGGCTTTTATAGGATGCAATACCAGGGTAGGGGCTCCGGCTTGTTTTTTCGCTTTTAAGCAGTGGTTAATTGTTTGATTTTAATTCTAAATCCCGCAAAGATTAAAGTGGTTATTGGGCTAAGCCAGTTAAAAAAAGCATATCCGGCATACGAAAAGGTATCAACTCCCAAAACACCGGATTGGTATGCGCCACAAGTATTGTAAGGAATCAATACCGAGGTAACCGTTCCTGAATCTTCTAGAGTGCGACTCAAATTTTCCGGTGCTAGCCCCTTGTCTCTGAAAGCCTTGGCGTACATCCGACCAGGAATAACGATTGCAAGATATTGGTCAGATGCAATGGCATTTAAGCCTACACAACTAATAACAGTACTCAAGAAAAGACCAAATATGGAATCAAACAATTGCAAAATGGATTTGCTGATTTTGCTCAACGCACCAATAGCATCCATAATACCGCCAAACACCATGGCACAGAGGATAAGCCAAATGGTATTTAACATGCCCTGCATGCCACCTGAAGAAAAGAGATCATTTAGCACCGGGTTAGTGGTCTCAACGGAGGTCGAAACCGTTAAGGCGTTCATAAGTCCTTTATATCCCGATATCAGCGAAAGTGAATTAGAACCGCCCAAATTGGCGACTATTCCGGGTTGAAAAATTAACGCGAAAATTCCACCGAGCAGGGCACCTGCCAATAAGGCTACTGTAGGAGGGGTTTTACGCACTATCATTAAAATGACAACACCTGGAACTAAAAAAAGCCACGGTGTAATAGTAAAAGTTTCGCCAATTGAGGTGAGCATGTCCTGTGTGTCGGTTTTTCCACTCACATCGAGCCCTAAACTTATTAAAATAAATAGCAGAAGTGTAACCAATATGGTAGGTCCTGTAGTATATGCCATGTATTTAATGTGTGGGAAAAGTTCACCTCCTGCCATTGCAGGAGCCAGATTTGTGGTATCGCTCATTGGTGACATTTTATCCCCGAAGTAAGCTCCGGATATTACTGCTCCGGCTGTCATGCCCGAATTTATTCCAAGTGCATTTCCAATACCAACCAAGGCAATACCTACTGTGGCCGATGTAGTCCAACTGCTTCCTGTGGCAATAGAAATGATGGCACAAATAACTACACATGCCGGTAAAAAAATATCGGGGTTTAACAGTTCTAATCCGTAATATATCATGGCGGGTATTATGCCGCTAATTAACCAGGTACCTGCCAGTGAGCCAACCAAAAGTAAAATTAGAATTGCGCCAGAGGTAGATTTTACATTTTCGGAAACCTCGTCCATCATTTTGGAAAATGGAACTTTTCGCAATGCCCCTACAAGGGCTGCCACGGCAGCACCCAAAAGCAATACGAACTGATTGCTTCCGCTTAAGGCATCATCGCCAAAAGCATAAAAAACATTAAAAAAAAGCATACCCACCAAGGCAACCACCGGAATTAAGGATTCGCGCAATGATATTTCATTGGCTACTGCATCTTTTATAAAATCTTCTGAATTCGAGTTTTTCTCCTGCATATGCATTCTTTTCTTTCCGGTAATAATACGATTTTGCCATACAATCTGCAAAATCCTTTAAGCCTAAGGTAGGGTAATTTACTTGGATGAAATCCCGATTTCGGAAATGCAAGCTTTCATTTGGTGATAGGTCCGTTCTAAGTCTTGATCCAGCCCAATCGAAAAGCGAATGAGCCCATCGGAAAGCCCCATTTCTCTTTGCTCTGATTCTGGAATTTCGGAAGAAGTAGAAGTGCCCGGAGCACTAAATAATGTTTTGTAGAATCCGAGACTTACGGCCAAATAACCCAAATTGCGTTTTTGCATAAGTTCCATGAGTGCCATGGCTTTGTCTACAGATCCAACATCTAACGTAAGTAGGCCTCCATATCCGTATTCCTTCGCCATTTGAGCCGAAAATAGATGATGTCCGGGATGCGACTCCAATCCCGGATAGACTACCCGAAGTCCGTCGTTCTCAAATTTGCGAGCCAAGAACAGCGCGTTCTCACTGTGTTTGCGTACACGCAGGTGCAAGGTTCTGATGTTTTTGAGAATGTTAGCCGCTCTTAAGCTGTCTAAGGTGCTGCCCAACAACATTCCAGCACCTGAATTCACATCCTTTAAAGCCAGGCAAAATTCCATTGAGGCGCATATAGCACCGGCAACGGTATCGCTGCTGCCGTTAATGAATTTGGTTAGACTGTGAATTACAACATGCGCACCAAGTTTTGCCGGCGAAATAGACAAAGGGGTAAAAGTGTTGTCTACTACCAACGGAATATTATGGGTATTGGCAATTTGTGCTAAAGCGGGAATATCTGCGATTTCGAGCAGCGGATTACTTGCAGATTCGCAATAAAGCAACCGGGTATTTTCCCGTAGGGCTGCCGATACTTGTTCCGGTTTAGTAATATCTACAAATGTTACTTCTATACCATATTTTTTCAGGAAGTTTTTTAAAAAGGCATACGTACCACCGTATATGGTTCGACTGCTAAGTATATGATCGCCACTACTGCATAGTTGCAATATAACGGCCGTAATTGCACCCATACCACTTGCCGTTACATTGGCACTTTCGGTTCCTTCTAACGCAGCCAGTGCCTGTCCGAGATATAAATTGGAGGGAGAGGAGTGTCTACTGTATAAATAACAACCTTCCGTGTTTCCCTCAAAGGTATCAAACATGGTTTTAGCGGAAAGGAAAGTGTATGTAGACGAGTCTGAGATGGATGGATTTACGCCTCCGAATTCTCCGAAGAATTGTAAATCCTGAATGGCGTTCGCGGCTTTAAATGTCATTTTTTGTTTAAAATTACTAAAATGTAAATTTTAAAACTGCAATAATTGATGTTATTAGATAAATTATCGTGATATTTGATTTTAACGGAAAATATATCTTAATTTTTTATTTTTAAAGTTGGAAACCTGAATTTTTAACGGATGAAATTAGATGATACGGATCGCATGCTACTAAGATTGCTGCAGCAAGACTCTAAGCAAACCACAAAGTGGCTTGCACAACAGTGCGGGCTTTCTTCAACTGCAGTTTATGAGCGTGTAAAGCGATTAGAAAGCACGGGGGTTATTATGAATTATGTGGCACTGCTCTCCAATCGAAAAGCAGGAAAATCACTACGTGTATTTTGTCAGGTGGTCTTAAATCAGCACATCAAGTCCAACGTACTCCAATTTGAGAAGGAAGTGCTTCAGCTCGAGGAAGTGGTCAGTTGTCATCATATCGGCGGAGCCTATGATTACATGTTGGAGATTTTGGTAGCAGACATGCCTGCATACCGTGAGTTTATGGTTGGAAAGCTCACGGCCATCAATCATATTGGAAGTACTCAAAGCTCTTTTGTGATTTCTGAGATTAAACGTACCACAGCGGTACCATTGACTTAAAACAAACTTATCTTTACCCATCGGTGTTGTAAAACATTCGTACTTTTGCATGGGCAAAACAATAACTGCCATAAACTGGAATAATTCGCTTATGAAAACATTTGATGTAGCCGTAATAGGCTCAGGACCTGGAGGATATGTTGCCGCCATTCGATGTGCTCAACTTGGGCTCAAGACTGCGCTAATTGAAAAATATGATTCCCTTGGAGGTACCTGCTTAAATGTAGGCTGTATTCCTTCTAAGGCGCTATTGGATTCCTCACACCATTATTACGATGCGGTAACCCATTTTTCTGAGCATGGGATTGATTTTTCAGGAGCGGTTAAGGTAAATTTTAACCAAATGATTTCGCGTAAGCAAGGTGTTGTGGACCAGACCACCAAAGGGATTAATTTCTTGATGGAAAAGAATAAGGTAGAAGTTTTTCACGGAATTGGGAGTTTTAAGGATGCCACCCATATTAGCATATCTGGAGCATCAGAGCAGGAAATCGAAGCCCGACATACAATAATTGCAACAGGTTCTAAACCTGCAACGCTGCCATTTATTAGCCTCGATAAGGAACGAATTATAACTTCCACAGAAGCACTAAGTCTTTCCGAAATTCCAAAACATTTAATTGTAATAGGTGGGGGAGTAATAGGACTTGAATTGGGACAAGTATATCGCCGATTGGGTGCAGAGGTAAGTGTTGTTGAGTACCTCGATCGTATTATACCTGGTATGGATGGTGCGCTATCACGAGAGCTCATGAAAGTGCTAAAAAAGCAGGGGATCAAATTTTACATGTCTCACAAGGTTACGGGAGTACTTCGGAAAGGAAAACAAGTCATCGTGAAGGCTGCAGATAAAAAAGAGGAAGTAATAGAAATAAAAGGGGACTATTGCTTGGTAGCCGTGGGCAGAAAACCTTATACCCAAGGTTTAAATACCGCTGCGGCTGGAGTTAAGGTTAATGACAAAGGTCAAATAGAAGTAAACAATCATTTGCAAACTTCAACGCCTAATATTTATGCCATCGGAGACGTGGTCCAGGGAGCCATGTTGGCACATAAGGCAGAAGAAGAAGGCGTTATGGTTGCAGAACTTATTGCAGGACAGCAACCGCATATCGATTACAACTTAATTCCAGGAGTAGTTTATACCTGGCCAGAAGTAGCAGCAGTTGGCAAAACGGAAGAGCAATTAAAAGCAGAGGGAATAGCTTATAAAAGTGGTCAATTTTTTATGCGTGCCTTGGGACGATCTCGGGCAAGTATGGATACAGACGGTTTTGTAAAAATTCTGTCCGATGCCAAAACGGATGAAGTTTTAGGGGTACATATGATTGGAGCTCGGGTTGCAGACCTAATAGCAGAAGCGGTTACAGCAATGGAATTTAGGGCATCTGCAGAGGATATCGCAAGGATGAGCCATGCGCACCCAACCTATGCGGAGGCTGTTAAGGAAGCTGCGTTGGCGGCTACTTCAAACCGAGCAATTCACGCCTAATTCAGCGAATGGGCTAACGTTTCTTTATTAATTTAGCCCAAACAGAGCTTATAACAGATTTTAAAGCGCAGGCTACATATTTGAGCTTGCGCTTTATTTTTTCCTCATGAGTATCGTATTGCAAAGCCAGAAAGGTGCTGCTGCCCATAAATAATATTGCGCCGGGAATAGCTTGTGCCGGAGTTAGACTGTGATGCAGGTACTTGTATAACCCAAATCCCGTAAAACTTCCATAGAGGATTATAAAATGTATAATATAAATACTAAGGGTATTCTGACCAATTCTTAAAAATAGATCCTTAGTCAAAACCGATCTTAGTAGAATGAATACGGTAAATACAATCATGACATTACCCAGGCGAATAAACAAATAATTATTGGATACGATATCCTCAAATAAGGTTAGGCAGGTTAGTTGTTTCATCCAGCTAAAAAATGTTGAAGAATGCCAAATGAGGAGGTATCCAGAAATTATCGAAAGTAGTAAGCTTTTAAGATAAAGATTTTTGTCTGATCGGTTTTTGAAGAAACTATGAGCCAAAAACCCGCCAATCGCGGCATAACCCACCCAAGGTATAATCGTAAAAACTGATCCGTTTGCTTTTGTAAAGTAGTTTGCAATAAATTGAGGGATAGAATTGTAATCCCAGGCCTTATAAGCCGGTTCAAATACAAATAACAAAATACCCGTAGCAAGCAATAGATAAGGGAATGTCCAATCACCAATTTTAGATGACAGCAAATACAATGCTACAATAACCAACAGGGCCATTCCAATACAATGCAAAACATCGACCAGAAAAAATGAGTTGTAGACTTGACCTTTTAATAAACCAAATACATTGGCTCTCAGGAGATATCCAATTCCTATAAGTTGCAATCCACGATTATATCCCTTTCGAATTCTGGGATTTTGGGCTCCTTGCCGCGGCGCCCTAATTAATAAATAGGTAAATATAAATCCTGACACCGTAAAAAAAACAGGTGCTGTTATACCTCTAAAATATTTCCAAGTAGCAAAAACCGCATTTTCGGGATCCCGAAAAACAGGATCCAGTAATCCATCAATAAAATGCCCCTGAAGCATCATTAAAATGGCCCAAGCGCGCATGGCGTCTATAAAATAAAGCCGTTTAGTTTGTTGCATTCCAGAATTCAATGATGTACTAAATTAATGATGGAATATACCCTTCCATTTTTGCGCGAAATTAGTGAAATTAAATACATTTTAGGGTGTAATGTACTGTTGTTCAAAATTTTTGAATATCCTAAAAAGAGGTTTAAGAGTTACGTTATAAAATGAAATAAATTAGGAATATAAAACCTTGAGCAAACTCCATTTAGGACACATATTCACCACCTAAATCAAAAGGCAGTTTGTATTTTGACCTACCTTTGTACTATGCTGCAATCTTTTAAAGCACATATTGCCTCTAATTTCCCGGAATTCCAATCGAACAGGCTCCTTTTGGCGTGCAGCGGGGGACTAGACAGTACCGTATTGGCTCATTTGTTATTTGAATTGGGTTTTGACTTTTCCTTGGCACATGTAAATTATAAGTTAAGGGGTCAAGCTAGTGATGGAGACCAGAATTTTGTAGAACAATTGGGACTGCAACTTGGTGTGCCTGTTTATATAAAACAATTTAATACACAGCAATATATTCAAGAACAGAATGTCAGTGTACAAATGGGAGCAAGAACCCTAAGATATAGTTGGTTTCAAGAACTTTTAGCCTCGGGCATGGGAAATTTTGTGCTAACTGCACATCATGCAGATGATGCCTTGGAGACCTTTTGTATAAATTTGAGCCGTTCAACCGGAATTGATGGGTTATCTGGAATACCCGCTAAAAAAGGCAATATTCGAAGACCTTTGTTGATATTTGAAAGAAGCTCTTTGCAGGAATATGCAAAAAAAAGGGGAGTGATTTGGCGTGAAGATGCCTCAAATTTGAAGGACGATTACCTGCGCAACAAGATTCGTCATCAGTTGGTCCCCGCAATCAAAGCGGTTTTTCCAAATATAATGCCTAGTTTGCAACAAACTCAGGAACATCTGCAAGATAGCCGGTCTTTGATTACCTGCTACATGGACGAACTTAGATCTGCAGTTGTACATATAGAAAATCAAGTTCAACATTATGATTTAATTAAAATAAAAAAGTTAAAGCCGCTAAAGGCACATCTATATGAACTTTTTAGTCCTTTTGGATTTACAGATTGGGATGCCGTAAATAAGTTGCTTTTTACAAATTCAGGCAAAGAAGTACGTTCTAATACCCATAGATTATTGCGAAATCGAGAGGAATTATTGCTTAAGGCTATTGTAGCTGAACCTATAGGTATTGCTGAGATTTACCCTTTAAGTAACCCCGAGAAAATGCCGGTTGAGTTGCAGCTTACCAACCCCCTTGGAATTCAAGAAACCGGATCTCATATCGTTTATCTGGATTCGGCCGTTTTAAAAGGCGAGTTATTTCTTCGAAAATGGCAGAATGGTGATTATTTTTATCCTTTGGGAATGAAAGGAAAAAAACTGGTCTCAAAATTTTTTAAAGATTTGAATATGAGTCAGTTCCAAAAAGAAGATCAATGGTTGTTGTGTGCTGGAGATCAGATAGTGTGGATTTTGGGATTGCGCGCAGATGAACGATTTAAAATAACATCGAAAACCCAACGCATATTAAAAATAGAATGGATAAAATAGCGGTATTTCTCTTGAGCTTTTTGGTATACTCCAATGGGTTTGCTCAAGACTATGGTTTGATTCAAGAAGATAATCCTGTACAGTGGGTTCATTATATAGAACAAGTTTCGGATAGCACGTATTTGCTGGTAATGGAGGCTAAGCTAGATCCCCAGTGGCATTTGTATTCCCAATTTTCAGATCCTAACGGTTCAATGCCTGCCGAATTTGAATTTATAGAAGAGACATCGGTTTACACTCGTCTTGGTGGGGTAACTGAAGGCAAAACTTTCAAAGCCTATAACGAGGTTTTTGAGGTAGAGGAGACCTATTTTGAAAACAGTGCCCGGTTTACTCAGAAGATACAACTGAATCAAGCGTACCCCGATAACATTAGGGTTAATGTTTATTATCAGGTTTGTAAACAGGTTTGCATCCCAGGAACCCAAGAATTTATATTTTCATGGACAGGAGCTCCAAAAATGAATACAGAGGTCGCTCAGGGAAATCGAGACTTGACCTTGAGTGCAAACCTAATACTCGATCTAAAAGACAGGGCCATTTTAAACCAAGGTACCAATGCTTCAGATACCCCATCCGAAATGAACTGGTGGTCGGTATTTGCCTTGGGCTTTTTGGGCGGTTTAATCGCATTGCTTACCCCTTGTGTTTTTCCAATGATTCCGCTTACTGTTTCGTTTTTCACTAAACATTCGGGGAGCAGGAAAAAGGGGTTGTTGTCTGCATTATTCTATGGATTTAGCATTGTGTTTATATACATGCTTTTGAGCACTCCTTTTCATTTGGTAGATGGCATTGATTCACAATTTCTGAATGCTTTGGCTACCAATGTTTGGCTCAATTTCTTTTTCTTTCTAATTTTTCTGGTATTCGCTTTTTCATTTTTTGGATTTTATGAGCTAACGTTACCTGCTTCATGGGCTTCAAAAGCCGATACAGCTTCTTCAAATAAAGGTGGATTTGTAGGAATCTTTTTTATGGCGGTTACCCTGGCTATTGTATCCTTTTCTTGTACAGGACCCATTTTAGGCGGGCTGTTGGGGAGCACGGCCCTGGCTGCAGGTAACGTAGCCTGGAATCTTTCATTAGGCATGACAGGCTTTGGACTAGCCCTGGCCTTGCCTTTTGCATTGTTTGCTTTGTTTCCCTCATGGCTTAATCATTTACCCAAATCAGGAAGATGGATGGAAACCGTTAAAACGGTTTTAGGATTTTTGGAGCTGGCATTGGCGCTAAAATTCTTGTCCAATGCAGACCTAGTGGGGCATTGGGGAATTTTAAAAAGGGAGGTGTTTCTTGCCATTTGGTTGGTGTTGGCATTATTACTATCAGGTTATCTTTTCGGTTTTTTTAAATTTAAATCAGGTAATGCATCTAAATCAAGATCAATTTGGAGTAATCTGTTTGGATTGCTTGCTTTTGTTTTTGCGGCCTATTTAGCTTTTGGCATAATTACACGTAAACCGCTAACTATGCTTAGCGGATTTCCTCCTCCCGATTTTTACACTTTAAGGCCTCAGGAAACCGATTGTCCATTAGGGTTAGATTGTGTCAAAGATTTTGAGACCGGTTTGCAAAAGGCCCGTGATTCTGGCAAGCCCATATTATTAGACTTTACAGGTTGGGCCTGTGTAAATTGTCGGAAAATGGAAGAACAGGTTTGGAGTCGACCCGAGATATTCAAGCTCCTAAATGAACAATATGTTTTGGTATCACTTTATGTAGATGATCGAAAATTACTTCCTATATCCCAACAGTTTGTATTTAAGTTTAACAACGGTCAAAGTAAACAAATTAAAACCGTAGGCGATTTATGGAGTACATTTCAAACGTATAATTTTGGAACACTTTCACAACCCTATTACATTCAAATAACACACAATTTAGAGGTTTTGCATGCGCCAATTCAAAATACAAATGCGGAGGAATATTTGAATTGGTTAACTCAGGGACTACAAAATTTTAAGCAGTTATTAAAAAGAAGTGACCAATTCGCCTTCAAATTAAGCGGTGCGCTTTAACAATTAATTTAAAGGAAGTAATTTTAGGTCGAATCCTTAAATAGTGCATTTTGAGAAGGCTTAAAAAGTTCCTTGTTTTTTTGGTTGCGATTCTTTCTGTATTGTTAGTCTCTGGTTGGTTTTTTATTCAAAGTATCCGGCCGGAATACGATGGTACCCGAAATCTGAAGAATTTACAAAACCCGGTAAAAGTTATTTATACAGACCACGGTATTCCACACATCTATGGAGATTCCGAAGAAGACGCCTTTCGGGCTTTAGGCTACGTGCACGCTCAGGACCGGCTTTGGCAAATGGAACTACTTAGGCGGGTAGCCCGTGGTGGATTGTCTGAGGTTTTTGGTTCGGAGCAGGTGCCAACTGATCGTTTTTTTCTTAACTTAGGGATTGCAGACGCAAGTGAAATTGCAGCAAAGGACTTACAAAAAGACACTCCCCACTACCGTTTGGTAAAGGCCTATATTGACGGCATAAATCAATTTATTGCATCGGGACCTACGCCCCCGGAATACTATCTTACCGGCCTAGAGAAATCCCCCTTTGAAATTGTAGATGTCTATAATTCTTTGGGGTATATGGCATTCAGTTTTGCAATGGCACATAAAACGGATCCATTATTATCCGAAATTTCAGAACGAATTGGCCCTGATTATGTAAAAGAATTGCTAGAAGAAAATATCAGTGAAACGGAGCGAATACCTGTTTTTGATTCTACGGACAGCACCCAAAAGGCTTTTAGTTTAGCTGCGCGATTGAGTCAGTTGGTCTCCGGCCCCCCAGTGCCTGCCTTGGAGGGTAGTAATTCCTGGGTACTTGCCCCCCAAAAAACAAAATCTGGCAAAGTTTTGTTTGCAAACGATCCCCATATCGGTTTTGCCCAGCCATCGGTTTGGTTCGAAGCTCATGTAAAGGCAATGGACTATGAAAAATACGGTTATCATCTGGCCGGTATTCCATTTCCACTTTTGGGACATAACAGGAATTATGCTTATGGCTTAACGATGTTCGAAAATGATGATATCGATTTTTTTCAAGAAACCATTAATCCTGCGGATAGTAATCAATATTGGAGGGATGGAACCTGGAAAACGTTTGACCGTATTGAAAAAGTAATCTTGGTGAAAGACGCAGACCCAGTAATATTAAAACTGCGAAAATCGGACCTTGGCATGCTAGTCAATGATGTAATTCCTGAATTAAAGGGAAAAACACCAGTAAGCATGTCTTGGGTGTATACCCAAGGCAAGAATGAAGTACTCGAAGCCCTTTACGGCATATCGCATGCCTCAAATATTGGTGAATTTGAAGCCTCGGTTCAGCGTATTCACGCTCCAGGACTAAATGTAATGTATGGCGATTCAACTGGGAATATTGCCTGGTGGGCTGCGGCAAGATTACATATTGTCCCAAATTTGGTAAGTACCAAGCAAATCATCTCCGTTGAAGCACGAGACACCGTATTTTTTAAAGACGTGCCTTTTACCAAAAATCCTAAGGCTATCAATCCAACAAGTGGATATGTTTATTCCGCAAACAATCAACCAGATAGTACTTCGATAGGATGGGTTCCAGGCTATTATCTTCCGGAAAATCGTGCAAGACGTATTGTGGAGCTTTTAAAAGTAAAAGACGGCTGGGATAAAGAAGATATGTTAAAGATGATTGTAGACGATACAAGTCCTGTTGTTCCTGAAATTATTGCAAATCTTTCCAAATCGCTTGACGTTAAAAAATTATCGGATGCTGAAATCGCCTATATTGATGTTTTGAATAAATGGAAAGGAGATTACCCGCTCAATAGTCACGAGGCCGTTTTTTATCACCGTTGGGTTTATTTATTTCTCAAAAACACCTTTATGGACGAGCTAGGACCAGAAGGATTCAAGGCCTTTATGGGCACACATTTAGCCAAGCGGGTTTTGGCAAAAATGGCTTCAAATGAAGAATCGTTGTGGTGGGACGATATTAAAACACCCGCGGTAAAAGAGGATAAAGACGATCATGTATTATTGGCTTTTAAAGAAACCATGCAGTTCTTAAAAGAGGATTTCGGGCCAGACCCCGAAGGTTGGCAATGGGGTGAAGTGCATCAATTGGAACATAAACATCCTATAGGCTCGCTTAAAATTTTCAGACCACTTTTCAATGTTGGGCCCTTTCCGGTGCGTGGTTCCTCTGAGGTAATCAATAATATGGCCTTCACCACAGATGAAACGGGTTATTTTAACGTAAATGCAGGTCCTTCAACTCGAAGAATTATCGATTTTTCGGATATTGAAAACAGCATGAGCATTTTACCCACCGGTCAGTCCGGCAATCCATTTAGTCCGTATTATTCAGATCAGGCGGCAGCCTATTCCCGTGGAGAATTTCGAAAAATGATGTTAAACCCCTCTGAAATAGAGCAGCATTCCAAACATATTTTAATTTTAAATCCGTGAAAAGGATTGACTTTTAATTATTAACTGTATTGCTCAGTATCCTGCTATGCAAAACATGTGTTGTTTATGACCCCTTTAAAGCGCTTCTTAGCTATTGGATTTTTGGTGTTGACAACACAAATTTATGCCCAGGAAAAACAGGAATTGCTAGGTTTTAATTTTGAAAATGCCACGTTGGCAGAAATTTTTCAGAAAATTGAAGGGCAAACAGGAATACGGATTTATTACTTGGATTCCTGGATTGAGGAGACAAAATACACTGGGGAATTCTCTCGAATTACCACCAGAGCGTTGCTCGATAGTTTACTACGGTCCACAAAATTAAATCATTTTCTATACGATAACAGGACCTTAATTATCACCCAAAATCGGAGGATATACGACCAACTTCCAAGCGAGTTTTTTGGAGGAATTAAGCAAACCACAGCAATTCGAACCCTCCCTGTGGAAAATTCTCTTCCAATCTTTATTAACGAACCCGTTGTCCCAAATTCATTGAATCAAGAAACCTTTAGCATTGGTAAACAATCTGCAGTGGATAATTTGGGACAATATGAGTTGCAGGGGTTTGTTCTACACAGGGAATCAAGCACGCCAATGCCGGATGTTGCAGTGCTAATACGCGATATAGGAAAAGGCGCTGTAACAGATGAATCTGGTTACTTTTCCTTTCAGTTGCCTGCGGGTATATACGAACTAGAAACAAGACATTTAGGGATGCGTCCTGTAGTTTGCAAGGTTATTCTATACGGAAACGGTTCCATTACTTTAAATTTAGAGGAAGGATTACAGCAGTTAAACGAGGTAGTTGTGCAAGCCAGCCAGGATCGGAATGTGGAGGAGGTCCTGGCTGGTACAGATCAGATTAACGCAGAAGAGAGCAAGGAAATTCCATTGATTTTGGGTGAGCGAAATCTGTTAAAGATTGCTACTGCCTTACCTGGTATTTCTACCGCTGGAGAAGGCGCCGGAGGCATCAATGTGCGTGGAGGACGTTCCGATCAAAACCAATTTTTGCTCAATGGTGGGTCTGTGTATAACCCTACGCACTTTTTTGGATTATTCCAGGCCATAAATCCATTTGTATTGCAACAAGTAGCAATTTATAAAGGGGTTATTCCGGTGCAATTTGGTGGTCGGTTGTCGGCGGTTTTTGATATGCAAACCAAGACAGGAGATACCACAAAAATTAAAGGCGAAGGTGCAATAGGACCAGTTACCTCTAATCTCGCTTTGGAAATTCCGGTGGTTCAAGGAAAGTCTGCTCTTGTTTTGGGAGGTAGAATGGCCTATTCCGATTGGATTTTGCGGAGCCTGAAAAATTCAAAGATAAATGGGAATCAGGCAGCCTTTTACGACCTAATTGCCACGTATTCGGATAAAATTGATTCCCGTAATCGGCTACGGGCTACCGCGTATTACAGTAAGGATGTTTTTAGTTTAACCCGGGATTCACTCTTGGGTTATAGCAATCGCATGTTCTCCATGTCCTGGAATCGATTGCTCCCTAAAAACCATAATTTAGATGTCGACATTTCAAATAGCCGTCATGCTTTTAATCTGACCCAAGGCTTGGAAAACCTTGGAACAGCATTTAATTTTCAGCTACAAGAAACAGCCCTTGGTGTAAGCGATCGTTTTCGATCTAATACTAAAAATTTAATAAGATTTGGCTTATCGGCCAAATACTATCAGGTAGCTCCAGGGAACTTGGATCCTTTAGGGTTAAAATCGGCTGTTACCCCCGTAAATCTGGATCGTGAACGGGCCGTTGAAGCAGCAGTTTATTTGTCTAACCGATTTTCTGTGGATGAGCGATTTGAAATAGACTACGGTTTGCGATGGACATTTTTTAGCGCACTTGGGCCAGCCTTGGTACGCAGCTATTCACAAGAGGCTCCGCGAAATACTGGAACATTACTTCAGGTAAAAGCCATCGACGCTGGAAATTTGGTTCAATTTTATAACGGTCCAGAATTTCGAACTGCAGCACGCTATCTTTTAGACCCTACGTTATCTATTCGGGCCGGATTTAATTCCATGTATCAGTACCTGCATGCATTGTCGAACACCACAACGGTTTCCCCTATAGATACCTGGAAGCTCAGTGATAACAACATTAGGCCCCAACAGGCCTATTTAAGTAGTTTAGGGATTTTTAAGAATTATCCCAAAAATGACCTTGAATTAAGTGTTGAAGGATATTATAAATGGTCGAAGGATGTTTTAGATTTTAAATCTGGGGCCCGTATATTGTTGAACGACCATTTGGAGACCGAGGTCTTGCAAGGTAACGGAAGAGCCTATGGTTTAGAATTTTTGGTTCGGAAAAATCAAGGAAAATTAAACGGTTGGCTGGGCTATACTTGGTCGCGGGCATTAATTCAATTTCAAAGTCCTTTTTCTGCAGCTCGAATCAATGGTGGATTGTATTTTCCATCGAATTATGATCGCCCGCACGACCTTAGCCTCATTGCCAATTATAGATTTACAAAGCGTTATAGCGTTTCAATGAATTTTGCATTTCAAACCGGGCGACCGGTCACTTATCCGATTGGTCAATTCGTCTACAATAATGCTGAGTATGTATTGTACAGTGACCGAAATAAATACCGAATTCCGGATTATTACCGATTAGATTTGGGCATAAACGTAGAGGGTAATCACAAGAAACAAAAATTAGCACACAGCTTTTGGACATTTTCGGTTTATAATGTGTTGGGAAGAAATAATCCATATTCCGTATTTTTTGTAACCGAAAAAGGCGAAGTTAAAGCATTGCAGAGTTCAATATTTGCAGTGCCTGTGCCCTCAATAACCTACAATTTTAAATTTTGACCTGTACATGTATGAGCAAATAAAAAATGGAAAGGTTTTAATTTTAGGTGTACTCTTTGGCTGTGTTTGCTTTTCATGTATAACCGAAGTTCCTATTCAGACCAATGCGCAGGCAATTGCGGAAGCAGGAAATACACTCATAGTAGAAGGACACCTTACCGATCAGATTCAAACCCAGAAAATCGTTTTGTCCCGACCTGCAGATTTTACTAACGATAGTATTGTTGCTTTTGATTTGGAAGATCCGGGGACCTACCTTTTTGCAGTACCGGAACTTCAGGAGCGTCCGATACTCTACGAAACCGGGGCTATGGTCAGGATTTTGGACGATGCCGGATCTGAATTTGAATTTTTGGAAGGTACCCCCGGGAATTACTTTTCACTTACACCTTTTGGGGCCCAAGTTAATCGTGGTTATCATTTAGAAATTAAGCTTCGGGATGGATCACTCATTCGTTCAGAAGAGGTGTATTTGAATGGTAACAATGCACTCACAAACCTAGTTGCTAAACTAGTAATTGATCCCGAATTGGGCGAGGGTATTGGGTTTTTTGTGAGTAGTCAAAGTCAGGCAGACATTTCACCTTATTTGCGTTTCACCTATGAAGAAACCTTCAAGGTGGTTGCTCCATTGTGGAATCCTCAGGATTTTGTTTTGAGCAATTACAATCCTTGTGAGGATCCGGTCACCTATACCCTAGAGCTTGTGAATCGTGAGCAACAGGAGCAAATATGCTTTCGCACTCAGGAATCAGCATCCGTATTGCTAGGCAATACAAAAGGACTCAATGATGGAATACTCAACGACTACCGCGTTCATTTTATTTCCAAATCCGATTTTAAAATTGCACATCGTTATAGCATTTCCGTTCGGCAACAAACTGTTTCATTGGAAACGTATTTGTTTTTCGAAAATTTGAAGAATTTTTCACAACAAGATCAAATTTTTTCTCAAATTCAGCCAGGGACAATTGGAGGCAATCTTACCTCTGCAATGGAAGCATCGGTAGTACCTATTGGATTTTTTTATGTAGCGGCTCAGGAGGAAAATCGAATATTCATCAACTTTTCGGACTATTTTCCAGAGGTGCCAGAACCACCTTATATCGTTCCTTGCGGATTGCGGTCTTCGCCTGAATCACATGCCAGCAGGTGTCCCGAATTTCCAGTGCAAGGCGGCACCCCACTTTGTCCCTTATCGGTTATCGAATTGTTGAATTTGGGTGATGTTATAACATATGCTGGCCCGTATCAAGATGAAATAATTGCAATTTGTCCCGGGCCACATGCATATGTTCCCAGAATTTGTGGTGATTGTACTGTATTAGGAGAAAATGTGCCCCCTGCTTTTTGGATAGAAGAATAATATGAATCGAAGGCTAAAACGTTATTTAGGTTTTGTAACAGTTCTGTTTTTTAAACAGGCCGTTTCACAACAGCAAATTAGCAGTACATTGGAATTGGAGGCACTTCGGGCTGCTCCAATGGAAACATTGTATCTACATTTAAACCGGACAACATTATTCCCGGGGGAGACACTCTATTTCAGTATTTATAGCATCGATTTACAGTCCTACCGTCTAAGTAAGGTAAGTAAGATTGCCTATGTACAACTTACAGATGCCAATGGTACGCAGGTTAGTGTTCAAAAAATAAGATTGTATCAGGGTCGCGGACAAGGTGATTTATTTATTAATACTAAAATACCATCTGGAGCATATACCCTCACCTCATTTACCAATTGGATAAAAAATGCTGGGGTAAATCAATTTTATACTGCAGAGATAAATGTGATCAATCCCTATGAAAGTACGCCTGGAATTTTAATCGGAGCGTCATCCGAGAATATAGACTCAGGTGCCTTAAAAACAATTTCAGTTGAAGAACATACAGATTCGGATACTGGTATATTAATACGAACGTCTTGCACATCGTGCCCGATTAACAGTTCGGTGACGCTTCAACTGCAAAATTTAAAAGGGGTTTTGGCGCAAGGGAGCTATTCAATATCCGTTGCAAGGGTAGAGGAGATCCCTGAGATTCCGTCAGTAACGGCCAGTGGTTTTGCATCGGCCTATGCGAACAAACTTCGCAGAATTCCGCAACAGGTTTTGGATTCGGTCTGGATTCCAGAACAACGCGAAGCCATAATTGCCGGTAAATTAATAGATTCGAATAAAAAAATTGGGTTGGCCGGTGTTCCCATTGTTATTTCCTTGCCGGGTGAGAATTTTCAATTATTGACAGCCACAACCAATGCGACCGGACAATTCTTTGCCTATTTGAAAGCACCCTATGAAGGAGCAACGGGGTATTTTAATACAACATCAGGTATTGCTATGAACCAGCAAGTAATCTTTCAAAATCTAGGACAAATCAATGAAAAGTTTCCTTCCCCCAGACGTATTGTGATAGACACTTCACTTGCAGGGGCAATACGCAAACGCAGTATTCACAATCAAATTGAGAATGGATATTTTGAAGTCAAACCGGATACCGTTCGATCGGTGTTTACCGAAGAATCGTATTTTGGATATCTTCCAAGATCTTATGATTTAGACGATTACACTTCATTTTCAACATTGCGGGAAACCCTTATAGAAATCATTCAAGATGTTTGGGTGAAAAAAGATTCGGATAAAACTGAAACACTTTGGGTTCGTGCGCCTTCGGAAATAGGAAGGGAAATTTTTACGATCGCACCTCCAATAGTTACAATAGATGGCATCTTTATTCCCAATCATGGGGAAATCCTGGATCTCGACGCCAGGCTTCTTAAATATATTCGTGTTGTTCAGGATGAAATCATTTTTGGAGATAATAAATACCAAGGCATGGTGGCCTTAGAAACCCGTTACGGTGATTACACCAGTTCGGGAACACCTTTTGAATTCTCGCCTGCAGCTCCTGTAAAATCGTATTTCCAGGAGTTTCCTGATCACTCCAGAAATAGAATTCCTGACTTCCGACATCAGTTGTATTGGAATCCGAGGATTGACATGAATCAATACGGTCAATCTTTCAAATTTATGACTTCAAGAGTTCCTGGAACCTACAGTGTAACTTTAGAGGGGTTTACTTCTTACGGTAAGCCTGTAACGTTAAAATCTTATTTTGAGGTAAAGGAATAATACCTACTGAAAGTTTTTGGCAGGTTGGGTCTGTATTTTGGCACAAACTCTCAATATGCTGTGTAAAGTTTATGGGTGTGCCGTTTTTGGTATCGATGCAATTCCGGTCACCATCGAAGTCAATATAGATAACGGGATTGGATACCATTTGGTAGGATTACCAGACAATGCCATACGTGAGAGTAATTATCGCATTGCGGCTGCCCTTCTAAATAATGGCTTACGTATTCCTGGAAAAAAGATAACCATAAATATGGCTCCAGCAGATTTACGCAAGGAGGGTTCTGCTTATGATCTACCATTGGCTATTGGGATTCTGGTAGCCTCGGCGCAATTAGAAGTTACACATCTTAGTGAATATGTGGTAATGGGTGAGCTATCTTTAGATGGTGCCTTATTGCCTGTAAAAGGAGCACTTCCCATTGCTATAGGGGCTAGAGATGCCGGATTTAAAGCTTTAATATTGCCGGCTGCGAACGCGGAAGAAGCGGCAGTTGTAAATGAATTGGAGGTTTATGCCGTCCAGAATCTTTCTGAAGTTATAGCATTATTGCGAAATCGGGGGCACTTGAACCCGATTCAAGCGATTATACCAAAGGCCTTATCTGCCAATCCCGGCAATTTGCCCTGTTTTAGCGAGGTGAAAGGTCAGGAAACTGTAAAAAGATGTTTTGAAATTACTGCTGCAGGAGGCCACAATCTAATTCTTGTCGGGCCACCGGGGGCCGGTAAAACTATGTTGGCAAAAAGGCTTTCGGGAATCTTGCCGCCAATGTCACTTCAGGAAGCGCTTGAAACCACAAAAATACACAGTGTTGTCGGAAAAAATGTAGGAGGATTAATTTTAGATCGTCCCTTTAGGAGCCCCCATCACACCATTTCGGACGTGGCCTTGGTTGGCGGAGGTGCCTATCCCCAACCTGGTGAGATTTCACTGGCGCATAACGGGGTCTTATTTTTGGATGAACTTCCAGAGTTTAAACGAAACGTACTTGAGGTCATGCGTCAACCTCTGGAAGATCGAGAGGTAACCTTATCAAGAGCGCGATTTACGATAACCTATCCCAGTAGTTTTATGTTGGTAGCCAGCATGAATCCTAGCCCTGGCGGATTTTTCACAGATGAAAACAATCGTTTTCAACACAGCAGGGCAGAACGGCAACGCTATTTGAATCGTATTTCTGGTCCGTTGTTGGATCGGATTGATATGCATATGGAAGTAAGCCCCGTACCCTTCGAAAAAATGACTACAATGCAAGTAGAAGAAACTAGTGAACAAATCAGAAATCGTGTTGTCCAAGCAAGAGCAATTCAAACCAAAAGATTTATGCGAGAAGGCATTCATTGTAATGCCCAAATGCAGGTAAGGCATCTCCGAAAATTTTGCAAGTTAAATACAGGACCATTAAATATTTTATCTGTTGCCATGAAACAACTTAAACTTTCGGCCAGAGCCTACGACCGAATTCTCAAAGTTTCCAGGACCATTGCCGATTTAGATCACGTGGAGCAAATTAATGAGCAGCACATTGCAGAGGCCATCGGCTACAGAAGCCTAGATCGGGAAGGGTGGTTGGGATAAAAATATAGCACACCACCTGTGGGCTGTGTGAATTAATTTATGAGCTTTTCCAGAGACGAAATAAAAACTGGGATGTCTTCTATTATTCCTGTACTTACCCGTGCCCAATTCGTTAAAGGCGGAAATGGTCTGCCGATTTGAACCCCTAGTTCAAGCATTTGCCGGTTTAGTGTTCCAACCTCAATTCCACTTTTAAAGAACACAAAATTTGTGTGAGAAGGTATGTAGGGCACGTTCATAGCTTCAAATCCCTCATATAATAGCCTTTTAGCTTCTAAATTTTTGGATACACTGAATTTGTAAAACTCAGCATCGGTTAGGGCTGTGCTTGCCGCAACGATAGCTAAGGAGTTAGTGTTTGCCATTATCGACTTTTTTATTCGAGTTGCAATATCAGGTCTTGCAATAAGATAGCCGATGCGCATTCCTGCCAAACCATATACCTTTGAAAAGGTTTTGGACACTACAACGTTTCTACCTTGTTTTACGAAATCAATCATTGATGGATATTCTGGTAGCTCAATATAGTCATAGTAAGCCTCGTCACTAAAAATTACTGCGCGTTGTTCGCTTGATAGAATAAAGTCTTTAAGCGCTGCTTCGGGAAGCAAAGTTCCCGTGGGATTGTTGGGATTGCATATAAAAATTAACCCTGTGTTTGAGGTGATTCGTTTTTCCATGGCTTCCAAATCGTGAGTAAAATTTGGTGTTAATGGAACCCGATGTACATGAGCGCCAAAATATTCTCCGTAGGTCAAAAGTGCTTGAAAAGTTGGGTCTGCTGCTATGATTTCTCTGCCGTGTAATCCAAATGTCAATCCTGCGGCTTTCAGTCCCTCAGTAGATCCACCGGTAATAACTACACAACTTGGATCTATTTCTTCTTTATTTGCAATTTCCCGGGTTAGTTTGGCTAAATAGGCCGAGGGATATCTGCAGGCAACATCAAGTTGATGCATTATTGCCTCCCTAACGCCAGCAGAAGGGCCGTAAGGATTTTCATTCGAATTGAGTCGAATAGGCCCAGATTCAATAAAATGCCCCTTTTTTTTAAAAGAAGGAAAGACCTCGGTCCCACCTAAGAGCGTTAGACTGCTGCCAAGTGCAATCGTCTTAAGCCAGTTTCTGCGATCTGTCTGTTTCATGAAAGAATCATTTACAGACAAAATTTACACATTCTAATTAGAAAGAACCCGTAATTCTATAATTTTTTGGTTAGACAAGTTTAATATGTTGTCGAATTTCCTGAATTATATGTCTGAGCTGATCTACGGTTTCTTCCGGGTAATTTCTAATCTGAAACGCTGGAATTCTTAGACTGTTAAATCCGTGATTTTGTTTTACAGCAAGGTGTGATATTTCGTGAATAAATTCAGGAAAGGTCAATTGTGAATCGCCACTGGTATCTTCAATCGTGATGTTTAGTTTTACACGGGAAATAGCCAAATCAACCTGATTCTTGCCATCCCACCAAGCTAACATCGATTGAATACCAGAATTTTTTAAATGGTAATATAAAATAACAGCCTCTACGGGGATTTTGTAATGCTCCACAACATGTTCCATGCGCATACGATGCCCTTCACAAAGGTCCAATTCAAACTTCGATCTAGCTTCTTGCTGATCTTCTATATTCAATTGTTTTTGACATTCCAGACAATGCATTTGGTATTCTGTAACTAATAGGGTTGAATCAAAATAACCGCACAAAATTAGTTTTAGTATAGATAATCGATAACCGGCATTCAAAGATGCTTTAAAAAGCCTTATTTTCGATGAACTGCATTCTTTTGCATGGGCTCATTATTTTAATATTTTGCGATTCGGCAAAATCAAAATTCGGATTATATGTTTAAAAAAGGTGGACCAGGCATGTTAATTGCCGCCGCATTTATAGGTCCCGGAACAGTTACTACTTGTTTGCGATCGGGGATTCAGGACGGATATTCCCTATTGTGGGCCTTGTTACTATCAATTGTTGCGACCATAGTGCTGCAGGAAATGGCGGGCAGGTTAGGAATAATTACAGGGCAGGGATTACCGCAGTTGATTCGTAATCACATTCAAAAGCCGATTTTGGTAATTGTATTTATTGGAGTAATCCTGGCTGCGATTGTTTTGGGTAACGGAGCGTATGAAGCGGGGAACCTCGCCGGAGCTGCATTGGGTTTAGAAGCCATTTTTGGAAAGCATTTTTCTGCTTTTTATCCGTGGATATCCGGACTATTGGCAATCGTTTTGTTAAGTTTAGGCTCTTATCGTCTTTTGGAACGAATTTTCACCATGTTGGTGCTGATAATGAGCGGCTCATTTGCATTAACAGCGGTTTTATTAAATGCTAATTGGGAGGCGGTATTACAGGGCCTTTTTGTTCCCGGATTAAACTCGCATTCACTTTTAAATGTAATGGCCCTAATCGGTACCACCGTGGTACCTTATAATCTTTTTTTATACGCTGCGCTTGTCACACAAAAGTGGAAAGGCCCTGAAGATGTTAAGCTCATGCGTAGAGATATTATACTTTCAGTGGTTGTTGGAGGATTGGTCTCTATGGCCATTTTAATAACTGGGGCCGGTTCTGGAATGCAAACCCTTACTACGATTATGGACCTGACCGTTGCCCTAGAGCCCGTCTACGGAAGTCTTGCGCGTTATGGACTTGGTATTGGTTTATTTGCCGCCGGAATTACATCGGCCATAACAGCTCCAATGGCTGCAGCTTATGTAGCTAAACAGTGTTTCGGATGGTCGGGTTCCCATGGTGACTTTCGTTTTCGTTTGGTTTGGCTCCTAATAATATTTGCAGGCCTTGGTTCACATCTGTTTAATTATCGGCCGCTGCAAGTAATTTACTTTGCTCAAATCGCCAATGCCCTTGTTTTACCTGTAATTGCCTTGTTTTTGTTTTGGGCATTGCAGAGTAAGCGTGTCATGGGTAATCAGAGCAATAACTTATTTCAAAGGCTCTTGGCCGGTGTGGTGATAGTTTTAGTTACCGGTTTAGCAATTCGTACATTAATTGGTATATGGAATTAATAAAAGCCAATATTGATATTAACTGCGATGTAGGAGAGGGTATTGGAAATGAATCCGAATTATTCAAGTACATTACTTCCTGCAATATTGCATGCGGCGGGCATTCAGGCTCGATTAAATCCATGAATGAGGTTGTGGAACTCGCCCTTCAATACGGAGTTAAAATTGGAGCACATCCTTCCTATCCAGACCGTGAAAATTTTGGTAGGAAAAGTGTGAAAATGGAGCATGGGGAACTTAGAACGGCTATCGAAACACAACTTTACCGCTTTGAACAGGTGGCACAAAGAAACGGTGCCACCTTTCATCATATAAAGGCCCACGGGGCATTGTACAATGATTTGTCTGGTAATGAAACACTTTCAGACATCTATTTGCAATGCGTGGAGCCATTTCGAAATCAAGCGGTGCTGTTTGCACCTTGTGGTTCAAATTTTGCTGTAAAAGCCAGAGCAATGGATTTTAGGGTTTGGGAGGAAGCTTTTGCAGATCGTCGCTATTGCTCCGATGGGAGTTTGGCATCTAGAGCATTACCCGGTGCAGTAATTGAGGAACCTCATGCGGTTTGGGAACAGCTATACTCGATTGTTTGGAAAAAAAGTATTCCTACTATAGATGGTGGTTTTTTCTCCCTCAATGCAGCTACTTGTTGTGTGCATGGCGACACCAAGGGAGCGTCGGAGATTTTGGCCTATGTTAGTAGTGAGCTAAAAAAGATTTATCAGTAAATTAAAATTGTTTTCATTGCCTTTTTCGATTAAAAATTTTGGCACATATGCCCTTCTATTGGAGTGGGAAGGTAATGTGAATACCGAAACCCTTTTTGATATGCTGGGTTTTGCGGCCTATTTAAAAAAAGAACATCTCAATGAATCTTCATGGGAGTTTGTACCCATTTATAAAAGTTTATTGCTGTTAAATAAATCGGAACCTGACCGCCTTTGGTCATTAAAGGTCAAACTTCCGATATGGTATTCAAATTATCCGGGCCCTTCCAATTTTAATAGCAATCGTTGGGAACTACCGGTTTGCTACGATGCAGAAATGGGGCTCGATATTATTGAAACGGCCAAAGAACTTGGTATTACAACGGAAAAAGTTATTCAGCTCCACACCCAACAAGATTATCCCGTTTATGGCATTGGATTTTTACCTGGTTTTTTATATCTCGGGGGATTACCGGAAACGCTAAATGTCCCGAGAAAATCAACTCCTCGATTAAACGTTCCCGAGGGTTCCGTTGGGCTAGCCGGTTTTCAAACAGGGATTTATCCACAACTGTCTCCAGGCGGGTGGAACATCATTGGCAAATGCCCAATACCGCTTTTTGACGCTTCAAGAAATCCACCTTGTTTTATAGCTGCAGGAGATACTGTAAGGTTTGTTTCTGTCAATCGCGCAACCTTTGATTTAATAACATTGGAAGTAGCGGTTGGGGTGTATGATTACTCAAAAAGATACGATCATGATTCAGGTTAAAGATCCGGGATTTTTTACCTCGGTACAAGACTTGGGCCGATACGGCTATCGGCATTTTGGCGTGCCGGTTTCTGGAGTAGCAGATACCCTTTCTGCATCTAGGGTCAATGCGCTACTTGAAAATGACCCGGCCGATGCCTTGCTCGAAATGACAATGCAAGGTGCCACACTCGAGTTTTTGGAGCCAACATTTATTTGTTTGGGCGGCGCCTTAATGGAGGTTGAGTTGGATCGATTAAAATTGGAACCGGACCAGGTCTATTCGGTAAAACCGAATCAGATACTTAGATGCGGCAGAACAGCAGCGGGGCTTCGGACGTATTTAGGAATCCGAGGAGGTATCAAAACCCAATTAACCCTAGGTAGCCGATCATATTTTAAAGGAATTACAACAAAGGGTCAAATTTCAAAAGGTGACCAATTGGAGTATCTCCCAGATACAACATTTGAACCTAAAATTTTGAAGTGGCGTTATCCGAATCATATTGAATTAGAGGATTTGGATTGTTTTAAAGGGCCTGAATTTGAATTGATTTCTTTCCAAAATCAGGAACTCATCCTGAATAAATCGTTTACCATTGGAAAAGAGTTTAACCGAATGGGATGTCAATTGGCAGCACCAATTCAAGAGCATAATTTGAATATTATTACGTCGGCTACAATTCCGGGAACCGTTCAGCTCACTCCTTCAGGTAAACTAATTGTATTGCTATGTGATGGGCAAACAACCGGAGGTTATCCTCGAGTGCTGCAATTATCTCAACACGCTTTGTCAATACTTGCACAGAAAAGATACGGGGATTCTATTAAATTTCGACTAAACACTCAGGTTTAGGTGTTGATTGGATATGGTAAAATCAATCATTTAAAATACTGTAAATCAAATATTTGAAGGTTTATTTTTGGAGATGAGTTTGTAAACTCAAAGGCTGTGATCTAAATAAGGTTTAACAATCCCATATCTTTGAATTTGGTTAATTATAATCAATTCTGAAATTGGAATCTATGGAGCTGAATAAATTCAGTAAGAATGTTACGCAGGATCCCACGCAGCCTGCTGCTCAAGCCATGCTTTATGCGATTGGGCTTACAGAAGAGGAATTAAAAAAACCTTTAATTGGAATAGCCAGTACAGGGTACGAGGGCAACCCTTGTAACATGCATCTTAACGAACTTGCGCAGTTTGTAAAAGAAGGCACTTCCAAAGCGGATATAGTTGGTCTTGTGTTTAATACTATTGGCGTTAGTGATGGTATTTCCATGGGTACTTATGGCATGCGTTATTCACTACCGTCTCGGGACATCATTGCCGATTCTATGGAAACTGTAGTACAAGCCATGAATTACGATGGATTAGTCACCGTAGTAGGATGTGACAAAAATATGCCGGGTGCCTTAATGGCGATGGTCCGTTTAAATAGGCCTTCCATTTTGGTTTACGGGGGTACAATTGCGTCTGGATGTCATAAAAACAAAAAGCTGGATGTTGTTTCGGCATTTGAAGCGTGGGGCCAAAAAGTGGCAGGAAACATTGATGAAACCGAATACAAACAGGTAATTAAACATGCGTGTCCTGGTGCTGGAGCCTGCGGAGGTATGTACACCGCAAACACCATGTCTTCTGCAATTGAAGCCCTTGGAATGTCACTGCCCTACAGCTCATCGAATCCTGCGGTCGGATCCGATAAGAAAGGCGATTGTCATGCGGCAGGAGAGGCCATGAAATTACTGTTGGAACGCGATATTAAACCATTAGACATTATCACTAAAAAATCGCTAGAGAATGCGATTAGGCTAGTTATAATATTAGGAGGTTCTACCAATGCGGTACTACATTTCTTGGCCATTGCTAAAACTGCAGAAATTGATTTTACATTAGATGATTTTCAGCGCATTAGCGACGAAACACCTTTTCTTGCAGATCTAAAGCCAAGCGGGAAATATCTTATGGAAGATGTTCATGCAATTGGGGGTATTCCAGCAGTACTTAAGTTTATGTTGGAAAACGGAATGTTACACGGAGACTGTCTCACAGTAACAGGAAAAACACTTGCGGAAAACCTCAAGGATGTACCGGCTCTTGAAGCAGGCCAGCAAGTGATTCATCCTTTAAGTGACCCCATTAAAAAAACTGGACATTTAAGGATTCTCTATGGCAATTTGTCGCCAACGGGTGCTGTGGCCAAAATTACCGGAAAAGAAGGCCATCGTTTTGTAGGCCCGGCACGTGTTTTTGAAAATGAGTTTGAGACCAATAAGGGAATAGCCGAAGGTAAGGTCCAAAAGGGAGATGTAGTGGTAATTCGTTACGAAGGTCCTAAGGGAGGCCCAGGCATGCCAGAAATGTTAAAGCCAACGAGCGCAATTATGGGTGCCGGACTGGGAAAAGATGTAGCCTTGATTACCGATGGCCGATTCTCGGGAGGAACACATGGTTTTGTGGTAGGGCATGTAACCCCAGAAGCACAGGTTGGTGGGCCGATAGCATTGCTTAAAGATGGGGATATGATAACCATTGATGCAGATAAAAATGAACTGAGTGTAGCGCTTTCTGAAGCCGAACTTCAGTTAAGAAAAGCCAACTGGGTAGCACCCGAATTAAAGGTACGTAAGGGATCTCTTTACAAGTACGCTTTGGCCGTTTCATCTGCTTCAGAAGGGTGCGTTACCGATTGTAATTAATTTTTAATCAAATCTGTGGAAATTATGGAGTCCGCTAGTGCATTAAAAAAGAAGGGAGCTTCACAGAAAACAATCCGGATATCCGGTGCTGAAGCCATTATTCATTGTCTCCTTGCAGAAGGTGTTAACCTGCTTTACGGTTATCCCGGCGGTGCAATTATGCCTGTTTATGATGAACTGTATAAGTTTCAGGATAAGTTACATCATGTTTTAGTTAGGCATGAGCAAGGTGCTATCCACGCTGCACAAGGTTATGCAAGAGCCTCTGGAAGGGTAGGGGTTGCAATGGCAACATCGGGACCTGGGGCTACTAATTTAGTTACCGGTTTGGCCGATGCCCAGATCGATTCTACCCCTGTAGTTTGCATTACAGGACAGGTTGCCCGTCATCTTCTAGGTTCAGACGCCTTTCAGGAAACTGACATTGTAGGAATTTCTACTCCTGTTACAAAATGGAATTATCAGGTTACACGTGCAGAAGAAATTCCTGAAATCATTGCCAAGGCATTTTATATTGCCCGAAGTGGAAGGCCTGGACCAGTATTAATAGATATTACCAAAAATGCACAATTCGACAGCTTTGATTTTGAGTACACCCCATGTACAGGAGTAAGGAGTTACATCCCGGAGCCCAAAATAGATAGTGGTGCGATTCAGGCAGCTGCAGATATTATAAACACAGCTAAAAAGCCATTGATTGTTTTTGGTCAGGGAGTAATTTTAGGTAATGCCGAGAAAGAATTAATAGACTTTGTAGAAAAATCGGGTATTCCGGCAGCCTGGACCATATTGGGATTGTCTGCTATGGATTCTGATCATCCATTAAATGTAGGTATGGTAGGCATGCACGGGAATTATGGCCCGAATGTTCTTACCAACGAATGCGATGTATTAATCGCGATTGGTATGCGCTTCGATGACCGAGTCACCGGAAATCTTGCAACCTATGCCAAGCAGGCTAAAATCATTCATTTTGAAATTGATCCGGCCGAAATTGACAAAAATGTTAAGGTAGATGTAGCCGTATTGGGTAATGCACGGAATACTTTAGCCCAAATTTTGCCCAAAATTGAAGAACGCACGCACGAGAAGTGGTTGGGAGAGTTCCACAAAAAGTACCAAGAAGAATTTGAGGCCGTAATCGAACATGATCTAGAACCACAGCAGTCAGGTTTAACGATGGGAGAAGTAATCAAAGAGATCAATAAAGCTTCGAATCATCAGGCGATTATTGTAACCGATGTAGGGCAACACCAAATGATTGCCTGTCGTTATGCAAAATTTCGTCAATCCAAGAGCAATATCACTTCAGGCGGACTTGGGACTATGGGATTTGCACTTCCCGCGGCGATTGGGGCTAAAATGGGAGCAATGAACAGAGAGGTTGTTGCGATTGCCGGCGATGGGGGATTTCAAATGAATATTCAAGAATTAGGGACCATTTTTCAAACCAAGGTACCCGTTAAAATTGTGGTCTTGAACAATGATTTTTTGGGCATGGTACGTCAGTGGCAAGAACTGTTTTTTGACAAGCGTTATGCTTCTACCATCATGACCAATCCAGATTTTGTGAAAATTGCTGAAGGTTACCACCTTAAAACACGTCGGGTGTCGGAACGCAAAGATTTAGCAGATGCAGTTGTGGAAATGCTTACCTCTAAGGATGCTTTCTTTTTAGAAGTTAAAGTGGCCAAGGAAGACAATGTGTTTCCAATGATTCCTTCGGGCGCATCAGTATCCGACATAAGATTAAAATAAAAGAATTGACACCCTAATTGTGCATTTACTATGGAAAATCAATGGTTTACAATTTCCGTTTATTCTGAAAATCAAGTTGGGTTACTCAATAGAATTTCAGGTATTTTTCTTAAACGGCATATAAATATAGAAAGTCTAAATGTATCCAAATCGGAAATTGAAGGAATTTCTAAATTCACAATTGTTGTAAATACCACAGAGGATTGGACCCGTCATATTGTGTCTCAAATCGAGAAACAGATAGATGTTGTTAAGGCATTTTATCATACAGACGATGAAACCATTTACCAAGAGTCTGCCTTGTTTAAAATTGCATCTGATTTATTGTTCGACGAACGGCAAATTCAAAACATTATTAAAGATCATCACGCCCAAATCGTTACTGTGAGCCGTGACTTTTTTGTTTTAGCCAAAACCGGAAGACGACACGAAATAGACCAGATGTATCATGAACTTGTACCTTATGGTATATTACAATTCGTACGAAGTGGTAGAATCTCTGTATCCAAAGCTTCTATGCCTATTTCAAAAATACTTGCAGAATTTCAAAAAGTTTAATTTAAATAAATCACCAGTAAACATATCATGAGTAATTACTTCAATACATTATCGCTTCGTGAGCAGCTTCAGCAGCTAGGAAAATGCCGTTTTATGGAACCTTCTGAATTCTCTGAAGGAGTTCAAGCCTTAAAAGGAAAAAAAATTGTAATTGTTGGTTGTGGAGCCCAGGGTCTAAATCAGGGCCTTAACATGCGTGATTCTGGTCTAGACATTTCTTACACGCTTCGTGAAGCCGCCATTAAGGAAAAACGTGCGAGTTATATGAACGCCACGGAAAATGGATTTACTGTGGGTACTTATGAGGAATTAATTCCTACTGCAGACCTAGTTATCAACTTAACTCCAGATAAGCAACATACCGGAGTAGTAGGCAGTGTAATGCCCTTGATGAAACAGGGTGCAACCCTATCATACTCTCACGGGTTCAATATTGTGGAGGAGGGGATGCAAGTCCGCCAGGATTTGACGGTGATAATGGTAGCCCCAAAGAGCCCGGGTTCAGAAGTGCGTGAAGAATACAAAAGAGGATTTGGTGTTCCAACTCTAATAGCTGTTCACCCAGTAAATGATCCCGAAGGTAAAGGTTTGGCCATGGCCAAAGCTTATGCCGTTGCAACCGGTGGAGATAAAGCGGGAGTTTTGGAATCCTCTTTTGTTGCCGAGGTTAAGTCCGATTTAATGGGTGAGCAAACAATTCTTTGCGGATTATTGCAGACCGGTTCAATTCTTTGTTTCGATAAAATGATTGAAAAGGGTATCGATCCAGGCTATGCGTCAAAACTCATTCAATACGGTTGGGAAACAGTAACCGAAGGACTTAAATACGGAGGTATTACCAACATGATGGATCGTTTATCCAATCCAGCCAAAATAAAGGCTTTTGAGCTTTCAGAGGAGTTAAAGGACATCATGCGCCCGCTGTTCCGCAAACATATGGACGACATCATGAGCGGACACTTTTCTAGGACCATGATGGAGGATTGGGCCAATGGCGACAAAAATTTGCTGAATTGGAGAGCGGCTACTGCCGAAACCAATTTCGAGAAAACCCCTGCAGGAAGTATGAACATTAAAGAACAAGAGTACTACGACAATGGAGTCTTAATGGTAGCATTGGTTCGTGCAGGTGTAGAATTGGCCTATGAATCTATGGTAGAGTCCGGAATTATTGGCGAATCTGCATATTACGAATCATTGCACGAAACCCCATTAATTGCAAATACCATTGCGCGTAAAAAATTATTCGAAATGAATCGTGTGATTTCCGATACTGCGGAATATGGTTGTTATCTATTCGATCACGCCTGTAAGCCGCTATTGGCAGATTTTATGACGCAAATTGACACGGATGTTATCGGTAAGCCTTTTGGTGCGGGTAAGGACAATGGAGTAGATAATGCCAAATTAATTCATGTAAATAAGACGCTTCGTAATCATTCGGTTGAGCGAGTTGGTGCCAGATTACGCGAGTCTATGACTGCAATGAAACCCATAATCTAATTGAAGTTCAATGAGTGTTTTACCTACAATTCCTGAAATACATAAATTGACCGAGCCTATTCATCAAAAGACCTATTTAGTCAACGGTGAATTGCGCTCCTGGGCCGGAGCTAATACCAATGTATATTCTACAATTTCGTCTACTACCCAGTATTCGCCTACCTTGTTGGGCAGCATTCCTGATATGGGCGAGCCAGAAGCACTACAGGCTTTGGAAGCAGCGGTAAAGGCTTACGATGCTGGAAAAGGCATTTGGCCTACAATGAAAGTAAGGGATCGCATTGCCTGCATGGAAAAGTTTGCGCAGCAGATGCAATCGAAACGTGAAGAAGTGGTTCGGTTGCTCATGTGGGAAATTGGTAAGTCGCTTGCAGATTCTCAAAAGGAATTTGATCGTACGGTAGATTATATAACAGACACCATTGAAGAGTATAAGGATTTAGACCGGGGGAGTGCAAAATTCATGAAGCAAGACGGTGTTTATGCGCAAATTCGTAGAGGTCCACTTGGCGTAGTATTATGTCTTGGCCCCTACAATTATCCGTTAAATGAGACTTTTGCACTCTTGATACCGGCTATAATAATGGGAAATACTACCATTTTTAAGCCGGCTAAACATGGTGTGTTGTTAATAACACCGCTATTGGAAGCCTTTAAAAACAGTTTTCCTAAGGGGGTAGTTAACATTCTTTTTGGGCGGGGAAGAGCGGTTGCAGGCCCCATTATGCAATCTGGCAAGGTAGATGTGCTTGCACTTATTGGAAATAGTAAATCTGCCAATGCACTTCAAGAACAACATCCTAAAAGCAATCGGTTACGATTGGTGTTAGGTTTAGAGGCAAAAAATCCGGCGATTATACTTCCGGATGCCGATTTAAAACTCACTGTTCAGGAATGCGTTGCTGGAACTTTGTCTTTTAATGGTCAAAGATGTACAGCTTTAAAAGTGGTTTACGTGCATCAAGACGTTAAAGACGCTTTTCTTAATGCATTCTGTTCGGCGGTAGATCAACTCAAATTTGGTAATCCATGGGATGCAGGGGTAAGCCTAACGCCGCTTCCCGAACCAAACAAGTCGGATTATATTCAAGAGTTAATTGACGATGCACTGGCCAAAGGGGCGCGTATTTTGAATGAAAAAGGAGGGAAGCGCTTCGACAATTTCATTTGGCCCGCAGTGCTATATCCGGTAACAAAAGAAATGAGGGTTTACCAGGAAGAACAGTTTGGTCCTGTAGTGCCAATTTTGGATTTCAAGGAAATCGATGAACCTTTAGACGATATGGCAGAAAGTAACTACGGACAACAAGTAAGTCTATTTGGTAAGGATGTGTATCGTTTAGCACCACTTATTGACACATTGGTGAATTTGGTATGTCGTGTAAATCTTAATTCTTCCTGCCAGCGTGGTCCGGATGTGTATCCCTTTACGGGCAGAAAGGATTCAGCTCAATCTACACTTAGTGTACACGATGCGTTGCGTTCGTTTTCTGTTCGTACTTTTATTGCCTTCAAGGATAATCCATTAAATAATGCTACTGTAGAGCAACTTTTAGATGCTAAGGCTTCAAATTTTGTAAGTACGGATTATATCCTTTAAGGGAAAAGGCAATTTAGATCTAAGGATATAAGTGTTTTAAGTATATTCAATTGCATGAAACGCATTTGTTTGGAAAATCCATGTAAGGTCAAAAAGCTAAATGTCTAATATGGCTTCAGGCAAAGCTATTTTTGCCCTTGCCATGGGAGCTTTTGGCATTGCGCTTACAGAATTTGTAATTATGGGAATCTTACCCAAAGTCGCAGGTTCTTTAGAAGTAAGTATTTCAGAAGCAGGTCATTTTATTGCGATTTACGCATTTGGTGTTGTGGTTGGAGCACCCCTTATGGCGGGATTTGTACAGCGTTTTCCTGCACGTATGACTTTAATGGGGTTAATGTTGTGGTTCGCCCTATTCAATACCTTTTCAGGCTTCGCCTGGGATTATTACTCTATGCTTACATTTCGGTTTTTATCGGGCTTACCTCATGGTGCATTCTTTGGAATGGGAGCAGTTCTAGCAACCCGATTGGCATTGCCAGGTAAGGAGGCGCAAGGGGTTGCCAAAATGTTTGCAGGTTTCACAATAGCCAATGTTATTGGAGTTCCTCTAGGAACTTTTATTGGTTATGAGTATCACTGGAGCTTTTCGTTTTTCCTAACAGGAGGAGTTGGATTATTTACGGTATTAAGTTTAATGTTATGGATGCCCCAAATGCAATCGGGTTCAGTGGCGCCAGACCAACCGAAGAAGAAAGGTATGGGAAACAGAAGCATGTGGGCACTTTTGGGTTTAACAGCAATTGGTGGGGGCGGATTTTTTGCCTGGTACAGTTACATTGCTCCCTTTCTTATGGAAATCGGAAGGCTAGACGAAAAGCAAGTGAGTCTAGCCATGATTCTGGCGGGCCTAGGTATGGTTATCGGAAACTTTTTGGGAGCTAAAATGGTGTCTTGGTTGAAACCTATGAAGGCTGTTTTTTGGGGTATGGCCGGGATGAGTGCATTATTAATACTAAATTCAATCTTGGTTTCAGAACCGGTGGGTGCGCTTATTATGTGTTTTGTAATTGGCGCTGTAACCTTTACTATGGCAGCGCCTATTCAAATGGCCATAATGGAAACGTCCAAGGGCTCGGAAATGCTTGCATCTTCTTTAAATCAAAGTGCTTTTAATATAGCCAATGCAAACGGCGCTTATTTAGCCGGATTGCCAATTGCATTTGGGTATGGTGTAATTTCAGCAGGCAGAGTAGGAGCTTTACTAGCGGCATTGGGCGCCATAGGAGCAATCCTGATTTTATGGGGCAAACAAAACAACCAATCCTCTAAATCAAAAGGTGTTTAGCCAATCGGTTTTAGGACATGCTATTATAAAAGATTTAGCATCTTTTCGGTTGCTTTTATAGCGGAAACCGTTTGATCTAAATCCAATCCACGTGTGGTAAATTCCTTTGATTCAGAGCGCCAGGTAATCACAGTCTCACAAAGTGCATCTGAACTTGAACCCGGTGGAATACGCACTGCGTAATCTGTAAGTGCCGGAAGATTTACTTTGAGTCCCTTATAAATCTTGCGAATGGCATTCATGAAGGCATCAAACTGCCCATCTCCTTGGGCACTTGATTCATGGGAGTTGGCATCGATAGTAAGCATTACCGATGTAGAAGGCTGCAATCCCTTGGCATGGGTTAGAACGTAGGAAGTAATAAATACTTTTTGATTCACGGCTGCACTACCCAAAACATCAGAAATGATATAGGGTAAATCTTCACGCGTAACTTTTTCTTTTTTATCTCCCAATTCAATGATACGGGAAGTTACTTTTTGCAACTCCTCTTCGGTTAAGGTAAGCCCTAATTCCTGAAGGTTTTTTTGAATGTTGGCCTTTCCGGAAGTTTTACCAAGAGCATATTTGCGTTTACGCCCAAATCGTTCGGGCATTAAATCGTTGAAATATAGATTTTTCTTATTGTCGCCATCTGCGTGAATACCAGCGGTTTGAGTAAATACATTGTCTCCAACTATAGGTTTGTTGGCGGGTATTGCAATACCGGTAAATGCAGAAACTAATTTACTAACCTTAAAGAGGGAGGCTTCGTTTACCCCTATTTCAACATTGGGCATAAAATCATTAATCACTGCCACTACACTTGCTAGTGGGGCATTTCCTGCCCGTTCTCCCATACCGTTTACAGTTAAATGCAGTCCATCTACACCCGCTTTAATGGACTCCATTACATTGGCCACACTTAGGTCATAATCGTTGTGCCCGTGAAAATCAAAATGTTGGTTTGGGTACCTCGTCCTAATCTGTTGTATAAACTGAAAGGTTTCTTCTGGGGTAAGAATTCCTAAAGTATCGGGGAGTAAAACGCGCTCAATAGGCTGGGTATCTAAAAAATCAAGAAAATCAAAAACGTATTCGGGTGAGTTTCGCATACCATTACTCCAATCTTCTAGATAAACATTGGTAGCGATGTTTTGAACCGCCGCACTACGTATGGATTCCTCTATTTCCTTGAAATGCTGTTCGGGTGTTTTGCGCAACTGATGTGTCAGATGATTCATTGAACCCTTTGTAAGCAAGTTTTGTACTACGGCTCCGGATTCCATCATCCATTCTAGAGAAGGACCTCCGTCTACAAAAGTTAGCACTTCGACCTGCTTTAATCTACCAGTTTTACGTGCCCATTTGGTAATTTCCCTTACCGATTCCATTTCACCCTTTGAAACACGAGCAGAAGCCACCTCTATACGGTCTACTTTGAGCTCTTCTAGGAGCAATTTGGCTAATGTTAATTTTTCCGAAGCTGTAAATGATACACCCGAGGTCTGTTCGCCATCCCTCAATGTGGTATCCATTATTTCAATGTGCTTTTTCATTTACCTTCGGTTTATCTGGCGAATTAATTTTAAAGCGGTGCTTTTGCAGCAAAATCCTTGATTTCGCCTTTCATGTTCAGCAGATAATCAATATCATCAAATCCATTTAATAAATTACCTTTTTTATATTCATTAATATCGAATTGTTCTTTTTTTCCCGATCCAACAAGGGTAATGGTTTGGGTTGGAAGATCTACTTCAAGTTCTACTTTAGGGTCCGATTCAATGGCTTGAAAGATTTCCTGTAAGAATTCCGGACTTACCTGAACAGGCAATACACCCACATTTAAACAATTGTTTCTGAATATATCGGCAAAGAAGCTAGATACCACACAACGAAAACCATAGTCATAAACCGCCCAAGCAGCGTGTTCACGAGAGGATCCAGAGCCGAAATTTTTTCCGCCTACCAGAATTTTTCCACCATATATGGAATTATTCAAAACGAATTGGTCTTTTGGACTGTTATCCGAATTGTAGCGCCAATCGCGAAACAGGTTGTCTCCAAATCCCTTTCGCTCCGTTGCTTTAAGGAATCTCGCCGGAATAATTTGATCCGTATCTACATTTTCAATGGGAAGTGGTACCGCAGTACTTATTAACGAAGTAAACTTATCGTATGCCATTATATCTGTATTTCTTATGCATCAAACGGTTGAATTGAAACCCGATGCTATTACTTTAAGTGATTTAATAATTTAAATTTGGCTATAATTATACGGCCTCCAAGACTAAGAGGGTTCTAGGATCTGTGACCTTGCCGGTTACTGCCGCAGCCGCAGCCACTAGAGGACTTGCTAGCAAGGTTCGGGCACCCGGTCCTTGACGACCCTCAAAATTCCGGTTCGAAGTACTTACCGCATATTTACCTGCAGGTATTTTATCATCATTCATGGCCAAACAGGCAGAGCATCCGGGTTCGCGCAATTCAAATCCAGCGTTTTCCAATACTTCCAGGATACCTTCTTCTTTAATTGCGGCCTCTACTTTATGTGATCCGGGCACCAACCAAGCCGTTACATGGTCTGCTTTTTTTCGTCCCTTAACAATAGATGCAAAAGCGCGGAAGTCTTCAATTCTACCGTTTGTACAACTGCCCAGAAATACGAAATCTATTTTTTTACCAAGCATGGCATCGCCCTCGTGGAACGCCATATAATCGAGTGATTTCTTATAGGTTGCCACTCCGCCTTCTACGGCCTCTGCTAAGGGAATACATTTACTTATACCCAATCCCATTCCAGGGTTGGTTCCATAAGTAATCATGGGCTCAATTTCTGAACCTGTAAAGGTCAATTCTTTATCAAAAGAGGCATCACTGTCGGTGTAAAGCGTATTCCAGTATGCCATAGCGGTATCCCAGGCTGCTCCTTTTGGAGCAAATTCACGCCCTTTGATGTAGGCAAATGTTTTTTCGTCTGGAGCAACCATACCACCTCGAGCTCCCATTTCAATACTCAAGTTACAAACGGTCATACGCCCTTCCATGGTCATGTTTCGAAAAACATCTCCTGCATATTCAACAAAATATCCTGTTGCTCCTGAGGTAGATAGCTTGGAAATTATAAACAATGCTACATCCTTTGGAGTAACCGCAGCATTTAGAGCGCCGTTAATCGTAATGCGCATACTTTTTGGTTTAGGCTGCATGATGCATTGCGTGGCAAGCACCATTTCCACTTCCGAAGTCCCAATACCAAAGGCTATAGCCCCAAAAGCACCATGTGTAGAAGTATGAGAATCTCCACATACAATAGTGGCGCCCGGTAAGGTTATCCCGTTTTCTGGTCCGATAACGTGAACAATACCGTTTTTTTCATGCCCTAAACCCCAATACGGAATACCATGCTCATTTGCATTTGCCTCGAGGGCTTTTAGCTGATTTGCTGAAAGTGGATCGTTTACTGGTAGATGTTGATTGATAGTAGGGGTATTATGGTCCGCGGTTGCAAAAGTTCTATTTGGATACGAAACTGGTATTTGGCGGCTCTTAAGACCTAAAAAGGCAACTGGGCTTGTTACCTCGTGTACAAGGTGCCTGTCAATGAAAAGAACGTCGGGTCCGTTATCAATTTTACGCACAACGTGCGAATCCCAAACTTTATCGAATAGTGTTTTACTCATGATCTTAAATAGCAAAAATCGTTTTAGCGATACAAAAATAGAAAGTGAAACATCTTTTAGAAAATCTTACGACATAAATTACGATGCCCAAATTGAAATACACAACATTAGGGAATTGCAATAGTAGTTTTTTTAATTGAAAATTTACTGAAGCAGTTTAGCTAATGTAATCCCATTTACTCTTAAAAACATCCATGCGATGCATCTTTCTGCGAATCATTTCATTCGAATTGGCTTCAAGATTCGGATCCGATTTTAAGATGTTTTGTGCATGAAATCTCGCAGATTCAAGCAGCTCCCGGTCTCGGACAACATCCGCAATGCGAAGGTTTAACACACCACTTTGTTGCGTACCCATTAAATCACCCGGGCCGCGCAGTTTTAAATCCACCTCGGCAATTTCGAAACCATCATTGGTTCGAACCATGGTTTCTATGCGGGTACGCGCATCTTCTGATACTTTAGATCCACTCATTAAGATGCAATAACTTTGCTCCCCACCACGGCCTACTCGTCCTCTAAGTTGATGCAATTGCGACAATCCAAAGCGCTCTGCACTCTCAACAATCATTACGGTGGCATTGGGCACATTAACCCCGACCTCAATTACCGTAGTGGCTACCATGATTTGCGTCTTACCCGATACAAAACGTTCCATTTCATATTCCTTGTCTTCTGCCTTCATTTTACCGTGAACAATGGAAACCTGGTAATTTGGAGTAGGGAATTCGCGACTTATACTTTCGAATCCGTCCATTAGATCCTTGTAATCTAAAGCCTCAGACTCTTGAATTAAAGGATAGACAATATAAATTTGCCGGCCTTTTTCAATTTCATCTCGAATAAAACCAAATACTTTTAGTCGATCGGAATCTGAACGGTGCACCGTTCGAATCGGTTTTCTTCCAGGCGGTAAAGAATCAATTACGCTCACATCTAAATCCCCATAAAGACTCATAGCGAGCGTTCTCGGAATTGGCGTTGCAGTCATGACAAGAATATGTGGTGGTGTTTCGTTTTTTTGCCAAAGTTTTGCCCTTTGGGCAACCCCGAACCTATGCTGCTCATCTACGATTGCCAACCCTAAATTCTGAAATATCACATTTGATTCCAAGATGGCGTGAGTGCCCACTAATAAGGACAATTCACCATTTGCGAGGGCTTCAAACATGGGCTTTCGGACTTTTTTTGTAACCGATCCGGTTAGCAGTTCAACAGGAATATTTAATGGGTTTAGTAAGGATTTTATGGCTTGGTAATGCTGTTGTGCAAGGATCTCTGTAGGTGCAACTAAACAACTCTGATAGCCGTTATCCAAAGCCAAAAGCATACATAGAACTGCTACAATGGTTTTACCAGAACCCACATCCCCTTGTAATAAACGATTCATTTGCGCCCGACTACCCAAATCCGAACGGATTTCACGGATTACGCGTTTTTGAGCCTCTGTAAGTTCAAACGGCAGGTGATTCTGATAAAATTCAGTAAAAAAAGCGCCTACGTTTTCAAAAGTTAGTCCCTTAATTTTTCGTTTACGCCACTGTTTTTTAATTAAAAGCGCCAACTGAATGTAAAAAAGCTCTTCAAATTTCAACCGAACTTGGGCACGTGCCAACATGTGTTGAGATTCCGGAAAGTGCATTTGAAAAAGCGCATTCGATTTCGAGATAAGTCCTAATTGGCTGCATAAGGTGAGGGGTAAAGTTTCAAGAATTTCATCTTTGCATTCTTGAAGCAATTGAGCAATCCATTGAGTGATTAAACGATTGGTGATTCCGTTCTTGCCCAAGGTTTCCGAAGAAGGATAAATTGGCTGCATTTTAATTCGGAGCGTTTGCTGATGTTGACTCAGCAATTCAAGTTCTGGGTGCGCCATTGAAAATGTACCATTGTACCAATTGACCCGACCAAATATTACATAGGGTTCTCCTAATTTTAGTTTATCCTTAAACCATTGTTGACTCCTGAACCAAACCAATTCCATTTCGCCGGTCTCATCTCTAAAGGTAGCCACCAGTCGTTTTCCTTTTTTTTGCTCAACCGTTTTGAGATGTACGATTTGCCCAATGATTTGCACATCGGACCCATTGCGCTCCAAAGTATTGATTTTAAAATACCTTGTTTTATCTATATATCGATTTGGAAAAAAAAAGAGCAAGTCTTGATAAGAGGTAATTCCCAATTCTCGGGACAATAGTTTTGCCCTGCTTGGGCCAACTCCCTTTAAATAAGTAATATCGGTATTGAGCACATGGGGTTGCACCGGACTAATTTACAGTTTACCCAAATTCTCTGCAACCTGAAGAATTTTATAATTTTGAGACAGGTCCCAAATAATTCATGTTTAAAACAATAGCCATTTTTTTTATTTTTCTTTTCGGAACTGCATGTGGTTCTTGGGGGCAAGAGCCTCATTTTCGCAGGGCGCAAATTCGAGTGCATCCATATCCTGAAACTTCCAGTATTTCTGGGGAGGTTACGTATTCGTTTCAGGTTGGAACCGCTCCCGATAGCTTGTATTTTAATGCGGTAAACATGGATTTTGCCGGGATTTGGGTAAATGATAAAATCGTTAGTTATACCTATAACGGAAAAGAATTACGGGTTCAAGCCCCGACCAAAAGCGGTTGGCATACAATAAAAATGAAATACTCAGCCACGCCGGTGCAGAGCCTCTATTTTGTGGGATGGGAGCTTCAAAATTGGGATTCAGCGCAAATTTGGACTCAGGGTCAAGGGAAGTACACTGCACATTGGGTACCTAGCTTCAATGACATGACGCAAAAGGTGGAGTTTGATTTGTCGGTAGAATTTCCTGTAGGTTATACCGTTTTGGCCAATGGTAAGTTGAAAAAAGTCACCGCCGAGAATGGTATGGCCTTATGGGAATTTGACATGCAACGCCCCATGAGCAGCTACTTATTGGCATTTGTCATAGGAAAGTTAAATAAAATTACAGCAACAACGCGTTCGGGTATACCATTGCAGCTCTATTATCCCGAAGGTTGCGATTCTCCTGCCCAACGAGCTTACAAAAATACTACTGAAATATTTGATTTTTTAGAACAGGAAATAGGATTTCCATATCCGTGGGAGGTTTATAAGCAGGTTCCCGTGCGTGATTTTATGTATGCAGGCATGGAGAATACCGGATTAACATTATTTAGTGAAACTTATCTGGTAGATGAAATAGGAGAGCAAGATCAAAGCTATTTTGAAATAAACGCACATGAATTGGCACACCAATGGTTTGGTAACTTGGTTACTGAAACGAATGCCTCCGAGCATTGGTTACACGAAGGATTTGCAACCTTTTATGCAGCTTTGGCTACGGAACATTTTTTTGGAAAAGACCATTTAACCTGGAAGTTTTACAACACAGCCCAGCAATTGAAAAATTTGGATAAACAGGGTGGCGGTACTTCTTTGCTTGATCCAAAATCAGAAAGTTTGATTTTTTATGAAAAGGGGGCATGGGCATTATTTGCCTTACGAGAGCAAGTCGGAACTGAATCGTTTAAAAGAGGCATTGTTGAATATTTAAGGCAATACGCTTTTAAAAACGCAACGGTTAATCAATTTTTGGAGGTAATGGAAGCGGCTAGTAACCAATCTTTAATGGGTTTCAAGCACAACTGGCTCGATTCCACAACGTTTCCAATCGATACCGCTTTAAATCTTTTAACTATGCGGTTACCCTCCATTAAGTTCTTGCAAAATTTTGAAACCTCAACTTCCAGAAATAACCGGCCGCTGGCAGAATGGGAATCGGCCTGGCAAAAAGAGGATTCACCGGAATACAAGGCTGCTTTTATACAAGCCCTTAAGCCTAAATTACCAAAGGAGATTATTTTAAATGCCATTGCCTCCAATAATGTGGAAATTCAAAAAGCTGTTTTAGCTTCGGGAATAGATTCGCAAATCTGGCTAGGAGAAAAAATGATGCATTACCTGAATGCCAACAGTTATGAGGTCAGATATGAAACATTGTTAAACTATTGGATAAATTTTCCCGAGAAACGGGTAGCCTTGTTGCAAAACATATCTAAAAATGGAAGTCTAAGGTCAGTTCGATTGCAACAATTGTGGTGGACTTTGGCATTGCTCACGGAAAATTATGGTAATTCAGATCAAAAGATGGAGTATTTGGCTGCACTGCAAAATACCACAACGCCTTCCTTCCATTGGGAGATAAGATACCACGCTTTTCAATTGCTTTCTGAATTAAAAACTCTTAATACCCAAAACATAATGGACATGATTCGTGCTACTGAACATCATGCTTGGCAATTCAAATTGTATTGCCGACGTTTACTTGATGAACAATTTCAAGAGCATCCGGATTCTGAATTTTGGCAGCCTTTCATAAAATTGTTTTCAAAATCCTCCTTTCCGTATTTTTACAATAAATACACTTCATTATGAGAGCAATGGTGATTTCAGGCGGCGGTAGTAAAGGAGCCTTTGCTGGAGGAGTAGCCCAATTTCTCTTACAACAAAATGAACAACCCTATGATTTATTTCTAGGAACCTCTACCGGAAGTCTATTGATTTCTCATCTGGCATTAAATAAGATCGAAAAGATTAGACAGGTATACACATCAGTAAATCAACAAAGTATATTTAGTAATTGCCCGTTCACTATTCATAGAAATCATGGAATTGCCAGTATTGGAATCAACCACTGGAATGTATTGAGGAATTTTATTCGCGGGAGTAAAACCTTTGGTGAGAGTCATAATTTACTAAAATTAATACGCAATACCCTAACCCAAGAGGAATTTAAGTTGTTGAAAAACAACTCCGTAGATTTAATAGTGACCGTTGCTAATCTTTCCCTAAATCAAGTAGAATATAAATCCATTCAATCCTTTGATTACGATGACTTCTGCGAATGGATATGGATTTCTTGTAATTATATTCCGTTTATGACCCTTGTGCGTAAAAATGGATGCGAATATGCAGATGGCGGATTAGGATGCATGGTACCTATAGAAGAAGCAATTCGCAGAGGAGCAAAAGAGGTAGATGCGATTATACTTCATACCGAAGTCACCCACGTTAATCGTATGCCTTCGAAAAATGCTTTTTCTCTGCTGGCGAATATGGGATCTTTTATGCTAGATCGTATTGAGCAACAGAACATTACCATTGCAAAATTTGCCGCAACCCATAAAGGTGCTATTATTAATTTTTACTATACACCCACGGTGTTAACCACAAACTCTTTGGTTTTCGATAAACAGGAGATGTCGGATTGGTGGAAGAGTGGATATTTATATGCTCAAGGTAAAACAGCACATTTAAGTTCACTCTAAGCCAAATAAATGCCAACGGTGTTTACCACAATTCCGATATTTCTTTTTTTACAAAAGAAAGTGCGGTAGCAGATGGGGAAGTCATTTCTAAACTGTCGTTCAAGATGTCTTCTCGTAATTTTTCTGCAGAATCCGAATGACTCATACCTGCTCTGCGAATGGCTTGAATGGTCGCGTTTTTAGCCGCTTTAATAATATTCCAACATTCGTCGGTCATATAAATTTGTTGAGAGAGGTTGTGTTCGAATTCGGTTTCAATATTTCTAACCAGTAAATTTTCATAACTGTTTTTGTCCGATGATTGAGGTGCAACTCGAACTACCAAACTGGGCAACGCCATACGCTCCAAAAACAAGGCCATGCGCTCGTAGGCTTGTAAACGAATTGGGAGTGCATTTTTTTGATTTTCCTTTTGTAAAAGATAACGACGTCTTTTTTCCTCACTTTGCGTGTGCAGTCTAAAGAAATAAAAGGATATTACTCCAGTTACCACAGCGGGTAATAGATACGCGAAAAATTGTAAGATGTCTATTCCGTTCATAAATAATAAGCATTATCTAGTTTTGGAACGAAAAAAACGTAGATAAAGTATTTAGGTACAACCAAAATCCTAATTGGCAGAAACGTCCCTAGCGTTGCATTTCTCCCTTTACGGTATAATAAAATTTACGGTAGTCCGGATGCAGGACAATATCGATTCCTTCGCTGAAATTTCCGTCCCGTCCGGTAACTAGAATAGACCTGTTTTTTAACGCTTCATTTTTTTTAAGTGAATTTAAAACAGCGGTAGCCTGCACAGCGGCAAGGGACAAGTCGCCAATCATGCTCAGGCCTTCTACTGTTACCTGCATTTCAGGGTGATTATTCAAAAGTCCCGTTACAGCGGTAATCCAATTTTCGGAGGCGGAAACTACAGAAGAACCTGTATCTTTCCCAAAAAGAACCTCTAAACTCTGGGAAATTACAACACTACCTCCAGCTACCTTTACTCGAGCATCGGGTCCAAGTGTTTGTTTGGCATCAGATAAGAGCGCAATAATGAGTGAATCGTGCCGGGTAAGTTCACTTATAATTTTCCTTAATTCATCTTCCTTGGAAGCCAGAGAAGAAAGGGCCTGATTTAATGCAGCAGTATTCTTATTCGATACTTCTGCGAAATTTCCGAGGTTTCTAAGCAAAGTGGCATTGGCATCTTTTAATTCGGTGACTTGAGCAGCATAAGCATCTGCCATGGTTTTACTTGCCTTTTGCTGTTTAATGGACTGATTGAGCGAATCTTCGGTAGTGGAAAGCCGAATCAGGAGTGAGTCGATTTCTGCCATTAAATCGCTTCTCCGTTGTCCGTGCACGGGCGTTGCCATTTGAATGATTCCAATAAACCCTATGAAAAAACCTATTTTAAGACGATACATGTATACTAAATTATTGTTCCAAGTGAGCACAAAAGTAAGATAAAAAAAGACCTATGGAATTGCCCCATAGGCCTGTTAATCAAAAACGACCTCTATGCTATTTTATTTTACAATCCTGCATTGAGATAATCCAGGGTCAATTCCGTTAACGCCCTAACGCCTAAAAGCATTGAGGCATCATCAATTCTAAAATCAGGCGTATGGTGCGGAAACGATTCAGTTGTACCCGGAGTCATGCCACCTAGAAAAAAGAAAAATCCGGGGACTTCTTTTTGGAAATAAGAAAAATCCTCGGCACCCGTAACCGCTTTGGTTGCCAAAACATTATCTCCTCCTGCAACTCGATTCAAAGTTGGAAGCATCTGATTTACCAATGCCGGATCGTTGAATGTGATGTCTGTGGCATCTTTAATCCGTATCGTGGCTTCGCCGCCATATGCCTTTGCTATGGTTGGTACCATTTCCATCATTCTCCGGTTAATCAAATCCTTCATGTCGTAATCTAGAGTCCGAATCGTTCCGAGCATTTCGGCAGATTCCGGAATGATATTAAAACGAACACCACTTTTTATTTTGCCTACTGTAATCACGGCCGCTTCATTGGTAAGATCTGCTTCGCGGCTAATTATTGTTTGTAGGCCGTCGATAATTTTAGCGCTTATGAGAATGGGGTCTACACCAGACCAAGGTTGTGAACCATGAGACTGCTTTCCTTTTACTTCAATGGTGAATTCCTGGGCAGCTGCCATAGCGCCTCCTGATTTGTATCGAATAAGCCCTACAGGCGTTTGGGAATTAATATGTAGGCCAAAAATGGCATCTACATCAGGACTTTTAAGCACGCCCTCCTTTACCATCAATAACGCCCCACCTTCTTCTCCGGGAGGTGGTCCTTCTTCAGAGGGTTGAAAAATAAATTTCACCGTACCACTAATATCAGCTTTATGTTGTGCCAAAAGCTCGGCTACGCCCATGAGAATAGCGGTGTGGGTGTCATGTCCACAGGCGTGCATAACCCCTACTTTTTCTCCCAAAAATTCAGAGGTTACTTCAGATTTAAAAGGCAAATCATTTCTTTCGGTAACGGGCAAGGCGTCTATGTCTGCACGCAATGCCACAACTTTGCCAGGTCTGTCCCCAACCAATAAGCCAACCACTCCAGTATGGGCAACGCCTGTCTGAACTTCTATACCCAACGATTTCAAGTGTGCGGCTATTTTCGCTCCGGTTTTAAATTCTCTATTGCCGAGTTCCGGATGCTGATGAAGGTCATGTCGCCATGCAATAACTTGATTCTCGATACCAAGATATTCGGAATCCGCTACCGAGTTTTGAGCGCCTGCAAGAAGCGGGGCTAGAAAAAAGCAAAAGAGTAATTTTCTCATAATCTAAAATGGAATGTTAATATTTGATGAGCCGGTATCCTGCATCCTGAAATTGAATAAGTGCAGTCATTGCAGAAAGCGCTAATTTGGTTCCGGGAACTGTCTTTTCAATAGGAATGTCTCGTGATTTCGAAGACTGACCGCAAAGAATTACCTCAACTCCTGCTTGCATTAGTGACTCCAATAATCCGCTATTGGGGTTGGGTACGCCGAATCGTTCCATATATTCGTCGTCCGATAATAAGTCTTTACTCGCTTTATTGTGAACCACCAAAACAGGATGCAATTGATTTGCAGCAACTCCTGATTGCCCGTGCATATTTAAAAATCGTGCAACGCTTTCAAAGAAGGGGTTGAGTTGATTGTTTTCCTCTGCTCCAAACATAACATCGTAAACCACTTTAAAGTCGTGATTAAGATCTGTGGTGTAGGTTGCTTCGGGTATTAAAAAAACTTCGCCATAACCAGGTACTATAGGACCTGCTGTTTTCTGTTGTGCCCAAGCTCCAAAAGAGGAAAAAAAAACAATTTGGAAAAGTAGTAAAGCCTTAAAAGATAATGTTGTTTTCAAATTCTCTCGGTTTTGGTAAATATATTCAAATTCCAAGAATTCGTAGATGGTTGTTTATAAATCCTCAAATCACTTTTTTGAGGTTGCGGGGAATAATGGCTAACTTCATCCCAATTTTAAAAAGCCCTATTGCCGGATGTTTTTGGATGAATTGAATGAGGCGCAAAAGGCCCCAGTACTTCATAAAGATGGACCTTTAATGGTAATTGCCGGTGCTGGATCCGGGAAAACCAGAGTGCTTACCTATAGAATCGCTCACCTTATGAATCAGGGAGTGGACGCCTTCAACATCTTGGCGCTTACGTTCACCAATAAGGCCGCAAGGGAAATGAAAAACCGGATTTCCCAGATTGTGGGAAGTAGCGAATCCAAAAATCTATGGATGGGAACCTTCCATTCAGTTTTTGCAAAATTGCTGAGATTTGACGGAGACAAGCTAGGTTATCCCAGTAATTTCACAATTTATGACACACAGGATTCGCAACGACTTATTGCTGCGATTATCAAGGAAATGGGGCTGGATAAGGACATTTATAAATACAAGCAAATACAACAACGTATTTCGTCCTATAAAAATAGTTTAATTACCGTTAAGGCATATTATCAAAATCCCGAATTGCAAGAGGCAGACGCTATGGCAAAGCGTCCGCGGACAGGAGAAATCTACCAAAATTATGTAGAGCGTTGTTTTAAATCAGGCGCAATGGATTTCGATGATTTATTACTTCGTACCAATGAATTACTCACGCGATTTCCTGAAGTTTTATACAAATACCAAGAGCGTTTTAAATACATTCTCGTAGACGAGTATCAGGATACCAATCATTCGCAATATTTAATAGTTAAGGCTTTGTCAGACCGTTACCACAATATATGTGTAGTTGGTGACGATGCCCAAAGTATATATTCTTTTAGAGGGGCAAACATTAGTAATATTCTAAACTTTCAACGCGATTATGAAAATGCTGCGGTATATCGTTTAGAACAAAATTATCGCTCTACGAGTAATATTGTCAATGCAGCCAATAGCATAATAGCAAAAAACAAAAACCAAATCAAGAAAGAAGTGTGGACTGCCAACGCTGCAGGTGCCCCTATCAAAATTCACCGTAGCCCCACCGATGCGGAGGAAGGCAGGTTTGTAGCGTCCAATATATTTGAGCACAAAATGCAGCATCAGCTCAACAACGGACAATTTGCTGTACTCTACCGCACAAATTCCCAATCCAGGGCAATTGAAGATGCCCTTCGGAAGCGAGATATTCCGTACCGTATCTATGGCGGGTTGTCGTTTTATCAGCGCAAAGAAATCAAAGACGTATTAGCGTATTTACGATTAATCGTTAATCCCGGCGATGAGGAAGCGCTTAAACGTGTCATTAATTTTCCTGCCCGTGGGATAGGAGATTCTACCCTAGATAAATTGACAATTGCTGCCAATTCTAGTGGATTTACATTATTTCAGCATATTGAAATGCTTCAGGAACAACCACTTGGTTTACATTCCGGAATGCGTCAGAAATTGGGGGATTTTGCTAATATGATCCGAAGTTTTCAAATTCTCAGTAAACAAGCAGATGCTTTTGCTGTTGCAGAACATGTGGCGAGAAAGACCGGCTTATTATTGGAGTTTAAAAAAGATGGTACTCCTGAGGGAATTGCGCGGATGGAAAATATTGAAGAATTACTCAATGGTATAAAGGATTTTGTAGAGGGGCAAAAAGAGCTAGCCGAAGCTCGAGGCGATTTGTCCGAATTTCTTGAAGATGTTGCCTTGGCCACCGATATGGATAAAGAGGTGGGAGACGATGATCGCGTGGCCCTAATGACTATTCACTTGGCGAAAGGGTTAGAGTTTCCTTATGTTTTCATTGTAGGGATGGAGGAAGATTTGTTTCCCTCCGCGATGAGTATGAGTACGCGAAGCGAATTGGAAGAGGAGCGCCGTTTGTTTTACGTGGCGCTAACACGGGCAGAAAAGGTAGCCTATTTAACATATACCCAAAATCGATACCGCTGGGGGAAACTAATAGATGCAGAACCCAGTAGGTTTATCTCGGAAATTGACGAGCAATTCGTAGAAAACCTAACCCCTGTTGAATCGTATCGCTTTCGAGCGCTTCTCAATGCAGATATTTTTGGAGAAGTAGATAAAAGTAAGTTGCGTTTGGATAAACCTGTTCCAGGCGTACCTCCTGCGCGTAAAGTTCCAAGCCCGGATCAATTGCGCAAACTAAGAAAAATTAAGCCCCAACTTTCTGAGCCCTCAAGAACATTGTCCGATATTCCTAAGCTCGAAGCGGGAGTGCTGGTAGATCATTCTAGGTTTGGAAGAGGAACGGTGGTACGACTCGAAGGTGAAGGTCAGGATCAGAAAGCGGAAATAAATTTTGAACAAGGGGGAACCAAAAAGTTGTTATTGAGATTTGCTCAACTTCGGATATTGGAATAAGGCTTAAGGAGACTATACGAATTTAATTGGACTGTATAAAAAGTGAAATCTAACCTACATCGTAAATATATGCTCTTGTATTGGATAATTATTTCAGTTTTTCTTGGATGTCAAAAGACAGCAGAAGAAAGTGGAATTTTAAAGGATTTAGAGGGGGCAGCAACTGAAATAGATTTTAACGACCCGGGGTATTGGGAAAACGCCACACTTGTCTGGCACGACGAATTCGATGGTAATACTTTAGACCTGGAAAAATGGAGTTTTGAATACGGTAATCATGGCTGGGGGAATAATGAATGGCAAGATTACACGGATATAGGTACCACTTCAGTTAGTGATGGTACACTTAAAATTAAAGCCGATAAAATTTCAGAGGGCCAATATACGTCGGCACGGTTAAATAGTAGGCAGGCCTTTACCTATGGTAAAATCGAAGTACGCGCAAAAATACCAGAAAATAAGGGTAATGGACTATGGCCTGCAGTTTGGATGCTGGGTAGTAATATTGGAACGGCTGGCTGGCCGGCATGCGGCGAAATAGACCTTATGGAATATGTAAGTTATGCTCCAGATCAAGTTCATTTTTCATTGCATAGTACCGCAAATAATCATAAACAAGGAACTCAAATTACCTCGGGACCGGTAAATTTACAGACGGCCGAAGAGGAATTCCATATATATGGGTTACTTTGGACACGAGACAGTCTTCAATTTTATTTAGATAGCCCAGATAATATTAAACTTGTTTTCATTAGACCTTTGGCAACAAGCGCGTCTAATTGGCCGTTCAATCAATCGTTTTACTTTCTGCTAAATATGGCAATTGGAGGGGATTGGGGGGGACTCCAAGGTGTAGAAGAAGGTATTTTTCCATCTGTTTTTGAAATTGATTATGTGCGGGTGTATCAGGTCTTGTAATTTTCTTCTTCGGAATTAAAAGCTTTTTATGAGTAAATTACTGAAGATTTACAAAGAGAACCCAAACCCTAAAGCCATTCAACAGGCTGTTGAAATCTTACGGGCTGGGGGTTTAATTATATACCCAACAGATACTGTTTATGGCTTGGGTTGCGACATTTCCAATTCTAAAGCATTAGAGCGCCTTGCTCGGTTAAAGGGTGTAAAATTAGAAAAGGCAAATTGGTCTTTTATTTGCGCCGATCTCAGTAATTTGTCGGATTATGTGAGACAAATTGATTCTAGGACTTTTAAAATTTTAAAAAGGGCATTACCGGGTCCATATACCTTTATTTTGCCTGGTAGTAATAACTTACCTAAAGATTTTAAAAAAAAGAAAACTGTTGGTATTCGCGTACCGGATAACGCCATTCCGAGGGCATTGGTAAATGGGCTAGGGCATCCTATTGTTTCAACATCCATTCACGACGAAGATGATTTATTGGAGTACACCACGGATCCCGAACTCATCTATGAAAAGTGGGCAGGCAAGGTAGATTTGGTTATCGATGGAGGGTATGGAGACAATGTTGCCTCCACCGTGATTGATTTAGCAGGGGCAGTGCCTGAAGTGGTCCGGGAAGGGAAAGGGGATTTGGATATCTTATTCTAGCTTCCCTTCACACCGTTGAAATTTAGTTTATATACTGCAGATCAATATGCAGCTTAACAGCGCCTGTTTTGCTAGCATTTAATTCCATGGATTATGTGGCACTTATTTTTGAGAATTCAATTTAATGTATAAAAAAACCGCTCAAATGCTTTCATTTGAGCGGTTTTAAATTGTAAGCTGATATCAATTACTTGATAGAAGGGTCTTTCATTCCCTCTTCAATCATGCTATAGAATTGGTCCAATTTTGGAAGTACCACAATACGGGTACGACGATTTTTGGCACGGTTAGCAGAGTTGTCGTTAGAAGCTAGAGGTACATAGTAGCTTCTACCAGCAGCGGTCATACGAGCTGGATCAACTTTGAAGTCATTTTGAAGAATACGAACTACAGAAGTTGCTCTTTTGGTACTAAGATCCCAGTTGTCTAAAAGTACACCACTGCGATAAGGAACGTTATCTGTGTGACCTTCAACCATGAATTCAAAATCTGGTTTGTTATTAACTACCTGAGCAACTTTACCAAGAACTTGTTTAGCAGCTGCAGTTACGGTGTAACTTCCACTTCTAAATAATAATTTATCAGAGATAGAAACAAAAACAACTCCTTTTTCAACGCTAATTTCAATGTCCTCGTCGTCTAAGTTGCCAAGAACACCTTTAAGGCTTTGAACAAGCGCTAAGTTAACAGAATCTCTCCTGGTAATTGCATCTTGCAATCTGCGAATTGTAAGGTCCTTTTCTTTAAGGCTCTCGAGTGATTTTTCAAGATTTTCTGCACCTTTAGCCGTGAGGGTGGTTAGGTTGCCCATGTTGTTAATCAACTCTTGATTATTCGCTTTAAGGAAGGCGTTTTGCTCTTCTAGCGTTTTCATACGTGCACCGGTAGTAGCCTGATCTTCTAGACAGGTGTTTAATTTTACCGTTGCAGAATTTAATAAGTCCTGAGTTTCTTTTTGTTTGGTTTCAAGTTCAGAGTATTTCTTCTGAGAAACACAGGAAGACAATACCAAGGCTAAACCCAGGTATCCAATAAACATTTTTTTCATAATTCTACTTTCAAGGTTAAGACGTTAGAGTTACAGTTGACTTTAACAAAATTATAGAAAACCCCAAAGGTGATACCCCTCCGGCCGTTAATCTTTTGCTAAATTGTTAAAATTTTCTTTATGATTTACGAAATAAGACCATACAATAGATGTCGTAATGTAATATTTTTTTTTAAAATGGATTTTGGGAGACTGTTTCATGATTCTATTTATCATCCTATAGTAACTTAAATGTGCCTGTAAAATGGCATAAGCATGTTTCCATTTACCTTGAAAAATAAATCTTAACGCAGCCAAACCATCTAAAATCAATCGGGAAAGAACTAGTGGTAAACTTTGTTTTAAGGGTAAATTCTTCGAAAGGGAAAATAAGGAGTTTCGAAAATTCAGATAGGTTTTTTTGGGATTCATGTTACTAAGTGTGGAACCGCCGAGATGATAGACCGTAGACCAACCGGTATAAAATACCTTAAATCCTTGATTTTGAGCCCTCCAACAAAGATCGACCTCTTCCTGATGTGCAAAATAATTGGAATCAAATCCACCGAGCTCAGAAAAAATTGATTTTCTAATAAACATGCAAGCTCCGGTTGCCCAAAAAATTTCTAGCACATCATCATACTGACCGGTATCTTCTTCCAAGGTTTGAAAGATTCTTCCTCGGCAAAAGGGATATCCGAAACGATCCAAAAACCCGCCCGCCGCTCCTGCATACTCGAAATAGTCCGGTTTGAGCAAATTTTTGATTTTAGGTTGAACAATTCCAGCATCTGGATTTGTTTCAAACACTTCTAAGATGGGTTTTAGCCAGTTTTTTGTGACCGCAACGTCTGAATTTAATAAGCAAAGAATATCTTCCTGTACCTGCTCCAAGGCTAAATTATAACCTCCTGCAAATCCGTAGTTCTTATCTAGTTGAATAATTTTTACAGTTGGAAAATGCTTTTGGGTGAAAATTACAGAGGAGTCGGTAGAGGCATTATCGGCCAAATAGATATTTGCTTCTTTACTATATTTAATTACTTCAGGAAGAAAACGCTCCAATAATGGTTTTCCGTTCCAATTTAAAATTACAATAGCTATTGAGGGCATGCGAAAGAATAAACTAGCCTAAAGAAATTCCCTTGACCAGAAATACAAATGTCGTAATAATATCGAATAAGCGGGGTATTAATTGCGTATGTAATTTCAACACTACTAGGCTTTTTATCTAGTTTTAGCTACAAGAAGGTAGGTCATTTAGAAAGATATATTTTTGATTTTCATAGTCCAACATACAAAAGAGGTGTTGCATTCCGTTGGTGAGCATGAGATATTTGGCTCTTACTTGTAAATTGTACCTGGCAATCTGATCAAATACTGCCTGATCAATAGGCACATTGGGAGCCTTGCATTCAACAAGAATTTCAACCGCCCCATTTTGGTTATATACCGCTAAATCGACCCGTTTCGATAGCCCATTGATCTTGATTTGCTGCTCAACTCCAATTCGTATGGATGGATAACCTTTGTCTTTTAATAAAAATTGGATACAGTGTTGTCTAACCCATTCTTCCGGCTGCAAAACCACGTATCTCCTTCTAATTACGTCTAAAACCAGTATATTATTTTCCCTACTTTTGAATCTGAAGTCATACCTAGGGAAGTTTAATGCTTCCATAAAAAAAGTCTAGCTATTGCTCATGGACGAAGTTAAGCAACTTATTGAGGACATTCAGTCGCGTAAACTGGCATCGGTCTATTTTTTAATGGGAGAGGAGCCCTATTATATCGATCGTATCTCAGATTTTCTGGCCAACAATGTTTTAACCGAAGATGAACGCGGATTTAATCAGATGGTGCTCTACGGGAAAGACGTTACGGTGGAAGAGATTATCTCTCAGGCCAAACGCTATCCAATGTTGTCTGAATATCAGGTGGTTATTGTAAGGGAGGCGCAACACTTAAGCAGAACAATTGAGCAACTGACCACCTATGTAGAAAACCCACAAACAGCAACAATCCTAGTTATTTGTTATAAGTATAAAACATTAGACAAGCGTAAAAAATTAATTAAAGCATTAAATTCTTCGGGCAGTGTGGTTTTTGAGAGCAAGAAACTTTATGAAAATCAAGTCGCAGATTGGATTCGTCGTGTAATTGCCGGGAGTCGTTTTAAAATTTCACATAAAGCGGCAGCATTACTTGTAGAATATCTGGGAGCTGATTTAAGTCGAATTGCAAATGAGCTCGATAAATTAAAGCTGGTATTTCCTACAGGCACCGAAATTACACCAGAGATAATAGAATCTCACATTGGTATTAGCAAGGATTACAACAATTTTGAGCTCAAGAAAGCGATTGCCGAACGGAATTTATTAAAGGCGACGCAAATTATAAACTATTTTGCCCTAAACCCAAAAGACAATCCTTTTGTACTTACAGTTTCATTGTTACACAATTTTTTCACACAATTATTGCAATATCATGGCCTGCTAGATCACAATCCCAAACATGTAGCACAAGCTCTTAGAATTAATCCTTATTTTGTGAATGAATACCAAAACGCGGCACGTCATTACCCTATAAAACAGGTGAGCAAAATTCTGGCAGTGCTTCGTGAAATGGATTTAAAAGGAAAAGGAGTAGGGGCCAATGCGCTTGCACAAAGGGACCTGCTTCAGGAACTATTAATAAAAATTGTCTAAGAAATTTATTTCTTATCTACGCTAAATCGTCCCGGCCCCATAAGCAAAATTGATATAAAAATGGCGGCAAACAGCAAGGGCTTTTCTTTCACACCTAGCGGGTCGGCAGCATGAGCAATAAAGGCTGCTACAAGCATGGTAAAAATAACAGGAAGTGCAGCCCATCGAGATTTAAACCCAATTAAAACCAACAAGGCGCAAAAAACCTCTGCAAACATAGCAAGGAAGTGCGACGGACCAGGCCCAATCCCAATAGGGTCTCCAAATTGTATCGGTTCTTGACCAAAATATTTCATTAATTTGGGAATTCCATGGGCAGCCATTAGAAAACCAGAACCGGACAATCTTAAAATGAGTAATCCTAAATCTATTTTAAGTGAACTTTTCATGGGTTGATTTTAAGAGGTTTTAAATCTAATTTATCAAAATCTTTGTTAATATGGCATGTATTTTAACAAATCGTACATTTTGCTTGTAATTTCATCACAATTAAGAGTATTAAAGGTAAGCGGAGGTTTAATTTTAAGGACATTATCATGTGGACCATCAGTACCAATTAAAACGCTATTGTCTCGCAATCCATTCTTTATTTGAGCGGCCCATTGAGTTGCGGGTTTGTGCATTTCTTCGAGTAGCTCTATACCCAAAAACATACCTGCGCCACGAACATCAGCAATGTGCGCAAAATGACTCTTGAGTTCTAGCATTTGATTTTTGAGATAATTTCCAGTCTTAAGCGCTTGCTGTTGGAGGGTTTCTTTTTGAATGACATCCAACACCGCTTCCCCAATGGCACAAGAAACGGGATTACCACCAAATGAACTAAAAAATTCGGGGCCTTGAGCAAATGCCTCTGCAATTTCCTGAGTGCAAACAACTGCACCCATTGGGTGTCCGTTGCCAATGGGCTTTCCTAAAATAACAATGTCTGGTTCAACTTCGTGCATCTCAAACCCCCAAAAGTGAGAACCGAGACGGCCAAATCCAACTTGAACTTCATCACTAATACAGACCCCCCCCAAGGTTCGGGTTTTTTCGTAAACCAGTTTTAAGTAACCTTTAGGTAATGGAACCTGACCACCACAGCCTACGATGGGTTCAGCAATAAACCCGGCAATAGGTTGATTGGAATCTTGCAGTATTACGGTACATTGGCTTCCCAAAATGGATCCATTGGATTCAATCCCAGATTTGTGGTATTCAAATAAATTAGGCAATGGACAAACTAAAGTGTCTGGATATAATACTCCATGGCGATGTTTATAATGGCTCACCGCTATACCGGACTCGGTATTCCCATGATAGCCATATTCCAATGCTGCAATTGTACGCCTACCTGTATATTTTCGCGCCAACCGAAGGGCCAAATCCGTTGCTGCGCTACCCGAATTCACAAAAAAGACTTTCGAAAGTTTTTTAGGAAAATGTGCCAAAAGTTTTTCGGTATAGCTGTATAATGCACGATAGTGGTAACGTGTGTTTGTATTTAAGGTATTCATAGCCCGGGCACCTTGCATTCCAAGATAAGGATGAGAATGCCCAACCAGCATTATGTTATTGTACGCATCCAAATAAGTAGAACCATCGGCTCCATACATATATTGAAATGCCGCTTTTTCCATGGTGATGGGACGATTATAACTCAGGCTTAAAGCAGCACTGAAAAACCGTGTGCGCATTTTGGGCAAGCCAATATTCTCATCTTGTGAGGAGGGGTTAAACCCCAGCGCGGTTCGAAAGGTATTTGAAGCGTGAATAGGATTTATTTGTAACCAAAGCTCCAAAAGGTTAGCAGCGGGTTTTGAGCTTATTCCTATGTATTCTGAATCGGGTGTTTCCCGGATAGCCTTGGCCGAATTACAGAGGCTTATGCACAATCGGCCTGCAATTAAATAATAAAGCAGGTCAATTTCTAAGGGCTCAAGTGGAAAAACTTCATGAAAGGCAATAAGCATTTGTGTTGCCGCCTCCAAAGGACTTTGTCGTTGCATTAAAACGTAAGTCATACCTACGGCAAGCTCGTTAACCGTCCAGGAATAACATGAATCACCAAAGTCAATTAAACCGGTAACTTCTTGGTTTTGCAATACGATGTTCCATTCATTACCATCGTTATGTATAAAAGATTTGCGAAGGGTATAGGCATGTGGTTGTACTACCAATTCAAATTGCTGAATAAAGTAGAGAATTTGTGATGCTAATTTAGAGGGTAATAAATCAGAAGAAAGGGCCACCGGTTTGTGTATTAATAGATGCTGTAAATCCCAGGCAGATGGCTTAAGCCCTTGTGCAAGACTAGCAAAGGACTGCGCATGCGCAGTAATTTCACCGAACATTCGTCCCAATTGTTTTTCCGGCCACTGCTGTGGTTCTAAATCACCTAGAAACGAGCCTTCCAGAAAGTTGAGAATTCTAATAATATAGTTGGAGTCCAGAACATAAAGCGCTTGATTTAGGGTCAAAACCGGTTGTGGAAAATTATACCTCTCAAGGGAAGCAAAATGCCTCATGAGGTCGGATTCCTGTTCAATTTTACGGGTAATTTCGCCTGTATTGAGGTGAACTTTTAAAATAAACGGGGCAACACCTTTTACCACCAAATAGGTTCGGTCTTCATAGCCTTGTAGTTGCTCTATAGAAGTGGGGATCCAACCGTAATTTTCAAAAATTAAATCCGTTAAGCGATCTATCATGAATTAAGTCTTGATGTTCACCAAACTTAATTATTATTCCTTTTTGCTAGAAAAAATTGGGAGAAAGATAAAGATAGATGCCCTCTCTTTAATTAAAAAATCAGCTTTGTTAAAGTAGTTTTGGAAATTCATCGGGTGCCACATCGTGCATAACGGCATAAACCGCCTCAAAAACATCTTCAGTATTGGGCTTGGAAAAATAATCTCCATCACTGGAATAGGCGGGTCTATGCGCTTTTGCAGATAGCGTTACAGGTGGTGAATCCAAATAATTATAGCCTCCTTGAGTTTCCAATATTTGCTGCATTAAATAGGCGGAACAGCCTCCAGGAACATCTTCGTCTACCACGAGTAAACGATTTGTTTTTTTAAGACTTTCAACCACCTGATGGTCTAAATCAAAAGGCAGCAAGGATTGCGCATCTATAACCTCAACCGAAATACCTACTTCTGCCAATTCTTCAACAGCCTTCATTACAATTCGCAAAGTAGAACCATAAGAAACAACGGTAATATCACTGCCTTGTTTTAGTACCTCTACACGTCCTATTGGCGTGCAAATTTCGGCTAGATTAAGAGGAACGGGTTCTTTAATTCGATATCCGTTTAAACATTCAATAACCAAGGCAGGTTCATCACTTTTTAAAAGGGTATTATAGAATCCCGCGGCCCGCGTCATATCTCGGGGAACCAATATATACATTCCACGGAGTAAACTAATTAAACCGGCCATTGGCGATCCGGAATGCCATATACCCTCCAGTCTATGACCTCTAGTGCGAACGATTAAAGGGGCTTTCTGCTTACCAATAGTTCGGTATAATAGCGTGGCGAGGTCGTCACTCAACGTCTGAAGACCATACAGTACATAATCCAGATATTGAATTTCGGCAATGGGTCTTAGGCCTCGAAGGGCCAGCCCAATGCCTTGCCCAATAATTGTGGTTTCTCGAATCCCGGTATCCGCTATTCGCAATGGACCAAATTTACTTTGAAGACCTTCCAGCCCCTGATTTACATCCCCGATGGTACCGCAATCTTCACCAAAAATAAGTGCTTGGGGGTGTCTGTCAAAAATAAGTTCGAAATTATCTCGAAGTATAATACGACCGTCTGTCATCTCCGGATGCTTTCCGTAAATTGGCTTTACCTCGGAAATGTTGGTAGCCTTATTTGGAAGCTCAGAATACAAATGTGAGCTATAATGGGGTTCCATTTCGGCAGTAAATTGTCTTACCCATTCCTGTAAGGCATGCTGCTGAGGCGATTCCTCACCAATGAGAAACCGCAGGGCTTTTCTGGCGCGAGATAGCATATCGCGTTTAAGCGGTTCGTCAATTGAGATTAAATCATTTTTAAGCTTACTGATTTTGCTTCGGTTTGGACTGGATTTAGATGCAGCATCCAATAATACTTGCAATTCTTTACTGTAGTGCCGATGTGTTTCAACAAATTCCTGCCAAGCTTTCTTTTTGGCTATCCGAACTTCTTTTCTAACCTCCTTATCTACGATTTCGAGCTCCGATTCTTTAACAATTTTGTTTTCGATTATCCAGGCTCTGAATTTTATATTGCAATCAAATTCTTTTTCCCATTGCAGTCGCTCAGGCGACTTGTATCTTTCGTGAGAACCCGAACTTGAATGACCTTGCGGTTGGGTCAGTTCTCTTACGTGTATCAGTACAGGAACATGAAATTCACGGGCTATGTCTCCTGCATTCTCGTAAGTGTGAATTAAGGCCGTGTAATCCCAGCCATTTACATTTAAAATTTCAAATCCATCTTCATTTTCGGTCCGTTGAAAACCTTTCAGAATTTCCGAAATATCCTCTTTAGTGGTTTGGTGTTTTGCAGGAACAGAAATCCCGTAGGCATCGTCCCAAACACTTATTACCATAGGAACCTGAAGTACCCCAGCTGCGTTAAAAGTTTCAAAAAAATGCCCTTCACTCGTGGAGGCATTCCCTATGGTACCCCACGCTACTTCATTGCCATTTTCCGAGAACCCTGATTGTGGTATATTCGGTATATTTCTGTAAATTTTTGACGCCTGAGCCAATCCGAGTAATCTGGGCATTTGGCCTGCTGTGGTAGAAATATCTGGGCTGCTATTGGGTTGCGAGGTTAAATCTTTCCAGCTTCCGTCTTCATTTAAAGAATAGGTGCCAAAGTGACCTCCCATTTGCCGACCGGCACTCATGGGCTCTAATTTAATATCGGTGGTTGCGTAAAGTCCGTGAAAAAAATCTTTAGGACTCATAAGGCCTAAGGCCATCATAAAAGTCTGATCCCGATAATATCCACTCCTAAAATCTCCGTTTCGAAAGGCACGGGCCATTGCCAGTTGTGGCAGTTCCTTTCCGTCTCCAAAAATTCCGAATTTAGCTTTTCCGGTTAAAACTTCTCGTCTTCCTAGCAAACTGCATTCACGGCTAAGCACGGCAATGCGGTAATCTTGCAAAATTTGATTTTTAAAGTCACGGAAAGAGATATCTTTTTCTGGATCTAAGTGTACCTTCATGTGGAAAGTGGTTCAGCGCGAAATTACCAAAGTTGCAGCATTTATGCAATTAATAGAATAAATTCTAGCTGAAAAAAAATCAATGAAAATTGGCATTAAAGGTGATGTATTGAATAAAATTTAAACATTTCAAGATAAAAATGATAAATTTTTATCATTAAAACCATTTTCTTGTAAATAATCCGGTAAGTGTTTTAGGACTTAACGTAATAATAAAACGTATTCGTTCAGAATAGTTTGGTGACGAAATTTCCCAGCCATTATTGGAATAAAAAGGTAAATAGAGCTCAAAATAATCGGTTACTAAATTCAGTCTTAAGCCAGCATCGTAAACGAATCGCGTAGGTAAATTTTTATTATTCATAAACCCAGCATCTGCAAAGACCTCTATCCAGCGCCAAAGATTAAAACTACCATTGGCGGTAATCATCCAATGGTTGGAATAGGGATTTTCCAACTTGGATTTAAACCCTCCTTCTGCAATTATGATTTGTTGGCTATAAAGGCCTTTTTCTTCGGACCGGCCTAAATAATCGTAGTCAAATAAATAATCCGTAGGGCGATCTAAAGCAAAGCTGTAGAAATTGGAAGCGGTGTTATTTCTCATAAAATAACCTCCGAAAAGCCGGAGATTAACTTGTCTATTACTTTCAAAAAGTTGGCGGTATTCCATATTTATGGAGACTTTGCTAAAATTTTGAGCGTGTTGCCCGTCTGCAAACCAAGAGAAATAGTTAATTATACCGTTATTCCGGTAATTGTACCGGAGATTTAAAATGCGATAATCCGGCGAGGTTTCTAAGTTGCCTAATGCCGGATCTATATCGCGAAAAACATTAACATAGCGCAACAATAACGAGGATCGAATATTGGAAATTAAGTCTGCAGGCCTCCAGGCCAAGACAATAGAAGGCGTAAGGGTCGAATATCTGGATTTGGTTTGAAAATGACTGGTGGAACCTCCAATACTGTAACGAGACATATAAAGACCGCTCTTGTTGTGATACTTTTGATAGGTAAATCTTCCATAGCCCACAAAATCATTTTCATTTAGGGCATAGGTAGGCGAAATATCAAAAATAAAAGGCCGCTGTAAAAAGGTTTTGTTTGTAAATCGAATCCCGGGGCTAATTCCGTCGTATAGGTTATAATTGGCCACGGGCATATAAAATACCTGATTGTAATACGGATCTTCTGCATCTTTAAAAAATTGCAGTTTCAACTTTTTATTACTCGAAAAAAATCCACCTAAGGATTTCCAATTATCGCGTTGATTGAATTCGGGTATTGTCTTACCGTAATTTAATACCAGTCGGTCTTCGCCAAGATTTGGAATCTTAAAGGCCCGACTACCTGAAATGTCCGTTAGCCAATATTTAGACACTACTGTATCCGAGGCCAATCCAAAGAGTGAAATGGGGACATTTACTCCTGTTTTATTCTTAATTGAGACGGCTAAGGAATCACTACTTTTATTTACCGAGGTTATGGTAAAATCGATACGTTTATCGGTAGCAACATATGTGTCAAAAAACCAATCTATAGGTTTATCCGAAAACTTTTCAATGGTATTTTGAAAATCCTTAGGCGTCGCTTTTTTATTGGCATATTGGGTGTAAAATTCCTTAATCCCGTTGTCAATTTGAGCGCCCTCCAAATAGTCCGAAAGGTAAACCAAACCCAATCCGGCTTTGTAAGTATTCCCTATCTTCTGATTGAATTTTATAAGGGAATCATTTGGCGTTGTAAGTGCCTGATCAAAGTTTTGGCGCGCAGACCACATAAAAAGGAATGGATACTGTTCTACAAAATCCATTTTTCCTAGGGTGGTTGTTCGAATTGGCCATCTGGAAGCTAGATTTCCAAATAATTTTTGATCCGGATAATAGGTAGCTACGTAGCGAATCATTAAATAATTAATGATAGCATCGGATACCCATTTATCTGCTCTGGGATCCATAAACAAGGTCTCCTTTATATAGCTAATCAGCGCCGTTTTAAGAAACTTCATCTCAAACTGAAATTGTTCATCGTACGGTCTTATAAAGGACGGAAGCTGATTCAATCCATAAAGCGGATTCTTGTTAAAATCAACTTCACTAACCAAAAGGTGATCGAATGGAAAAGGGCCTAAATGAGAGACTACAAAATTTGAAATTCTATTGATAGAAATACCTTGTTGAATGTCGTTGAAGCGCCGTTGCCGAATATCCGTTATTACAAAAAGGGATTCAGTCAGATGTTTTTTAAATGGACGATCGCGATTCAATATCAGGTCGCAACTTTTGCGATTGATTCCTCTTAAGGTTGCTTGTTGTTTATCTGCCTTTTGTACGAGATTAAAATCCACGTAGTTGGTGCCTAGAAATAAATCCTTTGGAAAGGAAAATTCAATTCGCGTATCGCTAATATCGGTATATAAATCTTCCAGATTTTTATTTGCATACAACTTCCACGAGGAGTCGTAAACCGAAGGTGTTAAATACCAATCTTTCAAATAGTAACTCCCGTCTGAACCATATCCAAAAGGCGTATATCGATTTGGCGGAAGCTGTACGGTGTAGGTCAGGTAAAGTTTTACGGCAGCTCCGGGCGCAATAGGGTTTGAGAGCTCGATTTTAATGAGATCTTTACCCCGGGTCCTGCTCCAAGATAAATTTCTAAATTCCCCATCGACTACCGTATGAATTTGGGTATAACCCCGATCTTGAGGTGATGCAAGATGAAGTGATTTTCTAAACTCTTCGGCAAAGCGTTTAGCTAGAGCCGTATTTTTATCGGAGTACGCATTGGCCCAATCGTTAAAATAGAGCGTCTTTAACGTATCCTTGGTGCTGTTTTGATAAACGAATTCTTGCTGGATTTCCAGACTATGGGTTTCAGCAATTAAATTGGCCTTTATCAGGTTGTTGTGCTGTGCATAGCCCTCTATAAAAAATGACCCACATCCCAAAAGGACAAAAAACCTTAATGTAGATGTTATGCGAGTCATATTTAAAAATTTGGGCTAAGAGTATGTGCTTTATAAAATGCGTCAATAATTGCTACGACCTCTTCCGGCGTGTCTACAAGATTAACAAGATCTAAATCTCGCTCACTTATATTTCCCGAAGCCAACATGGTGCTTTTAATCCAGTCAAAAAGACCATTCCAATATTCAGATCCTACGAGAATTATTGGAAATAAAGCTATTTTTTTTGTCTGAATTAAGGTGATTGCCTCAAAAAGTTCATCTAAAGTCCCAAAACCACCCGGCATTACAACAAAACCTTGGGCGTATTTTACAAACATAACCTTGCGTACAAAAAAGTAATCGAAATCTAGACTTTTATCTTTTTCGATATACGGATTAAGATGTTGTTCAAACGGAAGTTCAATATTTAAACCTACAGAAGTACCACCCACCAAAGCCGCACCCTTATTACCTGCCTCCATAATACCAGGTCCGCCGCCGGTTATCACACCATAGCCCGATTCGGCTAAATATTTGCAAATTTCAACGGTAAGTTCATAATACTTTGAACCCTCCGCAGTTCTGGCCGACCCAAATACACTTACACAGGGGCCAATTTGACTCATTTTTTCAAAACCATTTACGAATTCCCCCATTATTTTGAAAATGGCCCAAGAATCGTTTGCTTTAATTTCGTTCCAACCTTTTGGATAGCGTTTATCTGTCATATATCCAATAACGTAATTATTTCATTTTTTGTGCATTTAATTTTCTGACCTAAAATTATTGCTGCACAAGTTCATTTTTTAAATAGCGAGCGGTATGACTTTTGGGATTTAAACAAAATTCTTCCGGACTACCTACTGCTACGATTTCGCCTCCTCCCTGTCCACCCTCGTATCCAATGTCAATGATATAATCAACCATTTTGATCACATCCAAATTGTGCTCAATAATCAATACAGTATTTCCTTTGTCGGTAAGTTTTTCCAATACTTCCATTAAAACCCTTATGTCTTCGAAATGCAATCCTGTTGTGGGTTCATCCAATATATAAAAAGTATTTCCGGTATCTCGTTTAGACAATTCACTTGCAAGTTTTATTCGCTGCGCCTCGCCCCCGGACAAGGTTGTAGATTGCTGCCCCAATGAAATATAACCAAGTCCTACGTCTTGTATGGTTTTGACTTTACGATAAATCTTAGGAATGTGTTCAAAAAAATCTACGGCTTCATCAATGGTCATTTCCAAAACATCTGATATGGATTTCCCCTTGTATCTAATTTCGAGTGTTTCCCGGTTGAACCGTTTTCCTTGACAGGTTTCGCAGTGTACGTATACATCTGGGAGAAAATTCATTTCTATTACGCGAAGTCCGCCACCCTGACACGTTTCGCAGCGACCCCCTGCAACGTTAAAGCTAAATCTTCCTGGTTTATAACCTCGTATGGCAGCCTCCGGGTTTTTTGCAAATAAATCCCGAATTTCACTAAAAACACCGGTATAGGTTGCTGGGTTGGACCTTGGCGTGCGGCCAATCGGAGCTTGGTTAATGTCGATTACTTTGTCTATATGCTCCAATCCGGTAATAGACTCATAGGGCATTGGTTTTTTAACCCCGTTGAAGTAATGGGCATTCATAATAGGGTAGAGGGTTTCATTGATAAGAGTTGATTTACCACTACCCGAAACACCAGTAATACCAATCATTGTTCCCAATGGAAAGGTTGCTGTGATTCCCTTAAGATTATGACCGGTACAACCTTTTAATACAATCTGATGTCCGTTCCCGACACGTCGTTTATCAGGAATTTTCATGGCCAGTTTCCCATTAAGGTAAGATGCCGTAAGTGTATTGTGATGAAGTAGGTCCTTAGGAGTGCCTTGGGAAATAATTTCGCCTCCATGTTTGCCGGCTCTTGGTCCTAGATCTAAAACCCAATCGGCCTGTTCTATCATATCCTTATCGTGCTCTACAACAATCACGGAGTTGCCTAAATCCCGCAAGGCCTTTAAAGATTGGATCAATCGTTCATTATCTCGCTGATGCAATCCAATACTAGGTTCATCCAAAATGTACAATACACCAACTAACTGCGTCCCAATTTGGGTAGCCAGACGAATGCGTTGTGCCTCACCGCCAGATAAAGTTTTTGAACCTCTATTTAAGGATAAATACTCTAGACCCACATTGAGTAAAAACTGAAGGCGCGTTTGGATTTCCTTTATGATTTCGCTTGCAATCAATTTTTGATCGCCGGTAAGTTTCGGGATGAGCGCTTGAAAAAACGCAAACAACTGTCCGATATCCATATTTGCTAGTTCGGCAATATTCTTATCGGAAATTTTAAAGAAAAGAGATTCCGACTTTAATCGAAACCCATTACAGGAAGGACAACATACTTTATCCATGTAGTCTTTGGCCCAGCGCTGAATGTTTGCAGATTCACTCTCTTGATATTGTTGTTTTATAAAATTGGAGATACCCTCGTACTCAATTTTATATTCTCGTTTTACCCCCAAATTGGAGGAATCAATCTCAAAATGCTCGACTGTACCTTGCAAAATTACTTGCATCCCGGCTTCGGAAATAGCTTTGATTGGAGTGTCCAAATCAAAGCCATAGCGCAGCCCTACGGTTTCCAATTGTCGAAACGCCCAAGATTTTTTATAGGTGCCTAAGGGCGCAATTCCCCCTTCTTTTATAGATAATTTGGGATCGGGAATGATTTTTGACGGATTCACCTCATAAACATGTCCAATACCTTTACATTCCGGACACATACCCTTGGGAGAATTAAAGGAAAAGGTATTGGGTTCCGGGACCGCATAAGAAATCCCCGATTCAGGACACATTAAATTCTGACTGAAATACCTGGGAGTATCCTGCCCTTCTTTCAGCACCAAAAGGGTATGCTCTCCATGATATAATGCTGTAGCGATGCTCTCGTCCAAACGGGCAATAGCATCTGGTCCATTACTCACAGCGAGTCGATCAATAACGATTTCAATATCGTGGTTTTTATAACGGTCCAGCTTCATGCCCCTTTCCAGTTCCAGAATACTTCCGTCTACTCTTACTTTTACAAAACCTTGTTTAGCAATTTGCTCAAATAATTCCCGGTAATGCCCTTTACGTGAACGAATAATAGGTGAAAGTATCGTTATCCGGTCCTGATTAAATTCATCGAGAATAAGGTCTCTGATTTGAATGGGAGTATAGCTCACCATTTTTTTTCCAGTCTGTTGACTATACGCATCGGATGCTCGTGCATAGAGCAATCGCAAGAAATCGTAAACTTCTGTAATCGTACCAACCGTAGAACGTGGCGATCTAGAGGTTGTTTTCTGTTCAATTGCAATTACAGGAGATAAACCATCAATTTTATCTACATCAGGCCTTTCCAGGCCACCCAAAAATTGGCGTGCATAGGCAGAGAAAGTCTCTATGTACCGCCGTTGACCTTCGGCGTAAATGGTGTCAAAAGCAAGGGAAGATTTTCCACTTCCAGAAAGTCCTGTTATAACTACGAGCTGCTCCCTAGGAATGGCTACATCAACATTTTTTAAATTATGAACTCGTGCGCCTTTTACGTGAATTCGCTCTTCAATCTCGCTCATGTTTTGGTTCGAAAAATCTCAAAATTACAGATTTACCAAGTAATAAGAAAGGTAGGATTTAGAATGGGGATTTTTTATTAATTCGTAGCGCATTACCTTCGCTTTAAAAAGTAATTATGCAAATTTTAGGAATAGGTTCAAGAATAAATCATTTTGAATTTGGAAAGGGAGTTGTTGTAAATGTTAGCTCAAAATTTTATTGGGTTTCATTTATTGAAGCCGGACTCGAAACGATTGCAGTGGATTCGGAATTTGAAATCATTGAAGCCTTGTACGATGATGTAGATACAGTGAGCTTTTCTGAAGTGGAAAGTATGTTAGTTGGCATTTTAAGACGTTGGAGCGATATTAGCCCACTTGTGCCCATTGCCGACAAATGGAAGGGTGGACAATTAGTTTTACAGCCCGAAGATGTCAATCTTGCACCGAAAGAAATTCCGATAGCTACATTTTTTCATAAAATTGTGATGGTGCGGGACCGCCTCAGGGTCATGGAACAAAAAATTAATTCCCATACGCTGCTTTCAGACCAAGATAAAATTGAACTACAACAATATATCACCAGAATTTATGGCAGCTTAACGACCTTTAATATTTTATTCAAAAATAAAAGCGATCAATTCGTTGGGGAAAAATCTTAAGCAACAACTGAATATCCTCGATTTTCTTTTTTCGCGGAGGTTATTGTACGCCCATGTAATGCTCCCCTAGAATTTACGTTTCGCTTTGGGTATTCTTTCCTTTTATTTGAAGGCGTAATAATTGGATTGGAATTGGGTATTTTGTTGGGCTTACAATTAGAGATTATTTGATTATTTGCCCCGATATACGTTAAGGTTTGATTGTGGCATTGAATGCCATAGTTTCTTTTGGTATCCCAAATAATCCAATTGGCACCAGGCATTTCGGATTTTAAGTTACGCGTTATTAAGGGCAACGTATTATAGGTAGGGTGAAACTCGGCGTATAATTTTCCATTGGTCAAGGGTTGAAATTTTGTAAATCGCTGCAATCTGTTTTTTTCCGCATTCACTTTGAGGTATAATATCTCCAAAAGTCTTTTGTTTGCAACTTGGTCCGAAGCCCAGTTGACCGAATCTCCCAATAAAGAAGTAATTACTTGTTCTAATTTTTGTTCAATTTCATTTTCCTCGGACATAAAAGCAAAGTATATCAGCTTTGCCATACTGCTGCTTCGTTGCTCTATTTTTTGCCAAATGTTATAAGCGATACTTCTCTTGGTAACAATTCTATTTGATGTTACAAAGAGATTAATTTGTTCGGTAGACGATTTAAGATAAAATTGTTGCACGGTGTTTAGCGAATTATAGCTATAAGCCGTTAAAAAGCCTTCAAATGTTCCATCATAAATGAGTGTATCCATAGCAATAGAATTAAAAATGGAATAATTCCTAATAATTGGAATTATTCCAAATGTATAAAAAAATTAAATAGGATAAAATCCTTTTTATTGGATTTATTCCAAATTTTAATAAATTTGAAATCAAGCTAAAAGATTTTTGATAAATACTTTGGTAGTATGGACTTAGATATCAGTATAAAAAAATTCACAGATATCCGCCGGGATTTGGGATTCACTCAAGCCGAATTTGCTGAAAAGTTGGGCATTCCTCAGACAACCGCAGATATTGAGAGAGGCCGCACCAAATTGTCTGGAAAAGTAGTGGTGGAGTTATTGAAACAATTTAGAATTAATCCACTATGGCTTTTTGGGGATAGTAATCATAAATATTTGGAAACCTCGAATGTTCCGGTATTACCAAAAGTTATTACTGTTGATAATGCAGACAAGGAAAATATTGTTTTGGTAAATGCAAAGGCTGCAGCCGGATATCCACAAAATATTCAGGATACAAGTTGGTACCGTCAGCTTCCTGCTTTTGATTTGCCAATTCCGCAATTTAGGAACGCTACTTACAGGGGGTTTCAAGTTGAAGGGGAGAGTATGCTTCCCAGTTTAAGGTCAGGTGATTGGGTTTTAGGCAAGGCCGTTGATTCTTGGCAAGAAGTAAGTCCAAATAGAATCTATGTTGTGGTATTGCAAGATGCCGTAATGGTTAAAAAAATTGAGAAACTTCCTGGAACCGGATTATTTAGATTAATTTCTTTGAATGATTCTTATCAGCCATATGAAGTTTCGGAACAACAACTACAAGAAGTTTGGGAGGTAAGCAGTAAACTCACCTTTGGTATTGAAACAAATAGCGACAGCAATTTGCTAAAACAGCTTCAGGAATCCATGGATGAATTAAAAATGCGTCTCTCCAAGGCCTAAAATCTAAAAGCCTACACCTGCATCGTCACCTCTTTTATCTGCTCCGGCCTCCATTTTGCCATTTGAAAGAATCCGAATTGCATCTACCTTCCCTATAATTGGATTTAACCCCTCATTGATTGGATATCCTTTAAATCTCAAACTATCTTTTAGATTGGATTGAAATCCTTCTGGTTCAAAAACCAACATGTCCGGAAGCCATTGGTGATGAAATCTAGGGGCATTAACCGCCTCCTGCATACTCATCTCAAATTCATATGCGTTTAGAATCGTTTGGGCAACCGCAGTGATAATGGTTGATCCGCCAGGGGTTCCTACTACCATCCACAACTTATTGTCTCGTTCTACAATTGTAGGGGTCATGCTACT
>JBJOHX010000075.1:0-30006 GCA_046047415.1 Bacteroidota bacterium
AGCTGCGGCTTTTTTTGTTAGGTTATTGTTTTTTAAATATGTAACGGGTAATAAAAATGCCCTGCCCATCTTTGTCTCCGGCATCGCTTTCAACTGCGCTGGTGACAAATGCCAATTCCCAACCATTGGCTACCATATCGTTAATCATTGAAGAGAGCAGTGCGTCGTTGGCTGCGATATTCTGAAACCGAATTCCGCCCAAATTGTAAAAATTGAGCAACTTGGTTTCTTCAAAATTTTTGACTCGGATATCTGATCGGTCTGCTTTATTTCTTCCATTATCTTCATCGGTCTGAACACTGGTGTACTCCCTATAATCTTTGTCTTCCTGACCGTTTACAATTCTTGATCTTCCAAGTCCATTAGGCACAATAGATTCTACACTGGTTATTACCTTGTAGGTTTGAGCCTGAAGTGATGTCTGGCCTGCTAAAAGCAGGCATGCCAAGACGATTAAGTTTTTCATTCTGATGTATTTGTGGATTCCTTATAAAGATAGGGATTTAATCCCTGCATTCGGATTGTGGAATATTTTAAATTTGTAACAGCAAAAACTATGACAGGAACTGTTTACAAATCTACAGGGAGTTGGTATACTGTAAAATCAGATACGGGGGCATTTGTTGAATGTCGTATAAAAGGTAAATTCCGTATACAGGGTATTAAAAGTACAAATCCAATCGCAGTTGGTGATCGGGTAGTGTTGGTACAGGAGTTGGCAGGTGCAGAAACCGTTACGCTAATTGAGGAAATTCTGCCGCGGCGTAATTATTTGGTGCGCAAGGCTGTCAAGCTTTCCAAGCAAACCCATATTATCGCGGCCAACATAGATCAGATTTTCTTACTCATTACTTTAGAGGAACCTAAAACCTTAACGGTTTTTATCGATCGTTTTCTGGCAACTGCAGAGGCCTATGACATTCCATGCGTGCTGTTATTTAATAAGGTAGATATTTACGGAGCACAGGCCTTGTCCGAAATGGATGAAATGCTGGAGGTTTACAGCGATATTGGGTATGCTTGTTATCCAATATCTGCTAAATCCGGAATGGGTGTTGCAGCCGTTTTGAATTTAATGCAAGACAAGACCTCTATTTTTGCCGGACACTCTGGGGTAGGTAAATCTACCTTAATTAACCGTATTGCCCCTGATTTGGAACTTAGAACCAACGAGATTTCCGAAATGCACCGGCAGGGACAGCACACTACAACCTTTGCAGAAATGTTCGATTTGCCTTTTGGTGGTCGAATAATTGATACCCCTGGCATTCGAGGTTTTGGGCTAGTTGATATGGAATCGGAAGAAATCGGGGATTATTTTCCTGAAATGTTTGCGCTCAAATCACAATGTAAGTTCAACAATTGCCTTCATGTAGATGAGCCCCAATGCGCAGTAAAGGAGGCGCTTGAGGCAGGTGTAATTGCAGAAAGCCGATACCATTCGTATTTGCAAATGGTTTCTGGTACAGATGAAGTATATCGCTAACTAGGCAGAGAATGAAGGCAGTAATTCAACGTGTTCGAGAAGCATCGGTAACGGTCCAAGACCATACGGTTTCTAAAATAGGTGCCGGTCTTTTGGTTTTGCTCGGTGTAGCCGAAGGCGATACGCTCGAGGAGTTGCATTGGTTGGCTCAAAAAATTGCTAACCTCAGAATTTTTGATGATGCATCCGGGATTATGAATTTATCACTCCGTGAAACCGGTGCTGATATTATTGTGGTAAGTCAATTCACCTTGTTGGCACAAACAAAGAAAGGAAATCGTCCTTCCTATATTCGAGCAGCGCGCCCGGAAGAAGCAAATCCGGCATATGAAACCTTTGTGGAAGTGCTTGGCGAGCTAATTGGTAAACCGGTGGGAAGAGGGGTGTTTGGGGCCGATATGCAAGTACGGCTTATAAACGATGGTCCTGTAACCTTGGTTATGGATACGCGCAATAAGGAGTAATAAAATTAAAGTATTCACGCATTCGTATTAAATTTGCTTTATGGACCTTAAAAACGCACAATTAGCTGTAGATCATTGGATTAAACATCACGGAGTACGCTACTTTAACGAATTGACCAATATGGCACAGCTTACTGAAGAGGTAGGTGAGGTTGCCCGGATTATTGCAAGGCGTTATGGTGAACAAAGCGAAAAGGAATCCGACAAAGGAAAGGATTTGGGCGAAGAACTTGCAGATGTGGTATTTGTAGTACTATGCCTCGCAAATCAAACCGGTATAGATTTAGAGGCAGCCTTTAATCGAAAGTTGGGCGTAAAAACACAACGAGATCACAATCGGCATCACGAGAACCTAAAGCTTAAATAACCTATCTTTGGAACCCACCAAACTTATTAGTTTCCAGATGTTGAATACCTTGTTAACCGGGCCAAAAGATTCCAAATTAGTTCAGGAAATCCTAATTTCGGGTTCCAAAAGTGAATCTAACCGGTTGTTGCTCCTTCAGGCTTTATACCCCGAGATTAAAATTGAAAATTTATCTAACTCCGATGATTCGAGGTTAATGCAGGCCGGCTTAAAGACTTGTGAGAACCTGGTAGACATTCATCATGCCGGAACAGCTATGCGTTTTTTAACGGCCTATTTTGCAGGTAAACCTGGAAAGGAAACGGTGCTAACGGGTTCGGGACGTATGAAGGAACGTCCGGTGCAATTGCTTGTAGAAGCTCTTGAGCAATTGGGCGCAGATATATCCTACCTCGAAAACGACGGTTGTCCTCCCATTCGAATACAAGGAAAGGCTTTAACTGGGAAATCCGTGAGTTTGCCTGCAAATGTTAGCAGCCAGTATATTTCGGCCCTTATGCTCATTGCTCCTGCTTTACCGGAAGGGCTAGAAATCAACCTCATAGGAACCATTACATCTGCTCCATACATACGTATGACCTTGGGGCTGCTAAAGCGCATTGGGGTTTCGGGTACTTTTGAAGGACAGCAAATTAAGATTGGGCCGGCTACCACCTTACCGGCACAGACTGTTACAGTAGAATCCGATTGGAGTTCTGCCTCGTATTTTTACAGTATTGTTGCACTGGCAGGATCGGGTACTCAAATAACCCTTCGATCTTTTCGTTCCGATTCTCTTCAGGGAGATAGTATACTTCCAAAAATATTTGAACATCTTGGCGTAATTACGGAATTTGACCAGGATAAAATTATTCTTACCCGGTCCGGGGATCCAGATATCAGAGAATTGAATTGGGATTTGATTGAAGCACCCGATCTTGCGCAAACCCTTGCTGTTTGTTGCTTTGGTCTTGGATTGGGGTGCAATCTAACTGGGTTACACACCCTTAAAATCAAAGAAACCGATCGTTTGGTGGCTTTGGAAAACGAGCTTTCTAAATTGGGTGCAGAGGTTTCGGTTACAGACCGATCTTTGCATTTAAAGGAAAGTCGCCGAATTGTTCCCATGCAATCAATTCGAACATATAACGATCACCGCATGGCTATGGCTTTTGCTCCTTTGGCTTGTAAAACCCGCATAATTATTCAAGATGCCGCTGTGGTGTCTAAATCTTATCCCGATTTTTGGAAAGATTTGGCAAAACTTGGATTTCACGCATCCGAAACTATTTAAAGGGGTCGGGGGTAATTAGTTTTAAAGATTTATCTGGTAAATCCAATAATTTTTTTCTCGGGTGAAACCGTTTGTTTGAGTTCTAAATATTTGGCCTCGAATTCAGGTTTTGAAATGGCTTCAATAGACCGCAGCCAACGCAAATTGTAATATTGCTGTTCGTAATCTAGATTTTCGTCGATACTCAGATAGTTTTCCCTAAGATACTGGTTACGAGCCTCTAGCATTTTTTCAATAAAGATATTGGTTTGTGCAGGGCTAGGTCTATTTTTAAAGAAATAAATAAATTCTTCTGATTTCATCTTGATTTTCCAAAAATGACGTCTGGAAAATAAATAAAACACCAGAAAAATCATCGAGGTCAAAATCGGAAGTAACGGAATCCAACCTGCATGAGCCCAAGGAAGTATCATTGTGGAAATCCCAAATAGAAGCAATAATCCTGAAGTCATTAGCAGCCAAAGCCTGGAGGTGAAATAAGAAACTTTTTCGCCATCTATATTTTCGAAGGGAATGTCAATCTCATTATATGATCCTATTCGGCCTTGTTTGTAATATAGTTTGGTATCCGTAAAGCGATATTCTCGAACATCAAATCCTTTTTTTTGCTTTAGTGTGTTCATAAGCTAGGTGTTGTAATTTTCCATTTAAGGCCCGGAGAATTAACTAATATAAAGGTAAAGGATTCCAAATTGAAAAAAATAATTCAGGAGTTCTATCCCAAGTTGTGGCCTATTGTAGCCCATTATAGTATTGTTTACTGAACTTAATCTGCAGTTTACTTGACATCCCCCTGCGCAGGGTCGTATATTTGCAACTTCAAAATAAGAACGCAAATATTTTCATGAAACTTTCACATTTTAACTTTGAATTACCCAAAGATCTATTAGCAGAATATCCGGCAGAAAACCGGGATGAGTCTAAGTTGATGGTCATTCACCGCGCAACTGGAAAAATTGAACACAAACTTTTTAAGGATCTCATTGATTATTTTGACGAAGGAGATGTGATGGTGCTCAACAATACTAAAGTTTTTCCAGCCCGATTGTACGGCAACAAGGAGAAAACTGGTGCTCGTATCGAGGTGTTTTTGTTGCGTGAATTGAACGAGGAACAACGTTTGTGGGATGTACTAGTAGATCCTGCCCGTAAGATCCGAATTGGTAATAAACTCTACTTTGGTGACGATGAAACCCTTGTGGCAGAGGTTATTGATAATACTACGTCCAGAGGTAGGACACTTCGTTTCCTTTACGACGGTTCTTATGGGGATTTTCGCAGAAAGCTTCGTGAATTGGGGCAAACCCCACTCCCCAAATATATTCGTCGGGATCCGGAACCCGAAGATGAAGATCGTTATCAAACCATTTATGCAAAGCATGAAGGCGCCGTGGCAGCCCCAACCGCTGGCTTACATTTTTCGAAGCACCTACTCAAAAGGCTGGAAATTAAGGGCTTAGATTTTGCAGAGTTGACCTTGCATGTCGGACTTGGAACATTTAGTCCCGTTGAGGTTGAAGACTTGTCCAAACACAAAATGGACAGTGAGGAACTCATAATTGACGAACGCGCTACAGAGATTGTAAACTCAGCCAAGCGGAATAAAAAACGTATCTGCGCGGTAGGAACAACGGTAATGCGAGGTATGGAAAGTGCGGTTTCTTCCGAGCATATGTTGAATACCTATCAGGGTTGGACAAATAAATTTATTTTTCCGCCATACGACTTTAGTATCGCGAATTGCATGATTACCAACTTTCACTTGCCAAAGTCTACATTGTTAATGATGATTTCGGCATTTATGGGACACGACCTAATGAAACGTGCCTATAAGGAAGCCATTTTAGAGCAATATCGCTTCTATTCTTATGGTGATGCCATGCTTATTATCTAAGCAAGAATCCCCAGGTTGCCATAATCCGATTGTTACATGAATGCGAAGGCCAAAAAGGATGTACGAGCCCTATCCAAGGATGGGTTGAGGGCCTTTTTTACTGCGCGGGGGGAACCTGCGTTTCGTGGAAATCAGGTATTTGAATGGTTGTGGAAAAAAGGCGCTCATACCTTTGAGGAGATGACCAATCTTTCTCAAGGATTGCGAAATGACCTCGAATCCGAATTTAGCATCAACCATATTCAGGTTGATCGCATGCAACGCAGTCAAGACGGAACCATTAAAAATGCAGTGAGACTCTACGATGGCATGTTAGTAGAGTCGGTTTTAATACCTACCGAAACACGCACCACGGCTTGTGTTTCGAGTCAGGTGGGTTGCAGTTTAAATTGTAGTTTTTGTGCCACAGCTCGGCTAAAACGCATGCGCAATCTCAATCCGGATGAGATTTATGATCAGGTTTTGATTATCGATCGGCAGAGCCGATTGTATTACGATCGTCCCTTGAGTAATATTGTGTTTATGGGAATGGGTGAGCCTTTGATGAATTACCCGAATGTCATGAAGGCTATTGAGAAAATAACTTCGGAATCCGGGTTGGGACTTTCTCCAAAGCGCATCACAGTGTCTACTTCTGGTATACCAAAAATGATTCGAAAGATGGCAGACGAACATCCCAAATTTAAATTGGCCGTTTCATTACATTCTGCGGTAGACGATACCCGAACTGCTATCATGCCCTTCAATGCCAATTTTCCGTTAAATGATTTGCGAGATGCCATACAGTATTGGTATTCGAAAACCCAAAATCGGGTAACTTACGAATACATAGTTTGGCAGGGAATAAACGATAAAGAGACAGATATTCAGGCATTGGTGCAATTTTGTAAGACTGCACCGTGTAAAGTAAATCTCATTTCGTATAACTCCATAGGAGATAGTCAGTTTAGGCAAGCCCCTCCCGAGATTTTGAATCGTTATGTTCAAGCCCTTGAAAACGCAAGAATTACAGTAACTATTCGAAAATCAAGAGGACAAGATATTGATGCTGCCTGCGGTCAGTTGGCCAATAAGTCCAACTCCCCTCAAGCCTGATAGCTTTTTAAGGGGAAATAAAATCATTTTACCACGGTAATGCCCTCGATTTCTGTAATTTTACAAGTGCGGGATTGTCCTGCAAATTGAACGGCTATTTTGAAAATCAGCGCACGTATTCGGGAACCAATAGAGCAAGAGATGGAACAGTTTGAACAAAAGTTCCACCTGTCCATGGCGTCTAAGGTTCCACTACTGAATCGAATAACCTACTATATCGTAAATCGAAAAGGCAAGCAAATGCGGCCTATGTTCGTGCTACTTACAGCCAAGTTACTTAACCAAGGTGAGGTAAACGAACGCACTTACAGAGGGGCATCAGTTATTGAATTGATTCATACTGCAAGTTTGGTTCACGATGATGTTGTAGACGACAGCCTTAAGCGACGGGGTTTTTTTTCGATAAATGCGCTTTGGAAAAATAAAATTGCCGTTTTGGTAGGAGATTTTCTCTTGGCTCGTGGCATGCTTTTATCGGTAGACCACGGTGATTTTGACTTACTCCGTATCATATCCGTAGCCATGCGTGAGATTAGTGAAGGTGAATTACTTCAGATAGAAAAGGCCCGAAGATTAGATATTACAGAAGATATTTATTTTGAAATTATTCGACAGAAAACGGCTACTTTAATCGCAGCGTGTTGCAGTTTAGGAGCAGCATCCGTGTGTCCGGATACTGAGCATGTAGAACGATTTAGGAAATTTGGTGAGCTTTGTGGAATGGCGTTTCAAATAAAAGACGATCTTTTCGATTATGGAGACGAAGCCATTGGAAAACCAACGGGAATCGATATTCGGGAACAAAAAATGACTTTGCCTCTCATTTACACTTTAAACCACGCCACTAAGCAAGATCGGAACTGGTTAATAAATTCGGTGAAGAGCCACAATAAGGATCGTAAGCGTGTCAAGCAAGTCATTGCCCATGTGAAGGCTTCGGGAGGATTAGAATACGCCTTCGAAAAGATGCACTCATTTAAGGCAGAGGCTTTGGATCTTTTAAAGACCTATCCGGATTCTCCCTATAGGCAAGCTTTGGAATTGATGGTGAATTATGTTGTGGATCGAAAACAATAAAGGCTTTGGCAACAGTAATTTAAACAAACAACAATTATGAAATCATTTGCTGGTCGCTTTGGATTTGTATTTATGTTAATAATAGGGTTTAATACAGTAAATGGACAACAAACCCTGGATTCCCAAATTGTAAGTGATCTTAGTGTCAATACCAAATACGGTTTTATCCTCACTGAGGCACGTCATTTTAAGGGGGTCCTGGAAATGCACGATCTACTAATTAACAGTGGAGTTCCAATTACCGATTACGAGATTGTTGTCAAGGGCAAGGTAGTTACCCAACTGACCAAAGGTTCAGAACTTGAACGCTTTTTTGAGAAATATCGCGGAAAAGTAAAGGTGAGTGTTTGTAGTGTTGCTATGCGAATTTTAGAGGTGCCCGAAGATTCGCTTTTTGAAGGTTTAAATATAATTCCCACGGCCTCTGTGCGTATGTTACAGCTACAAGCCTTAGGGTACAATACGCTTACCTATTGAATTAAGTTCAGGGAATTCAAATTCCTGCAGTTCGTGCTTTTTTCTACTACAAAAGTATTTTATTTTGGTACTTATATCTTTAGTAAGGTTGTTGCTTAAGGTTACTTTTTAGTATATCACTAAAAAGTGTATTGCAAACGGGACATGACACCCTAAGATTTTAAATTTTTGCAAAAAATATAATACCAGACAACCTTTATTGCCAGATTTACCTGTTCGGGTGCAAAAGATATTTTAATAGGACTTACTTGGATCGAGTGTCATACAGATACAAAAGTTTTAAAGGAAGAAGAAGATATGGCGCTGCCCCGTAATGTTTTCTTATTTTTATAGCCCACTATTTTATTTTTGTGATATCCAGAATAACCATAGACCAGGTATATGAGGCTGCCCGTGTAGAGGAGGTTATCGGTGATTTTGTTCAACTCAAAAAATCCGGGTCAAATTTTAAGGGATTAAGTCCATTTTCTGATGAACGCACCCCGAGTTTTATGGTTTCGCCAGTTAAGCAAATTTGGAAGGATTTTAGCAGTGGAAAAGGCGGGAATGCAGTGGCTTTTTTAATGGAACACGAGCATTTTACCTACCCGGAAGCCATCCGGTATCTCGCAAAAAAATATCAGATACCTATAGAAGAAACGGAGCAATCCGATACCGAACTTGAAAAAGCCAGTGAACGAGAGAGTATGTTGCTGGTGAGTGAGTATGCCAGAGACTACTTTAAGGATACACTTTGGAATACTGAAACCGGTAAAGCCATAGGGCTTAGTTATTTTAAAGAGCGCGGATTTTTGGATCAAACCATTCAATACTTTGAGTTGGGTTATAACCCGGATCAATGGGATGTTTTTACCCAAAGTGCCCTAAGAGAAGGATATCAAACTGAATTTTTAGAAAAGACCGGATTAACCCTTGTAAAAGATGGGGCATCAGGAGGCTCTTTGCGTATGCTGGATCGGTTTAAGGGTCGGGTAATGTTTCCAATACATTCGCTTAGTGGGCGTGTTTTGGGCTTTGGCGGTAGAACCCTTAGTGCCGATAAGAAAGTTGCTAAATATTTGAACTCTCCGGAAAGCGAAATTTACCATAAGAGTAAAATACTTTACGGAATTTTTCAGGCTAAAAAAGCTATTGCAAAGGATGACCTCTGTTATTTGGTAGAAGGCTATACCGATGTTATTCAATTGCATCAGAGTGGGGTTGAAAATGTTGTAGCTTCCAGCGGTACCGCATTAACTCCCGAACAAATTCGTTTAATTCGCCGTTTAACCCAAAATGTCGTAGTACTCTACGACGGAGATGCAGCCGGGTTACGGGCCTCGCTTCGAGGAATCGATTTAATTCTGGAAGAGGGGATGAATGTACGTATCTGCACATTTCCCGAAGGCGAAGACCCGGATAGTTTTGCCAGAAATCACAGTACAGCAGAAATTTTATCCTATTTTAAGGAGCACACCCGAGATTTTATTCAATTCAAAACAGAATTGCTTACCACAGAGGCCGCAAACGATCCTATTAAACGTGCCGAAACCATTCGTGATATTGTTGGCAGTATTGCTAAGATACCAGATCGAATCAAACGAGAAGTTTATCTGCAACAATGTGCTGTGCAAATGGCTGTGTCGGAGGCTACGCTTTTCACAGCTATGGCACAAATGGCCAAAAAACAGGAACGAGATGCCGGAATAAAAGTCGAAAAACCTCCCTTAGAAGTCTTGCGGCAAGACCCGGTATCAGAAGAAGTAGATGCTCAGTATGAACTCGAGCGTCAGATTATTGAAGTGCTATTACTTTATGGGAATGAAACTGAGCAGTTTGAAGATCTCCTGCTCAAGGAGAATGAGTCAGGAGAATTAATATTAGAACCTGCTCAGGTCCAAATTCGGGTGTTTGAAAAAATCTTTTTGGATTTACAGGAAGACGAGATTGAACTCAGTCATGAACGTTTTAGAACCATTTATTATCATCTCATACAAAAGTTAAATACCGATACGGTCTTTAGTATGCAGGAATTGTTAAGTGAGTTCGATGCAGATATTATGCAAGAAATCACTTCCATTTTAATGGAAGAAGAGCGCTATGTACTTCACCAATGGGAAAGAAAGGATATTTTCCCCCGGCTTAAACGCCAAGGATTGGCCCAATTGGTGAGTGAAACCATTTTAACCTTGCGTTGCTTTTTGATTCAGAAACGAATAGAGCTCCTTCGTGCTGCAACCGAAGCTAATTCGCAAGATTCTCACACGGCAGAGCTGGAAGAAATCATGAATTATCTCCAACTCAACAAATTGTTGAATAAAAAACTAAACAGGGTAATTTCTTAAAAAAAAAACCCGGTACAGGGTACCGGGCTACTGGTGATTGTATAGTTTGGTTTAGTATATTTCAAGTGCTTTGGCTTGTTGCAAGAGGTCTACCATATTGTCTACATTAAGTTTTTTCATTAGACGCGCCTTATAGGTACTTACTGTTTTTTCATTTAGGTTTAGTCCTTCTGCAACTTCTTTATTTCGTTTGCCACTTGTGAGCATTTTTAAGACTTCAATTTCGCGAGTAGATAGTTTTCTGAAAAACCTTCTCGGTTTTTGGGTTCCCTCATCGAAAGCAAGGCGCTGAGCCAAATCGTTTGTAATAAACATCCCCCCATCGTGTATCTTATCAATAGCTTCCAATAGTGTGCTCGGATGTGAGCTTTTAGAAAGGTAACCGTGTGCTCCTGCGCGTATGGTGCTAAGTGCATAAACATCCTCGGATTGGCCGCTGTAAATTAACACCTTAACATCCGGATGCTCTAACCGCATTTTACGCAGGGTAGCAATACCGTTTATTTGAGGGATATCCATCTCCAAAATAAGAATATCTGGCTTGGATCGGGATAAGGATTGAAACAATTCTGTAGTAGTACCAAGGGCACCTAGAACCTTAATATGGTCCATGGCTTCCAACATTTTTTTTATACCCAGTCTTACAATCGGGTGGTTGTCTGCAATAAGTACGTTTATCATCTCCTATTTTTGAGAGGCTAAACAAGTGCGAAAAACACACTTGAATAAACTTTAATTAACAATTACTTTAGCAAATGTGATTAAAAATTTAAGCCTAGAGAAAAAAGGAAACCCGTAAATCGGTCTACTGCACAGAAAAGAGGTTAAGTGGTTAATTTAAGTGATTGTGGAATACTGCAAACCGGAATGGGTATCATTTTATGTCGATTAACGGTATGCAGTCTGGTGTAGATTTCAAATACTTCCCGTTGTCTGCCCTCAAAGTCTTGCGCCTTTTTGCCGGCTTCAGTCATGGCCATGGCCCATTCCAGTTCCGGATAACTCGCGCCAATCTGATCTTCATCGGTTCTGCTGTCGCCCCATAAACCATCGGTAGGTGGAGCTTCTAAAATAGCGTCGTTTATGCCCAAAAACTCGGCCAAGGCATATACTTCCGTTTTTAGTAAATCGGCAATCGGACTCAAATCTACTCCTCCGTCTCCGTATTTGGTGTAAAATCCTACCCCAAAATCTTCTACCTTATTTCCTGTGCCGGCAACGAGTAAGCCATGAATTCCGGCGAAATAATACAAGCAGGTCATGCGAAGTCTAGCACGGGTATTAGCTAAGGACAACATTCGTGTTTCATTATCCGAAGAGTCGGGCAATACCTGTATGAGGCTGTCGAATACAGCAGTCATATTTACCCACTCCGATCGTACATTTGGATAGTGCTGTTTTAACCAAAATATGTGATTAGCCGCCCGAGATACCTGAGATTTGCCCTGGTGTATTGGCATTTCCAAGCATAGCACTTCCAAGCCAGTTCGTGCACATAAGGTAGAAGTTAGGGCAGAATCAATGCCCCCGGATACTCCAACCACAAATCCCTTGACGCCAGCCTTTATAGCGTAATTTTTGAGCCATGATACAATATGCTCTACAACCTGTTCTTTATTCATAATGTCTGCATTCCAGCGGAAAACCACTACCTTTGTGCTGTAAAAATACTATCTGAAAGTCTAATTAGAAAACGGTGCGTCAATTCCTGTTTTTTCTGCCGGTTATTACAATGTTTTTAGTGGTTGCCAGTTGCACAGACCCTAAAAGATCCATTTCCCCGGAGGTGCAAGGCCTGCCAGTTTCGCTTAAGATAAGTCGTTTCGAGCGGGAATTCAATGATTGGGTTCCGGAGCATCTCAATAGACTTAAGCAAAAATATCCTTATCTATTTCCTGAGCAATACCCAGATAGTATTTGGATCGCCAAACACCGCGATACTTTACAACTCAGGTTACGGTCCGAGGTAGATGCCGCCTTTCGAGATTTTACACCTTTTGAAGCCCAATTGGAATTGTTGTTTAAGCATGTTTCCTATTATTTTCCAAATGCGCCTCTGCCCCACGTCATTACCCTTACTACCGATGTGGATTATGAAAATCGTGTTTTAATTACAGATAGTTTGCTCTTTATTGGTTTGGATAATTATCTCGGAGCGAATCACGAATTTTATCAGGGTCTCAGTAGATATGTGGCCAAAGGGTTGGATTCAGTCTATTTACTCCGCGATGTAGCAGAGGCCTTTGCTGTTCGTCAGGTTCCCTTGCCCAAAGATCGCAGTTTTGTGTCTCGTATGCTGTATTACGGAAAAATTTTATTTGTAATAGATCAATTGTTACCATTAGCATCAGATGCCGTAAAATTGGGCTACTCCGAGGCAGAATTGAAATGGGCACAAACCAATGAAGATCAGATTTGGCGTTATTTTGTAGAGCGAGAATTGCTCTTTAGCACAGATCATCAGCTGGATTTGAGATTTTTGGATCCGGCACCGTTCAGTAAGTTCCGACTGGAATTGGACAGCGAATCACCCGGACAAATCGGACGCTATATTGGCTGGCAAATTGTCCGTTCCTATAACTCACATCATTCAGACGATTGGAATCATTTATTTCGCCTTTCGGGAGAGGAATTGTTTCGGAAGTCTGAATATAAACCTCCAAAATAACTATGTCTGGATTCCACACTTCAGAAATCAATTTAAAGGTAACCCTAGATGATAACCGCGTTCCTGAAAAATTGAGCTGGTCTGCTCAAGATGGAGGCATTTCGGAACAAGAGGCTAAAGCCCTATTGTTGTCGGTTTGGGATGGTAAAAACAAAGAGTCTTTGCGTATTGATCTCTGGACCAAGGATATGCCGCTCGAAGAAATGAAATTGTTTTTTTATCAAACACTCATGGGGTTGTCGGATACCTTTTTAAGAGCCACGCAAGACGAGAAAATGTCTGCGACAATTAAGGATTTCTGCGCATATTTTGCGGAGAAGCTTGAGATTACTCCCGATAAATAATTTAGCTCAATTTCCGTTCACCAAAGCCCTATTACCATGTTTAATATTCAAACATTGGGAACTGCAGATAAGCCATCTCCCTTACATCTTGGGAGTACGCCGGGCGATGGTCAATTTGATTTTGTATCGGATGCCGACAGATTGCTATTAGACCCTTCTTTAAATCAATTTCTTAAATCGCAACAATCCGGAGAAACTCCCAATTCTTTGGAACGAGCGGGCCCGCGTAAATCGCTTTACTTCACCCCGGAAAAAACCACTGCGGCCATTGTAACTTGTGGCGGATTGAGCCCGGGGATTAACAATGTAATACGGGGGTTGGTTATGGGGTTGCATTATTTTTACGGCGTAAAACGAATTCTTGGAATTCCTTACGGTTATGAGGGACTTACCTCAAGTGCTGCCCACACTATTGCGGAATTGAATCCCGATAATGTTCGTAATATACACCTGCAAGGTGGCACCATTTTGGGTTCATCTCGAGGGGGACAAGATGTTGGAGAAATGGTAGACACCCTGGTGCGCTTGGGTGTTCAAATGCTCTTTACCATAGGAGGAGATGGAACCCTAAAAGGTGCAGAGGCAATTGGAAAGGAAATCGAGAGGCGGGGGCTTTCCATTGCAGTTGCGGGAATTCCAAAGACAATTGATAATGACATTGACCTAATAGATAAGTCGTTTGGGTATGAAACCGCATTCGACATGGCTACTCCTATCATTCGGGATGCCCACAATGAGGCTACAGGTGCCTATAACGGTATTGCGCTGGTTAAACTGATGGGTCGTGACAGTGGGTTTATTGCGGCCTCTGCCTCTATGGCCATGCCGGAAGTTAATTTTTTACTGGTCCCTGAAATGCATTTTAGCTTAACCGGTGCTTCTGGATTTTTAATCGCTTTAGAACAACGCCTTGCGGTCAAGCACCATGCTGTCATTGTGGTGGCAGAAGGTGCCGGACAACATCTTTTTAAAGCCGATCAAGCGGTAAAAGATGCCTCTGGTAATATCAAACACAACGATATTGGTATACTGCTCAAGGATCAAATTACCGCTTACCTTAAATCAAAACAGATTCCTGCTACTATCAAGTATATAGACCCGAGTTATATTATTCGATCGGCTCCTGCCAATGCAGGCGATAGTATTTTTTGTAATCGCTTGGCATATCAGGCCGTACATGGTGCCATGTCCGGAAAAACCCGCTTTGTGGTAGGACAAGTCAATAATTACATGGTTTATTTGCCCATTACTGCAGTCACGGGTAAACGTAAAAAAATTGATTTGGAGGGTGAATTTTGGTATACTTCACTTCAAAGCACAGGCCAGCCACACTTCTTGGGTTAGAATTGGTATAATTCACGATAGTAAGCGGTTGCCATTCGATGCGATGAAAAAACAGGAACTACTTCTTGCATTGCAGTAATAGCCAATTGTGCCCATTTATTCGGTTGCTGATAATACAGAGGTAGCACTTCATTCTCCAGAATATAATATAGGTTTTTAGCATCTAGATCATCCTGAACAGCATGGGGTTGCAGGGGGCTTGCCTCGGGCAAGACAAATGCGTTTTCCCCATGTTTCGCAAATTCCGGTATCCAGCCGTCGTTTACCGTAAGATTCACAGACCCGTTCATTGCTGCAGTCATTCCGCTAGTGCCCGAGGCTTCACGTGTGATTCTGGGTGTATTTAACCAAACGTCCGAACCCGTTTTCAATACTTGAGACAAACCTATTTCATAACCGGTGAGTACTGCCAGATTGGAAAAATCTCGACTGATTTCAATTAAACGATTAAAGTTTTGAATGGCGCCAAAATCCATGGGATACGGTTTACCAGCCCAAATAAATTGAATGGGTTTTTGGGTATCCGAAATCAATTTCACGAACCGGTCCCAATCGCGTAAGATTAAATCGGCCCGCTTGTATGCGGCAAATCTTCGTGCCCAAACCACTGTTAGAACATCGGGATTCAGCAGTTTTCCCGTCTGATCCAATACCAGGTCAAACAACCTTTTTTTTAAGGCTTTCTTATGCATTAAAAACGCGTGGGTATTAGGTTGACTTACAAGGGTAAGCAGTTTTGAATCGGTCCAGAATTCGGGGTGCTGGGCATTGGTGATTGGAATGATTTTGTCTTGCAGGCCAAACGGTTGCCACATGCCTTGAGCTACTCTCGCATGAAGTTCGGACACGGCGTTGGCTCGTTTTACAAATCGCAAGGCCGAAACTGTATAATTTAAATTTTCCCCAATCAATTCATTTTGAAGTTCACTCGGATTCAGTTGTCGACCAAAAAAACCACGTCCATTTAGCAAATACCCGTTTCGTTCTTCATTACCGCCTTTTTCAGGAGTGTGAGTTGTAAATACCATGCGATCTGCCTGCACTCCCCGGGCCCTTAAATAATAAAACGCAGGAAGCGCATGCCCTTCATTGAGATGATAACAGTCTGCTCCGCCTAAGGCTTCAATAATTTTGGCTCCGCCAATACCCAGTACAATACTTTGGGAAATCCGCGTATCATCATTCGAATCGTATAATTTATCGGTTATCGTTCGCGATAGATGATCATTTTCGGGAATATCGGTGCTTAATAGATATATAGGTACAGTGCCGAATATTTCGGGTTTAAGCACATAGGCCCGCACTCGTACATTCGCATTGTCGTTAATGCAAACTGAAACTTCCAATCCGGTGTCTTCCAGAAATGCATAGTGTTTTTCCACCCATTCCGCACGCATACTTCCATCCGAATGCCGGGTTTGATCGTAATACCCAAATTTCCAAAGGATACCAACACCTATTAAATTTTGTTTGAGATCAAAGGCCGATTTAAGATGCGAACCGGCCAGAAATCCAAGACCTCCGGAATAAATTTTTAATCCTTGGTCAATCCCAAATTCCATGCTAAAATAGGCAATGCGTTTTTGGAATTCGGCATTGGGGGTATAGGGATGATGCCAGGTTTTATAAAGGGATGCATTTTGTTGCATAGGAAGTTAAGTATGAATTTTCAGGATCCGAAAATACATATTTAAACCCATCCCAAAATGAGATGCCGAATTTAGTTTCGGTCGCGGCAGAAGCCTAATAATCTGCATATTACTCCAAAAATACTTTTTTTGAATGGTTCAAGCAATTGAGAGAAATTTAAATGGGAATAGTGAGCAGTGGTGTGTTAGTTTTCAAAGTCAATAATCGAGTGAGTCTTCCTTCAGACGGGGTTCCGTTTTGAACATGATTGCGAGGTAGTATGGAAATCAGATCAATTTCCTTTTCTTGGACATAGTCACAAATGCCTGAAGTCACATCAGAATTTTCTATAAATACATGATGGGCGTAAAAGTCTTCCAGATAATATTTCAATAATGATTCATTGCGTTCTTCGCCGGAAGAATATCCGTAGGTTCCCGGTTTATTCTCGATAGTGAGCACGCGCACGCGGGCATCAAAGGTTCGGGCTATATGAAGCAACATTTCCAATACCTTTGGGTCTTCAATTTCTTGTGGCCCTAGCACTAGTGCCAGTTGCTCTATTTTAAAATCCTGGGAGGCTGTTTTTGGAATTACCAATACCGGGCAATGGGCTTTTAGTACCGTCTGGGAGGTATGGGTAATGCCCGCAGGGTCTTTTGATCCTCCGGTACCCATTATAATGAGATCGGTGTTTTTTTCTTTACTTGCATCAAGAAGGCCGTTCACATTGGCCGGAGAAATTTTTATCCAGCTCAACTTTCCCTGATACGTTTTGGGTAGATTTTTTTCCAATATTTCAAAGCTGGCTTCCGGGGATTCTTTTTCGTTGTTGGGATAGATAAAACCAACTGTTAATCTGGCATTTTTATTGTTTTTTGTAAAAAAAATGGCATAGTCCAGAGCCTTTTGAGCCGCTTCGCCAAAGTCATAAGGAATGAGAATATTGTTTGTAGTAACCATTGCAACATAAATGAGTGATTAAACAAAGCTACGCGCTCATTTCCTTTGCGATTATGACAAACCTCATGTTTTATTTACGAAACACTTAGGTTTTAGGCGAGCAATGGAACCTCCATAAGTAGTACCGTAGCGGCTGCCTTAAACTCAAATTCAAGTTCGGTTATCGCTGTGAGTTCAAGTGCATCTCGTTGATTAAGTAATTCCCCTGCAGTGAGCACTGTGCCTTCGATCACAAAAATAAAAAGCCCATGCTGCGTGTTTTTTAGAGCATAGGAAATTGTTTGTCCTGCTTCAAAATTGCCCCAATGAAACCAAATGTTTTGATAGACCCACATTCCGTCATATTGCCCGTAAGGACCCAAAAATAAATTCCAGGTATTTGGTTTTAGCAGGTCTTTGAGACTAATCTGATCGTATCTGGGTGCAACATTGGCTTGGCTCGGAAAAATCCAGATCTGAAGGAAGGCTACCGGTTCGGATTTACTGTTATTGTATTCACTGTGAGTTATTCCCGAACCAGCGCTCATTACCTGAATATCACCGGCCTTTATAATTGCGGTATTCCCCATACTGTCTTGGTGTTTTAATTCTCCTTCAAGACCAATAGAAATAATTTCCATGTTGCGATGCGGATGGGTGTCAAATCCCATACCGGGCGCTACCCGATCATCGTTCAATACCCGGAGGGCTCCAAATTGCATACGTTCCGGATTGTAATAATTTCCAAAGCTATAAGAGTGGTAACTATTTAGCCATCCAAAGTTGGCCCTTCCTCGTGAGGCAGCCGTTATGAGGTTCTTTTTCATAGGAGGCAGCATTTAAATTTTAAAAATCTAAAACCAATAGGTTATTATAACAGCGATTAGATTTTTTTGAATTTTTGATTTTGGTTAAAAAAAAAAATTGAAATTGCTTGTTATTGCAAATTTAGACTACCATGAACAATTTTGATGCATTTCACGAGCGAAGGAAAAAGGTAGTGCCCAAAGGTGTTGGAGTTTTTAATCCTGCAACCGCGGTGTCTGCCAAAAATGCTACAGTTGTGGATGCAGACGGAAGGGAGCTAATCGATTTCGCTGGCGGCATTGGGGTGCTTAATTCCGGTCATTGCCCCGAACCCGTAGTGACCGCCATTTGTGAACAGGCTGCAAGTCTCATTCACACCTGTTTTAACGTGGCTACATATGAGCGATATATGGAATTGGCAGAGGAGCTTATTCACTTATTTCCTCACGGGGAACATACAAAGGTTATGCTTACCACTACGGGTGCCGAATCGGTTGAAAACGCCGTGAAAATTGCCCGTCAATATACTGGTAGAAGCGCTGTGCTTGCATTTACCGATGGGTTTCACGGCCGGAGTATGATGGCCATGTCCCTTACCTCAAAGGTGTCCTATAAATTAGGCTGTGGTCCATTTGCCCCCGAGGTTTATCATCTCCAATATCCCAATTATATCCGTTACCACGATGGTTTGTCTGAGGAGCAATTTGTTTTGAGAGAGGTTAATCGTTTAAATGAGAGTTTAATTAATCGTGTGGCTTCCGACCAAGTGGCAGCCATTATAATTGAACTAGTTCAGGGAGAAGGTGGGTTTGTAACTGCTCCGGTAGGGTATGTACAGGAGCTCCGAAAGATTTGTGATGCCCATGGGATTGTACTCATTGTAGACGAGGTCCAAACCGGATTTGGACGCACAGGCAAATGGGGTGCCTACCAGCATTACGATATTACTCCAGATCTTTCGGTATGGGCCAAATCACTTGGTGCAGGTATGCCTATAGGCTGTGTAATAGGGCGTGCCGAAATAATGGATGCGGCATTGCCAGGTACTATTGGAGGTACTTATTTGGGAAACCCGGTATGTGTAGCTGCCGCCCTGGCCAATATTCGCTACATGAAATCTATTGATATCAATGCCAAGGCAAATCACATTGGGGGTATTGTCCGGGAAAAGTTTAACAAAATGGAAGCCTGCATCCCAATCATTGGAGATGTGCGAGGTTTGGGTGCCATGTTGGCTTTTTCGCTGGTTAAAAATACAGCAGGCCGACCGCCCGATCCAGAAATAACCAAAAAGCTCATACTGGCATGCCACGAACGCGGTCTAATTCTTATCAGTGCCGGAGTTTATGGCAATATTATTCGTGTGCTTAGTCCGCTAACCATTTCCGATTTGCAGTTAAATGCCGGGCTATCAATTCTGGAAGAAGAGCTAGAGCGATTGTCTAAGGTCTGATTCCGGTATTGCTTTTCGTTCGGGATCCAATAGGGAAGTAATTTGAAAAACCAGCAAGGAAGCGGTAATTCCAAACGCAATAGGATCCAGCCCGAAAGGCAATTGTGTTTTTGAAAAAATGAGCACAAGTGTGGTTGCGCCGCCAGCAATCATTGAAAATATGGCTGCACGTGCAGAATGGCGTTTATTGAGGATTAACATAAAAGCCGGAATAAATATTCCCGAAACCATAAAGGCATAGGAATAGAGCATAAGTTCCAGGACTTCTCCCATATGCAATGCAATAAAAATGGCCAAAGTTCCAAGTGCCAAAGTTACCCCTTGGGATACCCGAATACTTTCGGCCAATCGATTGTTAAACGGACGAATAATATCGGTCATAAGATTACCGGATGCCGCCATCAGACAGCTGTCTGCGGTAGACATAATGGCCGAAAAGTAGGCAGACATGATAAGGCCCATTAATCCAACTGGTAATATATGACGCAAAAATAACGGCAGCGCAATTTCGCTGTCCATTGCGCTAATAGAGGAATACCCCATATCTGCAAGTAAACCTTGCTCAAAAGCTACTCGGGCAAAAAGCCCAAGCAGTGTGCCCAAGAAAGCCATAACCGGCCATTCAAAAAATCCGGCGATTCGCCAGGCCTTTACCGCCGTTTTTTCATCTCTACAAGCATAAATGCGTTGATAAAGCGTCATTCCTATAAACCAAATGGGTACTATGGTAAGCATCCAATTAATGAATTGAATGCCTGAAATATTCCCAAGACTTAAAAAGCCATCGGGTATGTGAGGTGCTATTCCTCGCCATCCCCCCAGCGCATAATAACCAAAAGGTAGTCCTATAAAAAGTAGCCCTGACATCAGGATAATCCATTGAATAGTATCTGTATACACTACGGCCTTTAATCCGCCGGCTACCGTGTACAGTATCGCAATACTGCCTATAAGTAATACGGCATCCGAAAGTTCCAGGGTTTGAAAGGTTGCCGAGGCTAGTTTTGCTCCTGCAAGTACCTGAGAACTTGTAAATCCAATATAGCCAATCAAGGAAATGATGCCGGCCAAAAAGGCCGATCGTTTGTCGTAAAAGAATTCCAGGAATTGAGGAAAACTTAAAAAATTGTGCAGTTTACCAATGCGATAAACCTTTGGAATTAGCCAGACCGCACTGAGCCAGGCACCCAAGATTCCGGTAAAAAGCATCCAACTCCCGGAAATACCCATCATAAAACCCAAACCGCCCAAACCGATCGAAAATCCTCCGCCCACATCGGTGGCTACCACCGAAAGTCCAATGTGTCCTGCAGTCATTTCCCGTTTGCCCACATAATAGTCTTCTTTGGAAGTGTTTTTTCGGTAAAAGTAGACGCCAACCCCTAGCATTGCTAGCAGGTATACCGCAAAAATTGACAAATCAATCCAGTGATTTTCCATGACTTTTTTTATTGATTTTGAACGGGGTTGGTTTTTAAATGTAATACATTAAATCGTTATATTGGTCTTAGGTAGGTATCCTTGTCCAGCGCGGCAAAAGGTGCAATTTTATTAATATTAGGGTTAAACAACTGATTCAATTAGAATTAATTCGCTGCTTTCATGCACAAGCATAACATTCAGCCTTTACTGCATAAAACCTACAATATGGCATATAGCGCCACTGGGGTTTATATCACCGATGTTTCCGGAAAACGCTTTCTAGATGGATCTTCGGGTCCTATGGCCTGTTCACTGGGACATTCGCACCCGGCTATTGTAGCACGGATTAAAAAACAACTCGACAAATTGCAATTTGTATACCGTTCCCAATTTGGAACGGAAGAGGCAGAACAGCTGGCCAAGAAGTTGATGGAAATATCCCCCAACGGTGTGTATCAACACAGTTTTTTTGTCAATAGTGGTTCGGAAGCAATAGAAACAGCTTTAAAAATTGCATTGCAATTTTGGCAAGAAAAGGGGATGCCAACCAAAAATCAATTCATAACCCGCCAAAAAAGTTATCACGGTATAACGATGGGGGCATTAGGTGTGTCGGGACATCAAATCCGTAGACGGCAATTTGAGAACGTGCTTTGGCAGCCCGCTGATAAACTTGTTAAAGATCTGGAAACAGACCCCTTGGAAGTGCATTTGGAGGAACTTGAAAAGATTATAAGTCGCATGGGTTCAGATAGGATAGCAGGGGTAGTACTGGAGCCTATTATTGGCGCTTCAGGTACTGCCTTGGTACCGCCCGTAGGGTATTACGAGGCTATCGCAGCACTGTGCAAGGAAAAGCAAATCCTGTTTATAGGAGATGAGGTAATGACCGGATTGGGACGCACCGGCGCCTACTTTGGATTAGATCATTGGGGTGCCCATGCAGATATTATTACCCTGGGTAAGAGCCTGGGTGCCGGGTATGCACCCATTGCTGCCACATTATTGACCGAGGAAATTCTAGAGCCTATACAAAAGGGCAGCGGACTAATTATGAGCGGGCATACCTACAGTGGCCATCCACTCTCTTGTGCCGCGGCACTTGAAGTGCTAACTGTTATTGAAGAAGATAAACTAATTTCCAATGTGAATCAGATGGGTCAGCGTTTAAAGGATGGGTTACACCATTTGCAGCAACGTCATGAAATGATTCAAACCGTTCGCGGTAAGGGCTTAATGCTGGGGGTGGAGTTAAATCCAGAAATTACCGGATTGCAGTCCAAAATCATCGAAAGTTGTTATGACAAAGGCCTGTTGGTGTATCCTTCGGTTGGAGGTAAAAATGGAACAGACGAAAATGGGCTGCTAATTTCACCGCCTTTTGTGATTTCCCCAACAGAAATAGATACATTACTTGAATTACTGGAGGCCTCCCTGCAGGAAGTAGGCAACACACTCTAATATGGATTACTTTAATAAGGTTGTAGACTACGCGGAAATACCAGCTTTGTTTTTTGATGGTATGAAACTACTTTTTGGAGGCTTTGGTGGGGTTGGATCGCCCCCTACACTAATCGATTGCCTTATTGAATCTAACGTAAAAGACGTGCATCTCATCGGAAACGATGCCGGTTTTCCCTGGATTGGGATTGGAAAGTTTATTGTTTTAAAGCGGGCTGTTTCCCTGGTGGCTTCCCATATCGGTTCCAATCCAGTGGCCGGCCAACTGATGACCGACGGCGAGCTAAAGGTCGAATTTTCACCCCAGGGGATTCTCAATGAACGCATTCGTTCTGGGGGTGTTGGTTTAGATGGATTTCTAACCGAAATAGGAAAAGGAACGCTCTTGGCAGAAAATAAGCCGGTGGTTACCTTACAAGGAAAAGAGTACTTGTACCAGGCGCCGTTAACCGGAGACGTTGGGCTGGTATATGCAAAAAAAGCAGACACCTTTGGGAATCTTATTTTCGAAAAGACGGCGCGGAATAACAACCCGCTGGTTGCCATGGCGGCAAAAACGGTAATCGCCGAGGTAGAAGAAATTGTACCGTTAGGCGCCCTGGATCCCGAGGCTATAGTGGTTCCAGGAGTTTTTGTAAAATACGTGGTCCCTACACGGGGAATAAACTGGAAATGGATATGGGAGAGCCAAGACAGCTAATTGCAAAGCGGGCAGCTCAGGAGGTAGCCAAGGGTATGATTGTTAATCTGGGTATTGGCATTCCCTCCCTAATTCCTGATTTTCTCGATGCCGATATGCAGGTATTTTTTCATTCCGAAAACGGACTTTTGGGCTTTGGTCCAACGCCCATTGGTATGCCTGACTGGACCCTTAGCAATGCAGCAGGACTTCCTGTTAGTATGCAAGCGGGTGCAAGTTTTTTTGACAGTACAGTGTCTTTTGGCATGATTCGAAACGGCCGAATCGATTTGGCGGTGTTGGGTTCGCTACAGGTGAGTGCAGCCGGGGACCTTGCCAACTGGATTGTGCCCGGAAAACGGGTACCGGGTGTTGGCGGCGCTATGGAATTAGCCTATGGCGCAAAACGACTTATTGCGCTTATGCAACATTGTGAAAAAAGTGGAAAACCTAAATTAGTGCAGAACTGCGACCTTCCACTTACGGCTACACGATGTGTAAAACGCGTAATCACAGACATGGGTGTTTTCGATATTGATGCAGACGGATTTACCCTGGTGGAGCTAATGCCTGGAGTTTCATTGCGTGACATACAGAACCATACCGAGGCAGATTTTAAAATTTCATCGGGATTGTAATAAAAACCATTATGACCGTAAAAGACCGTGTATTGCAACGGATAGATACCATTTCGATTCCTTCTTTTGAACTTTTGGCAAAGATGGTACAGGAAGCGAGTACGCAAACCAAAGAAGCCGGAGTTCAGGAATTGGTTGCTCAGAAGTTAATCAATTTAGGGCTCATCGTAGATATTTGGGAACCTGATTATGCTGAAATGCAAAAAAGCCCGTATTTTATTTCTGCTCGAGAAAATTTCAACGATAGCCCTAATGTGGTTGGTGTGCTAAAGGGTCAAGGAGGTGGTCGCTCTATCATTCTCAATGGTCATATTGATGTTGTTCCTGAAGGAGACCGGTCTAAATGGAATGCCCATCCATATTCCGGAAAAATTGAAAACGGCCGGATGTATGGCAGGGGCACTACCGATATGAAAGGGGGCAACATAGCCTTACTCATGGCGATTGAAGCCATTGTATCTGAAGGTGTGCAGTTAAAAGGGGATGTGATTTTTCAGTCGGTGATAGAAGAAGAATCCGGAGGAGCCGGCACTCTGGCCACCGTACTTAGGGGGTATAGAGCAGACGCCGCCATTATTCCCGAACCTACGAATCTCAAGTTGTTTGTAAAGCAACAGGGTTCGCTTTGGTTTCGCATAGTTGTTAAAGGTTTAGCTGCCCATGGGGGTACACGTTACGAAGGTGTTTCGGCTATTGAGAAAGCCTGGTTGGTACATAAGCAAATTCTGCAATTGGAACAAGACCGCAATGACCGCATTCAGGATCCCATGTATGAGGGATTACCCATACCAATTCCAATAAATGTCGGTACCATACGCGGTGGAAACTGGCCGTCTTCCGTACCAGATGAGGTGGTATTAGAGGGTCGGTTGGGCGTGGGCCCGGAGGAGGCAGTAGCGGCGGCAAAGGAGGATTTAGAGCAGGCCTTACAGGCTTTGGCAGCACAAGACTCCTGGTTTGCATTACACCCGCCACAACTTGAATTTTTTGGAGCCCAGTGGTTGCCCAATAGTGTGGCTACAAATCACCCTTTTGTAGAAGTATTGGAGGCAAAGTACCGTGAAGTACTCAATGCCGATTTGCGCATTGAAGCTTCGCCTTGGGGAACCGATGCTGGTATTTTGGGTACCGTAGGAGGGATTCCCGCCATTGTTATTGGCCCTGGAGAAACCAGTGTGGCGCATTATCCAAACGAATACATAGAACTGGAGGCCGTGGTACAAGCCGCCCGTTTGTTTGCTCTGACAATAATGGATTGGTGTGGAGCAACGACATAAACTTCCTTTTTTTAAAACCATCATAAACGAGCAGGTTCATCTGTTGCTTTATCTGGATCCCTATAATCGAAGAATGCGTATAGACTCCCTTTCTGGAGATCTTGATATAGGCCTGAGTGTAATCCTAAATGAAGCTCCCGTTTGGGCAGAAAAACTAATTCTGAAGGCCCGAACCGAACAAATTTCCTTTTTCACAGCTAAGGGTTGGTCCCAGGAAGGGCGAATCCCGCGATATTTTCAGGGAGCGGATTTGGTTTTTCTAACCTGTTATCCGTTTACGGAAAGGCAAGGATCGCATCAATTGACCCAAATTCGGGCCATTTTGTATGAAGTGATGCAATCACCACCTGATTTGCAAAATAGAATTGATCTTGATGTGTGCATTTCAACGCCTCAGGATGCAGAGCGGCTTGCCCAATTATACGCCGCAGTATTTAAAATATATCCAACCCCTATGCACGATCCTGATTATGTACTCAAAACCATGCAAGACGGGACATTATATGTGCATGTTGAGCAAGAGGGTCGGTTGCTCAGTGCGGCATCTGCCGAGGTAAATATCGAATTTGCAAACGCCGAGCTTACGGATTGCGCAACGTTATCTTTTGCTCAGGGAAGGGGCTATATGTACGTACTGCTCGATTTTTTGGAAAAAGAGCTTTTGCGCCGAGAAATTAATTGTTTGTACACGCTTTGCAGGGCCCAATCTTTGGGAATGAATCGGGTTTTTTATAAGTTGGGTTACCGTTATAGCGGTTGTTTGCTCAACAATTGTATGATATATTCTGGATTGGAACATATGAACGTGTGGTATAAAAATGTAAACGAATGAGAACACTTAAGAATATTGGGATTAGTTTATTAACCCTAATAGGAACCGTTGCGTTAGGACAGCGCGTGCCGGTTTTGCCCCAAATTGAATTACCTCACGACTATTACTTTAGGGAATTATATCTACCACAACTTATGAGCGGCCCGGCAACCCCGGATTGGTCTCCCGACGGGAAAGAATTGGTCTATGCCATGGGAGGAAGTCTTTGGCGGCAAGAGATCGGGAGTGAGATTGCGTATCAATTGACAGACGCGATTGGTTACGACTATCAACCCGACTGGTCTCCGGATGGGAAGCATATTGTATTTGTGCGATATATTGGCAGCTCAGTAGAATTGATGCTGTTGGATCTAATTTCCGGAAATGAAGTCGCACTTACCCAAAACGGGGCGGTGAATCTGGAGCCAGTATGGTCTCCTTCGGGGAAAGAAATCGCTTTTGTGTCTACCTTAGATACCGGACACTTTTTATTGCATACAGCTGAGATTTCTAATGGACAACTCGCTGTACCTCGGATACTTACCCCAGATAGAAAAAGTGAAATATCCAGATACTATTACAGTGCCTACGATCATGCCATTAATCCGGTTTGGTCTCCCAAAGGCGACAAAATCATTTTTGTTTCCAATCGCGAGGTGGCGCACGGTTCTGGAAATATTGTTTCCATCTCGCCTGGACACCCCGAAGAATTAACAACCATACACACAGAGGAGACTTCCTGGAAAACAGCACCCGATATAGCATCGGATGGCAGCCGTTTGGTTTATAGCAGTTATGTGGGCAGGAACTGGCAGCAGTTGTTTATGTTGCCAGTTTCCGGTGGATATCCGATTCAGATTACCTACGGGGAATATGACAATACATCGCCAAAATGGTCCCCAAACGGAGAAGAAATAGCGTTTATTTCGAACCGTTCCGGAAATACCTCTCTTTGGATCATAAATAGTTATTTTGGGCAGGAGATTCAGGTAATGGCCCAACAATTGGTGTATCTAAAACCGCATCGGGAGCTGTTAATTCAAACCGTAGATAATTCCGGTGCCCAAGTTCCTGCACGGATTAGCGTCTTGGATTCCCGGGGAAGGTTTTATGCGCCGAGGACGGCATGGATTCAGGCCGACGATTCCAGATATCCCAACAGTCAAAACTTTGAATCGCATTATTTTCATTCAGACGGGATTGCCAAAGTTCCATTTCCGACAGGGGAGGTACCTCAGATTAAGGCCCAACGAGGTCCTGATTTTAAAATCGCCACACTGCATTCGGATGTGCCTGAGGTTTCCGATTCCATTGTACTAACCCTGGAGCAATGGGACATTCCTGAGAAATTCGGAACGTGGTGGTCTGGAGACCTACACGTACATATGAACTATACTGGAAGTTATCGCAATACACCCTCTAATCTAAGACGTCAGGCCCGGGCAGAACATCTGGATTTTATTTATAATCTCTTGGTTAATAAAGAGCAGCGCATTCCCGATATTGATTTGTTTACACCACCAACAGGCGAGCGGCCCAAAGATGAGGTCATGCTGCTCCAAGGTCAAGAATATCACTCCAGCTATTGGGGACATTTAGGGTTATTAAACTTAACCGAGCATTATCTTATGCCAGATTATGTAGGATATCCATATACCGCATTGTCAAGTATTTACCCGCACAACAGCAAAGTGGCAGAGGTGGTACACCGACAAAACGGTTTAGTGGGTTATGTACACCCTTTCTATGATTTTCAAGTATTTCCCACACAGTCGCCAACCTTAATACACGCACTACCGGTAGATGCAGCCTTGGGAAATGTAGATTATTATGAGGCTGTAGGCTTTGCGCACGCCAAGGCCTCTGCCGAAGTTTGGCACAAATTACTTAATTGCGGCATCCGCATACCGGTAGGGGCGGGAACCGATGCTATGGCCAATTATGCCAGTCTAAGGGGCCCTGTAGGCCTAAATCGAATTTATGTGCCTGCTAGTGGGGAAATGACACATGAAAAGGTGATTGATGCCATACGGGATGGTAGGAGTTATGCCACCAATGGGGCTTTATTGGGCTTTCGGGTAAACGAAGCTGCTCCGGGAGATTCGCTGGAAATCGGACTAGTAAAACGCACCCTCCAATTCGAAGGATTTATGCGGAGTTCCGTACCCGTGGATCACTTGGAAGTGCTACATAACGGTAAAGTGATTTGGTCATATCGCTTTACGGCAGATCGGAATACTGCAGACTTTAAAGGATCTATTAGGGTCAAAGGACCGGGTTGGTTATTGCTTCGGGCCTGGAATGAAAATGCCCATCCGGATGTACTCGATTATCATCCCTATGCCACTACAAGTCCAATTTATCTCACCGCATCAGGTACGCCACTGCGTTCCAAATCTGATGCCTTGTTTTTCTTGGAATGGATTGAGCGAATTGCTGAAAGCGCAAGACAGCATCAGGGTTATCGTAGTGAATCTGAAAAATCTCAGGTTTTAGCGGATATTGCAGCCGGAAGAGCTTATTATCAGAATTGTTTAGACCATGCAACCCAAGATTAAAATTTAACCCCGAATACGTTATGAGGCGCAACCTATTTCAAATTGGCCTACATGCATTGCTGTTGTGGACACCCTTAAAGGCCCAGCATTCCTTGAACATTATTCGGGAAGACGTTTGGATTCCGTTACGAGACAGTGTACAGTTGGGCGCAATTTCCTATAGACCGGACCAGCCGGGTACCTATCCTACCTCGGTATACAGGACCCCTTATGGCATAGACCAATACGATACATATGCAGCTCTTCCGATAAAGGCTGCCAGAAGAGGTTATCTGGTGTATTTGGTTGATGTTCGGGGCAGGCTCCGAAGTGAGGGAGATTTTGAAGCGTACCGCAATGAAAAGCTCGACGGATACGACGTTATAGAATGGGCTGCAAAACAACCTTATTCCAACGGTAATGTGGGAACCTACGGAGGATCCTATCCCGGAATCGTTCAGTGGTTGGCCATGTCGCAATCGCCATCCCATCTTTTGGCTGCGGCGCCCGAAATGACGCCCATTGGCAGCCATCACTTTATGTACTACGGAGGGGCGTTTTCTCACCTCTGGCTCGACTGGTTTGTACCGTATATATTACCCGACAAGCGCAAGCGCGCCAATGACCCTTCCGGACCTTGGGATGAAACGGCAGCAGCAGCATTGTGGGCGGCCTCAAACCCCTGGGAATGGTATGCCTTAAGGCCGCTGTTGGATTTACCTTTGTTAAAAAATTATGCTCCCGAATATTACCAATGGTTATCACATCCCGATTCCGGTCCGTGGTGGGATTTCCTGAACGTGGAGGACGATTTTGAGAAATTTCAGAATCCGGTATTCTTGCTCAGCGGTTGGTACGACGCGGCCTATGGTCCGGAAGGGGCAACGCGAGGATTTAATAATATGAGGTCTAGAGCTTCAACCACTAAAGCAAGAGAAAATACGAAACTGATCCTTGGGCCTTGGAATCACACCTCTTTAGACAGTCGTAAAACGCGGTTCGGCGAAATGGAATACGGCACCAATGCTGGTTTCGATTACGATCAGGAAGTCTTGGCTTGGTTCGACGAGATTCTAAAGGGCGAGACCGGTAAAAGTCAATTGCCACCAGTAAGTCTGTTCGTGATGGGCGAAAATAAATGGAGGGCAGAGCAGGAATGGCCGCTAAAACGCGCAGTGCCAACTTCGTATTATTTACGCGCAGACCCTCAATCAACAAATTCAAACTCAGGCAGGCTCACTTTGCAGGTGCCCGGAAAGGAGGAAGCAGATGCGTACTGGTTCGACCCCAAATTTCCGGTTTGGGACAAATCTTATGAAAAATCATATCCCTACGATCAGCGCAATATTGAATCTAGGAAAGACGTCTTGGTATACACCACCGAAGTATTGGAGCAAGAAGTAGAAGTTACTGGAGAAATTCAAGTAGAGCTCTATGTGAGTTCTTCGGCCCGCGACACCGACTTTTCATTTACCCTTTGCGATGTCCATCCAGACGGAACTTCGATCAATTTACATAGCCTCGATGCCGGCTATCT
>JBJOHX010000076.1:0-38652 GCA_046047415.1 Bacteroidota bacterium
TTTGAAGATATAAACTATAGCTTTTTAAGATTTATTAACAATGCGGGATCACGATTTAGAAGATCAAGAAGAGATACATTCCAAAGTACTGCGGGCAGGAAGAAGGACCTATTTTTTTGATGTAAGAAGCACCAGAGCCGGAGATTATTATCTCACCGTAACTGAAAGTAAAAAATTCACCCACGACGACGGTTCATTTCATTACAAGAAACATAAAATATACTTATATAAAGAAGATTTTGAAGACTTCCGCGATTTGCTAGATGAAATGACCGATTTCATTATACAAGAGAAGGGCGAGGAGGTAATTTCGGAACGTCATCAGAAGAATTTTCGTCCGGAAGATGAGCCGAGTGAAAATGGAAGTCTTGAAGGCTCCGGTAATTTTGTTGACCTGGATTTCGACGACATCTGATATAGCTTTACAAATATTTTAAATTCCCGTTAGCGGGAATTTTTTTTTATATAAGAACAAAGTTTACCTTTAGTAATTAGCAACAAAGGCTCTTATGGGGCCGAATCTGAATCTCAACCAAGAATGACCAAATCACACTTTAAATCAGGAATTTTGGCCTTGTTAATTTGCGCCTCAACAATAGCGCAACAGGTCCCAGGGCTCAATTACTATTTGCCCGAAAACATTTCTTATAACCCTGACATACCCACTCCAGAATCGGTTGTTGGACATCAGGTAGGCGAATGGCACATTACCCACGATAAACTAGTGCAATACATGTATGCCCTAGCTGCAGCCAGTGATCGGATAACCCTTGAAAATCGCGGTACCACATTTGAAGGCAGGCCATTGTTGCTTTTGACGGTTACCAGTCCAAAAAATCATGCTAGGTTGGATCAAATCCGCACCGAACATCTTGCATTGTCTACCAAAGCAGGTCAGGACCTAAAAACGGAGCAATTACCTCTTGTGGTCTATCAGGGATTTTCGGTACACGGTAATGAACCAAGCGGCGCCAATGCCGGGCTGGCATACGCCTATTATTTAGCAGCTGCTCAAGGTGCCGAGATTGATACAATGCTAGATCAGCTGGTCATTTTAATGGATCCTTCATTTAACCCCGACGGATTACAGCGTTTTGCCTATTGGGCAAATACAAATCGCAGCATGCATCTTAACCCGGACCCCAATGAGCGCGAATATCACGAGGTTTGGCCCGGAGGTCGAACCAACCATTATTGGTTCGATGTAAACCGGGATTGGTTACCGGTGCAATTACCGGAAAGTAGGGCAAGAATTGGAACCTTTCACAATTGGTTGCCCAACATCCTTACCGATCACCACGAGATGGGCACCAATTCCACCTTCTTTTTCCAACCGGGAGAACCCAGTCGGGTGCATCCGCTTACCCCAAAATTGAATCAGGAACTAACGGCAGAAATAGGCTCGTATCATGCTAAAGCCCTGAACAAGATTGGATCACTGTATTATTCCGAAGAAGATTACGACGATTACTATTACGGAAAGGGTTCTACCTTTCCCGACGTAAATGGTAGTATAGGAATTCTTTTTGAACAAGCGAGTTCACGCGGACACGTACAGGAAAGCGACAATGGATTACTCACCTTTCCGTTTACGATTCGGAATCAATTTACTGCGGCTTTATCTACCTTGGAAGCTGCTAAGGCTATGCGTGTGAAATTGCTGGATTATCAGCGAGATTTTTACCGTTCCATGCGGGAGGAAAAATCCAAAACTGCAGGGTACATATTTGGAGATTCCAAAGACGGCGGAAAGGCCTGGCATCTTGCTGAAATTTTAAATCGACATCAAATAAGCGTGCATCCTTTAACCGAAGCCAGCACGATTAACGGAAAAAAATACGCACCTGGCCATAGCTACGTAGTGCCGTTGAATCAGAAAAATCCTAGACTGATTCGTTCCATGTTTGAAACCCGAACCACTTTCGCCGACAGCTTATTTTACGATATTTCCGGCTGGACCTTTCCATTGGCATTTGACTTGGACTATGCCGAAATAAGCGCCTTACCCAGCGGCGTTTCTGAAGCCTCTGACCTTCCCGCCATAGGGGGGTCCGTTAGTGGACCAAGCCAATATGCCTATTTGTTCGAATGGCACGAATATTACGGTCCAAAACTTTTAAATGCCATTCTAGAAAGTGGACTTCGCGCCAAGGTGGCCAGGGAACCCTTCACTCAGGCCGGTCGTAATTACGATTACGGGACCATCATGGTTCCGGTTCAAAATCAATCCAAGTCTCCAGATAACATCTATGAATTTCTCCAGGAGGCGGTTCAGGAAACCGGAATAAATATCTATGCCTCAGAAACTGGACAAACCCAAGGTATCGATTTTGGCAGTCGGGAATTTGAAGCTGTTAAACCCATACACGTAGCCATGCTTGTTGGTCGGGGAATTCCGTCTTATGAGGCCGGAGAAATATGGCACCTGTTCGATACCCGATATCAAATTAAACTAACAAAAATTGACACCGAGTACTTGGCTCAGACGGATTTGAGTCGCTATTCAGACATTATTATTCCAGGAATGCAGGGAAATTCTGCGATTTCGGAGCGGAGCGCCCAGAATCTGATCGAATGGGTAAGTGAAGGCGGCACACTTATCGGATATCAACAGGCAGCAAATTGGTTTAAAAACAGCGAACTTCTCTCGTTAAAAATGAGACGCGACAGCACATTACAAGCAAAGAACATTCGCTTTGATCAAAAAGTTGATTTTTTAGGTGCCCAAGTTACTGGAGGGGCGCTTTTTGAAGCCCGACTCGATCGGTCACATCCCATTGGCTGGGGATATTCCCACGATAAAATTGCCTTATTTAGGGATTCCAATATCTATTTGGAACCGGAAAAGAACAGCTATGACAATCCGTTGCAATACACGGCATCTCCCTTACTCAGTGGCTATATTTCTGAAGAAAATGGCAAATTAATTGCATCGAGCGTACCATTTAAAGTTGCCCGAAAAGGTCAAGGACGCGTTGTGTTATTTACAGACAACACCAATTTTAGGGCTTTTTGGTACGGAACAAATAAATTGCTACTGAACGCCATTTTCTTTGGACATATCATGTAGGTCTGCGAAGCTTAACGTAGAGCAACTGGTTAATAAATATAAGCGCAACAAAAAAAACAGTTAAGGGGCTGCCTAAAAGCGGCCCCATAACTTTTCCGATTGCGATTAAATAAATTGGAAAGATTAGCAGTGCATAGGCAAAACGGAATGTACTCCAGAATTCAACTTCGCCAATTCTTGGTCTAACTAAAAAACGCCAAGGAAGCCACATAGGCCCCAATAGTATTTTTGTGAAAATATCCCAGGATTTGTAAAACAGTCCGGATTGGTTTGGAACCAGAGGAATTTCCATTACCCCTCCGGAAAGATATCGGTTAATACTATTTGGCTGTAAAAAATCGGGTTTTAGTGTAGCGAGATCTGTATATCGATTGGCTCCCAAATCCGTATTTGGGATATGGGTAGTCAGGTTTGTGAGACTTTCAAAAACTGCACGAATCATGGAGCGCGCTGCTTCTTTTCGATCATCTACAGAGGCGAATATTTTTGCAGCTATCGGTTGGCCAAAATGGTAAGAGACTCGGTCCGGAAAACCCGCGGCATCCTGAAAATTAATACCTACAGGAACCAATTGCAAATCCAAATCGGGATAGGTATCCAAGGTTTGAAATACTATTCGCGTAAAACCCTTGCTCAAAGCCCGTACCTGGCGCTTTAGATTGTGATTGGCCTCGGGAAACAGCAATACGGTTTCGCCAGCTGACAACAGCTGTACACAACGGTCAAAGATCGCTTGATTTTTACCTAGGGTATCGCGCCCATCCCGCATTCTGTATATGGGAATCATTCGGAATAGGGCAAAGATGCGTTGCAGTAGCGCATTGGAAAAAACATCGGATCTGGTTAAAAAAAATGGCCTATGCCTGGGAATATATGCCGCAAGAATTAACGGATCCAGAAGTCCGTTTTGATGGTTTGGCAAGAGCATAACCGGACGATTTTTTGGAATATGTTCTAGACCAATAAGGCTTACTTTTTGATAATAGAAATAAAGGGCAACCTGCATAAATCGCTTAAAAAAACCATAAACAACCTGCTTATAAAGAAACTCCCGAGTCGCATTAAAACGGCCCCAAAGGCCTGCTATGAGCAATCCGGAAATCAAGTGCCAAATCCCCCAAAATGCCGCCACTATAGCCATTCCACCCAATCCGCCAAAGAATCCAAAAATAAGTAGCAGTCCCAAACCCGAATTCTGAATACCGGTTTCCAACGTAAGCGTTTTGGTTTCGGCCAGAGGTAACTTAAAGAGTTTTGCGGTAAAAAATCCGGTACTCAATGCCAATAAATTGTGAACCAATACCAGACCAAAAATCATTCCTAAATATTCCTGTAGCGCTAGACGATCTTTATATAGTGCAACCACAATTAAAAGACCAAACAGCAGTAACGAACCAAACTTAAACCAGCGAGCGAATCGTTCAGCTAAGTCAGGAACCACATACCTCATGCTCATACCCAGCACCAGTGGCAGCCCCAACAATAGCCCAACAACTTGGGACATTTCGGCGAGATCGATATGTATTTCACGAAGCATTCCGGCCGTAGGTTCGTAAATAGCACCCCAAAAACTAAAATTAAGCGGTGTAAGCACTACTGCGAAAAGGGTAGACAGTGCAGTAAGACTCACTGAAAGCGCAGTATTCCCCTTGGCTAAATGCGTCATAAAATTAGAAACATTCCCACCCGGACAGGCCGCCACCATAAACATACCCAAAGCAAAACCAGGATGTGGCTGTAGCCATACCACTAATAAAAAGGTTAAGGCTGGTAAGGCTATAAACTGGCTCAACAAGCCAGCAACAATAGCTTTGGGCATGGTTTTTAAACGCTTAAAATCCGCAAGTCGAATTTCCAAGGCAATACCGAACATCACAAAAGCAAGGGTAAGATTTAGAATCCAAAGCTGACCGGAATCATAAACGATTTGGATCGAATCAACGGAGGTAGGCAGATTATTCAATGAGTGGTTTTTTTAATAGATAAATACCTTGGCAAATAAGTTTCAAGTCCTGAATTCGTAAGGCCGATTTCAAAATCTAAATTCATGGTTTGGTTCTCAGAATATAAAAAGGAAAAAGGAATACACAAGTAATTGTAAATTTGATATTTAAATATACAGCAAATATGGCCCGAACACCAAGTAATATGCTGCCCTTAGGTACTATTGCACCCGATTTTTGCCTGCCCGATGTCGTAAGTCAGAACAACCGTGCATTCAACTCAATTCGAGGTAAAAAGGGAACAGTTATTGCGTTTTTATGCAACCACTGTCCCTATGTTAAACACATAAATGAAGCTTTGGTAAATTTGGCCAAAACCTATCAACCTTTAGGAATTGCTTTTGCAGGCATTTCAAGCAATGACGTATTGGCTTACCCGGAAGATGGGCCCAAAGAAATGATAGAAACAGCTGCATTGGCAGGTTATAATTTTCCCTATTTATACGACGCTTCCCAGAAAGTAGCCAAGGCCTTTAATGCTGCATGTACTCCTGATTTTTATCTATTTGATGCCTCAGACAAACTTGTATATCGGGGGCAGTTGGATAACAGCCGTCCGGGCAATATGATACCGGTTTCTGGAGCGGATTTGGAGCGAGCCATGACCTGCCTTATCGAAAATCTTCCAATTCCTCAAGATCAAAAACCCAGTATGGGTTGTAACATCAAATGGAAACCCAACACCTAAATCATCAATATCCACAATGAATTGGCATGTTTCGATTCCTACTGGCCATGATTTAACATTAAAAACAAGGCTTGTAACTTCAGAAAACCTCACAACCTATTGCGAAATTGGGATTCAAGCCTATTTAGATCACTATACTCACCTTTGGGAAGATCAAAATCCGGCACCCTATTTTAATCGGTATTACCTATTGGAACGCGCGTCAAAAGATTTGGAAAATCCAGCATTCGTGCATGGTTTCCTTGAGGTGTCCGGAACATTGGCAGGTATCTTTAAACTTGATTTAACAAAAGAACACCCCAACTTCTTCCCAGGTAACTCCTTATTCTTAGAAAAACTATACCTTAAAAAGGCCCACACCGGATGCGGTTATGGCGGATTACTACTCCGACAATTTATGGACTGGGGCCTCGAATTAAACCTTGGCGGGCTTTGGCTTGAAACCATGTTCAAAGGACCTGCTCGTCAATTTTATCTAAAACAAGGCTTCAGGCATCTGGGAAACACTGCGGTCCCTTACCCCCAGGTAAAAGAATCGGAACGGGCCATGTGGATTATGGGTATAGACTTAAAGTAATCTTTTGGATACAATGACCCAATTAGAATAAATCATTATTGTTGTTTGTATACAAAACTTAGTCGGACCAACCCATGGCTGTTTTCAGGTTTTTTATATGGGCCAAGTGGTGTGCGCCATGCCATGCATATTGCCCTATTTGCTCCCACAAAGCATGGGTTTTTCCAGTCTCCGGATGTCTAAAGGTTCTGTTTAATTGAAGAGCATTAAGGCTCCGAAGCAAATATACCCAGCGCGAGTGTAGGGCCTGCAACTGATCCAATGCCGGAAGAATTGGACCAGATGTGGCATCCACTAGCCGGGCCCAAGCTTTTTCATCATAGGCTTTGATCTCCGGATTTTCCTCTGTTAGTGCCCATTTGAAACGAATAAATGCATGCTGATGGCTGTCTGCCAAATGGTGAATTAACTGTCTTACGGTCCAGCCATCTGGTCTGTAAGGCGTATCTAACTGTGTCGCTTCCCATCCTAAAACCAACTGACGCAACTGGTCTGGAAAAACCTGAATGCGGCCTATCCAATAAGAAAGCGTTTCCTTTTGCATATGAGCAGGAAGACAAAACTGACCTATCGGATAAGGCACAAGGATTTGTAGATGTTTGGGATTTAAATGACTCATAATTGAACAAATCGTGCTGCCAAACACGAATTTAATGCAATCTGTAGTTAAAGAAAAGGAATTCTCTATGGTAAGCTGAAATATAAAGAGTACCTTCGCAATCTAATTTTTTTATTTTATGCACACGGGAACAGTAAAATTCTTCAATGAATCCAAAGGATATGGATTTATTACAGAAGATGGTTCAAAAAAAGATCACTTTGTACACATAACAGGCCTAGTAGACGAAATTCGCGAAGGTGATGTTGTGGAATTTGACCTTCAACAAGGTAAAAAAGGCTTAAATGCCGTAGATGTTCGGGTTGTAGAATAAGTCGCAACCTTTTAAAAATTAAACCCGGCAAATTGCCGGGTTTTTTGTTATCTAATTTGAGTATTGAACTTAAATATCTTATAGCTCTACTTTATCGGTATGTTTGACCTATGAAATCCCTTCCAAGGACACTTCAAATAACAAAGGAGCATCCGGTGGAATTACTCCCCCGGCACCGCGAGAGCCGTAAGCCAGATCAGAAGGAATAAGCAAACGTGCCTTATCGCCTACCCGAAGCAGTCCAATTCCTTCGTCCCAACCTGGAATCACCTGCCCAACACCCAATAGGAATTCTATTGGTTCACCGCGTTGAAAGGAACTATCGAAAACGGTTCCATCCAACAGTGACCCCTCATAATGTACAGACACCCGATCTCCTTTTGCGGGTTTGGCTCCAGTACCTTGAGTTACTATTTTATACCGCAATCCGCTTTTGGTTTGTTCAAAACCTGCTGCATGCTTCTCGAGTAAAGCTTGTTGTTGGGCTTTTGCTTCTGCCAAACGCGCCTCCCCAGAATCACGAAAAGTTTGGAAGGCCGCCAAAGCATCCCAGTTCAGAGCCTCATTTCCTATCCGAACGATTTCAAGAGTTTCAATTTGATCTCCTTGGGCAATGGCATCTACTACAGATTGCCCTTCGATTACATGTCCAAAAATGGTGTGTTTATTGTCTAACCATGGGGTGGGCACATGGGTTATAAAAAATTGACTTCCATTGGTTCCGGGCCCCGCATTCGCCATAGACAGCACCCCAGCAGCATTATGACGTAATTCGGAGTGAAATTCGTCATCGAATTTGTACCCCGGATCTCCGGTTCCTGTGCCCTGTGGACATCCACCTTGAATCATAAAGTCGGCAATCACACGATGAAAGGATAGTCCATTATAATAAGGTTTAGCTTCTTTACCTGAAGTATTTGGCATTTTTCCCTCGGCCAATGCAACAAAATTCCCAACTGTTCCGGGAGTTTTATCGTGTGTTAACTTAACAGTTATGGCGCCTTTGGTGGTGTTGAATTTGGCGTAAATTCCGTCTTGCATAATCGTTTTAATTTTGCGTGCAAAGATAGGTAGAATTATCCGGTCTGCCTGAAAACCTAGTTGGCAGGTTCGGACAACATGCCTTGAAATCCATACACATCTGCAAGATAAATCAAGGAAGTCATTGCAGCAGCGCCCAATTCCAGTTCACGTTTATTTACGGCATCAAAGGTGTCATTTTCCGCATGATGGTAGTCAAAATAACGCTGTGAATCGGGTCTTAACCCCGATAAAATCAAACCTTGTGGTTTTAGCGGCCCAATATCTGCTCCGCCGCCGCCTCGCATAAGCTGTAGCGACAAAAACGGCTCAAATAATGGTTCCCATGATTTTATTTGTTCAAAAGCGGCGTCTGTGCAATCAAAAGTAAAAGCACGCGGAGAAAAGCCTCCGGCATCACTTTCTAAAGCAAAGATGTGACGTTCCTTCTTTCTTTTGGCCTGAAGGGCATATTCATTACCTCCACGCATACCGTTTTCTTCGTTCATAAACATGACAGCACGTATAGTTCGCTTTGGCTTATATCCAGATTTTTTGATAAGGTTAAGCACTTCCATACTTTGAACACAACCCGCGCCATCGTCATGGGAACCATCACCCAAATCCCATGAATCCAAATGTCCGCCAACCACAATAATTTCCTCTGGAAATTCACTCCCCTTTATTTCCCCAATTACATTAAAAGACGGTACATCTTCCAATTGACGACAATTTTGTCTGAAATAAAACTGAATGTCGGGGTTCAATTTTAGGGTTGTGCTCAATAATTCGGCTCCATTGGTGCTAATTGCCGCAGCCGGAATATGCAAGTACTCAGGCAAATCACCATAACTCATAGAACCGGTGTGCGGAAAATCGTCGAGCCTCAGGTTCATTGAACGTACAATTACTCCAACTGCCCCATAACGGGCAGCCTCTGCAGCACCCCCGTGCCGTTGATCGACCGCGCCACCATAGGCCTGAAAGGTGTGGATTTGCGTGGGATCCATAGGCCGATTATAAAACACAATTTTACCGGCTATCTTGTCTCGTCCCAAGGCCGCTAACTCGTCAAAACTCTTAACTTCTATGACAGAAGCTTTTAATCCTCCGGAAGGAGTGGCTATGGAACCTCCCAAAGCACAAATTGGAACATTATTGGTATTTCCAGGTTCGCTCTCAATGTAGGCAAATTCAGGAGTACCTCTCACCCATTTTGGTACCATTACCGGCTGAATCCAGACCTTGTCCAAGTCTAGTTTTTCCATTTCCCTTCTGGTGAAATCCACCGCCTGCTCGGCCTGTACCGAACCGGATAAACGACCGCCAATCTGGTTGGAAAGATGCCCCAACCAATCATAAGACTTTCCCTCGGTAAGTGCGAGTTCATAAAGCTTGCGAATCATTTCGGCATCATTGGATTGCCCCAATACCGAAAGCGGAAAGGCTACGCTACAAAGCATAAAAATCCGAAGCATACAACGGCACGGACGCAAATAAATAGGAAGTTTGTGCAAGATAAACATGGGGTTGGAACTTATTTTATTCGATTTCTGCATTTAATTGTTGTCGGTAAAGTGTTAGATTTTGTTTTACGGCTTCTGACAATTCAGGTTCTTGAATGTCTTTATAGGTAGACAGTATTTCTTCTAAAATACTACCAACTAGGTATCTACAGGCGGACTTATTATCTGCAGGTATAATAAACCATGGCGCATATGACTTTGAGGTCTTGGCAATGGCTTCTTCATAATACTGCTGGTAGGCATCCCAAAGCTTCCGTTCTTTGAGATCGTCGGGAGAAAATTTCCAATGCTTTTCACGCAATTCAAGCCTGCGAAGGAGCCTTTGCCGCTGTTCTTCTTTTGAAAGGTGTAAATAGAATTTGAACACAATTGTGCCATTTTCCGCTAAGGTCTGCTCAAAAGCATTGATCTGTTGAAACCGTTTTTCCCAAAATGCAGCAGTTACATCCGATACACTTTGAATTTCAGGAAGATGCTCACCTAAAAGGTATTCTGGATGAACCCGGGTTACCAGAACATTTTCGTAATGGGTGCGATTAAATACGCCAAATTTACCTCTGGCAGGAACCGCCAAATAATGCCGCCAAAGAAAATCATGTTTTCGCTCCAGTTCGGTAGGCACCTTAAAACTGTGAACCTCAACGCCACGAGCATTAAAGTCCTTAAACAATTCACGGATCAGACTGTCCTTACCTGCAGTATCCATACCCTGAAAACAACACAAAACAGCATATTTTCCATGGGCGTACATGATGTCTTGAAATTTACCGAGTCGTTTTCTAACGTGTTCCAGACGCTTGTCCAGAACCTTTTCCTTAAGCCCAAAATCTTCATTGGTAGGATAGTCGGATAGCTTGAACGAACTACGAACTTCGTATTTTTTAGCAACTTTTAGATTCACATGGAAAAGATAAAATAATTTGTTGCTTCATTTTATTTTTAATTCAAGATTTAATCAGGTTTCCCTAATCTACAAAACCTCAGCATAAGTCTTGCATATTTAAAAGACAAGTTTATTAATCTGGAATTTAGATGATTTGATAAAATAACATCCGATTTTGGGATTTGGTGCTCACTTTTTAAAGTAACCCTTAACAGGTGTAAATTGTTTACAATACGAGATTCGGAAATTATTAAATCAGCTCCCTTTGGGTATAACGCTGAATTAATGGGAATCTCCCTGGTGTAGATAGCCAAAAAAAAAGAATTCAATAAATTCAAAATTTAAAATAAACACGAACCTTAAAAGGCAAGTAAGCTATTACTTGGAAGCAAATAAACGAACATCCTCCTCTGAAACCTCGCGATCCCCCAATATTATAAGTCGCTCAACAACATTGCGCAATTCTCGAATATTTCCGGTCCAATCATAGTCTTGAAGACGTTTAATGGCCTGTACGGAAAACGCCTTGGGAACCGAACCTTGTTCCTGTGCAATTTTATCCGCAAAATGTTGAATCAGCAAGGGAATATCTTCCCGTCTTTCATTTAGCCCGGGCACCTTAATTAAAATAACGGCCAACCGATGATACAGGTCTTCCCTAAAATTGCCTTCTGCAATTTCCTTTTGAAGGTCCTTATTGGTAGCTGCTACTACACGGACATCTACAGCAATATCCTTATCTGAACCTACTCTAGCAACCTTATTCTCTTGTAATGCACGTAAAACTTTTGCCTGAGCAGACAAGCTCATGTCTCCAATTTCATCTAAAAACAAGGTCCCCTTATTTGCGGCTTCAAATTTACCAGCGCGGTCTTTTACCGCAGAGGTAAATGCTCCTTTTACGTGTCCAAATAACTCACTTTCAATAAGTTCCGAAGGAATTGCAGCACAATTGACTTCCACAAATGGACCCGTATTTCTTGAGCTTTTTTCGTGAATCCAGTGCGCTACCAATTCCTTACCTGTACCATTGGAACCTGTAATCAGAACGCGAGCATCCGTGGGCGCCACCTTTTCAATCATTTCCTGAATGTTTCGAATGGCCGGGCTTGCACCAATCATTTCATAATTCTGGATTACCTTACGCTTCAACTTTTTATTTTCAACCACTAATTCTTTGCGATCTAATGCATTGCGAACCGTAGTGAGTAGCCGATTCAAATCTGGGGGTTTGGAAATGTAATCGAAAGCACCTAAACGCATGGTTTGCACCGCCGTATTGAGGTCTCCATGGCCGGAAATCATGATAAATGGAATTTCAGGTTTAAGCTTTAGTCCGGCCTCCAAAACTTCAACACCGTCCATTTTGGGCATTTTTATGTCACAAAGGACCAAATCAAAATCATTTTTTTTAATTTTTTCAATCCCCTCTAGACCGTCGAAAGCTTCTTCAATTTCGTAGGTACTATTCTCCTCTGCAAGAATCTTTTGTAACACCCTACGAATGGCAGCTTCGTCCTCAATGATTAAAATTTTTGGCATAGTTCCAATTTATGAGGCTTAAAGATAACCCCCTTCCTACCGTTAAGCTGTTAATGAAGTTCTAAAACTGAAACTGATTCATAATAGCCCAAGGAAGGGATTCCTTGAAACAACCCCTCTATTTTATATTAGTTTCAACAACCTGCGAATATAGATGCACATCGCGTTGCGGAAAGGGAATCGTAATCCGATGCTCGCTAAAAAGCTTGTTTATTGAAAAGCGAATTGCGCTCTTTACTCGAGGATCGCTAAAGGAATCGTTTAAAAAAAAGTTTATGGAAAAGACCAATGCCGAATCTCCAAAATCTTCAAAAAGAACGAAAGGTTTTGGGCTTTTGAGCACTCCGCGTTGATCCAGTGCGGCCTTTAATAATAGTCTTGTCACCAAATCTACATCACTACCATAAGCCACCCCAACTGTTACCGCCTCCCGAGTTGTTCTGTGGTTTTGTGTGTAATTAAAAATCACATCACTGATGAATTTGTGATTTGGTATAATAAGCACCTTATCGTCTCGGGTAAGCACTCGTGTACTGCGCAGCTTGATATCGAGCACCTTTGCAATTTTCCCCTCATGTTCAATAACATCGCCAACTCGAAGCGATTTATCGACGAGAATTAATATGCCAGCAATAATATCCTGTATGAGTTCTTGTAACGCTAGCCCCACACCCACAAATAGAGCAGCAGATGCCGTGATTAGAATTGTTACATCTATTCCGGCCGCGCTCATGGTGAGCAAGATTACAATAACATACGTCAGATATCGTACATATTTGAACACGCTAAAAAACTTGAGTCGATCCTCTTCGTCCATCTTGCGAGTGAAGAAGTTACGAAGGGCTTTCATCACAAAACCTGTTATCAGAAATGCTAAAACCAATATCACCAGAAGCCCAAGGGTAATATTGACAGCATCTTCACCCGACCCTAAATGCAAACCAAAATTCCAGATCTCCGATACTGCAGACCAAAATTCTTTAAAGCTTAAGTTGGATTTTATAAGCAAAATCATCTCAATATTTTAACCATTTATACAATTCACGATAGGTTGGTTTTTTACCGTACATAAGAATACCCACTCTATAAATTTTAGCCGCCAGCCAAACCATAACCAAAAAGGAAGCCGTTAGCAACACCAAGGAAAGCAAAAGCTCCCAAAGAGCAACCCCTCCGGATCCAATACCCGATGGCAGACGCATTAACATAACGATAGGTGAGGTTAATGGAAAAATTGAAAACGCAACAGCGATAGGACCATTCGGATTGGAGAAAACCGAGAAAAAACCAACATAGATAGCCAACATTAAGGGTATTATTACCGGAAATATAAATTGTTGGGTATCGGTTTCATTGTCTACGGCAGCACCTATGGCTGCGTAAATGGAGCTGTACATGAGATATCCAAGTACAAAGTATATAACAAAAAAGATTAAAAGGAGGCCAATTGGTATAGATAATAATTCAGTAATAATTAGCTGGCCCGTATCGTTTTGGGCAAATGCACTTCCGGCAAAGGCCTGAGCTAATCCAGGCCCGGATTGGGGTTTTTCTATCAGTATTGCGGGGTCTATGCGCAATAAGGCTAAAATGGCAACTAAAAGTACTGTCCCGGTAACAATCCAGATTAAAAACTGGGTTACTCCCGCCAAGGCGTTGCCCACTATTTTTCCCAACATTAATTCAAATGGTCGGACCGAAGAAATAATAACCTCTATGATCCGAGTGGTCTTTTCCTCAATTACAGACCGCATTACAAAACCCCCATATATCACAATAAACATCATGATAAGGTATCCAAAAGCACTTCCCAAACCGGCTTTAATTTCGTTGACCCCCTTACCATTGCGGTCTCCGGCAAAGGTTGCGGTACTCAATTCGAATGGTGTACGAATTCGCGCAAAATCTTCTGCACTTACACCAATTTGCTGCAAGCGAATAGCACGCAATTGTTGGGAAAACACATCTTCTATAGTTCGAAGCACAACAGTTCCAGGCGCTTCAATAGTATATAAAAAAGCATCTTGTGCCGTGGCTTCCAAATCCGGGCGGTTCGGAATATAAAGCAGACCGTAATACCCCATAGATTTGGTGCTGTCTTGGGCCTGTTCCAGAGTAATTCCTTGCAGGGGCACATAAGCCGTCCCAGAACCAGACACCCAGCTGTCTTTCATAAATCCCCCCTCATTCAAAACAGTAATGAGGCGGGTTTCTGTATCGTTAAGGCTAGTGAGATAGGCTACCAAAACCACCATACCTACCACAAGAAAAGGGCTTAAGAACGTCATCACCACAAAAGATTTGTTGCGAACTTTTGCCAGATATTCTCGCTGTATGATTAATCCTAATTTATGCATGGACTTGTTGATTTTTTACCGTGCGAATGAAAATTTCATTGGCAGAAGGAATAATTTCCCGAAAAGACATAAGATCGCCATGTGCGGTAAGAAATTGAAGCACTTCGCCTTTGCTTTCGGGTTGTAATTCCATTGTGAAAAACCAGGCATTTTCTTCAGGCTCGAAACGCGGGGAAGCCACAAAGTGTTCCTGCTCCAATGCGGTTGGGAAGTCGTTCAAATTGCTGGGAGCCCACAATACTTCGTACTGATTTTGCTTGTATCTTTTTTTGATGTCTGCAAGCCTCCCCTCGAGGATAAGGCGCGAGCGATACATCAAACCTATATTGTCGCATAATTCTTCGACAGACTCCATACGATGTGTCGAAAAAATGATAGAGGCTCCCTCTTTCTTTAGATCCAGAATTTGATCTTTGATTATGGAAGCATTAATGGGGTCGAATCCACTAAATGGCTCGTCAAAAATAAGGAGTCTGGGGCGGTGGAGTACAGTTACAATGAATTGAATTTTTTGAGCCATTCCTTTAGAGAGTTCCTGCACCTTTTTATGCCACCAATCTCCAATTTCAAGTTTCTCGAACCAATACTGTAATTGTTTTTTGGCATCGGCTTTACTTAGACCTTTCAGTTGAGCCAAGTACAGGGCTTGCTCTCCAACTTTCATACTTTTATACAGCCCCCGTTCTTCAGGCAAATAACCAATTTGAGCAATATGATGAGGCGCCAACAACTGCCCGTTGATCCGAACGGAACCACTATCGGAAAGTGTAATCTGATTAATGATTCGTATAAGGGTTGTTTTTCCGGCGCCATTTGGCCCTAATAATCCGAATATAACTTGTTCTGGTATATCCAAAGAAACCGAATCCAAGGCGCGATAGGATCCGAAATTTTTGGTCACCTCCCGAATCGAGAGAAAACTATTCATGTAGTACGATTTAAGGCCCTTTCAAAGATAGGTAAACGGTTTGTACTCTGCAGTTGTGAAGTGAATGCAATCCTGTATTCAAATCCCGTACCTGTAATCTATTTAAAACAAAAACCCATCCTTAATGATGTAATCAAGGATGGGAAAAAATTGCTATGAAAAAGAAAAGGAATATTGGAATTCCAATATCTTCTCAAATATACATTTTTATTTTAAATAGCCAAGAACAGGTCAGGAGAACATATCCTTTACCTTTTCAAAAAAGGACTTATCTGATTTTTCTGGTTTAGGTTCAAAATTTTCGTCTTGTTGCATGCGTTCAAAAAATTCACGCTGATCGCGGTTGAGTTCACGTGGAGTCCAAACATTAACGTGCACTAAAAGATCCCCACTTCCATACCCGTTTAAACTTTGTATTCCTTTATTGCGTAACCTCAAAATTTTTCCGGATTGAATTCCAGGTTCTAATTTAATGCGCACTTTTCCGCCTACCGTATCTATTTCTTTAGAGGTTCCTAAAACAGCATCGGGAATACTTATATACAGGTCGTAATGCAAATTATCTCCCTCTCGTTTAAGCGTAGGATGTTCAGTGGTTTCGATAGCCACCAACAAATCTCCCGGAATTCCATTCCCAGGCGCCTCATTACCTTTTCCGGTCACCTTTAATTGCATGCCCGACTCCACGCCTGCAGGAATCTTAATTGATACCGTTTCCTCTCTGGCTATCATTCCCTGCGCATCTGCCTCTTTAGGACGGGAATCAATTAGCTGACCACTACCCCCGCAACTACTGCATGTAGTAGCTGTTTGCATACGTCCGAGAATAGTATTTGTAATTTTAGTAACCTGACCACTTCCCTGACAGGTACCACAGGTCTTATAGGTAACCCCGGGGGCTTGAACTTTGCGGTTCACTTTTACCTTTTTCTCTATGCCAAGAGCCACTTCATCGAGACTTAAATTAACCCGAATCCGCAAATTTCCTCCCTTAACACGTCTTTGTCCGCCGCCAAAACCACCAAAACCGCCAAAACCGCCACCAAAGGCACTGCCAAAAATATCTCCAAACTGACTGAAGATATCCTCCATATTCATACCGCCACCGCCATAGCCTCCGCCTTCGAAGGCGGCATGGCCAAAACGATCATATTTTGCTCGTTTATCGGGATCGCTTAGCACCTCATAGGCCTCTGCTGCCTTTTTAAACTGCTCTTCTGCACTGGCATCTCCCGGATTTTTGTCGGGGTGAAATTCGATTGCCTTTTTCCGATACGCCTTTTTTATTTCTGCAGCATCGGCGTTTTTTCCAATTCCTAATATTTCGTAAAAATCTTCTTTCATGATCCTAATTTCCGACGACAACTTTGGGGTGTCGAATGATCTTATCGCCCAAGGTATATCCTTTTTCTACCACGTCTACAATTTTACCGACCAACTTCTTATCCGGGGCCGGAATTTGGGTTATGGCCTCGTGAACCTCGGCATCAAAACCATCACCTGCCTTTACCTCAATATCTTCTAGTCCTTTTCCTTTGAGGACCTCCCGAAATTTATTATGAATCAGCTTTACACCGGTAAATCGGTCGTCGGTCTCGTCCTTACTCAATTCCTTGAGGGCGCGATCAAAATCATCCAATACAGGCAGTAGGGCAGCAATAACTTCTTGTCCGGCTGTTTTAAATAATTCTATTCGTTCCCGGCCAGTGCGCTTTTTATAGTTTTCAAATTCAGCAAAAAGTCTTAAAAATTTATCTTTTTCCCGAGCCAACAAGTCTTCTGTAGTTTCTTGGTTTTTAGATTCCTCGGAGGCATCACCCATGGCCTCGGCTTGTGTATTAGATTCTAACTCATGTCCCGATTGGGTGTTTTCACTGTCTTGTGCTGCAGTATCTTTTTCTTTATCCATCGCTACTTCTCTTTAAAACTTTAAGCGTTTACAACAATGGGCAAAAGTACTGCCAATTCCTTAAAAATGTCAAAATGTCATTGTTTTTTGCCCTCCAGAAGATTTTCAAGCGCCGCTACAAGATTTGCATACCGAAAGGAAAATCCCGATTCCTGTATCTTGTGAGCACTTACACGCTGACTGGCCAACACCAAAACAGCACGACTACCTAAGGCAATTTTTAACACGGATGCAGGAATTGAAGGCAGCCATACCGGGCGCTTTAAACAACGAGCAACTGCTTTTATGAGTTTAGTTTGAGTTACTGGATTAGGAGCAACCGCATTATAAACACCTTCCAACCGATTATTCAATGCAAAACAAAATAAGTCTACCAAATCACTTATATGAATCCAGGACTGCCATTGCTTCCCCGATCCAAAGGGGGCACCCAATCCCAATCGTATGGGTTGCGCCAATACTGGAAGAACGCCGCCTCTTCGCGCCAATACCAATCCAATACGCAATATCCCGGTTTTAATGTTTAACAACTCAAATTGACGTGCCTCGGCTTCCCACTGCCGCACCACCGAAGCAAGAAACCCTGCATCTGCATGTTCCTTTTCTTCTGTATACCAAGCGGTTTCTGAACTGGGGTAAATGCCAATTGCCGAAGCAGAAACCAGATAAGAAACGCTGTGATTAGAACAAGCATTGAGCCCATTTCGCAGGCAACTCAAACTGTTAATTCTACTTTGTAAGATTAGAGCCCTACCTTTAAAAGACCAGGGGGCATTGATTGGACTGCCGGCCAGATTTATAATGGCTTGTACCCCTTCAAAACAATTGAGATCAATGGTACCTGTGGTAGGGTTCCACAAAAAACCATGCAATCCTGGCTGCTGGGTATCGGAAATGGCTCTGGTACTCAAATAGTTTACCGCGATACCAGCAGCTAAACAGTGTTGGGTTAATGCCTTACCCACCAACCCGGTGGCTCCGGTAATTAAAATTTTTGTAACCATTTTTCACTACTGCTAAAAAACTAAACTCGCTCTTAAGTACCCTCGGGAATTTTGCCCAACCTCACGCATCGCGCCACGCCCTGAGCATTTCACGTTTCCCAGGAGGCCCTTTCAAGCGCTGAACACGAAATCCGGCCAACTGCATGGCTCTTCGAACGCTACCTTTTGCCGCATACGTAACCAAACAACCTCCGGGGTTCAGAGCTGCAAACATATTTTGAAACAAAGATTCTGTCCATAATTCGGGTTGTACCCGGGCTCCAAAGGCGTCGTAATAGATGAGATCGTACCTCCGAACTTCATGAAATTTTCGAAAATCTAAATTGCATTTACGAAGTGAAAAATGCGGAGCAAGTACTACCAATTCGTCCCACCGCGCTTGATGCAGTGCATGAAATACTTTTTGGGCCTCCAACTCCGAAAGTAGACTTCCGTAATTCAAGGCTTCCCATTCCTTCTGAATTAAAGGATAGCGTTCAAGACCTGTATATTGAATTTTCAAACCTATTTTGATGGCCTCAAAATAGGTCAATAAGGCGTTCAGACCTGTGCCAAATCCAATTTCCAAAAGGGAAATACTGCGGTTCTCGAACGCCTGCAACCCTTGCTGAAGGTACACATACCTAGATTCCTGCAAAGCTCCATGCAGTGAATGATACTGCTCTTGCCAATCGGGCAATTGAAGGGTTGCCGAGCCATCGGCGGTTTGAATTAACCGTCTTTCCAATTTATTTAATTATACGAACCCCAGCGGCCTCAAATCCTGCAATTTTGCTATTACCTTTAATTGCCTTGATTTCATTTTCACTTGCGCCCTGATCACGAGCTAAATGACGGTGTTCTCCTTCCGAAAGTTCGGTTATATAGGCCTTGCCCTCTACCCACATCTCTGCACCTGCAATGTCCTTGGGTACAAAAAAGCCGTAGTCTTTGAATTCTACCAATACCGTTTTCTCTTCTGTCAATTCCAATCGCACCCAACAGCCCTTCATCTGACAAACTTCCTGAACCCTGGCCTTAAATCCGAATTGAAGAGTGTCATTACTTTTTAGACGCTCAAACCTTTCAGCAGCCACCACCGCGCTCACGATTTCATTTCCAGACAGGGAAGCACCAACGTTGATTATTTTCTTTTGCTGGGATTTCACAACTGTAGGAGAAATCAAAAAACCAAAGACAAATAATATCAAAATATAATTTTTCATGCTTGTAGGGGATTTACAGTAGTTCTCACAAATGTGGGGAATTTGGGCGAAAAGATAAAATACGGTTCGTATTATTGTTTATTTTTACCTGTTTAAAAAGGTTTTTATGAATACTCAAAAACACGACATCTCAATAACATCGACCGCACAGTCACGCCTTAAGGAAGTTGATTTTGACAATTTGGCTTTTGGAGATGTTTTTACCGACCATATGTTTACTTGTGAATATCGCGAAGGTGCCTGGCATGATCCAAAAGTGGTGCCCTACGGCCCAATACCCCTAGAGCCGGCGGCAAAAGTTTTTCATTACGGTCAGGAGATTTTTGAAGGCATGAAGGCCTATAAGGATGAATCGGGCAAAGTGTGGTTGTTCCGCCCATTGGAAAATCACAAACGCCTAAACAAGTCGGCAGTACGTTTGGCCATACCCGAATTGCCAGAATCCATTTTTATGCAGGGCTTAGAAGCCTTGTTAAAGGTAGATCAGCATTGGATTCCTCAAAATGCCAACAGTTCACTCTACATACGACCTTTCATTATAGCGTCTGGTACCGGTTTTCACGCCTCACCAGCAAATCGTTATCTATTCATAATTGCATGCGCTCCGTCGGGTCAATATTTCTCTGGCAAAGTAAGCGTTAAAATTGAAGAGACATATTCAAGGGCTGCACATGGTGGCGTAGGCTTTGCGAAAGCCGGAGGAAATTACGCCGGTTCATTTTACCCCATGCAACTGGCAACAAAAGAGGGCTTTCAACAGGTGATTTGGACCGATGATTCGACCCATGAATTTATTGAAGAGGCCGGGGCTATGAATATTTTTGTGCGCATTGGAGACACCTTAATTACTTGCCCTACAAGCGACCGTATTCTGGATGGTATTACCCGAAAGAGCATTATTCAACTCGCGGAATCCGAAGGCATTCCTGTAGAGGTAAGACCCATTAAAGTTTCTGAGTTGATCGCTGCAGCAGAATCCGGCGCACTTAAAGAACTATTTGGTGCAGGTACCGCTGCGGTAGTATCGCCCATAAGCAGTTTTGGGTACCGCGGAAAAATTTACACGCTGCCGGAAACCGAGGATAGCTACGCCTCCCATTTTAAAAGCAGTATCACAAACATTCAATTTAACCGTGCCGACGATCAGTTCGGCTGGAGACACCTGGTGTGCTAGGGATTATCCCCCTTGAAACACCTCCTATCTATGGTTCGCGATTAAATACCGCTTGAATATCTGGCTTAAAGTAATTTGGCCCTTTCAGCACCTTACCGTCTTCACGGTATAGCGGTTTTCCGTTTGCACCAAGTTTACTCATATTACTGCGTTGAATTTCCTCGAACACCTCCTCTATTTTGGCTTGCATGCCGTGCTCGAGAATGGTTCCACATAATATGTAAAGCATATCTCCAAGGGCATCAGCAACTTCAATCAGGTCTCCGCGATTGGCGGCTTCAAGATATTCCTGATTTTCTTCTTCCATAAGACGAAAACGCAAACTGTTTTTTTCAATTCCGAGATCTGCCCTAGGCGTATTGGAAATACCCAACCCAAAGGCGGTATGAAAATCGGCAACTGCCTGTATCTTTCGTTTCATTTTCGTTGATATTGCATTAGCTTTGGCTAAAAATATAAAGATGTTCAGCCCCGGGCAAATAGTTTTTGCAGTTAGTTTTATTTTGGCATTTAGCACGATACTCTTCTTAATGTACCGAAAAGACCTTACATGGCATAAAAAATACTACAAAGGTTGGTATTGGGTATTAATTTCATTTGTGTGCTTTATAATTATCCTGTTAACACTAAAATACATTCTCAAAAAATAGTTCATCAATTTGAGTTAATCGTAAAAATTGAGGATTTGGTCGGGATTTTTTGCGAATTAACTTTATTGCATAATAAAAAGGATAATTTTGCGTTGGGAATGGTAAAGGTCCAACATGTTCACGTTTCTTAGTGTTTTAGCGATTTTACTAATTTTAAACATCCTATTGTTGCTGTTTAGCAGTAACAGACCTGCTTGGAACCTTTTCCAATCCGCACAATCTGCTACAGAACAAACTTCCACTAAAATCAGGGGATTGGAACCTTTTAAATCCGAGCTTCAAAACGCCATCTAAAATTTTGATTTGGCATTAGTTCCACGGAATGTGTACCTTAAGCTGTTAAAACCTTTATTTAAGGGGACATGAAACAACTTGCATTAGTTATTGTAGGCGGAGGTATTGGAAGTGGTTTACGCTATTTGGTCAGCGCATACCTAAACCCTTTATTTTCCGGATTTTACCTAGGAACTATTACTGTTAATATCATAGGCTGTTTGATTATTGGATTACTTTTTGGCGTTTCATTACGTCAGGAATTTATTAATCCCGTTCAATCTTCATTTTTTGTCACTGGGATTTGCGGCGGCTTTACTACTTTCTCGACCTTTGGATTGGAACAATTCCTTTTAATTCGCGAAGGAAACTATACCCATGTCTTACTCTACACCTTTGGAAGTCTTATTTTAGGTGTACTGGCCGTTGGCTTAGGCTTCTGGCTTGCGCGATATCTCAGTTAAGGTTCAATTTTCCGATAATCACGCTCTCCTTACTGCCTTTTAGGCAGATACCACTCATTTTACGCTAATTTTTTAAGCACGCCTAATATAAAACTGGCCGTGTTCCAAAACTCGAATACCCTAAATTGGCATTTTTTGCAATTTAAAAATATTATACCATACATTTTTTGGGGGTATAATTGATTAAATCATAAAAATATATGGTATAGCCCTATTTTTTATAGGGGTATACAATTAAAAATATACTTTTGAGCCAATCAACATAAAAACTCTACGCATGAAAAAAGTGGAAGCTATCATTCGAAAATCCAAATTTGATGAGGTAAAAAAGGCCCTACATCAGATCGAGGTAAACTTTTTTAGTTATTGGGATGTAACTGGAGTTGGCAACGAAAAGCAAGGACATGTTTATCGTGGCATCTCGTACAGCACTTCCGATATTCAGCGCCGCTACCTAGTTATTATTGTATCTGATGATTTCTTGGAACGCACGATTAACACCTTGCTAGATACAGCCTCTACCGGAAATGTTGGAGATGGGAAAATTTTTGTATCAGAGGTTTTAGAAGCCTATCGCATTAGAACACGTGAAAGCGGCCACGCCGGAATCAACTAACCCCAAAGTAATTTAAAATATGGAAACTGGATTATTTACAGCAAATAACGTTTGGATGATGGTGTGTACCGCCTTGGTATTCTTTATGCACACCGGTTTTGCCTTTTTGGAAATTGGCCTCACCCGCCAAAAGAACACCATCAATATCCTTTTTAAAAACATATTCATCATCACAGTAGGTCTGCTGATGTATTATATAGGTGGATTTAACCTTATGTATCCCGGTGAATTTAACGGGTTCCTAGGCTTTTCAGGTTTTGGTTTAAGCACAGACGAGGCAGGCTTAACCGCCGAGTACGCAAGTGGCGGTTACACCTATTGGACCGACTTTCTCTTTCAGGGCATGTTTGCCGCAACGGCAGCCACAATTGTTTCCGGAGCAGTTGCAGAGCGCGTTAAAATTGGTCCGTTTATGATTTTTACTATCATCTATGTTGGATTGGTCTATCCTATAGTAGGCTCCTGGCAATGGGGCGGAGGATTTTTATCTACACTAGGAGGAGACAACGGCGGCTTTTATGACTTTGCAGGTTCTACATTAGTTCACTCCGTGGGTGGATGGGCTGCCTTGATCGCCGTTTGGTTGTTGGGTTCTCGCATCGGTAAATTCGGAGAAGACGGTAAACCAAATGCAATACCTGGACACAATATTCCAATGGCTACAGCAGGGGTACTTATCCTTTGGCTGGGTTGGTTTGGTTTTAATGGAGGTTCTGTGCTTTCGGCAGATCCGGCTGCTACTTCTTTGGTATTAGTAACCACAAGTCTTGCAGCTGCCGCCGGCGGCGTTGGAGCCTTTATCGTTTCTACTTTTGCCTATAAAAATTACGACCTCACCATGTTCTTGAACGGAATCCTTGGAGGCCTAGTTGGTATTACCGCTGGCGCAGACCAAATGTCTCCCAATGAAGCAGTACTCATTGGTTTAATTGCCGGTGTGCTTATAGTTGCAGCCGTAGCATTTATTGACCGTATTAAACTAGATGACCCGGTAGGAGCTATTGCCGTGCACCTGATTTGTGGTATTTGGGGAACCCTGGCAGTTGGAATTTTTGGCGCAAAAGCCGGAATAGAGCAATTCATATATCAATTGACAGGAGTTGTAGCAGCAGGCGTTTTCTGTGCAGGGTCTGCCTTTATTATCCTATTCACATTAAAGAAAATCACCGGAATACGGGTTTCTAAAGAAGAGGAAATGGAAGGATTGGATCTTCACGAACACGGTATGGATGCCTATGCCGATTTTCGAATGAATCAACACTAAAAAATTGGAAATCGGGGTGTTTGGCAGAACACCCCGTTCCTTTTGTAATCGCAATAAAACTCAATTCTAAGCACGCCGGTTCGGGCATTTTAAAAACTAAGTCTATGAAATCAATTACACTTCAAAATTACACAAAATACTTGTCAATTGTTTGTTTAAGCATGTGGGGAGCTCTCCTACAAGCCCAAGAAGAAACATCAGCAAGTGAAACCTTTGAGATTAGTGGCAGCGTAGATGCCTATTTTCGCTCCAATTTATCTGCCCCAAATAATGAAAATGCAATTGCCCCTGGATCTTCATTTGCGAATCTACCTGGTTTTGCACTTGGAATGGCCAATGTAATTGCCTCATGGGAAGGCGAAAAAGTTGGATTTGTAGGGGATTTAGTGTTTGGACCCCGCGGCACCGACGCAGTTTTTGCTTCGCCTATGTATTCCGCTACAGGAAACATATTAAATCAGTTGTACGTGTACTGGAATATTTCGGAATCCGTAACCCTAACCTTTGGAAACTGGAACACTTTTTTAGGGTATGAGGTCATTTCCCCTACTGCTAATTTTAATTACAGCACCTCGTATTTGTTCTCCTATGGTCCATTTTCGCACACGGGTCTTAAAGCTAATTTTGACCTAGGTAGCGATTGGTCTGCCATGCTTGCTATCATGAATCCAACAGATTTAACAGAGTTCAACCCAACCGGCGAATATGCAATAGGAGCTCAATTGGGCTATGCCGGCCAGTATTTGAACTTTGTTTCTAGCCAGGGAGGTTATGAAATTGACTACACCGGTGGTTTTGATCTAAGCGACACGTTTTATCTTGGTCTTAATGGTGCAATTTACGACAACGACGGTACCGGGTTTGCAGGGGTAGCTTTGTATCCACAATACAAGACCTCTGAAAATTTCGCCTTAGGACTTAGGGCGGAATACTTTAAAGAAACTGGAGACTACGGTGCAATTGGCACAGGAATATCAGATTCCAGTGTTTTAGCCTTGACCTTAACCGGAAGTGCAACTGTCGGAAGTTTGATGTTAAAACCTGAACTTCGTTTAGACAGTGCTTCAGACGAGGCGTTTATTACCACAAATCTAGATGCTAGCAAAAGTTTGGCCTCTTTTGTTTTGGCAGCCGTATATTCCTTTTAATATCAGTAAAAGTTTTTAATTGAAATCGAAGACCTCGTTCCAATTGAACGGGGTCTTTTATTTTAACCCAAATGCCTTTACCCCAGCCCGAATCGCAATACCCAATTGATTTGGTGCCGGCACAACAGGACAAGAATATTTTGGATTGTAGGCACAATAGGGATTGTAGGCCTTATTAAAATCAATCAAAATAGAGTCTGAATCAGGAATCTTTAAATCAATATATCGACCTCCTGTATAGGTTTCCGTCCCGTTAGTTAGGTCGGAAAAGGGCAAAAACAAATAGTCTTCATACCCCTCCTCCAACATTAAATCAGGACTTTGATACACCTCTAAAGTTAAAGGAACACCCTTTAGTTCAAATTCCAAAACCCCGTAGGTACGCTCTAAGGCCATCCGGTCTGTAGTTGTTGCTAGGTTAAACGGCAAGGCTTCCGGAGTTCGTTTTAATTTTGCCCAAACCTGATAGGTGGTATCGGGCAAATAAAAATCAAGTCCTTCAAAATGAATACGATACCTGTCCGGTAGCGGAGAATCATCCGGACTGGAAAACGTTGCATTTAGCTCCTTCTGAAAAGCTAAAATCTGACCCACACCAACCTGGACCTCTTTGCCTAAAGCTGCATCGGGCTTACGATAACGCTTGCCGTCGTCGCAATTCCAAATGAAGAAAATCAGCACCAATATCCAATATAGCCCATTAATACGTTCAACAAATCGCATAAGATTAAGATTTAAATTCAGCTATTCCAACAAGCTAGACCTAAGTTTCATCGTTAGATCACTTGCACCATTTAAAATTTATCCTGTACCTCGTCAGTGTTGGCTTGCGGAAAAATATATCGCGAGGTTCCCAGATATTTTGCAATTATACGGTTGTAATCGGCCTGAATCCGCAACAAACTCGTACCAGGTATTGCGTAGAGGGCATCACTATCGTTGTACCCTTGCCTGAGCAATTCCTCCAAATAATATAAAGCCGTTCCTGCATCACCCATCCGATATGCCAACGAAATCACATTAAGATAGGCCTGTGGAACTTCTGGGCAAGTAATCGTTTTCAACATATTTAGCCACAATAGCCCCGGATTATCTAGATCTTCTTTGTTACCTGCCAATCTGATGTAATCATCTATAAGTGCCTTGAGGTAATCCTGAATTCGGCCGGCATACATTACATCTTCCTTCCTAGGGCTTTTTTCAAGCTTTTTAAATTCCTGCATCTGATACCTCCACCAGCCCAAATTGTTCAAATTCAAAATCTCCAAATCATTCTGTAGATTCCAGGTGAGATCGGTGCGAATTTGCTGCTCTTTGTATTTTATAAGATTAAACTCTCGTCTTTGCACTCGATAGGCCGGTGTGCGCTCCAATTGATTCAATTTTTGTTCTAAGTCCGAAACCTCATGAATTCCTGAAAAAAGCGACATACACAAGACTGTTGTATGATGTGCCAAAATCCAGTTTCCTGCAGAGGCATATGCATTTAGTTGATCCTGAAACTCAGAATAGGCTCGATGCACTAGTGCAATATCCAAAGGCACTTGTTCTGATAGACTCAAACGCAATTCCAATACTTTTAAACTCAACTCCAGAATCGACATCTCCGGGCGCTCATGCCCGCCCTCAAAATAAAGGGCTGTAAAGCGTTTATTTTTTCGAGGCTGCCTGGCCTCAAGATACTGCAGGTCTGTATAGCCGAAATCTCCTCGCCCCATTACCACAACCATTTCAGGTGCATTTTTCCGTTGTTTTAAGGCCTCCTCAAGTGGCACTGCTCCGAGCAGGAGTACCCCTGTTATCTCTGGTAAAATCTCAGGCAGCAAAGATGCCAGTTGACCGCCCTGACCAAAACCACTCACCACAACCCTGCTTCGGTTAACTGGAAATTTTTCAAAAAGCGCTTTTAATACATGATTAATGTGCAGCACCTCTTGAGTTAAAGAGGTACTATCGCCCAGCAAACCAGTAGCTGCAACGATATATCCATTTTGTTCTGCAACACCTTGAAAATAACGCACACGCTGAACCGGATCTTCTCTTCCTATAACTAGAAGTAATGGGCTGGTTTTAATAGGCGAGAATTGTTGGGGTAAATACAACGCCAGATCTTCAAGAATTGAATCTTTTAAGGTCGAACCTTCCAGCACCGATCCTTTACGCAATCGTAATTCCTGTGAAAACAATCCAATCGAAAGCATAACTAATAAGACCGACAAGAAAATTTTAATTGCCTGGCCCGACTGCTGTATTTTCAATGCGCCTAAACTCATAATTTGACTGTTGACCCCATCCTTTATAAAGTTACAAATTCTAGAGGCTGCACTCCCAAAACCAAATAAAGGTCTAATGTATTGGACGAATCGGAGCATTAGTAACAACTTCCGAAAGTATAATATGGGTGCGTGTTTCACCGTATTGAATAAGCTTATCGATAAATTTTTCGAGGTGAAACTGATCCTTTAACACAACCTCCATGATAATATTTTCGTTACCAGTTATACGATAACAATTTACAACTTCATCGAATGTTTTTACCTGCTCTAAAAATGGCTTTAGTTTACCCATAAATGCACGCAAGGTAATTATGGCTTTTAACTGATATCCTACCCGTGTATGCGATATACTGGCCCAATAACCCTCTATCACCCCCAAGTCTTCCAATCGCTTAACACGGTCGGCTACCGCCGGTGCTGTTAAACCAATTTTACGACCAATACCTGCCAAGGATGCTCTTGCATTTTGCTGAAGTGCGGTAAGTATGTTCCAGTGTAATTTATCTAACTTAATTTCCAATGCTTAATAATATTATTTCCTTTTTATTTAAAGCAAAATACACATTTTAGCTTAATAAATAAATTTAATTGGATAGGATGCGATGTACCTTTATATAAAATTGCCCAGAAAAGATGTCTTACCAAAATCTCAAAAATCTACCGGTATACCGGCAGGCTTTGGAATTGCGAACCATGAGCCGTGAAATAGCCTCCTTTGTTACCTACAACAAAGACTTGCTAACCTTATGCAAATCAAATAGTTTGCGGGATCATATTGCCGACTCCATACTAACGGACGCCATTTTAATACCACAGCAAATTGCACGCGCAGAACGCACTACCTCTGCGCTCATTCGGCAACGTTGCATTCAGTTTATCAATGTAATGACACAGAACCTTACCTCCTATTGCACAGGACTTGAAAAAGATGGTGTACGGGAACGTGAATATTTGGATTTATTACGTCATGAACTGAAACATTTTCGCAGAGTATTTAAAATTTGGAGGCGAAACCTGATTTGAGCTCTTATCGCGTGCCATAATTTTATTGTCTTTCCTGTCCAAGTCCTTGAAAAATATCAAGTTAAATTCGAAAGGTACATACGAAAACCAAAAAAAACTGCGTTATAATGAAAGGAGCTGTAATTCAAGCGCATAGGTTTCCCAATAAACCATCGATTTATATAGCTTCTATTTGAGTTAGTTAATTGAATTCACCCCTTCAGACGAAGGGGTTTTTCAAGGTATAAATCCAGGATTAGAGTTCGGAAAGGTCCGTTTTTAATGTCGGAAATACGACACCACAGGTAGGCGACTTCGTACTTTTTCGAGCAAATACCTAAAAATTAGTCCAAAGGAAAGTAGCGGAAACGCAACCATTTAATAGGTAATTTATCTTTGTAAAAAACAGTGTTATGGACAATCAATATTGCCGCGTAGGTGCTTCAAATACAATAGCTGCGGGGATTGAAGGCAAAGACTGGCTAGAACGCCAGTACCATTATTTTATGGAAAAAGCGGCCGAGGCAGAGCAGGCCGAATCTAATTTGCGTGATTTTTTTGAGCGAAAAGCCCAAAAATTACATAATCAACTTCACAGTATACTACATTCTTAAGGCGTAAGCAAGGTAGCCATTGCTTGCTGTAAGGTTGCGGCGCTTTGAGCTGCTGCTTGGGCAAAATCGTCTCCTTCGGAAGCATACTGTATGCCACGAGACGAGTTTACCATTAGGCCTACATTTCGATTCATACCGTATTTGCTTACCTCTTCCAGACTACCTCCTTGAGCTCCAACACCGGGTACCAGAAGGAAATGATCCGGAACAATTTTGCGAATTTCCTGTAAATATTCTGCCTTTGTGGCTCCTACAACATACATTAATCGGTCTGAATTCCGATATTCCAGACTCTTACGCAAGACCTCCAAATACAGCTCCATCTCATTTATTTTTTGAGTTTGAAAGTCGAATGCTCCAGAATTTGAAGTAAGCGCCAGTAGTATTGTAAAATGATTTTCGAAAGCCAAAAAAGGCTCAATAGAATCACGTCCCATATAGGGAGCAACAGTAACTGCGTCACATTTTAACGTTTCAAAAAAGGCACGTGCATATTGTGTTGCCGTATTTCCAATATCTCCCCTTTTGGCATCGGCAATGGTAAAGTGGTTGGGGTATTTTTCACGAAGATAACGCAAGGTTTTCTCCAAGGCCATCCAACCGGGCACTCCAAGTGCCTCGTAAAACGCTGTGTTCGGCTTATAGGCTACACAATAGGCGTGGGTAGCATCAATAATGGCTTTATTAAATTCAAAAACTGGGTCTTCCGACGCCTTTAAAGCATTGGGTATGCGCGCAGGATCGGTATCCAAACCTACACAAAGGAAGGACTTTTTCAGTCGAATTTGTTGTTCCAGTTTTTCCCTTGTCATGTGCTTTAAAAGGTCTCAGATGCCTCTTTAAGTTTTTCGGTATTTTGCACCAGCATAAGCTCATCTATTAGCTTATGCACATCTCCATTGATAATGTTTGGCAGGTCGTACAAAGTTAGTCCTATTCTATGGTCGGTTACCCGGCCTTGAGGATAATTGTACGTTCTAATTTTAGCAGACCGATCCCCGCTACTCACCTGGGAATTCCGTTTTGCAGCATCTTCTTCCTGACGGCGCGCCAGCTCCATGTCGTATAACCGAGAGCGCAAAACCCGAAAGGCTTTGTCTTTGTTTTTATGCTGAGACTTCTCGTCCTGGCACTGAGCCACCAAACCGGTTGGCAAGTGGGTAATTCGCACCGCCGAATAGGTTGTATTTACCGACTGCCCTCCTGGACCAGAAGAACAGAAAAAGTCAATACGAACATCCTTAGGATCTATTTCTACCTCAAATTCTTCGGCTTCGGGCAACACCATAACGGTTGCAGCACTGGTATGCACACGTCCCTGGGTTTCGGTCTGAGGCACACGTTGTACCCGATGTACTCCAGCCTCAAACTTAAGTGTTCCGTATACATCTTCACCTGAAACCTCGAATTGAATTTCCTTGTAGCCCCCGCTAGTTCCTTCACTAAAGTCGAGCACGTTGGTGCGCCAACCCCGGCCTTCGCAATAGCGGGAATACATGCGGTATAGGTCTCCTGCAAAAATACTGGCCTCGTCTCCACCGGTACCCGCCCTGATTTCCATAACCACATTTTTGGCGTCGTCGGGATCCCTGGGAATAAGCAAAAATTTTATCTGCTCTTCCAAACCTGGCAGATCGCGCTTGGATTCATCGAGTTGCATGCGCGCCATTTCCAGCATTTCGGGGTCTTCTGCTTCGGAAATTATGGACTCGGCTTCTGCTTTCAGATTCAGAAGTTGTACGTAAGCCTCACGTTTTTCTACAAGTTTTCTGAGTTCCTTGTATTCCTTGTTAAGTTGTACATAGCGCTTCTGGTCTGCGATGACATCGGGCTGAATAATCAGATCGGAGATCTCGTCGAAACGCTGTTTTACGATATTGAGTTTGTCCAGCATAATTGCTTGAATTCGGGGGCAAAGTTAAGATATTTTCGACGCCTTAAGGCGGTGGTCCTCGGAATTGTACAGACTACTTATAAACCATTAAATCGATTCGTCAATAATAGACCCAATTCCTACTCTACTTTAAGCGGGTAAATCTAATTTGATGTTGATAAGCTTAATACTCAAATACTCCTTTGTCCGAAGCAATGGTGAGTTTTTTACCTGCAAAGGGAGCTACTCGTCCTACTATTTGGGCGGCGATTCCAAAAGATTCAGATATTCCTATTATTTCCTGAGCCAGTGCTTCGGGCACATATAGTTCCATTCGATGACCACAATTAAACACCTGATACATTTCCTTCCAATCGGTGCAAGATTCCCGCTGAATTAATTCAAACAAAGGCGGAACAGGAAAAAGGTTGTCTTTTATTATGTGCAGGTTCTCCACAAAGTGTAGAATTTTGGTTTGAGCACCTCCACTGCAGTGGACCATACCGTGGATTTGTTGCGGGGTAAAATCTTCAAGGATTTTTTTGATCACCGGCGCATAGGTACGTGTGGGTGAGAGCACCAATCGCCCCGCATCTACAGGAACACCGGCAACCGTATCTGTTAGATCAACACTTCCGGAATACACCAGATCGTCTGGCACTTCAGGATCAAAACTCTCTGGAAATTCACTTGCAAGATGATTTCCAAAAACGTCGTGACGGGCAGAAGTTAACCCATTACTACCCATGCCCCCGTTGTACTCCTTTTCATAGGTTGCTTGTCCAAAAGATGCCAATCCAACAATTACATCTCCAGGGCTTATTCTTGAATTATCGATAATTTGATCCCGATGAATACGTGCGGCAACTGTGGAATCAACTATAATGGTTCGGACCAAATCTCCAACATCTGCAGTTTCACCTCCCGTACTGTGTATGCCGATTCCCCATTGCTTTAAATCGGCAATTAACTCCTCTGTTCCCGAAATAATAGCCGCAATTACCTCACCCGGTATCCTGTTTTTATTTCTTCCGATGGTAGAACTCAATAAAATATTTTCTGTTACTCCAACACAGAGCAAATCGTCCAAATTCATTACCAAAGCATCTTGGGCAATTCCCTTCCAAACCGAAAGGTCTCCTGTTCTTTTCCAGTACATGTAGGCCAGGGACGATTTAGTTCCGGCTCCGTCTGCGTGCATGACCACTGCATAATTTGGATCCCCTGTAAGATAATCTGGAACCACTTTACAAAAGGCCCTGGGGAACAATCCTTTATCTACCTTGGAAATGGCTTGGTGGACTTCGTCCTTTGTGGCGGAAACTCCTCTTAGGTTATAACGTTTTGATGTGTTTTGCCCCATGACGTTTTATTTTATGCATGCAAAAATACGCGAAACTTATATAAACCATTTCAACTCAAGAAGCCCAACATAATCCCGTGGGATTATTTTACAAAAAGTAAGTCGCGGTATCGGGGTAATGGCCAAAACGAATCAGATATCAAACGCTCCAAGCGATCGGATTGGTCGCGAATTTCATCGAAATATGGAAGTACCGATTCACAATAAGCTATTGCGCGCTTATTGAGTTCTTTTAGAGCGTTTGCACGCTTGCGTGCTTCTGTCATTTCGTCTGTCTTTTGCTTTACCCGCTGTAAGTGTTCTGCAATTTGCTCCAAAATACCCAATTGAGCCTCTGCCACTTTTTTGTGTGCAGCACCATAAATTTCTTTAAGCCCAATCACATTTTCCAGGAGTTCATTTTGATACGCTACCGCAGCTGGAATAATTTGCTGATAAACCAACTCACTTAAGACACGACCTTCAATTTGCGTTTGCAGAATATAGGTTTCTAATTCTACCTCCTTGCGCGCTTTAATTTCTTTTTCGGTCAAGACACCTGTTGCCTGAAATAACTCCAGAGTAGCTGCAGCGGTTAATACATTCAATGCCGCAGGTGTATTTCTGTTATTGCTTAGTTTGCGACGCAATGCCTCTTGTTCCCATTCGGTACTGTATCCGTCTCCATCGAAGCGGATGCGCTTGCTTGATTTAATGTATTCCCGGAGCACATTAAAAATTGCCTCGTCCTTTTTGAGCTGTTTTTTATCGATCAGTTTGTCTACCTCAGATTTGAATTCCCGCAACTGATAAGCAACTATGGTATTTAGTACCGTCATGGGTTTGGCGCAGTTGGCCTTAGAGCCTACACCTCTGAATTCAAATTTATTGCCTGTAAAGGCAAATGGTGAAGTACGATTCCGATCTGTATTATCTAACAGAATTTCCGGAATCTTACCCACAACATTGAGCTTGAGTTCTGTTTTTTCTTCGGGGGAAAGCTTGCCCTTAGATACACCCTCCAATTCATCTAACACCTCGGTGAGCTGTTTACCAATAAAAATGGACAGGATTGATGGCGGGGCTTCGTTGGCCCCCAAACGATGGTCATTACTAGCAGAGGCAATGGACGCCCGGAGAAGTTCTTCGTATTGGTCTACTGCCTTAATTGTGTTTACAAAAAAGGTGAGGAATTGCAAGTTTTTCATAGGCGTGCTCCCCGGACTCAGCAAATTGGTACCCGTATCGGTACTCAAAGACCAGTTGTTGTGCTTTCCAGAACCATTGATACCCGCAAATGGTTTTTCGTGAAATACCACTTTTAACTGATGACGGCCAGCTACTTTTTCCATGACATCCATCAATAATAGGTTATGATCAACCGCCAAATTGGCCTCCTCAAAAACAGGGGCCAACTCGTACTGGTTTGGAGCAACCTCGTTGTGTCTGGTTTTCACCGGAATACCCAATGCTAAACATTCGGCCTCCAGATCCTGCATAAAATGAAAGGCACGATCGGGAATTACTCCGAAATAATGATCGTCTAATTGTTGACCTTTTGGAGCAACCTGACCAATTAAAGTTCGCCCAGCCAACATGAGATCTGGACGCTTCCTGGCCAGTTTCAGGTCAATAAGGAAATATTCCTGCTCCCAACCCAAGGTGGCATTTACTTTGTTGACATTTTTATCGAAATAGCGCGCTACTGAAGTAGCAGCCTCGTCTATGGCATGGAGGGCTCGTAGTAGTGGAGCCTTATTGTCTAATGCCTCTCCGGTATAGGAAACAAATATTGTTGGAATACACAGGGTTTCTTCGTAAATAAAAGCCGGTGAGGTAGGATCCCAAGCCGTATATCCACGCGCCTCGAAGGTGTTCCTGATTCCTCCGCTGGGAAAACTTGAGGCATCGGGCTCTTGTTGTACCAATTGACTGCCATCGAACTTTTCTAGAGCGCGTCCGTCTGGCAATAAATCAAAAAAAGCGTCGTGTTTCTCGGCAGTAGCACCTGTTAAGGGCTGAAACCAGTGAGTATAATGGGTAGCCCCCATTTGTATTGCCCAGGTTTTCATGGATTCTGCAACCTGATCAGCCACCTTACGGTCGATTTTATTCCCTGAATATATAGCCCCTTTTACGCTTTCATATGCATCTCGAGTTAGGTATTGCAGCATGCGCTGTTCATTAAAGACACATCGTGCAAAACCTTCGGAACGCCGACCGGAACCATACTTTTTATGTTGGTTTTGAAAACTATCGTTTCCTGAATCCATCTTTTGAAATGCTGACATTGGGAATGGGTTTCAAAATATTAGATCGTAAAATTACGCTTTTCGTAGAATTATCTTCGAATTTTACGTTTTGCGTAGTATACCCTCTAATTTTTAGGGGTGTTCATAATTATTTTGAAATGTTTGTTATTTAGACCCCTAATTTTTCAGCAGTAGCGCTTATTGTTCTATTTTTGGGCCTTGAATTGAGAATCAATATTTAACCTTTGGAATCATGAGCAAATCTAAATTAGAGTACATCTGGCTGGACGGATATACCCCAACCGCCAACATGAGAAGTAAAACCAAAATCGAAACCGATTTTAGCGGAAAACTGGAAGATTGTCCGGTATGGGCGTTTGACGGTAGTTCTACCCAACAGGCAGAAGGCGGGTCATCTGACTGTTTATTGAAGCCTGTTGCCATTTACCCAGATCCTGAGCGCATCAATGGCTATCTGGTAATGTGCGAAGTTTTAAATCCCGACGGTACCCCCCACGCGACCAACTCACGGGCAACCATCAATTCTGACGTTGACGACGATTTCTGGTTTGGATTTGAACAAGAGTACTTTATTATGGACGCAGAAACCGATCTTCCTTTAGGATTCCCAAGAGGAGGTTTTCCCGGTCCTCAAGGTCTGTATTATTGTTCGGTTGGTGGGCGCAATACCCACGGCCGTGAATTAGTAGAACGCCACGCCAACTTGTGTCTTGAAGCGGGTATTAACTTTGAGGGTATCAACCAAGAGGTAGCCTGCGGACAATGGGAGTTCCAGATTTTCGCAAAAGGCGCCAAAAATGCAGGTGATCAGGTTTGGGTAGCACGTTACCTCCTAGACCGTTTAACTGAAGATTACGGATGGTACATTGAATACCACCCAAAACCCATTAAAGGCGACTGGAACGGTAGCGGTATGCACGCTAACTTCTCCAACACCTTGCTTCGTACCTGTGGTTCTAAAGCAACCTACGAAAAGGTATGTGAAGCCTTCCGTCCTGTAACCAAAGAACACATAGAAGTGTACGGAGCTTATAACGATCAGCGTCTCACCGGGAAACACGAGACTGCTTCAATTAATGACTTTAAATACGGGGTTTCCGACCGGGGCGCATCAATACGCATCCCGATTCTGACCGTAGAGCGCGGCTGGAAAGGCTGGTTGGAAGACCGTCGTCCTGCATCCAATGCCGACCCCTACAAAGTGGCCGCCCGTATTATCATGACCGTGGAAAGCGCAAACATCCAGGGTTAATAAATCCGGCTTTGATTCCACAAGGAACTACTTGTTGGAAGATTACCCCCGCCAATTGGCGGGGGTTTTTTATTTAGTGCAATTGCTTGGTGCTACAAACTATCGACTTCAACTACCCGGTTAATCCGTAAAAAATGAAAACTCAAAATATCGGCTCAAACTACGTATATAGTTATTTAACTATACTTTTAGTTGAATAACTAAATTTTTAGTTATTTTTATCCTCAAATTAGCATTCTAATTCCATGAACATTCAAAAGTTAACCAATAAGGAAGAGGAGATTATGCAGGCCTTATGGAAATTGCAGAAGGCCTTTGTGAAAGAGCTACTTAAAGCGCTTCCCACCGATCCAAAACCGCATTACAACACCGTTTCCACCCTGGTGCGCAACCTGGAAGAAAAAGGATTTGTAGGCCATGAGGCGTTTGGCAATACACATCGGTATTTCCCGATTATTTCACGCGAAGCTTACCGCACAGCCTATATTAGTGACACGGTAGCCGGGTACTTTGACCACAATTACAAAAGTTTGGTATCCTTCTTTGCGAAAGAAGAAAAGATTTCTGCAGATGAATTACGGGAAATCATAGCCCTGATTGACAAGAAAAAAGGTTGATATGGAAGAACTCGGTATTTATCTGGTAAAGGCCTCCGCTATTTTAGCCTTATTCGGATTGGTCTTTTTGATTTTCTTAAAGCGGGAAACCCTGTATTGGTGGAACCGGTGGTATCTCCTACTTGGGTTGATTGCCGCTGTGGTGTTCCCACTAATACCCTTTAAACAAACGGTTGTGCTTTCTCTGAATCGCTTTAACCCGGAATCGAATTTTCCGGCAGCTCCTTCTCCCGATCAGCCCTTTACCGGCATGGCTTTAGATGTAATTTTGGTCGGTATTTACCTGATGGGTATTGGCATAGGATTGCTAATGGTTGGGCGTCAGCTTTGGCACATTTACACGCTGACTCAATTGCTCCCCGAGAAACGCGAGGGTGGGTTTCTGTATTTTACCGGCCGCAACCTGGAAGGTCCGTTTTCCTTTTTTAACTGTATTTTTTACAATCCGGAACGACATACTCCTTCAGAACTCCCTGTAATTCTGGAACATGAGCGGGCTCACGCCTCCCAATTTCACACCCTGGATATTCTGCTGGGGCGTATGGTCGGAATTGTTTTATGGGTGAATCCCCTTATTTATTGGTATCGGCAACTCATCGTACAAAATCTGGAATACCTGGCCGATTCACAAGCTGTACATCAATCTTCCTCGCTTCGAGACTATCAGTACGTGCTATTGAAAATATCAGGAAACAACCCCGCCCCTGCCCTAACCCATCCGTTTTATAACTCATTCCTAAAAAATCGAATTCTCATGCTACAACAACCCCAATCCAAAGGCATTCAAAAAATGAAACATCTCATTATTTTACCCGTCCTTGCCCTTTTCCTTACGGCTTTCAATACCGAAACGGAATATCGTTTTACCAATCCGCCTGCTGAAATTACAAATTCGGGCATAGCCGAGCTGCAATTGGTTCTGGATAAGGATACTACCGAAGCGGAATTACTGGAATTAAAGGAAAAACTGGCCCTGGACGGCATTGATTTCTCCTTCACCACGGTTCGCAACGAAACCGGAGAAATTATCAGTATAAACCTGCATCTGGCCGGAAAAAACAGTAACGGGAAACCCTTTAGCGGAACCTACAATTCAGAAGATACCGACCCGATAGGACCGATCTTTGTCAATTTTGACGACAGCAGCAGCTCCGTTTCCTTTTCTGCCTTAGACAAGTCGGATAAGCTGCTTCATTTTGACGAACCGGCAAACCACAGTTTTATTTGGGTTCCGGAAGATGAGGATTCAGATGATACACTAGGTGATTTTACTATAGTTCTCGATACGATAGCGATAGATACCGTTCCCGGCAAGTTTGTGTTTTACGGGAAACAAGAGGCGGGTACGACACAAATCATTCGGGTAAACCAAACAGGAAAACCCACCAAGGCCGAAAAACCGCGCAAAGCACATAAGGGGAAAAAACAAAATACCTATGTAGTTCAATACGACACCTTGGTGTTAAAAACAGGTAGTTCACTCAAACCCGGCTCCGTGATTTGGCATGCCGAGGATGAAGGTGAAAACCTCGAAGTTAAAGTATTTGAGGATTCGGGAACCAAAACCGTTATCGTAACGAGACCCGGAGAACCCGTAATTGCTCCGGAAAAAGTAATCAGTATTGAAATTGAGGAACTCGATTCGGATGAAGCACTAAAATCGAATGCACACGCCTATTTTATTCAATCCGAAAATAACGAAAAGGATCTGCCTGCCGTTCATTCTAAATCCATGACGTATGTGGTAACGGATGATGCCGGAAAAAACAAACCACTCTTTTTTATTGATGGCAAAAAAGCTAGCGAGAAAGCCGTTCAAGAGCTAGACCCCCAAACCATTGAAAAAATGGAGGTGTTAAAAGGTGAAAAAGCGATTTCCGGATACGGTAAAGCTGCAGAAGCAGGGGTAATTTTGATCACCACCAAGAAACACGAAGACTAACCTCCAAAACCGAAATGATGTTCGAATTGGTTCGATGGATAGTTTACGGTTGCTTAGTGCTAATTGTTTTGCTATTGTAATTGGTTTTTAGTGAGCTGCTCTTTTTGAGCAGCTCATTTTATTTTAGAAAGAAACCTATATTTGGCAGATGAAAAAGACCTTCTTTAGACTGTTGGCCCAGTTGAATAAATGGATTCTTCCTTCCCTTACCAAACGCCAACTGGACCC
>JBJOHX010000077.1:0-5331 GCA_046047415.1 Bacteroidota bacterium
TCTTCTACCATTTCCTGAACTTTTTCCGGAGGGGCCGGGGTAAAACGACTCACAACAATGGAAACCAAAAAATTAACCGTCATGGCTACCGTTCCAAAACCTTCGGGTGATATGCCGAACCACCAGTCCGATTTTAAGCCTGCAACGGCGTCCTTGCCCCCGTCAAATATTCCAAATTTGAACTTGAGCATATAAAACAGCATCAGGCATATTCCAACTACCATTCCACTGATGGCCCCTTGCTTATTCATGCGTTTGTAGAATATTCCCATAAATATGGCCGGGAAGAAGGAAGCTGCTGCCAAACCAAAGGCCAGGGCCACTACCGCTGCCACAAATCCGGGCGGGTTAATCCCAAAATACCCGGCAATAATTACGGCCAAAGTAGCTGCGCCTCTAGCGGCCCAAAGCTCTTGTTTTTCAGAGATATTAGGCTTCAATACCTTTTTAATGAGGTCGTGGGATATTGATGCAGAAATTACAAGCAATAAACCCGCCGCAGTAGACAGTGCAGCAGCCAAGCCACCGGCAGCCACCAAGGCTATGACCCATGGGGGTAAATTAGCTATCTCGGGGTTTGCCAAAACCATAATATCGTTATCTACCTTAATCTCGTTAATGGTTGGATCTGCCACATATTGTACCACCCCGTCGCCATTGCGGTCTTCAAAGGCCAAAAGCCCTGTTTTTTCCCAATTTTTGAACCAATCTGGCAGGGTCGCATACGGTTGATTGCTAATAGTTTCTATTAGTTTGGTTTTTGCAAAAACCGCCACTGCAGGGGCCGTGGTATAGAGGATTGCAATAAAAAGCAAGGCCAATCCGGCCGATTTTCGGGCATCCCGAACGCGTTTAACCGTAAAAAAGCGCACAATTACGTGCGGCAAGCCTGCGGTTCCTACCATTAATGCCAGGGTAATTGCAAAAACATCGAGCGTACTTTTGGAACCTTCCGTAAAGGCCGAAAAACCCAATTCACGAGATAGTCCGTCTAGCTTGTCTAGCAAATATGTTCCAGAACCATCTGCCAAGGTATCACCCATACCCAATTGTGGTATTGGATTTCCGGTCATTTGAAAGGAAATAAAAATTGCTGGAACCATAAATGCAAAAATGAGCACACAATATTGCGCTACCTGCGTATAGGTTATTCCTTTCATGCCCCCCAATACAGCGTAGAACAGCACGATAACCATGCCAATAATTACTCCTGTATTGATATCTACTTCCAAAAATCTGGAAAAAACCACTCCTACACCGCGCATTTGCCCTGCCACGTAGGTAAAGGACACCAATATGGCACAAAGCACAGCTACAATTCGGGCCGATCGGGAATAATAGCGTTCTCCTATAAAATCGGGAACTGTAAATTTTCCGAACTTTCGAAGGTATGGAGCAAGCAATAAGGCTAGAAGCACATACCCCCCGGTCCAGCCCATAAGGTATACCGAGCCGTCATAACCAGCAAAAGCAATAATGCCGGCCATAGAGAGAAATGAAGCCGCAGACATCCAATCTGCTGCAGTAGCGAGACCATTAGCCAAGGGAGAAACCCCGCCTCCGGCTACATAAAATTCTTTGGTAGACCCCGCTCGGGACCAAATTGCAATACCGATATAAATGGCAAAAGACAATCCTACCAAAAGGTACGTCCAGGTTTGAACACTCATAATTTTGTGGTTGTGGTTGGTTATTCCCGGTAACCGAATTTACGGTCCAGGCGGTTCATTAAATACACATAAACGAAAATCAGAATCACAAAAACATAGATTGACCCTTGTTGAGCAAACCAAAATCCAAGTTGAAATCCGCCAATTTTAATAGTGTTTAAGGCATCCCGAAACAATATCCCCGCACCGTAAGAAACTGCAAACCAAATGGCGAGCAAAATGAACAAATACTTGAGATTGGCTTTCCAATAACGTTGGGCATTTTCTTGATGTTGGCTCATGTGTACTTTAATTTAGCTTAAATATAAGCGATACAGATTATTTGGCAAATCCCCCTAAAAATCTAGTACAAAAAATTTATAATGAGTGCCCGAGGAAAACAACTTGGGACCCCTCTGATTTTTGAAATAATTGCTAAAGCGATAGACTTAAATTGGCAATCTAGCTGTAATTTGTAGCCTGTAAAGCCATCACAATATGGAAGGGAGCAAAAAACAAACTCGGGAATACCCCGAATTCAATCGTGAACTTATGGCCGAACGCCGGTATCTGGAAGGGCCGCGGAACAGGTTACGCGAACTTTGGTTTACCGTGAAAGTGGCTTACCATTTTATTCGCGGATTTAGGCGATTGCACTTTGTTGGACCCTGTGTAACGGTATTTGGATCTGCGCGGTTTGCACCTGATAACCCCTTTTATGTGCAAGCCGAAGAAGTTGGTAAAAAACTGGCTCAAATGGGTTTCACAGTAATGACGGGTGGCGGACCGGGTATAATGGAGGCTGCAAATAAGGGAGCGTTTTTAAATAATGGCTATTCCATTGGATGCAATATTGTATTGCCTCACGAACAAAAACCAAATCCATACCTGCATAAATGGATAAACATACCCTACTTTTTTGTACGCAAATTCCTATTGGTAAAATACTCGTATGCTTTTGTTGTAATGCCCGGTGGAATTGGTACCCTAGACGAGCTTTTTGAATCCCTCACCTTAATTCAAACCGGAATGATTCAAAATTTTCCGGTGGTATTATTTGGTACGGAATATCATCGTGAATTGTATCACCACATTCAACTAATGTGCAAACATGAAAGTATTGCCCCAGAAGACATGAAACTGCTCTTTTTGACCGACTCGGTAGATGCCATGCAGCAGCATTTGGAAGAACACGCCATTAAGAAATTTGGTTTGGTGAAACGCCCTATAAGGTCCAAATGGTGGCTTGGAGAAACCAACCGGCACGGCCGATCCATCAAAAATGCATAACAGGCAGCTTTATTTAATCCATTTTTCCGTTTGACAGCGAAATTGTAGGACAAGTCTGTACCACCTGGCGTTGAAAGAATTTTCGTATTTCTACCCAAAAAAGATGCATTTCATTAATACCTCCTTAAAATTATAAAGAATTGAATTTCAATAATATAATTTTAGATTTCGGACTTTTCCTACGAGGAATTGTAACCCTATTAACAAGGGTAACTTGTGTTTTACGATTTGGTCCGAGCAGGAAATAGAACTTAACATTTTAGACCCAATAAGTTTCTTTCAAAGAAAAACAGATTTTTGAAATCCCTTCAATTGATCCTATAGCCCATCTTGTATTCGTAGTAATTTCCGCTGTTAAATTGGATAAATTAAAGTTGTAAAAGACCCAGAACCCTACTCAAGAGATCTTTCATTCCAATTTTCCTGCCATACAAGTTGATTTTAAAATATTCGCATTTAGAGGCTTTTTTACTCTAATTTCTCTTGATTTTGTAAGAATTTTCAATCAAAAAAATAGCTGCAATATAATGCAGCTAATTTTTCTTGTGAAAATATGCCCCTGCTATTACCTTCTGTTCAAATTAGTAATTCAATGTTTCGTAATGCATTCAATTCGGGGCATTTACCAACATGAAATAAGCTTTTAAAACATCTAGTCCAACTTTCAATTCTAATAAAATGAAAAAAACAATACTCCTACTATCCGGATTATTACTGCTTACTTGTAGCAGGGATAACTTTTCTCAAATTATTGAAGAATCGGCTAAGAGTTCGGTTAATCTTTCAATAGACCTCGGTAACTTCTTTTTGGGAGGTACCGGAGCTGAATCTCCGTGGATCCATCAGTATCAGGGATCGGTAGACCTTACCTTTACCTCTACTACATCGGTATTTACCAAAACCGTAACCTTTGACCCGAATGACCTATCCAATTTTCCGGCAACCTCATTGCCCTTTGACACCTATACCTGGTCCATAGCAAATACCGGAGGCAGTGTAGCGGTATCTGATGTTCTCTATGTTTACGGGAACTCCACATCGGTCCTTTCGGTCAATACCACGGAAATTACCGTTCCATTGGTATTGAGTACCGATTTTGCGCTGGTAACCGTAACCACGGATAATGTAGCCGGAGCCAGTATTTCCCAAAATGGTACGCCTACGGTTCTTACCATTAAGGATAACTATTACTATGCCTACATAAACAGTAATTTGACCAACTATACCCTTACGGTTTCCACATCGGATGGGCTTGGTGGTGCAGATACCATTGCAACTCCACTGTCCAGTATTCATTACAACTACAACCTGAATTACAATCCTATTGCCAACACAGGTGTAACTATAGCGCTATCCGATACATTTCTATTGGAAGATCGGACTTTAGACATTACCAATGACGGAGATTCCGACTTGGATGGTGTTTTTGATTCCTTGGACCTTTGTCCCAACACCCGCACCGGTGCCCCCGTAGATGCCAACGGATGCTTGGACGTTTTGGAGCTGGACGCCAACGGGGTAACCATCAAAGCCAAGGCCGGTGCTCAGGTTGGGGATGTGCAAGAGTTTAATGGAAATACCTACACGGTGGTGGATGACACTACTATTCGGCAATTCTTAGTCGATTCAAACACGGCGCCGTATTTGGTCACCACTTTTGTGACGAATATGAATTATCTATTTAAAGATCTGGTGAATTTTAACCAAAATATCTCCTCTTGGGACACTTCTAATGTTACGACCATGATGGAGACATTCAGAACTGCTAGGAAATTTAATCAAGATATTGGTAACTGGGACACCTCAAATGTCACTGATATGAGATGGATGTTTGGTGATGCTACAGAATTCAATCAAGACATTGGAAATTGGGATGTAGGTAATGTTACCAATATGTCTGGAATGTTTTATGGGGCTAACTTATTTAATCAGAATATTGAAAATTGGAATGTAGGAAAAGTTATTACTATGGGAGCCATGTTTATGGTTGCCAGCAATTTTAATCAACCATTAAACAGCTGGGATGTTTCAAGTGTTCAGAATATGGAGCAAATGCTAAGAGACGCAATTTCATTTAATCAAGATATAAGTAATTGGAATGTTTCGAATGTAACCAATATGCAACAAATCCTATCTACAGCAATAAATTTTAATCAGGATTTATCTTCATGGGATGTATCGAATGTTGTCAATTGCCTACAGGCAACGATTAATACGGGCTTGTGGACCCTCCCAAAACCCAACTTTACGAACTGTACAGAATAACTAAGCGAAAAGCGCGAAACCCTTTTCTAAAGGTTTCGTGCTTTTAATATACCCACTGAAGAATGAAAAAACTAATTGGATTTTTAGCCATTGCCTCCCTCTTCACCTGCAGTCAAGACAACCTCTC
>JBJOHX010000078.1:0-4232 GCA_046047415.1 Bacteroidota bacterium
ACCGTCGGGTACAGATGGACTTGATACCATCGGATATGATTCAATCCATCGAGGTGAATAAATCCCTAACTCCCGACATGGAAGCGGATGCTATCGGAGGTTCCGTTAACCTGGTTACCCGATCCAATCCAAATCGTTTCAGACTTTCTGCTTCCGGATCCTTTGGCTATAATGCCATCCGGGACGGGTATACCGGAAACGGTTCTGTAGTACTTGCAGACAACCTTAGTGATAAGTTCTCCTATACCTTGAGCTCCAGTTTCTATACCAACGATTACGGTTCCGACAACATTGAATTTATCTGGAACAATCCGGAAGACTGGGCAGACGACAGCCCGTTTGACGAGCACGACATTCGCCGGTATGATATTCAAAGGACCAGACGTTCGGTATCCTTGAACTTAGACTATCGTCTAAATAACAACAACCGCCTGTTCTTCAAATCCATGTACAGCAACCGGGACGACTGGGAAAATCGTTTCCGGGTACGAGTAGCGAATATTGACGAAGAAGACGGAGATGCCCGTGTTCGCAAGCAAACCAAAGGTGGCACCAACGACAACAAAAACCGTCGTTTGGAGGCACAGAGTACCAGTAACTTATCCTTTGGAGGTAAGCACTTGTTTGGTAATTTGGCTATGGATTGGAAATTTGCCTCCTCCAAAGCTAATGAAAAAAGACCGGATGAAAGGTATATCCGCTACCAGTTAAGTGGAGCAGCTATCAACCCTTTAGACCTATCCGATACACGGTTTCCCGTAATTTCTTTCGCCGATGGAGAATGGAATAATCCTTCTGCCTTCGAATTTAGCGAGGCGACCAATCAAAATGGTTTTACGGAAGAGACCGACAACAGTTTTAAGGTAGACTTCCGATTGCCGTACGGCAACTCCAACGCCCTTAAATTTGGATTCAAATACAAGTCAAAAGATAAAATGAGGGATAACGATTTCTACGATTTTTCGGATTACGTAGAAGCGCAATATCCGCTAATGTCGGATGTGTCCACCAAAAATGTAACCGTAGACAATTACCTCCCCGGCAGTCAGTATCAACACGGATTTTTTGTGTCCCCGGAATTTTTGGGTAGCCTTAATCTACCTGCGGGTGAAGGAGAATTACTTTTGGAGGAATTCATTACCGGAAATTACAATGCCAACGAGAACATTACGGCTACCTATGCCATGATTACCCAAAACCTTGGCGCTAAAACAACCATGATTGCAGGAGCGCGTATGGAACACACCGCCATTGATTATCAGGGATATTCCTTTCAAGATACCGATGAGGCATTGTCGGATGTGGAACGAGTTACCGGTTCTGGGAAGTATACCAATATTCTTCCTAACTTGACGTTTCAAACCAAGTTTACCGAAGATTTTGTTGCCAATTTAGCCCTAACTTCCTCCCTTGCAAGACCGAGCTACTTCAACCTGGTACCTTTTAGGAGCATTCTAATTGACGATGAGGAAATTAGCGAAGGTAATCCTGACCTACAGGCTACCGTTTCAAACAACATAGACCTTTCTCTTGAGAAGTATTTTGGAAGTATCGGTTTGGTTGGCGTATCCTTCTTTAACAAAAGCTTGGATAACTGGTTTTACCGCTATACCACTACGGATTATACCTATAACGGAGCAGACAACTGGACTTATTCTCAGTTGCGTAACGGTTCAAAGGCCAACGTTACCGGATTTGAAGTTTCCCTTCAAAGCCCACTTAAATTCTTACCCGGTTTCTTAAATAATTTAACCTTGTATACCAACTATACTTTCACAGATTCATCTACTGACGGTGTAGAAGGGCGTGAAGATTTACCACTAGTTGGTGCGGTGAGAAACATGTTCAACGGATCCTTGGCTTACGAATCCAAAAAATTATTTATCCGTGCGTCTCTAAATTATTCAGGATCAGCACTTGATGAAGTAGGTGGTGCCGCATGGGAAGACCGTTATTACGATGAGCAATTGTTCTTAGATATAAACGGTTCGTACGAAATTTCAAATTCACTTCGCTTCTTTGTAGAATTCAAAAATCTGACCAACCAGCCTTTGCGCTATTATCAGGGAATTGCAGCGCGCACCATGCAATTGGAATATTACAATTACACTGCAAACTTCGGTTTGAAGTTAGATTTATAATTCATGAAATATCTGATTTTAATCTTGAATTTAGTTTTTGTTGGGTCAATACAAACTGGCCCAACAAAAACTTTTTATGTTTCTGCCGATGTGGAAACCGACCCTGTGCTATCAAAAGACGATGCCGCCGACGACCCGGCTATTTGGATTTGGGGAGAGAAACCCAACGAAGGGCTTTTAATTGGCACAAATAAAAAATGGGGGTTGGAAATTTACAACCTGAAAGGGAAAAGAATTGCAGGATATGCGTTAGGTAATATAAATAATGCTGATATCCTTTCAAATGAAAATACATACATTCTATTAGCAGCAACCAATAGAACAGAACAGTGTATTGACATTTACAGGCTAAATCGAAAAGGCGAACTAAGCGTGTTATCCCATAACCAATTACCAAAAGAAGCCGAAGACATTTATGGTATTTGTGCCTACCGGGATGGTCAAAGCAAGTATGTAATAGCTAGCGACAAAGCAGGACGAATCTTTAAATGGGCCGTTAAAGAAGATACGACTTTAGAGTTGAATCAAAAGATAAAATTTAATAGTACCTGTGAAGGACTAGTTGCAGATCCGGCACACAATCGACTCCTCGTAAACGAAGAGGATCTTGGGATTTGGTGCATGAATTTAGACGACATTACCCAAAACCAACATCTTGAACTTAGTACCGACAATAATATTAGGTCCGATCTTGAGGGAATTAGTATTTACCAAACCGATAGAACAAATGGATATATAGTTTTTTCAATACAGGGAAGCAACAGTTTTGGCCTATTAGATAGGGTTACTTTGAATTATCTGGGTAAATTTAAGATTACCAGAGAAAAAGGCATAGATGGTGTTCGCGAAACAGATGGTTTGGATATAAATTCCAAAAGCACCCAAGAGTATCCAAAAGGAATATTAGTAGTTCAGGACGGAGACAACTATCCGTACAACCAAAACTTTAAAATCATTTCTTTTGAAAAAATAATAAAGGGTCTTGAACAATAACGGGACAAATTAAGTAACCTGCTGCCCAAAATGCAAGATGTTTCCACTGTTGTCCAAGGCAGAAAACTGCTTCATGTTCCAAGGCTTTACCTCCAAGGCGCCGTGCTCGTGCATGATATTATGGGGTAGATATTCTGCATAAAGAGCGTCAATCGATTTATTTACGCGGATATAACACCCGGTATTTTTGGGCAGATCCGGGTTTTCGGTTTTCCATAAATGAATTTCGATAGCATCTTTCCGGGTAATAATATAGTCGTCCCAATCCGACATGATTTTGAATTTTAGCACATTTTCATAAAAATCGAGGGTTTCGGCCTTGTCGAGATACGGCAATTGGGGAATGGCATAAGCCAAGCCTCGTTTGTTCAAAAAACCGTGTTTGTATGCCATTACCATGGCTAAAACTACAAGCGAAATTATCCAGATTATAACCCCCATAGCTAAAAATTAAGCGAATACAATTTGCTATATTTCAAGTACATGCACAAAGTTCATCGAAGAGAACTTTTCTTCCGTTGGTTTGAATCAACGGTTTAAAATATGTATTTTACGAAAACAAAAACCAACCAAAATTCATTAAACCATGCTTACCTTTAAGATTGTATCCATTCTCCTTATCATTCTTGCAGGGGTAACCGGCGGACTAATACCCACCCGAAAAGCATTCTCACAAAAGGGGTCTAGCAAACTGGTCTTAGGCAATGCCTTTGCAGGCGGGGTATTTCTAGGTGCCGGATTTTTGCACATGCTGCCGGACGGAATCGATAATTTTACAGCGATGAATACCGGGATTGATTATCCCCTGGCCTTATTGGTCGCTGCTTTAGGCTTTATGCTTATTCTGGTAATTGATAAATATTTTTCCGAAGACCGGGCTCAAAAGGCGCTTGCCGAATCGGGCAGATTTCCGGCGGTATTGTTTACCATTCTAGCGATACATTCCATAATTGCCGGTATGTCCCTAGGACTAGAACAAGGATTGCTTTCCGGAATTGTGATTCTGGTGGCCATCGTTTCGCACAAAGGTTCAGCAGCATTTGCGTTGGGAGTTAATATGGTTCAAAATAAACTGGCAACGGGTAGCATTAAAAAAAC
>JBJOHX010000079.1:0-8360 GCA_046047415.1 Bacteroidota bacterium
TCCTTAACGGACTCCGACAACGTGTTTAGGCTTATTGAAACTTTCCGAATATCGCCTACCGAACTGTCGAGACGCGAAAGTGTACCTCGCAACTGAGCGGCCACCTCGGGGTCGTCCATCAATACTGCCAGAGCACTTTCCTGATAATTCAAATCTGCAATAATTGCGTTGATACGGGTTAGTGCCAAATCCGATTTACGGGTGGTTGAATTTAAATTCTGCAGCGTTTCCTGAACGTTTTTGCTGAGCAGGCTATCGGTGAGCAGACGGGCAAATAGCCCCTCTCCTTTTCGGATGGATTGGGTGATGGCCAATAAATCTGCAGTAAGCAATGCGGCATTTTCATTGGTCACATTCAGGGTATTGAGCATGTCCTGGGTACTGATGCGCGAAAAACTCAGAATCTCATCTCCGGAGGCAACTGGAACCGGATTTCCGGAACCCGGTACGATGTTAATAATCATACTGCCTACCAACCCGTCGGACCCGAGCATGGCTAGCGCGTCTTTTTTGATATGCGATTGCAGGTCCTCATCGATGCGCATAAATACTCGAATGGAGGTATCGGTTTCCATTTTAATTTGACGCACCGTACCCGCATTAATACCCGAATACCGGACATTATTTCCAATCTGAAGTCCGCCTACGTTATTAAAAACTGTAGTTAATTCAAAAGTTCGGCTAAACATTTTTTGTTCATTTCCAATCAAATAGGCAGCCACAATGAGCAATATACTGCCGGTGATGACAAAAATGCCCAGCTTTACAAAGGATACATTTACTTTGGCCATGGCGTTACTTTTTAAAGAATGCTTCTACCTTAGGATCCGTGCCGGAAGAAAGTTCTGCATAGGTTCCTTCGGCATAATTAATTCCGTCTACTAGGAGCAGGATACGTTCCGATATTACCCGGGCGCAATCCACATCGTGGGTTATAATTAGGGAAGACGTGCCGTATTTTTCCTGAATACGACGCATCAAGTTGATGATTTCCTTGGCGGTAATGGGATCGAGTCCACTGGTTGGCTCGTCATACAGAATAACCTTAGGTTTTAAAATTAAGGTTCGGGCCAGAGCCACGCGCCGTTTCATCCCGCCAGACAATTCCGCCGGCATCATGTTGATGGTGTGAGCCAAACCCACATTTTCCAGCGCCTCCTCCACCAAGGGTAGGGTGTTTTTAGGGTTGCCCAGCTTATCCAAATGCCGCCTGAGCGGGAATTCCAGATTTTCTCGCACCGTCATAGAATCGTACAAGGCACTGCCCTGAAATAAAAACCCAATGTCTGCCCGAAGTCGATCCATTTCCTGTCGGTTGAGGTGGGAAATTTCCTGTCCCAACACCTCCACAAAACCGCTATCGGGCTGCATGAGACCTACCAAGCATTTGATCATTACCGATTTACCAGAACCGGATTTACCCATTACTACCAAGTTTTCCCGATCGTAAAGCGTGAGATTGAAACCGCGCAGTACCGCAACGGACCCAAAACTCTTGGTAAGATCCCGAATCCGTATTACCGCCTGTCTTTCAGTTGGGATTGCCGTACTTTCTGAATATGTAGGACGAATGTTCATATTTAGAGATCGTAAAAAATATCGGATATGAAAACCGCAATAAAATCGACAAAAAAGACCAGAAGGGATGCGATAACCACAGCCGTATTGGCGGCCTTGCCCACCCCGGCAGTCCCCCGTTTGCAATAATACCCTTTATAGGTTCCCACCAGCCCAATTACAAATCCGAAAAAAAAAGATTTCACGGTGGCCGGAATTAAATCGCCAAACGATAGGGCGTCAAATACCGTATTGAAATACAGCCGAAAACTAACTGTTCCCTTCACAAATTCAACCAAAGCTGAACCGAACAATGCAATGAGGTCACCAAAAATCACCAAAAGCGGCAACATTAACGTGGTAGCCAAAATTCGGGTTACGACGAGATATTTAAAGGGATTGGTTCCCGAAACTTCCATGGCATCGATCTGCTCGGTTACCCGCATGGAACCCAATTCGGCACCCATTCCGGAGGCTATCCTACCGGCACAAATTAAAGCCGTAATCACCGGGCCAATTTCCCGAACAATGGATATCCCCACCATATTGGGCATCCAAGAAACCGCTCCAAATTCAATAAGTGTGGGCCTAGACTGAAGGGTTAGTACCAAACCGATAATAAAACCGGTTACCATAACCAAGGTTAAGGATCGATTACCTACCTGATAGCTTTGTTTTAATAGTTCTTTAAATTCTGAAGGTCGGCGAAAGGCTTCCTTAAAAAACCGACCGGCAAAGGAGGCGAGTTCGCCAACTTCGGCAAAGAAAAACAAGATTTTTGCTTTTATGGAATCGATGCGGTTCATACCTAGGTAAAGGTATTACCGATGCAAAGCCCGAACTATGACGAATATCAGGTTCGTCGGCGCGGATGAACCCGGCCGCAATTTGCAAATCTATTCGGATTTGGGTATTTCCCAGGTCGATGCTAGCGAATACCCTTTTCCACCCGTCAATACCAATTCCCCATCTTTGGTCCAGATTTCGATTTGGTTAAAGGGTACGGATGGAAAATAAATTTCGGTCATCGTTAAACGGCCCTCGGCGGCAAATAATTCGAGTGAGGCCCGATCAAACAAAATCCGCAAATCAAGTACAGATCCTTTTTTTGGCAACGGAGCCGCATGCGGTGCCTCAAAAAACGCATCGGAAAAACCTTTAGGACCCGATTTACTGCGATCCAGTAAAATTGAATCGGCAGAAGGTCTTAGACGGATGCTTACCTTTTCCCCATTGGCATTGCTCAGGGTAAATCCAAATTCACTTGCGGTAGTGGCCTCTAGATCAATATCCAAATCGAGTTCACCCAATGCCGCATTCAAATACTGTGAGATATCGACTCGTCCCGAGAGATTTGTCGGCAGTTCTTGTCCGGAATTTTGCAAGGACTCCATGGCCGGAACCGGCAGGGTCTTTAAAAAATAGTGTTGATCCTGGGCGTGTAATTCCAAAATCCGTGGAACCGTCATGGCCGATCGCCACGGATGCGTAGGAACCTGCTGAGAATATTGCCAGTTAGACATCCAACCGATTCCCAACCGGCGGCTACTGCCCAACGGTACGTTACCCCAAGTAACAAAGGCGTAATTATCAGCACCCCAATCCAACCACTGCTGTTTGGAAGCATTCGATTTAAACGTTTCCCCATCAAAATCCCCCACAAAATAAGAAGTTCCCGTTCCTCCTGTTGGACCATCTTTTTGAATACTTACCAGCAACACCCATTTTTCGTCTCGTGTACCGGCTACCCGAATGGGAAACAAATCCGGGCACTCCCAAAGCCGGGTGTCTCCGGGTATGCCAAAGTCGGATAGGAACTGCCATTCCTTCAAATTGGGGGATCCGTATAAATGCACCCGGTCGTATACCGCAAGGGCCATGATCCATTTTTGGGAAGCCTCGTGCCAAATTACTTTTGGGTCCCTAAAATCCTGAATTCCAGTGTTGTTTTGCAGCACGGGGTTTCCGGCATATTTGGTCCAGGTTTTTCCTTTATCCAGACTATAGGCCAGTCCCTGACTTTGAAAATCCTTGCGCCCCGCATCTAAGGCAACCGGATTGTGATAGGTGAAAATAGCCACAACAGGAGCCACAGTGTCGTTTCCAAATCCGGATGTGTTATTTACATCGACCACCGCACTGCCCGAAAATATATAGCCCAGTGAATCGGGATAGAGTGCAATAGGCTGCTCTTCCCAATGCACCAAATCCGAAGTTGTGGCGTGTCCCCAATGCATGGGGCCCCAAACCGTACTGTCCGGATAATATTGAAAAAACATATGGTATTTACCCTCAAGATAAAACATACCATTGGGATCGTTCATCCAGTTTTCCTTGGGTGAAAAGTGAAATTGCGGTCGGTGGGCCTCGTTGTAAAATCCGATTTCAGCCACTGAATTCCCTGTCTCTACTTTGGGTTCGGATTTACAAGAGGTTAAAAGTATGGGTGTAAAAAGCAAAAGTTGAGATCCATTTTTGAAGCAGCCGCATAAGCGTTGGATAAATATATTCTCAGCCATAATTCTGGAGGGTTATTGTGGTCTAAGGTACATTTAATTCCGAAATCCTTATAAATGCGATGTACTTACTAATGCTTGGGGACCGGTGGCAAGGTTTGCTCCGTATTTGGATCAACTTTAAGGAGATTCATCCATGCAAACCAAAAAATAAAACTCAAAAAGGTGATTTTTTGAATAACCGGTAAAAGGGTCAATAAGCTTCCCGTTTCATAAAGCAGATAATTGATCAGAAAAATAAGCAGACACCAGATGCCAAACCCGGCCAACTTAATATGGTTTGAACGCCAAAGACCTGCTATGGCAAATCCAACCGCCAGAATTCCAAATACACCGGCAAGACGTAGTACCAAATCGTGGTTTTCGGAGGCTAGGAATAAGGTTATGCCCAAAGCTAATATCCCATTGATCCGCATAAACTGCCCTTGCCAGCCCTTGCCCCAAAGCAATTCAGGTAGTCGGATCCAAAGCAGTATTAACCCTAGGGAAAGCACCACCAGCGCCATTCGGGCCCACAATCTCCCGGAATTGAGTGCCCCACCAACAGAGTAGGTATCGAGCAGATCGCAGAGGTAATTGTAGCGCAAGCTAAAACCGTCGAAGTAGGGGTTTATGCCGGAACCTCCGGGATAATTAAGCGCCGCAAGAACATAAAAAAACACGAATGCGATCATGGCCACGAGTGGAATGCGCTGAATGGTTTTTCGGGTAGCCATACCGAACGGTTAAATAAGACTTTAGAGTACTTTAAAATTAGTAGAATACGAGGGGGTAAACACTGATTTAAATCAGGATATGGATTTGAATGGCAAAAGCTAACCGATTTGGTAAAAACCGGATAATTTCGTAATTTAAGAGGTTATAGAAGTTCAATATTAAACCCGAATCGAGTCATGAAAGCACTGCGAAAAGAAGACATTAAGCAAGAGGTTTTTGACCTCTACGACGATTACGCTCACAACCGAATCGGACGCCGGGAGTTCATGGACAAATTATCTACCTATGCTATTGGAGGAATAACCTTAATATCACTATTAAGTTTTATTTCGCCGGACTACAGTGGTAAAATTCAAGTCCTTCAGGACGATGAACGTCTCGATACCCGCTATATCACCTATGAGGCACCAAAAGGAGGTGGAACTATAAGGGGGTTATTGGCAAAGCCAAAAGGAACTAATGATCCCTTACCAGGAGTTTTAATCGTTCACGAGAATCGGGGGCTCAATCCACACATTGAAGATGTTTGCCGCCGGGCAGCTCTGGCCGGTTTTCTTGCTTTTGCTCCAGATGCCCTAACCCCTCTTGGAGGCTATCCGGGTAACGATGACGATGGCCGGACCATGCAAAGTCAGCGCAATCGGGATGAAATACTGGAAGATTTTAAAGCTGCTTTTCACCATTTAAAAACCATGTCCGAATGCACGGGCAAGGTTGGTGTGGTAGGGTTTTGTTTTGGCGGTTGGGTTTCCAATATGATGGCGGCTACCGAACCTGAGTTACAAGCAGCGGTACCATTTTACGGTGGGCAACCCCCGGCTGAATTAGTTGCCAACATTCAGGCGCCGCTATTGATTCATTACGCGTCTCTAGATAGTCGGGTAAATGCTGGCTGGCCCGAATATGAGGCCGCACTTAAACAACACTCAAAACAATATACCGCCTATATGTATGAGGAGGTAAACCACGGATTTCACAACGACACCACACCCAGATACGACGAGCCTGCGGCCAAATTGGCCTGGGAACGCACGGTAGATTTTTTTAAGGCGCAGCTGCAGTAGCGGATTTATCGGAATATAAATTCATTGGATTCGAGAAGGCTAGTGTACCGAAGGATTTGGTGGGTTGAGGTTTGCGATGAAGGAGCTGCTTATTTTTTTGGGTAAAGTTGGGGGGGCAAGCTCCCCCACCCCGTTTTCAAGATACTAGCAGCCGGTGCAGCGTCCAATCAGTTGAAAAAAATAATCCTCTTTGCCTATGGTTAAGGGCGCTACAAAAATGCTATTCATGTATGGGGGCAAGCACCCCCACCCCTTCTTCAAGATAACGCCGTTTCCTGCAAACTCAATTCACCTCGAATCACAATCAATTTCCCGTTTTCCAATCAACCCTCTCCAATTCAATATTGGGCTTAATTGGGTTTCGAAACCTCAATCTCCATCCCTTGCCAAGACTTCCCTTCGCCGTTTTTCCCAATTACCGGAAATGCCGTAATCCGGATTCGGGTTGCACCCATAGGTATAAGCTCAACTTCCTCATCGGGGGTATCGGTTAGTACCGGACTGTCTTGCAGCTCACCCACCAAACCTTCGGGACCATACGTCCAGCCCGGTATTTTGCGTGCCTTCGTTTTTAGGACAAGGGGCGCCGCCTCGGGTGTAAAGGGAAAATCATCGGTGGGCCAGGGTTTGCGAACCAGCTCAAAAGTGCCGGTGGATTCACCGTCTAGCTTCAATCCATAATTCCAGGGAGTGGTGGGTTCAATGGCAAAGGAAGGCCAGGCATCCCGATCGGCTCCTTCCTGCCAACGGGAATCGTGAATGGCCGTATGGTCGCTGGGCATTTGCACATAGCGCTCTCCTATTTTTAAGGCAAACGTAAGGGGTCCGTAATTTACGCTGGCACTGTTGTGATTGGCTTCCCAGCGATTGACCTGAATTTGCATGGGAAGCACCAGGGAAATTTGATCTCCGGCGGTCCATTCCCGAACCAGTTTCACATACTTTCCGGCTTGCGAATCAACGGGAACCGGCAGGCCATTCAACGTCAGAGTTGCGCCTTCCGCCCAGCCCGGTATCCGGAAATAAAGGGGAAAGGTTTGCGGATTGTCCATTTGGATGGAAAAATTCAATCCTTCTTCAAAGGGATAATTTGAGGTGGTCTTTATTCGAACCTCCTGGCCGGAACCAACACTTGCCGTTACCTCCGAAGCAGCATACAATACCGCAGCCAAACCATTGTCTGGGGTGGCCATCCAAAGATTCTCTACATAATACGGCCAACCCTGGGTATGATTGTGTTGGCAACAACGCGAACTGAAGGGATTGTACATAAAAAACGGACCGCCATTGCCGATTGCCGGCCGGTGGTTTTCCCCATCACTTCGGACCAAATTGGGACTGGAAATGTATCTCAAACTCTTAAAATCCGGAGCTACGGCACCGGGATAGGTGTTAAAAGCGACCTCTTCGGCATGATCGGCCCAGAAAATATCTCCGGTAATGCGCAACAGGTGTTCGTCCGAATTCATTTGTTCTACAATACCGCAGGTCTCGATGCCCTGACGCGGATCGTCATAACCCGGTCTGGCGTTCTCGTCCGAACCAAACATACCGCCGGGTACCTGGCCAAAATGCTCCCGAACAATCCTAAAGTTGTCGTAGGTAGCCTGCAAATCTTGAGGATTACCGCTAAGTTGATAATATTGGGCGGGCTCTCTAAACCCCTGGGCTACATTTACGTTGTGCCAATCGATTAAATCGCCATACCAGTCGGGCCATTCCATTCCGGGACGAATTTCCTTCACATTACCGATCTCATCCAAGGTAAATCCTCGGGTATTCCAAGGCGCAGAATTGCGGTGAACCTTTTCGGCCAGTTCCAACAGCCAGGCCTCACCGGTAATATTGTACAGCCACATCACGCTGTGCAGGTTATCGCCCCCGCGAATGCGTTGCCAGTATTTGGATTCTGCCAAAAACTGCTCGTCCGGAACACTTAGCTGATACCTGAAATACTTTTCCATTAAATCGATGACCCGCTCATCTTGAGCATATTCGTAATAGGATTGCAGGCAATACAGCATGATCATATTGGCCCAAAAATCCTGAACCTGAAGCTCTGCTTTCAAGCGTTCTTCGGTACGCACTTCATCCGAAAGGTAACTTGCCCAGGCAAATCCGGGACCGAAATAGCCGTTTTCCCGCTGGCTGTTTAGCGCACCTTCAATCCAAATTTTAGCTTCCGCAATCATGGCAGAGTCGTTCAGAATGTAACCGATGTTGGCGTACCCTTTAAGCCAATAGGGAACCTCTTCCCATCCCCATTTTCCTTCTCCGGAAGGGGAGAGCCAGGCATTGTCTTCTTTTTGCAGCCAGGCACTGATTTCGCCCAGCTTCCCGGTGAGGCCGTTGCGCTGCCGATCGAGATAGGCATACAGCCAACCCTCGGGTTTAACAGCGCCAACCGGTAATTTGATGAGCGGGCTGGGCCGAAGCGGCGCACGGTTGGAAATGTAATACGCATTGCGGACCGCTGTATCCGGAAGGGAAACAACTTGGGCCTCAA
>JBJOHX010000080.1:0-2500 GCA_046047415.1 Bacteroidota bacterium
CGGGATGATCGAAGGCCAGTAATCTATATGTGCCGAGTCCGATTCCGGGTTTGTCTGAAACGTGTAATCCACCAAAAACGTTCCAGGTACCCGGCAGGTTTAAATAATTAAATTCCAGACCTGCATTTCTGCCGTAATCGGATTTGTCAAATCCCGCATCCTTAACCACCGCTTGTCGGTTGGTGATGTACCCTTTTAACACCGAGCGTTCCCAAAAGCTTTGGCTAAAAGTAGCGACGGTGTAGTTCTGACCATTTTTACCCACTTCCGGTTTGGTTTGCATATTGAGAACACCCAGTCTAAACCGTTCTCCCAGATTTCCGCTTATTCGGGCACCGAAACTGATGGGAACCGGCATGGCGTCTTCGTCTAGCCCCATTTTTCGGGTAAATATGGGTTGGGCCGGAGGCACCCCGAAATTGGTAAACAAGTCGTTGTTTTCCAGGAAAAAGGGACGTCGTTCCGGGAAATTCAGATTAAATCGGGTAAGGTTGGTTTGCTGTACATCCACATCTACCTGCGAAAAATCGGGATTTATGGTTAGATCCAGATTTAAGGAAGAGGTGAGGGCGATTTTTGCGTCTAGCCCGCCGTCCAGCTCAGTGGAGGATGCTGCAGGATTTACTTCCTTATCCTTATACTGAGAAGTGCGAACGTAGGGTATAAGTGAAACATTGGTTCCCGCCTTTACAGGGGCTTTGTCCCAATTTAAGGCGCCGGTAAAGCCTAGATTTGTTGCTGAAAAATTAACCGGCACTGCCGTCCAGCTATGGTATTGATTGGCCTTTAAGTCGTTCCTGAAAAAGTTTACACCCCAGGTTTTGTTTTCGGTATCGAAGCGGAGCGTTTTAAACGGAATCGCCATTTCTACGATATACCGGTCATTGAATCTTGTGACCTCAGAAAACCACCGGTTGTCCCACGAAAAATTGGGCCGTCCGAATGCGGTTTGACTCAATACATCTTCGGCCTGAACATTGTAAGGACTAACCCCAAACAAGAAGCCGTTGGTACGCCGATTCACCGGATCCAGAATTATGCCGAATCCGTCGCCCTCAAAAAAGCGGGCATCCCGCTTTAGGGTTTGCACCACGTAATCATCCTCTCCATAACATACCGCCACAATGTACAGGAAACGGTCGTCGTAGGTCATACGGACCTCTGTTTTTTTCGGGGCGCGCTCCCCGTCTCGGGGATATTTCATCCAGAAATCCTTGGCTACTTCAGCCTCGTCCCAGGCGGGCTCGCCGAGCAAACCATCCAGTACAATAGGAGAAGAAGCCCGTTTTATGCGCAATTGATAATTTTCCTGAGGGTCAACCGCTGCTGATTGAGCCTTAGTGTTTTGAGAGATAAAGAGAAATCCGGCGCAAACCGAAAGGAATGTGATTATTTTCATTGAAGATTACTGCTTGGTGCTGTAAAATTTAGTGCGTTCGTCTTGAATTGGCCCTTGCCAGTTTAGTCCAAAGCCGAAATTATAGGAATGTCCTAATTCGTCGGTATGGGGTTCCATATCCATGGGAACATCCTCGAATTGTCGTTCTACCGTTTCCATATTTGCCGGCATTTGAAGCGGCAAAAGGCCCGATGGTTCTGCCTTTCCGCTTAGAATATCCAAAACGGCCTGATCCGAGACATTAAAATTAATCAGCAGAGCCTCTATTTCGGACTCAAATTCAGATATTACAGTAGGGTTAGACATTTTGAGTACGACAATAACCGGTTTGCCTTGCATCACCTTTTCCGTATCCTGGATGAGTTTTAGGTCTGTATGGTTATGGGCCAGGGCGGTTTTGCCTTGGTAGGAACGATTCAGGACATCTCCTTCACGCGCATCTCCCCCAATACTTGGATTGCGTGCGTCCGTTGCGGTGTAGGCGCCATACTGAAGGGATATGGGGAAGAATCCATTACCGCCGGCTTCGGCATCTTCTGCCTGATATCCTGCGGTTCTTCCGTTTATCGGGCTGGTGATCACCACTAAGGCTACATCGGCGTCTTCCGGATTATCGGTGAGTGTTACATACTTGGCTGCCAATTCCGGTTTTATTGGCATTTCCCATTTACCCGGAACAACCGGTCCAAAAAAGGATTGGGAAGGAGGATTAAATCGTTGTGGGATATAAACCTTGGTGTTTTCTTTTAAAGGCAACACTTGTTTTTCATTCTTTAGCAACACCAAGGACTTTAATTGGGCCTCATATCCGGCTTGCATGAATTCCGGATTACCGACTATTTCGGTCGTTTTTTGTACCCCCAAATAGGGATTTTCAAAAAGGCCTACCTGAAAGATATTGACTAAAAGTCGTTGTGCCGAGATTTTAAATCGGTTGCGCATAAAATCTTCTCCAAATTCGGCAACACCCATTTGGTAGGCTTCCAAAACCGGCCCGGCATCATTATTCCCACCAAACTGATCGCATCCTGCCAAAAGAATGCGGTAATGCCGCTCTGCTTCGGTAAGGGATTCAACACCCCAGGGTGTTTGACCGAAGGT
>JBJOHX010000081.1:0-4507 GCA_046047415.1 Bacteroidota bacterium
CTTTATGTTATTCCCATAATACCTGTATTTTGGGTGATTTTGAGGGTATTCCAAGGGTTCCGGACGTTGCTGTAACAATTCTTTACTAGGTATCGGAAAGGGAGAGTCTACATCTAGCCTAAAATCAGAAACGATAAATAACTGATCCCATAATTTGTGCTGAAAATCAGGCACATCTCTTAAATGAGGTTGCATATTTCCCATAACACTTATGATAGACTGTGCTATCTGGTTCCGTTTTTCCCGGTCTTGAACACTAATTGCATAATCTACCATTTTTTGAAGATGCCTTCCGTATTCCGGTATATGAAGTGCCGGGCGTTCTGTATTATATTCCAATTGCCCTACGGCGTCCTGTTCTTCATTCAGCATGTTACTAGGTATATTAAATAGGTTTGCAAAGTACCAAATTATCGTGAAATGGCAATTTCTACAGGGAAATCACTCCTTCCACTTTTCCGACTTCCAGGTATTTTTCAATAACGGCCTCCGGACTGTTCATTTTAACTTTAATAGAAAGACTGGTGTACTTTCCATTCCGAGATTGTCTGGATTGAATAACTGCCCCAGCGTCTTCGAAAATTGAATGAATCGATTGTACTTTTTCGGGTTCGGAGGGTACAATAAATTTATACAGATACAACGAAGGCCACAAACTAGACCGTTGAAGCTCTGCTCGAAGTCGTTCAAAAAAAATTTCTTGATTTTCCAGTGGAATACTTTTTTGCAAATATACGTTGAGTTTAGTGATTTTAACTGACCGTTGGGAATATGTATTTTTGCAATATTTAGGTGGTTGCAAACTTATGACAAAAAGGATAGTTGTTACAGGGGGGCCGGGAACCGGCAAAACCGTATTGATTCAAATGCTCGAAACCCTGGGATACCCGTGTTATCATGAAATTATTCGTGAATTGACACAAGAAGCAATAAAATCAGAGGATGCGGTAAACCAAAAGATAAACCCACTCGCATTTGTTTCTGATCCTTATGCATTTAACACCAAAATTTTAGAGGGAAGAGTAGCTCAATTTCATAATGCCACTGAATTGCAGTCTCCTATTGTATTTTACGACCGTGGAATTCCGGATGTTATGGCCTATATGGAATATTTTGGACAGCATATTGATGAATCGTTTAGTAAACCTGGGCAAAATCTGCGTTACGATACGGTAATTTTACTCCCGCCATGGAAGGAAATTTACAAACAAGACCACGAGCGATTAGAAAACTTTGGTCAAGCATGCGACCTACATGAAAATATTGAAAATCAGTATATTAAACTTGGGTACAGCCCTATAATTTTAGAGACCGGAAATCCTGAATTTCGTTTGCAGCGTCTCCTCGAACATTTGAACTTAAATCATGAATTCTAGTCCTGTTGAAGTTTTAAAACGCTATTGGGGTTATGATTCTTTTAGGGGTTCCCAGCTTCAAATTATCGATTCGGTGCTTCATAAGAACAATACGCTGGCCCTCATGCCTACGGGGGGTGGAAAATCCTTATGCTATCAAATACCTGCCTTGGTACTGGACGGTATTTGCATTGTAGTTTCACCGCTGATTGCACTAATGGAAGATCAATTAAATGCCCTTAAAGCCAAGGGCATTAAAGCTATGGGACTATATGGCAGACTTTCTGAGGCAGATGTAATCCGAAAATTTGACAATGCATTATACGGCCAATACAAGTTGCTCTATATTTCGCCCGAACGCCTTGGTCAGAACTTGATTCTTCAACTGTTGGAACGGTTGCCTGTAAATCTAATCGCCATAGACGAGGCGCACTGCATATCTCAATGGGGCTACGACTTTAGGCCGGCGTATCTGGAATGTGTGAAACTAAAACACATGCATCCCAAAGCGCCAATAATTGCGCTTACCGCAACGGCAACCCCAGAGGTTGTAAAAGATATTATTCACCTTTTAGAATTAAAGCAGCCAGCCCTCTTTAAAGATTCTATTCAACGACCTAACCTGGTTTACAACGTTTCGCATACCGAAGACAAAAACTTTCAATTGGAATATCTCTTAGGCAGAAATTCCGGAAGTGCAGTCTTATTTGTTCGAACGCGAAGGGAAGCGCAATCCATTGCCGCGCTGCTCCAACAAAAGCAATTTTCCAGCACCTATTTTCACGGTGGGTTAACATTACAGGAAAAGCAAGAACAAATGCATTTATGGCAAACTGGGAAAGCGAGAATTATGGTTGCTACAAATGCATTCGGAATGGGTGTCGATAAAGGCGACGTACGGATGGTCATTCACTATCATATGCCGGAAACCTTAGAACATTATTTTCAGGAAGCCGGCCGAGCCGGGCGGGATGGAAAACCCGCAAAGGCAATCTTGTTAAACACACCGTCCGATACCCAACGAAGCGCTCAATATTTTTTAGGTAGCTTACCCACCTTAGAAGATTTAATTTCAGTATATCGAAAACTATGTGTGTTTTTTCAAATTGCATTCGGCGAGCTTCCTACACAATCCTTTAATTTCAAATTGGAAACCTTTTGTAAGCAATATGAATTATCAGTAGCCAAAGGATTCCATGTTTTAGAATTATTAGATAGACATGGAGTGATTTCGTTGGTTCAGAAGTTCAAAAAAGTAACTCGAATTGAGTTTTCCGCAGCAAAACAGGAGGTGCTTATATATTTGGATCGAAATCCGGAAATGGGCAGCATAATTCAATCGCTTTTAAGAACGTACGGAGGGCTATTCGAATTCGAAACAGAAATTCAAATCGCACTACTTGCTAAAAAATTAAATCGTTCAGAAGTCTTTATTCTGGAACAATTGGAGCATTTAGCCCAAAATGGAATTCTAAAAATATCCCATGAAACCGGAGATTTGGAGGTAACTTTTCTGGTGCCACGAGAAGACAAACGAACGATTTACGCATTTTCAAAAGGATTTGAAAAACGACACGAGCTTAAACGCCTAAAAGTGAAGCAAATGATTGATTATGTAAATAATTCAAGCACTTGCAGACAGCTTCAACTCTTGACTTATTTTGGCGAATCCAAGGGAGTTGCTTGTGGATATTGCGACGTATGCGCACCCGAAAAACCTGTCAAAGAGGAGCTGCCGAAATTAAAAGAACAAATAAGTGCAAGTCTAAAAACCGGGGCAAAAACTTCAAGAGAACTTATTTTATTGGGGCACGGTTCTGAACAAGGAACTTTACTGTGCCTTCAATTCTTATTACAAGATGAGGTAATTCGACTAAATTCAGATAACACCTACACACTACTATGAATACCAATAGAAATTTGCGCATTGTTTTTATGGGAACTCCTGAATTTGCTGTTGGCTCGTTAGAGGCATTAATTGTCGCTGGATATAAAATAGTTGCGGTGGTTACTGCTCCCGATCGGCCTGCAGGAAGAGGACGCAAATTGGGCGTTTCAGCAGTGAAAAAATTTGCAGAATCCCAAAATTTACCTGTTCTGCAACCCCAAAGTCTAAAAGATTCTGAGTTCTTAACTGCCTTGGCTACTTACAGGGCCAATCTTCAGATAGTAGTTGCCTTTAGAATGTTGCCCAAAGTAGTATGGGAAATGCCTGAATACGGGACTTTTAATCTTCATGCATCCCTATTGCCAAATTATCGGGGAGCAGCCCCAATTAATTGGGCCATTATAAATGGCGAACGTGAAACTGGACTAACCACTTTTTTTATAGATGACAAAATAGACACAGGACAAATTATTCTGCAGGAAAAGATAGAGATTGGAAGCAATGAAACTGCCGGAGAGCTCCACGATCGATTAATGGTTTGTGGAGGCCAACTTGTAGTTAAAACAGCGGCCGCTCTCCAAAGCGGCGCCGTGCAATCCATACCTCAAGTGATTTCCGGACTGATACATGAAGCCCCTAAACTCACCCGCGAAAATTGTCGCGTAAATTGGAATAGTTTTGCCCATGTTATTTTCAATCAGGTACGAGGACTCAATCCCTATCCGGCTGCGTGGACTGAACTTATAAATGGCACCAATCGAGTTTCCGTTAAAATTCTCAAAGTTATGCCTGGTTCCCAACGCGCCTCAAAAAAGCCCGGTAGTATTGATATTCTTGGTCGGAAAATGTGGGTTCACACCGCAGACAATTTATTGGAAATTGAAGAACTTCAGCTCGAAGGCAAAAGTAGAATGCACGTGTCTGACCTCTTAAACGGATTCACGCCGGCTTCAAATGCACATTTCCTTTAATACCCCGTTTTATTGAGCCTACGCGTGAATACAGGCATTTGTTCTGCCGTTATGAACAAAGGGGTTAAGTTATTAACAAAAATGACGATTTACCCCGTGAATACTTGCGTCAACGGCAAATCCGTATAATTTTGTCCACGCTTTGCACTATGTATAACATTTATAACGCTTTTACATTATGAACAAAACTGAATTAATCGATGCAATGGCAGCTGATGCTGGCATTACTAAAGCTGCTGCTAAGAAAGCCCTTGAGTCATTCCTAGGTAACGTAGAAGGTTCTTTGAAAAAAG
>JBJOHX010000082.1:0-24327 GCA_046047415.1 Bacteroidota bacterium
TACCGGGGAAAGGCCGGAATCGCCACCTCAATTGGCCATGCCCCGGCTGCTTCGCTAATCAATGCCGCCGCCGGAAGCCGGATAAGCATTGCAGAGTCCTTAACCAATTTAGTTTGGGCTCCACTACAGGATGGATTAAAATCCGTTTCCTTATCGGCCAACTGGATGTGGCCGTGTAACAATCCGGGAGAAGATGCCCGATTGTACGAAGCCGTAGAAGCGGCATCTGATTTCGCGATTGCCCTGGGAATCAATATTCCAACGGGTAAAGACTCCCTTTCCATGAAACAAAAGTATCCGGATCGGGATGTACTGGCTCCGGGAACGGTTATTATCTCTGCCGGCGGACATTGTTCGGATATTAACCAGGTTGTAGAACCCGTTTTTAAAACGGAAGGTGGACCGCTGTACTACATTAAACTTGCCGAAGGCGATTTTGAATTGGGTGGGACGTGCTTGGCCCAGATTCTGAATAAAGTTGGACAACGGGTTTCAGACATTCAAAACCCGGCCTATTTTGCACTCGTTTTCAACACCATTCAAAACCTTATTAAGACCGGAAAAATAGTCGCCGGGCACGATATTTCTTCCGGGGGACTTATAACAGCCTTACTGGAAGGATGCTTTGCAACGCCGGACCTTGGACTGAATTTGAACCTAAGTGAACTGGGGGAAAAAGACACCGTAAAATTACTTTTTGCCGAGAATGCAGGATTACTGATTCAGGCCGCTGATGCAGGTATTGAAAGTGTATTGAAGGCCGCAGGGGTTGCTTTTCATGCCATCGGAACGGTGGTGAAACGTCCCGAAATTCAATTGGTAAACCACTCAGAAACCTATACTTTTAACATTAACGCACTGCGCGACATCTGGTATACAACCTCCTATTTGCTGGACTCCAAACAAACGGCAGGCGGACTTGCGAAATCACGTTTCGAAAACTACAAAAATCAACCGTTGAGCTTTGAGTTCCCCTCCAATTTTAACGGTGAGCTGCCGAAGGGCTTAAAAACTCCGGGGAATCGCCCCAAGGCGGCCATACTCCGCGAAAAAGGCAGCAATTCTGAACGGGAAATGGCGCACGCCTTGTACCTGGCCGGATTCGATGTTAAAGATGTTCACATGACCGATTTAATTAGCGGTCGCGAAACCTTAGAAGACATCCAATTTATAGGAGCCGTTGGCGGATTTTCGAATTCGGATGTACTGGGAAGCGCCAAGGGTTGGGCCGGGGCGTTTAAATACAACGAATTGGCAAACCAGGCTTTACGGCAATTTTTTGACCGAAAGGACACGCTGTCGGTTGGAATTTGCAACGGTTGTCAACTTTTTATGGAACTGGAAGTCATTCATCCGGAGCACGAAATTCACGGGAAAATGATCCACAACAATTCCCATAAGCACGAAAGTGCCTTTACCTCCGTTACCATCGGCAAGAACAATTCGGTAATGCTTGGGAACCTGGAGGGCAGCACCCTTGGCGTATGGATATCGCACGGAGAAGGCAAGTTTCAGTTGCCCAACCCGGAAGACCGGTACAATATTGTAGCGAAGTATGGATATGCATCCTATCCGGCCAATCCGAATGGAAGTGATTACAATACGGCCATGTTGTGCGATACTACCGGAAGGCACCTGGTCACCATGCCGCATATCGAACGCTCCATTTTTCCTTGGAACTGGGCACATTATGAGTCAGGCCGTGTGGACGAAGTTTCGCCTTGGCTGCAAGCCTTTGTCAATGCACGGTTGTGGATTGAACAAATAAATAAACAAGATTAACCGCCGGTTAACTGCACTAAAAATAGTAACAACGAACCAATTAAAAGGAGGCTATGACCTTCCTTGGCTGTTTTTTTAGCGCATGTTCTAACCCTTTAATAATGGGCATTGTGCGCGCTTTGTGGTAGTCAATTAATCTAAAAACTGCTTTAAGCAGGTGGTTTTTATTTAAAATCCCATTCCCTTTTCTTATTTTGCAGGTAACCAAAACTTCTGAGATGAAAAACATTACCCGACTCTTCGATTTCGCGTATTATCAGTTGGAGACCTACAACCTAGAAAAATGCATGACTACCAAATACGATGGAGAATGGGTTTCTACTTCTACGGAAAAATATTTAGAACAAGCCAATGCTATAAGTCGGGGTTTATTGCGATTAGGGGTTTCAGCAAATGAAAAAATAGCGCTGATTTCAATGACCAACCGCACAGAATGGAGTGTTATGGATACCGGAATTCTTCAGTTGGGAGCACAAACTGTACCAATTTATCCAACAATTTCAGAAGAAGATTACGCCTATATCTTGAATCATTCGGGTTCTACTTATTGTTTCGTTTCCTGTAGCGAGGTGTTCGAAAAAATAAAAAGTATCCGTAATCAAGTCCCCGGATTGAAAGAAGTTTATAGCTTCGATCGTATTGACGGTTGTAGTAATTGGAGTGAGTTATTGGAATTAGGCACAGACGAAACCAATCAAAATGTGGTAGAAGAGCATAAGGACGCAGTAAAACCCGAAAATTTGGCAACAATAATCTATACCTCCGGAACTACCGGTAAACCCAAGGGGGTAATGCTGAGCCACCACAACATAGTCTCCAATGTACTGGTAAGCAAAGACCGTGTACCTTTTGAATATCCTTCTACCGCTCTGAGCTTTCTGCCAGTTTGCCATATTTTTGAACGGGTAATACTCTACATCTATCAGTACTGCGGTATAAGCATTTACTTTGCTGAGAATCTGGAAAAAATAAGCGAGAATCTTAAAGAAGTCAAACCAAACGTTATGACTGTAGTTCCCAGACTTCTCGAAAAAGTCTACGATAAAATTGTAGGTCGTGGGGCTGAATTATCAGGCGTTAAAAAAGCATTATTTTTCTGGGCAGTAAACCTGGGACTTAAATTTGAACCCTACAAGGCCAACGGCCCGTGGTATGAATTTAAGCTTGGGATAGCTCGTAAACTCATCTTTAAAAAATGGCAAGAGGCTTTGGGAGGAAATCTCGAAACCATGGTCTCAGGTAGCGCGGCCCTTCAACCAAGATTGGCACGGGTATTTGGTGCGGCTGGCATTCCAGTTATGGAAGGATACGGCCTCACCGAAACTTCACCTGTAATTTCAGTTAGTGCAGAGTCAAATCGCGGTTGGAAAATTGGATATGTAGGACGGGTTATAAAAGATATTGAAGTTAAAATTGCAGCCGACGGCGAAATTCTTTGCAAAGGCTCAAATGTAATGATGGGATATTACAAGGAACCTGATTTAACGGCCGCGGTAATAGACGCTGAAGGCTATTTCCACACTGGGGATATTGGAGAATTGGATGCAGATGGATTCTTAAAAATAACCGACCGTAAAAAAGAAATGTTCAAGACTTCAGGTGGAAAATATGTGGCCCCTCAATTGTTGGAAAATAGACTCAAACAATCCCGATTTATTGAACAAGTTATGGTCGTTGGCGAGGGCCAGAAAATGCCCGCTGCTCTAATTCAACCCAATTTTGAATTCTTAACCGAATGGGCAAAAAGAAGAAATATAAACTTGGGAGATCCATCTGAGGCGGTTCGCAACCAGGTAGTTTTAGAACGGTTCCAAAAAGAGGTAGACGAAGCCAATGCACAGTTTGCCAAATGGGAAAAAGTAAAACAGTTCCGACTCACTCCGGATTCCTGGTCTGTAGATGCTGGTCATCTAACCCCAACCATGAAACTTAAACGAAAAGTTATTCAAGAAAAGTACTTGGATCTATACCAGGACATTTACGGTAGGGATTAATTATATTTTATTTCGCAGCGCATGCATCAAAGGCCGTTTTAACATAAATATATTATGCATGCATAATATATTTATGTATATTTGAAGGAATTAACGGCCTGCTATGAAGGAAATTACCATAGACTACGCGCTCCGGGCCTCCTGGCAAGCCGTTGCCCGAATGTACAACGAGGAAGCTAAAAACTTCGACAGCACCATGTCCGTTGGTTTTTGCCTGTTGAGTATTGATCCAAGAACAGGAACTCCATCTACTGCTTTAGGCCCAAAAATGGGAATGGAATCTACCAGTCTTTCTAGAATTCTAAAGAGTATGGAAGAAAAAGGATTAATAACGAGACAACCGAATCCAAAAGACGGTCGCGGTGTACTAATACACCTTACACCATTTGGCCTGGAAAAGCGGGAAGACTCCAAGCGCGTGGTACTCAAATTCAACGAAACGGTTCGCAATCAGGTTTCGGATACCGAACTTGCGGCTTTTTTTCGGGTAATTGGCATTATCAACAACCTGGTTTCAGAACGCAAAGTTTACCACAAATCTATAGACTAACAGAAAATATTTAAGACTCAGGTAGAATTTAACCGAACAATGAAAAGACACATCAAAAACGTTGCAGTAATCGGATCAGGAATTATGGGAAGCGGCATTGCCTGTCATTTTGCCAATATTGGCGTTCAGGTATTGCTACTCGATATCGTACCCCGAGAATTATCACCTGCAGAAATTCAACAGGGTAAAACACTAAACGATTCGGCAGTTCGAAACCGGATTGTCAATGAATCCTTGACTAAAGCCATTAAATCGAGCCCTGCTCCGCTATACCATACCAGTTTCGCATCTCGAATTCAAACAGGAAACCTTGAAGACGACATTTCAAAAATTAGCACCGCCGATTGGATTATCGAGGTGGTTGTGGAACGGCTGGATATCAAAAAACAAGTGTTTGAAAAACTTGAAAAATTCAGAAAGGCCGGTACTTTAATAACTTCAAACACCTCAGGAATACCCATCGGATTTATGAGTGAAGGCCGAAGTGAAGAGTTCCAAAAACATTTTTGCGGAACCCATTTTTTTAATCCGCCAAGGTACCTGAAACTCTTTGAAATTATTCCTGGGCCCAAAACCGATCCAGAAATATTGGAATTTTTGAGGGGCTATGGAGAAAAATTTCTCGGAAAAACCGCTGTACTGGCACAAGATACCCCAGCATTTATTGGCAATCGCATAGGGATTTTCAGTATAATGAGTCTATTGCATTCCGTTAAAGCACTAGGTTTAACCGTAGAGGAGGTAGACAAACTTACCGGCCCGGTGATTGGAAGGCCTAAATCGGCAACCTTTAGAACGGTAGATGTAGTGGGCTTGGATACACTCGTCCATGTTGCAAACGGGATAGCAGAAAACTGTCCGCAGGATGAACGTCACGATTTATTTGCATTGCCGGAATTTATAACAAAGATGATGGACAACAACTGGCTGGGAAGCAAAACCGGTCAGGGCTTTTATAAAAAAGAAAAGAAAGCAGACGGAACAAGTGAAATTCATGGGCTAGACTTGGAATCCTTGACCTATCGGGGCAGTAAAAAATCATCATTTGCCACCCTGGAATTAACGAAAACCATCGATTCGGTGATTGACCGTTTTCCAATTCTAGTTTCCGGCAAAGACAAAGCCGGCGTGTTTTACAGAAATTCCTTTGGTGCGCTCTTTGCCTATGTTTCACATCGCATCCCCGAAATTACGGATGGGCTCTATAAAATAGACGATGCCATGAAGGCAGGTTTTGGTTGGGGACACGGTCCGTTTCAGATTTGGGATGCGGTAGGTCTGGCTCAGGGTATTGAAATGGCCGAATCGGCAGGGGCAGTCGTTGCACCTTGGGTAAAAGAAATGAGTAAGGCAGGAGCAACTTCCTTTTATACAGTAAAGGAAGGGGCTACTCAGTATTACGATATCCCATCGGGTAAGCATTTGAAAATACCCGGACAGGAAGCCTTTATTATTTTAGACAATCTCCGGGAGTCCAAGGCTGTTTTTAAAAATTCCGGAGTAGTAGTAGCAGACTTAGGAGACGGCATTTTAAATGTTGAATTCCGGTCTAAAATGAATACAATTGGCGGCGATGTTCTGGCGGGCCTGAATAAAGCAGTGGATTTGGCAGAAAAAGACTTTCGAGGTCTAGTAGTTGGCAATCAAGGGGCCAATTTTTCGGTAGGTGCCAATATTGGCATGATCTTTATGATGGCTGCTGAGCAGGAATACGATGAGCTGGCCATGGCCATAAAATATTTCCAGGATACCATGATGCGCATGCGCTACTCGTCTATTCCGGTAATTGCCGCTCCACATGGCATGTGCCTTGGTGGCGGATGTGAACTAAGCATGCATGCAGATAAGGTTGTTGCAGCTGCAGAAACCTATATCGGATTGGTAGAATTTGGAGTGGGTGTTATCCCCGGAGGTGGTGGAACTAAAGAAATGACTTTGCGTGCTTCGGATCTATATCATAAAGACGATGTAGAGGTAAATGTATTGCGTGAACATTTTTTAACCATTGGAACTGCAAAAGTATCTACTTCTGCTTATGAGGCTTTTGATACAGGAATTTTACAAAAAGGGAAAGATGTCGTGGTGGTAAATAAGGACCGGCAATTGGCCACTGCAAAGTCATATGCATTGATGCTGGCCGAATCCGGTTATACACAGCCCATAGAAAGGACCGATATAAAAGTGCTTGGACAACAGGCCTTAGGCATGTTTTTGGTAGGTACAGATGCCATGAAGGAAGGACAATATATTTCGGAACACGATAAGAAAATCGCAAATAAACTGGCGTATGTTATGTCCGGTGGCGACCTCTCTGAGGCAAGTAAAGTTAGTGAACAATATCTTTTAGAACTGGAACGAGAAGCCTTCTTGTCGTTGTGTACAGAACGAAAAACTTTGGAACGCATTCAACATATGTTGAAAGTTGGGAAACCGCTGAGAAATTAACAAAATCGATTGGGGTAATTCGCCAGGCCTGTTTAGGCTATAATGATGAAGCCCAATGGAAGAATATTTAAAAATAAAAATAGCGTATGAAAACCGCATATATAGTTAAAGGATACCGAACCGCGGTGGGAAAAGCTCCGCGCGGTGGCCTGCGTTTTAAAAGACCGGATGAACTAGCCGCCGAAACCATTGCCTATCTCCTGGAGCAGGTGCCTGAACTCGATAAAAAGCGAATTGACGATATTATTGTAGGAAACGCCATGCCAGAAGCAGAACAAGGTCTGAATATGGCAAGGCTAATTTCCTTAATGGGACTCGATATCGTAGATGTTCCCGGAGTTACCGTAAACCGTTATTGCGCGTCTGGGTTGGAAACCATCGCTATAGCCACGGCTAAAATTCAATCCGGTATGGCAGAATGTATTATTGCCGGAGGTTCGGAAAGTATGAGCTATTTACCCATGGGAGGGTATAAGCCCGTTCCAAATTACAAATTGGCCAAAGCCGGGCACGAAGACTACTATTGGAATATGGGACTCACTGCAGAGGCCGTAGCCAATCAATTTAAAATTTCAAGAGCGGATCAGGATGCGTTTGCACTAACATCGCATCAGAAGGCTATAAAAGCGCAACAAGAAAATCGCTTTTCCGGACAAATAGTTCCGCTTTCTATTGATCATGTTTTTGTTCAAAATGGTAAAAGAACCGCTCAGTCGTATCCATTTAAAATAGATGAGGGGCCTAGAGCAGACACCAATGCAGAAGTGCTTGAACGACTTAAACCGGTTTTTGCCGCCGGAGGCAGTGTTACGGCTGGTAATTCCTCTCAGATGAGCGACGGGGCCGCCTTTGTTTTAGTTATGAGTGAGGCCATGGTTAAAGAATTAAATCTGGAACCGTTGGCACGATTGGTCAGTTACGCGGCAATTGGCCTGGAACCCCGAATAATGGGAGTAGGACCGATTTACGCCATACCAAAAGCCCTAAAACAAGCAGGATTAAAACAAACTGATTTGGAACTCATAGAACTCAACGAAGCCTTTGCATCCCAATCTTTGGCTGTAATCCGTGAATTAAATCTAAATCCTGAGTTCATTAATGTAAATGGCGGGGCCATTGCTTTGGGGCATCCTCTAGGGTGCACCGGTGCGAAATTATCCGTTCAACTCCTAAACGAAATGCGCCTGCGAAACCTAAACGGGAAATACGGTATGGTTACCATGTGCGTGGGAACCGGGCAGGGGGCAGCCGGAATTTACGAGTTCCTATCTTAAATCAGATTCATTTTTCCATTAACTCCCTAAATCCCAATAATATGAGCACGGAAACGCAAGAACATGAGGTTTTAAGAGGCGGACAGTTCCTGGTAAAGGAAACCCGTTGTGAAGATGTATTTACCCTAGAGGATTTATCTGAAGAGCAACGCATGATGCGGGATAGCACTAAAGAATTTGTAGATAGAGAACTCTGGGCCAATTGGGAGCGATTCGAGAAGAAGGATTACGACTTTACAGAGGCCTGTATGAAGAAGGCCGGAGAATTGGGTCTCCTGTCGGTTTCCGTCCCCCAAGAATACGGCGGAATGGGAATGGGGTTTGTAGACACCATGCTAGTCTGCGATTACATTTCCGGAGCTACCGGATCCTTTAGCACCGCATTTGGTGCCCATACCGGTATTGGGACCCTTCCTATAGTGCTTTACGGAACGGACGAACAAAAGCTAAAGTATTTACCAAAACTGGCAAGCGGCGAATGGTTTGGTGCCTATTGTCTTACCGAACCCGGAGCCGGTTCGGATGCCAATTCCGGGAAAACCAAAGCAGTCCTTTCCGAGGATGGCAGCCATTATAAAATCACCGGACAGAAAATGTGGATTTCCAATGCCGGATTCTGTAACATGTTTATTGTTTTTGCGCGCATCGAAGACGACAAATACATTACGGGATTTATTGTTGAGAATGACCCGAGCAACGGAATATCTCTGGGTGAAGAGGAGAAAAAACTTGGGATTCACTCCTCCTCTACCCGACAGGTATTTTTCAATGAAACGAAGGTGCCAACCGCCAATATGCTGTCCGAAAGAGGAAACGGTTTTAAAATTGCAATGAACGCGTTGAATGTAGGTAGAATTAAATTAGCCGCGGCCTGTTTGGAGGCACAACGCCGACTTACCGATGAGGCCGTTCGCTATGCTAATGAAAGACAGCAATTCAATACCCCTATTGTAAATTTCGGAGCAATCAAAGCTAAATTGGCTACCATGGCTACCAACACCTATGTTGGCGAATCGGCAAGCTACCGCGCAGCGGCCGATATTGAAAAGCGTATAGCGTTGCGCAAAGCAGCCGGTAATTCGGATGCAGAGGCCGAATTAAAAAGTGTAGAAGAATACGCCATTGAGTGCTCTATTTTAAAGGTTGCGGTGTCCGAAGATGTACAACAAACTGCAGATGAGGGTATTCAAATATATGGAGGAATGGGATTTAGCGCTGACACGCCAATGGAGTCTGCCTGGCGCGATGCCCGTATTTCAAGAATCTATGAGGGCACCAATGAAATTAACCGGATGCTAGCCGTAGGGATGCTGCTTAAAAAAGCCATGAAAGGTCATGTCGATTTACTAGGACCCGCCACCGCTGTAGGAGAAGAACTGTTGGGAATTCCGTCCTTTGAAACACCGGACTTTTCGGAATTGTTTTCGGAAGAAAAAGACCTGTTAATCCGCCTGAAAAAGACCTTCCTAATGGTGGCCGGTAAGGCAGTACAGACCTTTGGCATGGAACTCGAAGAGCACCAACAATTGCTCATGGCGGCAGCAGATATCTTAATTGAAATCTACATGGCCGAATCTGCGGTACTCCGCACCGAAAAAAATGCAAAACGCTTTGGAGCTGACCCCCAGAAAACTCAGATTGCAATAACCCAGCTCTATCTGTATGAAGCAACCGAAACTATCATTCGGAAAGGGAAGGAAGCTATTGTATCATTCACCTCCGGGGACGAGCAGCGGATGTTACTCATGGGGCTTAAACGATTCACCAAATACAACAATCCACCCAAGGTTATTGAACTGAGAGAGCAGATTGCAGATGCGGTTGCCCAAGCAGGCGGTTATCGGATGGACCAATAAACTACTACTGGTAAATTTTGAACATAACCACCAAAAAGGTATACATTTGAGTATCTAATTGGATTACCGTGAAATATTTCAAATACCCAGTAATAGGGTTGTTAGCATTTACACTTGCAGGAGTAAAAGCCCAAAGTAAAGATGAATCTTTAGAAATCCCTTCGAATATCCGAGCGGTAAATGATCAGGTAATATCCTGGCGACGCCATATTCATGAACACCCGGAATTGGGAAATCGGGAGTACCAGACTGCAGAATTGGTAGCCAAACATCTCCGCAATTTGGGAATGGAAGTTCAAACCGGAGTTGGTATTACCGGTGTAGTAGGAATTTTAAAAGGTGATAAACCCGGACCGGTTGTTGCTTTGCGCGCAGACATGGACGGGCTACCCGTTATCGAACGAACGGCCGTGCCTTTCGCATCTAAAGTCACAACCAGCTATAACGGATCAGAAACCGGAGTTATGCATGCATGTGGCCACGACTCACACGTGGCTATCCTTATGGGAGTTGCACAGGTCTTAGCAAATCAAAAAGAATTCCTGCAAGGTACGGTCAAATTTATTTTCCAACCTGCAGAAGAAGGAGTTCCTAAAGGGGAAGAAGGAGGCGCAGAACTTATGGTAAAGGAAGGTGTGCTTCAAAATCCGGATGTAGATGTCATTTTTGGCTTACACATCAATTCTCAGCTCGAAAGTGGAAAAATATCGTACCGTCCTGGTGGTATTTTTGCAGGAGTTGGAGATTTAAAAATCACCATTACCGGAACGCCCTCACATGGGGCTGAACCATGGTCCGCAGCCGACCCGGTAGTTACTGCCGCACAAATCATTGTCAATTTACAAACTATTGTAAGTCGCAATGTGAACATTACGCAAAACCCTGCAGTTGTTACGATTGGTTCCATTCATGGGGGTAACCGATCCAACATTATACCGGAAGAAGTTACCTTACTGGGAACAGTTCGTACCCTGAGCGCGGCAGATGAAAAATTGGTATTTGAGCGTATTCGGTTAATTGCCACTAAAACGGCGGAAGCCAATGGCGCAAAAGCGCTAGTAGAATTACCTTACAGTTCGCATTATCCGGTTACTGTGAACGATCCTGATTTAACTGAAAAAATGCTTCCTACCTTAAAATCAGCTGCCGGGGCATCTAATGTGATTCTAATTGCTCCGGAGACGGGATCTGAAGATTTTTCATTTTTCGCCAATGAAGTTCCCGGTTTTTATTTCTATATCGGTGGCATGCCTAAAGGAATGGATCCTAAAGTCGCTGCACCGCATCATACCCCGGAATTTTACCTGGATGAAAGCGGATTCATTACTGGGGTACACGCCCTAGTTCAACTAGTGGTCGATTATATGGCGCATCCTAATTAACCAAGAGACCTCTACTTTATACCTTAATCCTTTCAACCCTACCTTGAAGTCTACTATATGAAATATCCCCTTTTGGAGGCAGCATTTAACGCAGATGAATTTCGTCAGTCGGGACATGCGCTGATTGATGTGCTAACCCGGCAATTAGACCAAACCAATAGGGGCGCGTCTTCGGTGCTGTCTTACCAAACTCCGAATGCAGAACTAAAATTCTGGCAAGACTATTTGGAGAATCCAAACGCTCCTGGATTTGGGGAAACGTTTCTTAACCGGACCAATCACGTCCGACATCCTAGATATATGGGGCATCAAGTGGCTGCCCCCCTACCCTTGGCCTCATTGGTAGCCTTACTCGGATCCAGTCAAAACAATGGGATGGCCGTATACGAAATGGGAATGGCCCCTACAGCTATGGAACGCATCGTAACCGACTGGCTGTGCAAAAAAGCAGGCTTTGGTCATGAATCTAGGGGGTTTCTGACCTCGGGAGGCACATTGGCCAACCTTACCGGGTTACTCGCAGCGCGTCGTGTAAGAGGCAAGCGGGATGTTTGGAACTCGGGTTATTCTAACAAACAAGCTGTTTTAGTTAGTGCATCTGCGCACTATTGTGTGGATCGGGCTGCTCGAATTATGGGGATGGGCCAAGAAGGCGTTTTGAAAATTCCGGTAGATGCCGAATTTAGAATGGACCTACAACAGCTGGAACACTATTATCAAAAGGCCATACAGGATGGAATTGAACCCATTGCCGTAGTTGGTAGCGCCCCATGCACTGCTACAGGAAGTTACGACCCCTTGGAACAGATTGCCGATTTTTGTGAAACTCACGGGCTTTGGTTTCATGTAGATGGAGCCCACGGTGGAGCCGCATTTTTATCCGACACCTACAAGTATCTTGTAAAAGGCATAGAACGCGCAGATTCTATTGCAATCGATGGGCATAAAATGCTCGGAATGCCTGTACTAACAACCGCATTATTATTTAAAAATGGGGCAAACTCTTATACAACTTTTAGTCAGGAAGCTGCCTATTTACTCAATGACACCGAAGATGAAGATTGGTATAATCTGGCCAAACGCACCTTTGAATGCACTAAACTCACAAGTTCTATTTCCTGGTATGCGGTATTAAAATATTATGGGGAAAACATTTTTACTGAACTCATAGACCGACAATATAATTTGGGTCGCACTTTAGCCGAATTGATTCTAAAGCGTCCGGGATGGGAGTTGGCCTGTGCTCCTGATTCAAATATTTTGTGTTTTAGAATATGTCCCAGTTCAGCAACCTTGGAGGAGTGCAATGCGCTCAACGAATCCATTAGAAGCCGTCTGTTAGAGGATGGAAAATTCTATATTGTTCAGACTAAAATAAACGGCATTTCCTACCTTAGAACAAGCCTGATGAGTCCGCTTACTGAGGAAAAGCATTTGTTGGAATTGATGGAAGAAATTGATGCTTTGGCATTGGGGGCGAGCCCCCCCACCCCAAGAGCAATTTAAATTTAAGCCCTGCAACACCCAATCAGAAATTAGTAAAAGCATGTGGCTTTGTGCATTGAATTTAAATGAGCCAATTACATATTCGTTTTAAAAAAGTAGCTACTCCAATACTCGAATGCATCAGGCAAGACGGTACACGAACCTGGCAAAAATCAAAGCCAGGGATGGTACCCCATGATTTGGCCCATTATGTCGTTGAAACCCACTTGGGATTCACAAAGGGTTTTTACGGATTACTAGCAGATGGATGGGATATTGAGGACTTTGAAAAACCCAAAGTGAACAGACCTCTTGCACTTTGGCCGCAAAATCTTCCGGCAGAAGCCCTTATCACGGAACACCTTGTAAACATTGTATTAACTGGTCTTCAGCCCCAAGCGGAGGCAGAAACCCTATTTGCTTCGTTTGGAAAGATTTTAATCGCTAATGCCCTAGACTGGCCCGATGCCCTGGATATGAACCGCTTCAAAACGATCCAAAATCGACTAGGTGAAATATTACACGATTGGCATTCCTTGAAAGTCGGAGAACAACTGGAACTTACTTTTCCCGTTGTCCTTTAATTATTCATGGAATCCAATGCCTTTAAATAGGGTGCCTTGGCCAAAAAATTAACGGCACATCCTATTCTGGCTAAATGTGAATTGGCATTTGGTAAATTACCCAGTAATCGTTTGGTTTTAAAGTCGATATCTTCCGAAAATAGTTAATAATGATTGCTGTAAAACGACCATTGATAAAACCATCTTTTGGTTTTGGTATCTTCTTTAGCAATTTAAATTGGGCATTAATATGGTAGAATGCACAAATTGTAACTAATGAAGTGGGTAGTCCCAAATCGGGGTATTGTATAACCTTTTCGAAATCGTAACTTTAGTTTTTTAATATTAGTTTTCATCTTGATTATATGGGCCACCAAAATTTTGTTTCCCGAAAATCATTTGTTACAGTTACACTTGTGCCGTTATTAATGTTACTTCTATGTGATTGGGGTTACAGTCAGGTCCATTCTGAAATTTACCTCTCAAAAATTGATATTGGGGAGAATAATTTAAAGATTAATGCGCCGTTCAATATTTCCCAAAACCTAGGCTACGACAATCAGCCTTCATTTGATCCCAATACGGGCGTCTTGTATTATGCAAGCAACAGAAACGAACAAACGGATATCGCCTGGTATGATCCTGAATCCGGTCATTCCGGATGGTTCGTAAATACGCCTGGCAGAAGTGAGTATTCACCGTTGCGTATTCCTGGCTCAGCAGATTTTTCGGCTGTTGGACTAGACACCGCGGGATTGCAACGCCTATACCGCTATAATGAAGATATTTCTGAGGTATTAATTCCAAATTTAAAAGTGGGGTATCAGCTTTGGATTGATAGCGATTTACTTGCTTGTACTGTATTAGTCGCGAATCAGATGGATTTGGTACTGATAAAATTCGAAATGGAACAACGGATTATAGAAAAGCATGTAGGACGCAGCCTTCATAAAATACCTGGGACCCATGCCATAAGTTTTACCAAACCAACCGAAACGGGCATTGATGTCTATCGATTAGACTTGGATACTGGCAAAACAACGCGGCTTACTACACTGCCAAAAGGCGTGCAGGATATGTGCTGGACGCCAGACGGCTCAATCCTTTGTGGCGGAAATAATGTCCTGCACCAATTCAATCCCGGCAAAGACCCTAACTGGCAAATTGCACATCGGTTCAATTCAAATTTTGGAAAAATCAGCAGATTAACCCTAAATCATTCGGGCAACTTGTTAGCCCTTGTGGTAGAATAATATCATAAACTTAAATTAGAAAATGAAAAAGCTATTTTATCTGTGTCTTCTTGCTGCACCTTTTTATACAATGGCGCAAACCGATTCCAGAATCTACGATATCATTACTGAAGTATCGGAAGATAGAATTACAAGTGATGTAACTACATTAGCGAATTTTGGCACCCGGCACACCTTAAGCGATACCACATCCAATTCTCGTGGAATAGGTGCTGCCCGACGTTGGATAAAATCTGAATTCGATAAAATTTCCAAGGACTGCAGTGGGTGTTTGGAGGTGTTCTACCAAAGAAATCTGGTAAAGGCAGAAGAAAATAGCAGGATACCCTTTGACGTATGGGTGGTGAATGTGGTGGCCATTCAACGCGGAAAATCGAATCCGAACCGCATGGTTATGATGAGCGGAGATATTGATTCCCGCGTCAGTGACCCCAATAATTTCACCTCCGATTCGCCTGGAGCCAACGACAATGCTAGCGGTATGGCCGGCACCCTGGAAGCGGCTCGCGTACTATCGAAGTATTCCTTCGATAACAGTATTGTTTATGTTGGATTGTCCGGTGAAGAACAGGGACTGTTTGGCGGTCAAGGCTTGGCAAAATATGCTCAGGAAAAAAACTGGGAAATTATCGGAGTATTAAACAATGATATGATCGGAAATATTAGTGGCGTTGATGGTGTTATAAGTAACCGAGACTTTCGCATATTTTCGGAGCCCGTTCCCCCAACCGAAACCGAACGGGAACGACAGTCACGCAGATTTTACGGAGGAGAGGTAGATGGTATTTCCAGACAGCTCGCCCGCTATATTTATAAAAACACACATACCTATATGCCCGAAATGAATCCCATGCTCATTTATCGATTAGATCGGTTTGGTAGAGGGGGACACCACCGGCCCTTTAATGACTTAGGATTTGCTGGGGTTCGAATAATGGAGGCACATGAAAATTACACCCAACAGCATCAGGATATTCGTGAAGAAAACGGCATAGCCTACGGCGACGTACTGGAACATGTAAATTTTGGTTATGCCGCCAAACTTACCGCAGTTAATGCCATAAATCTAGCTTCGCTAGCGTGGGCGCCTCCAAGACCTGCTCAGGTGGAAATCGGAGGTGTTGTTGCTCCGGCAGCTAAATTAAGATGGCAACCTGTAACCGGAGCAGTGGGTTACCGGGTCTATTGGCGGGACACTACCGCTCCTACTTGGGATAATTTTCGCGACGTAGGTAATCAAACGGAAATAGAACTTACAGGTATCGTAATTGACAACTATTTCTTTGGAGTAGCTGCCATTGGCCCAGACGGACATGAAAGCCTAGTTACTTTTCCTTCGGGTGTATATCGGTAGTACTAAAGAAATTAATAAAACAAACTACACCAACATTCTTAATGAAAAACCTATGATTTGGTTAGATACCTTAATTCCTTTAAGTCGAAAATGGCATGCCCAAAATACCATTGCCCTGCTTTTGTTACCATTTTTAGCTTTTTCACAAACCACCTTTACCCGGCAGGATAGCTTGCGAGGAAGCATTACCCCGGAACGGGCCTGGTGGGATCTAACGTTTTATTATCTTTCGGTTGCGGTCAATCCGACAGACAGCACTATAAGTGGTTCCAATGAAATCCAGTATACGGTGCTTTCCCCCGGCAACAAACTGCAACTGGACTTGCAAGAACCGCTCAAACTGGAATCTGCTGTTCAGGACAATAAACAGCTTGAATTTGAACGCGAAGGCAATGTGTACTATATCCAAATGCACAAACCGCAACAGACCGGAAAATCGGAAATCCTAACCGTTACCTACTCCGGGACTCCCCGCGTAGCGAAACGCGCCCCTTGGGACGGCGGTTTTTCATGGCATCAGGATGCAGCGGGAAACCCCTTTATTGCCACGTCCTGCCAAGGATTGGGAGCCAGCGTTTGGTGGCCGGTAAAGGATCATATGTACGACGAACCGGATAGCATGGCTATTAGCGTAACCGTTCCCAAAAATCTAATGGATGTTTCGAACGGGCAGCTACGCAGCGTAACGGAAAATAAGGATACCAAAACCTACAATTGGTTTGTGGCAAACCCAATTAACAATTACGGGGTAAATCTTAATATTGGGAACTATACACACTTTGCAGATATTTTTAACGGGGAATCCGGGCCACTTCAATTGGATTACTTTGTACTTCCGGAAGATCTCGAAAAGGCCAAAAACCAATTCCAACAAGTAAAACCCATGCTAGAAGCTTTTGAGCACTGGTTTGGTCCGTACCCATTTTATGAGGACGGATTTAAATTGGTTCAGGTTCCGTATTTGGGTATGGAGCATCAAAGTTCCGTCACCTATGGGAATCGCTTCGAAAACGGCTATCTTGGAAGGGACCTGTCCGGTACCGGATGGGGGCTAAAATGGGACTTCATCATCATACACGAGTCCGGACACGAATGGTTTGCCAATAACATTACCTATAAGGATATTGCAGACATGTGGATACATGAAAGCTTTACGGCCTATTCCGAAAATTTATATTTGGATTATTACTTTGGCACAGAGGCCTCTGCAGATTACGTAATAGGGACGCGAAAAAACATCTTGAACGATCGTCCCATCATTGGCCCTTACGAGGTTAACCGAAGCGGCTCCGGGGACATGTATTACAAAGGTGCAAACATGCTTCACACGCTCCGGCAGCTAGTAGAAGATGATGATAAATGGCGTGCTATCTTGCGCGGCCTTAATCGGGATTTCTACCATCAAACGGTAACCACAGCTCAGATTGAACAATATTTGAGTACCAGTACTGGAAAAAATTTGAACACTTTCTTTGATCAATACTTGCGAACCACGCAAATACCTACTCTGGAATATCGCTCAAACGAATCACAGCTAGAGTACAGGTATACCAATATCGTGTCTGGCTTTGATATGCCAGTCAAAATTACACTAGGCGATAATACACAATGGATATTTCCAAATGCATCTTGGAAAGTCCTTTCTAACCCGTCTAACAACACAATGGTATTGGACCGAAATTTTTACGTTAATCTAAAATCTATACCTACGCCATAAAACCAACCACATAGAAATAAATACAGATTATGAAAAAAATAATTGGAGTCTTATTGCTGCTTGCAATTACCTCTTGTAAAGTGCAAGCTCAAACCAATCAAAAGGCCCGTATTGTTGGAGCAGATCGGGCTGCCCAAATTGATTCACTCCTAAAGGACATTGTTGGGGCCGGCCAAGTGGGTGGCATTTCGGCCTTAATCTTCGAAAAAGGAGAAGAGGTGTACTTTGGAGCCTTCGGAGAGGCAGATGGCGACAAGGGAATTCCAATGTCTAGGAATACCCTTGTTCAAATCTATTCCATGACCAAACCCATTACCGGAACTGCTTTAATGACGCTCTATGAAAATGGCGCCTTTGACTTGGACGACCCGCTCACTAAATACGCTCCCGAATTTGAAAACATGCAAGTATTTACCGGGTTGGATGAAAACGGGAATATGCTCCTAGAACCTGTGAAACGGCCCATTACCATTAGGGATATAACCAGGCATACCGCCGGCTTTCCCAACCGACCAGATATTCCTGGCCTAGGCGCTGCCCTCACCGCTTCGGCACCATTGGACCGAAACAACACCCTCACAGAAATGGCTGAAAAATTTGGGGCGCTCCCCCTATGGTTTCAGCCGGGAGCCCAATGGGAATACGGCCCTAGTGTAGATATTCAGGCTTTCATGGTGGAACGTATCTCTGGAGTGCCTTATCGTGAATACTTACAAACCCATGTGTTGGATGCTTTGGGAATGGACGATACACGCTATTTCGTTCCCGAGGAAGATCGGGACCGATTTTCTGCCATGTATTTTAGGGATTCTATAGGCACGCTATCTCAACTTCCAGATTCCATCTCCAAAATCGAGCAATTTGAACATTGGCCCTTAGCACGAGGTGGTTGGGGACTCACCTCTTCCCTAGACGACTATATGCGTTTTGCCCGAATGCTATTAAACAAGGGAACTTTAAATGGTAAAACTTTACTACAGCCAGAAACCGTTACACTAATGTCTACCAATCACCTACCCGACAGCGTTACAGAACGTTCCTGGTTACCTTCTAAAGGCCGTGTAGGATTCGGGATAGATTTTGCCGTACGAGTGGCTCCCGCTCAGTCCGCCGATGAAAATTATGGCGAGGTGGGCGAATTTTTCTGGGATGGTGCGGCCAGCACTTTGTTCTGGGTAGACCCTCGAAATGAATTGGCAGCCGTTTTATTTGTTCAACTATTTCCGTACGACCCCATTAAATTGCACAAACGTTTTAAAGACGCAGTATACGGACAATTGCATCTACAAATAAACTAGACGTCTTTAAATTAACACCGGTAAATATGATACATTCCGCCCTGTAATCGGGGCGGTATTTTATTTACCACAGTATTCTCAAGGTCTAGGCCAAGTGGTTTAGTTGGCCATATTCAAGGTAATGTGCACAATAAAAACCTGAGATATTTTACAAGTATCATTGAAAAATACAGGTTCAAAATATCATTAAGAAGTGTGTTTCCAAAATTCCAGCTTTACAGATAGTCTCTTATAAATCGATTTTTATACGAAACAAAAAAAGCCGCTCGGTTGCTGCCGAGCGGCTTTTTAATCTATTAGCTAGTGGATCCTATTGAAATTCAATCCCGGTAACCGCCAGCATTCCAGGCTCTTCCGATCCCGAACTTTGGCGCTTATACGTCAGATAAAGCGTTTGTTTTCCTGTAAAGGATTCGCTTAAAATCACAGGAATGCCAGTACCCTGGCCGCTTTGAGGCGTATTCATAGAACCTTGCCCAACAAGTTTACCATCGGGGCTATCCAGGTGTAATTCAAAATCACAACCTGCTGCCGGAGGCGTTTGCCAAGCTGCTATAAGTAAAATCATTTTGACACCACTTAAATCGTAGTTCGCCAGTTTTAAACTACCTTCCGCGGCGTTGAATAAGGCAAGATTCATTCCTCCAAAACTCATGGCTTGCATGCCCTTAAGGTCCATATCCTCACTGGGAGATATACGATTTCCTTTAAGCGCCAATACGGCTGTACCAGTAAGTGCCTTCACACCATTCATTCCCTCATCGGTATAGGTGGCTGTTATTACCAAATTACTACCTGTCTGGTTTGCATCCGGTTGAACGGCACCCGTTAGCGGCAGAGAAGCCGCCTGCTCACGAGTATCTGCTAATGATAAAATATAGCTGGCAATATCCTGACGCTCCGAAAGGCTAATATTCGGGTGGGCAGGCATCATCACCTCACCCCAAACGCCACCGCCACCTTGGGCGATTTTCTCTACTAGGTAGCGCATGTTGGTATTCCGACGGCCTTCTTGATATTTTTTGGAAACGTCCATGTAGGAAGGACCAATAGAGGGTTCATTCTCTTTGTGACAAGATTTACAATCCAAACTCTGAGTTAGTGCTTTACCACTTATAAGAGCAGAAGCTTGTTGATGCCCTCTGTTCAATGAGGCCTCATCCAATCCCTCACGATAGTCTACAGAAACGTAATACGAACCTGTAGAAGGGGTAACTACCTGGCCTTCATCCATAATTTGAATCTCATAGTTCAATGGAATTCCAGGCACAAAGAAAGATTCATTACCTCCCATGGTAGAGATTATTACCTCCGGACGAGAATTTCCCACATACATTGTCTGTTGTAAGGCTTCGGACCGATTTCCAGAAGCGTCTATGGCCATAGCCGATAACAAAAACTCCCCAACTCCGCTATAGGTATAATCCAAGGAGGGCGTTTGGGTTACCAAACTGTCCCCATTTCCCAATTGCCACAGATAAGAAACTGCATCACCTTCAAGATCTTCTGCATTCAAAGTTGCATTAATTTGAAGAGGCGGCTGGCCCGAACTCTTATCAATTTCCAAACTGTGTGCCAGTGGCGCACGATTTCCGCCGTTATATTCAATATAACTTAAACCACTGTCTTCATTTTTGGTGAACCAGCCGGTTCCGTATTCCAAAAGATATATTCTCCCAGAAGGAGCTACCTCCATATCTATCAAGTTGTGCAACTTAATGTCAGAAGCAAATGGAACCATTTTATTGAACGTACCGTCTGGAAACAATTCCACAGATTTCATCCAACCCCTTATCCAATCATACACTAGTACCTTACCATCGTAAAAGTCGGGTAAAGAGCCCTCTCCGGAATACATATCCTTATAATATGCAGGACCTGCCATGGCGTTGCGACCACCAGAGGCTACCTGTGGAAATTCAGAACTTTCACCGTAATGATAGTAAACCATTGCAGGTTGGGCCGGGGGTAATTCTTGTAGCCCCGTATTGTTCCGAGAATTGTTAATTGGATGTTCCGGATCAAAGGCATCTCCGTGCTCACCGGTAGCATAATTATAAGCCCGATACGCCTTGTTGTCGGCAATAAATAAAGGCCATCCAAAGTTTCCTGCAGACCGTGCTTGGTTAATTTCGTCATAACCGCGTGGCCCACGTGTAGCCAAACTATCTGCGCTGGCATCAGGACCTACATCTCCCCAATACAGATATCCGTTTTTAGGATCCACCGAAATCCGATACGGATTGCGGTGTCCCATAGTGTAGATTTCCGGACGGGTGCCGGCGGTACCTTCCGGGAACAGGTTGCCGTCAGGAATACCATAACTACCATCTTCATTTACCCGAATCCGAAGTACCTTCCCTCGCAGGTCATTGGTATTTCCGGAACTGCGACGGGCATCGTACTGAGAACGTCCTGGCTCATCATTTAAAGGTCCAAAACCGTTATGAACATAAGGAGCACCCGGTTCGTTAAATGGGGTTGTATTGTCTCCGGTTGACAAATATAGTAAGCCATCTCCTCCGAAGGCGATTGAGCCACCGGTGTGGCAACAAATTTCGCGGTCGCTGCCTACCTCCAGAATAATTTGCTCCGATTCTAAATCAAATACGCCATTTTCGAACTTAAAACGGGAAAGTCTGTTGATCTGAGCGTCTCCTGTTGGAGCATAGTAGGCGTAAATCCAATGATTGTTGGCGTAATCTGGGTCTTTTTGAAGGCCCATTAGTCCCTCTTCGGCATTAACACCGGGCGTACGAAGCGTTTTATGGTATACATCCAAATAAGCCACCTGATACAGCGTATCCTTTGCCTGTTCGTACAATAGAATTTCTCCCCTGCGCTGTGCAATAAGAATATCCTCATTGGGAAGAATAGCCATTTCGGTAGGCTCATAAAATGCACCCGTTACCAAGGGCACTTTTGAAAAGCGATTGGCTTCAGGGGGAATTTGTGAATGCGCCTTTTTATAATTTAAATTTAAATTCTCGCCAATGGCATACTTAATCCCTCCCAAAAGATGTTTTAAGTAGTTTTCTTCTGAAAAACTTTCATCGGTATGTCCTAAGGCTGTGTAAAATGCCCTTCCACCATCGTAATCGTGATACCAAGCCATGGGATGGTAATCGCCATTCTGGCCACCTTCATAGGTAGACTCGTCAATAGTGAGTAGCACGTTTACATCCGGATTCAACTTTTTAAAATTGTACATCTCATCTGTCCGGTGCCAAACTGTATCCTGAAAAAATTCGGTCGATGGATGGTTTTTTGCCTTTATGTGAAAATCAGCTTCAGGCGTACCTCGTGGATGACTTAAAAAATATCCTCCAGCAAGTTTCCCATACCAACCCCAGTCATACTCTGTGTCTGTAGCGGCATGAATTCCCACATAACCTCCACCAGCCTGAATATAGCGTTCAAAGGCCGCTTCTTGGGCGGCATCCAAAACATCACCAGTGGTACTTAAAAAAATAACCGTACTGTACTGACTTAGGTTAGCCTCATTAAAAGCCGCAGCATTTTCAGTTGTATCTACCGAGAAATGATTCTCGGCACCCAATTTTTGAATAGCATCAATACCCGCAGGTATAGAAGCGTGCCGGAACGCCTTTGTTTTGCTGAAAATCAGCACTTTAGGATCTCCTTGTCTTTTGTTGCTACAAGAAGCAAATAGGACCAAACCGGCCAGTCCCAACATTAATAATTTCAATCGGTTCATGAATAAGATTGTTTCAGTTATGCAGTTAGATTTTACTAATGTACAATTTACACCTCTAGCTTTCAAAATTATCCCGGCGATTGGTGTATTTTTAACGAATCATCCCAAATCTCAAATAAAATTGGATAAGGATATAGCATTAAGGCCCATTAAAATGCAACACCTGAACCTACCAAATTTAACCTGGGCTTTAAACTTCTTAATCTTTTTAAAGTCTAATTAAAAGTAAAACCGTCTCATTAAGACCTAAAAGAAACCATTTTTGCCCAACCCAAACTAAGAAATCATTTTTTTAATCAATGAAAATCCCGATTACTCCTTTCCTTTTCGCTCTTGTCCTAATTCAGCTGCACTTTTCTACTTGCAGCCCTAAGTGGAAAGAAACCCCTCAGGAAGATTTTATTTTGGTAGAAAATGAGGGGGGACAAAATTTAGGCTATTCATCAACTTCAGGAGTCCAAATACTTACTGTAGATCGATATGCTTTTAAGGATTTGAATCAAAATGGAAAATTAGATCCCTATGAAGATTGGCGTTTACCGGCCAAAGAGCGTGCAGCAGACCTTGCCGAAAAAATGTCAATTGAGCAGATTGCAGGTCTCATGCTGTACAGTGCACACCAACGTATTCCCGGAGGCGGATTTCGGGGCGGTGACACTTATAACGGCAAATCAATGGAAGAAAGCGGTGCAAAACCCTATGAATTGACGGATCAACAGGAGAAATTCCTAACCGAAGACCATCTGCGTCACGTACTAATCACTACGGTTGAAAATCCTGAAATTGCAGCCCGATGGAATAACAATGTCCAAACCTTAGTGGAAGGACTTGGCCTGGGAATCCCTGCAAACAACAGTACCGATCCCAGACACGAAGCGGCTTCTGACGAAGAATTTACCATGGGTGCAGGAGGCGATATTTCCCGCTGGCCCGGTTCAATCGGCCTTGCTGCAAGTTTTGATCCGGAATTGGTACGTCAATTTGGCGAAATTGCCTCTATTGAATATCGGGCCCTAGGGCTTTCTACCGCACTTTCGCCACAGGTTGATCTCGCTACGGACCCTCGCTGGTATCGTTTTCCGGGAACATTTGGAGAGGATCCTAAATTAGCCACGGATATGGCCCGTGCCTATGTGGATGGCTTTCAGAGTTCCTCCCCGGATGCAAGCCTATATAACGGATGGGGTTATGAAAGCGTAAACACCATGGTCAAACACTGGCCCGGGGGCGGATCGGGTGAAGGTGGGCGCGATGCCCATTACGGATTCGGGAAATTTGCCGTATACCCCGGAAACAATCTGGAAATGCACAAAATACCATTTTTGGAGGGCGCTTTTAAATTGACCGGAGGAACCGGAAAAGCGGCAGCCGTAATGCCGTATTACACCATTTCTTTTGACCAGAATCCCAACGGTGAAAATGTTGGCAATGCCTATAGCCCCTACTTTATCACCAACCAACTTAGAGAACTCCATGGATACGACGGCGTAATTTGTACCGACTGGGGAGTTACCCGTCCGGATGCGGGCATGGCTACCTTCGGTCAAACACCCTGGGGTGTTGAATCCCTTACCGAAGCAGAGCGGCATTACCGCATTCTTTTGGCAGGATGCGATCAGTTTGGTGGGAATAATGATGCCGGGCCGGTTTTGGAAG
>JBJOHX010000083.1:0-26236 GCA_046047415.1 Bacteroidota bacterium
TGTTTTTATACTTTTTTAAAAGGCAATTATCCCTAATTTTGGCGTCCCGGCCCCGTAGTTCAATGGATAGAATAGAAGTTTCCTAAACTTTAGATCCAGGTTCGATTCCTGGCGGGGCTACAAATAAGCGCAAAATAGGCCCAGCGTAAGCGCTGGGCTTTTTCATTTATGAGAAGGACGCGGAAAGCGAGCTTTCCGGCGGACGGATCGTAAATGAAAAACCTACCTTGCGAAGCAAGGTAGGGCTATTTTGTATTTTCAGACGAGCCCCTATCGGGAACACCGAGCGACAGCGAGGTATCTCCCGGAGGGGGCGAAGAACAAAAACCCGAACTACAAAGCCTAACTATTCGTATTTTCAGACTGAGACCCTCTCGGGAACACCGAGCGAAGCGAGGTATCTCCTGAGGGGCGAAGAAACCTATCTGCGCAAGCAGCCTTTGGTTTTTGTATTTTCAGACTGAGCCCCTCTCGGGAACACCGGGCACCATTACACAATTCAACCTTGAAATAAGTTAATTTCTTACCTTCATTGGTATGAAAAATCACATCTTCTTTTTCGCTACCCTGTTGGCATGCTGCTCAATACATGGTCAGTCCGCAAACAATTCGCTTTATCCCCACCCCTTCTCCAAAATAAAAATTACGGATGCCTTTTGGCAACCCAAATTGGAGAAGGTAGCCAAATCGGCCTTGCCGGCGTCTATCTATCAGACCGAAATCAACACCGGACGCATCCGGAATTTTGAAAAGGCAGCTCGCGGAGCAGGTGAAACCCATGAGGGCATTTATTTTGACGACAGCGATGTGTATAAGGCGCTGGAAGCCATTGCGTATTCCCTGCAAAACATACCCGATTCCGAATTGGAACAGAAGGCAGATGACTGGATTGCCAAAATTGCCGCGGCACAGCAGCCGGATGGCTATATCAATACCTACTACACCCTTACCGGTTTGGAAAACCGCTGGAGCGATATGGAAAAACATGAGGCCTACTGTGCAGGGCATCTCATAGAGGCTGGGGTAGCCTATTTTCAGGCGACCGGAAAGCGCCTACTATTGGATGTGGGGATGCGTATGGCAGACCATATGGATCGGGAATTTCGCAAAGCGAACAAGCCTTGGGTAACCGGGCATGAAGAGTTGGAACTGGCCTTGGTAAAATTATTTAAAGTGAGCGGCGAAACGCGCTACCTGGAACTAGCTGATTGGTTTTTGGACCAACGCGGAAGGGGATATGGCAAGGGCGCCATCTGGGACAATCCGGATTGGGGCCCCCAATACACCCAAGATGCCATCCCGGTAAAAGAGCAAACGGAAATAACCGGACATGCGGTGCGGGCTATGTATCTCTACACCGGTGCCGCAGATGTTGCGGTGGCCAAAGGGGATTTGGGCTACATGAATGCAATGAAAACGGTTTGGGAAGATGTGGTATACCGCAACATGTATGTAACGGGTGGGATCGGTTCATCTGGTCGCAACGAAGGTTTTTCGGTAGATTATGATTTGCCGAACGAAGACGCCTACAGTGAAACCTGTGCCTCTGTGGGTATGGTATTCTGGAACCAAAGAATGAATTTACTGGAAGGCGACTCCAAATACATAGACGTACTGGAACGCAGTTTGTACAATGGGGCACTGGACGGATTGAGCCTTACCGGAGATCATTTTTTCTACGGCAACCCATTGGCTTCCAGCGGACAGCACGCCAGAAGGGAATGGTTTGGAACCGCCTGTTGCCCATCCAATATTTCCAGACTCATCGCCTCTGTTGGGGACTATGTTTACGCCAAAAATGATTCCGGAATTTGGCTCAATCTGTTTATCGGCAACGAAACTGCATTCCAAATAGCAGATCAGGAGGTACCGGTTTCGGTAGAGACCAATTATCCTTGGGAAGAAACCGTACAAATTCAGTTTAATCCGGAACATGAGGTCGCGTTCACTTTTCACCTGCGCATTCCGGGGTGGGCTAGTGGCACTCCGGTTCCGGGGAATCTGTATACCCAAATGCATTCCGAAAAGGATGGCTTCAATATTACCGTCAATGGCACCCCGGCAGAATATGAAATTCTGGATGGGTATGCAGTTTTGACCCGAACCTGGAAAAAAGGAGACAAAATCGGATATGTTTTACCCATGCCCGTACAGGAAATGCTATCTCGGCCGGAAGTGGCAGCCAACACCGGCAGAATTGCCCTGCAACGCGGCCCGCTGGTATATTGCGTGGAAGGCGCAGACAATGAAGGGAAAGCACTTAACATTTCGGTTTCCCAAAATCCGGAATACAAGCTACAGGATTTTACCGTGGTGAATGAACCCATTAAAGCCATTGAATTTAAGGGTCAGCAAGACGGAAAGCCAGGGACAATTAAAGCGATACCTTACTATACCTGGGCAAACAGGGGAAAAAACGAGATGCAAGTTTGGATTGGGAAAGACTAATTCGGTAAAAGTCAATGAATTTATAAGATTCAAATTCATTCTAAAGGTTCTTCTTGTCTTACGTATACCAAGTGAAAATCGGCGTTTTATTTTGGTCAATACTATCCGTTTTAATCCATCCAAATCGCTTAAAGCCCGTACGCAACCCCAATAGCGTCGAGGTTCTGCTGTATTTCTTCTGCCGTCAGAACCCGGTCGTACAAGAGAACTTTAGCAATACTTCCATTGAAGAAATAACTTGACCCTGCTCTGGATCCCACATAAAATTTATGACTTTGGTAATTTCCGTTATTGTCTACTCGCAGATCGCGGACGAGGGTTTTATTAGGATCTTCTCCGTCCACATATTGCTCTAAAATTGAAGCTCTAGCAGCGGAACAAAAACCATTCAGCGATAAAAAATACGCCATAAAGGACCTGGCACAGGATTTGAAAATTCCGGTAAGCCATCTATCCTTCGTTCTTAAATATCACTGCAAGCTTTCCTTTACCGAGTTCAAGAACTATTCCCGGGTAAATCACGCCCTAGAACTCATCGAAAACAAATTTCTGGACTCCAAAACCTTTGAGGCACTTGCGGACACCGTAGGATTTGCCACCTACAACACCTTTTTTAACTGCTTTAAGCAATACACCGGAACGGCACCCAAGGATTTTTATTTGGAAATAGGGACATAAAAAACGTGCGATAATTCGTTATCCTAAACCGGTATTCCGATTTAAACGCGTTGTGCGCTAAGCAGAACCTATTCCTTATAATGAAACTTTAATCGTTTTCTCAAGGTTTTCATAAGTGAGGCCGTATCTTTATTTACACAGGGAATTAGATTCGGGTCCAACAAGCCAATTTGAGCCAATACTGAAGCCTGATCCCAATAAATATGCTCGTGGGTGACCTTTCCGCCATCCAACCCTACAATAACCACCAAGGGAACCTCAATACGTTTTCCGGTAGGCGCAATTCCGGGCAACATCCAGCTGATTTCGTGGGTATGGGTACAACAAAATATGATTTCATCTACCAACTGATGTTCATCTACTGTTTTAGATACCTGAATCATCTCTGTATCAGGAGGAAAGAAAGACTTACTGGGTACTCCTAGTGAATAAAAGGCATGAACACCATTATACCCTACCCCGCCGGCACCGGTAGGTATATGGTTCAAATGCGGGTCTTTTGTCATGGTAGCCATGGTACGATCCAGATCGCCATCCAATTCTGCCTGTATATGCTCACCAAATTGAGCTATAATATCTTCGCGAGTAATCATTTAAGGCTGTTTTTTAGATTTAAAGTAGATTTTGAAATGTACAAAAAGTTAATGTCAATTGCTTACTTCAAGGTCATTTTTCAAATTCAAAAGGCAAGTCCTTCCAATACTATTTACAGTACCTTGGAATTGAAGACAACTCATTTTCCATGACCCCCGAATTGAATTACATTTTATTTGAAAACCAATAAATCATACTATCTTTGCATCCTCCATTTGGCTCCGTAGTACAATGGATAGTATATGGGTTTCCGGTACCCAGGATCTAGGTTCGATTCCTAGCGGGGCTACAAATAAGCACAAAAACAGGTCGGCAATAGCCGACCTGTTTCATTTCCGGAAACAACCGTTAAAAGCTCGCTTTTATAAGGGTGGAGCCGGAAATGAAACTAAGGCTGCCGGGGCAGCCTTATTGTTTTTGTATTTTCAACATGAGCCCCTGTTAGGAACACCGAGCCGAAGGCGAGGTATCTCCTAAGGGGCGAATGAAAAAATCCTTACTACTTGATGCCAAACTGCTTTGGTGTTTTCAGTCTGAGCCACTTTTAGGAACAACGCTGCGAAGCGGCGTTATCTCCTAGCGAAAGTGAATCGACAGGAACGAAAAAACCGACCTTGCGAAGCAAGGGCGGGCTATTTTGTATTTTCAGCATGAGCCCCTGTTAGGAACACCGAGCCGTAGGCGAGGTATCTCCTAATCACCCAACCCCAGCATTTCAATCGATTTGGGAATGGAATCTATAATAGCATCTGCGCCCGGGCCGTTTCGAACCAATTGACATTGGTTTTTAAAAAATGAAAATATGGGAAATGATCCTCCTTTTATTGAAGGTTCCGACATCCGAATGAAAAGTGCAATATTGCGCTCCTTAGCAAACAAACGAGCTTTTTCCAGATCAATAATTGAACCTTCCGGGTCTCCGCTTATATTGGCACTGGTACACAACAATGCGGAATATTTCAGTTTTGGAAAAACAGAATCATCTCTATTTAGACCGGCATAATCTTCCATAATAGAAAAATATTGCCGTAACCGTCCCGACAACAGCAATCCTTGATGGGTCCCATTTGCAAGGGTTGGAGTTGTTACAGATGCCTCTGAAAAAACAAAACGAATTATTGATCCTACCAAATACGGTAATTCTAAATGATTGTATTGAAATGCTTCAGGCAAGTATGAAGATTGGGCCGAAAGTATAAAGGAATCTAAAGAACCAATAGCTGTTCCATAAAATTTTCCGGAAAGGCGTTCTTTAACCCGATTAAGTGCCTCCACGCCTAATTTTGTTGGAGGTGCAAGCAATGCAAAAACAGAAGGTAGCTCAATTAAAATTACCGGTAAATCACTCTCAAAAACTCGAATAGACTCGGTGATTGTAGCAGCGTCATCGATGTTCAGTTCCTTAAATTTCAAGACAAAGGCCCTTTCTTAGAGATTCCTATCGTAAATATAGAATAATTACGTTCCGAGGACAATATAAGATGTTGACAACGAACCCATAAGCGTTTAGCGCCCCACACCACCTCCGCCAGCAATTACAATATCTCACCCTCTACAACAAGACCAACAAGATCTACGATTGCCGCTTTGAAACATCGCTTGGCAGTGTCAAACTTACTTTGGAGTAAAAAATAACTCTGAATAGATTGCAGTCCACTCGTATATAGTCCTAAAATGGACTATCCTTCGTAAATTTAGCTGCTAAAGATGTCTTTAATGCCTTCAATACGTTCAATGCTAGCTTCTCATTACATGCTATGGCTACTTATCCTTTCCACCATTACAGGATTTAGCCAAGAAAAGAATACAGATTACTACAGAAAGAATTATCAAAAATATTATAGCATCAATCTGGATAGCGCATATTATTTTGCACAAAAACTACTTAAATCCAATATTGCAGAACACGACACGGTAAGGGCCAAAGACTTTAATAATGTAGCTATATATTATAAACAAACCAATCAGAAGGATAGTGCCATCTATTTTATGGAAAAGTCGTTGCCGCTTGCAACATCCAAAAATCGTGTAACCACTCGAATAAATTTGGCGACGATTTTTTTTAGGTTTGGTGAATTTGAAAAAGCCGCAAAAGTACTTCAATATGTCTTAACGTTCGAGGACCTTACAACCCTACAAACCGGAAATGCACACGCCAGTTTGGCTTCGCTTTATAATATTTCCGAAAAATTTGAAGAGGCGAAATTTCACTTTGAACAAGCTCAACTGTATTTAAATCAGGCCAATGACCTCTCAGCATTAGCCATATGTGAAACCAATTTTGCCAACTTCTATAACAAAAATCAATTACAAAAATTTGCAATCCCTTTGTATCAAAAGACTTCTGAATATTTCTTGCGAAATAATGACAATAGGAATTATAATATTACACTTTTGAATTTAAGTTCTGCCTTGTTCGCAACGAAAGAATTTTATAAATCCAAAATGATATTTAACAAAATAGAGTTAGACAATTTGCTCCTTTTGAAAGACAACCTATTGATTTCCTCCTATTACGCATTTAAGGCGAAATCCATATCTACCTATACCATCACCAACAACCCAAATGACAGTATAGAATATTATTTTAAAAAAGGTATAGACCTAGGCCTTTCAATCAATAATCCGGAAAATTTATTATCTATAAGTGATTATATTGAATACTTGTCTAGGTATAATGCTGCAGAAAAAATTAAAGAAATAATAAAAGGCTATAAAATTGACTCTACTTTTAACCAAGCTCCCATAAGTCAGAAAATAAAGTTTTTGACCATCGTAAATCAATCTAATTTGGCTAGCACTTCATTAGAAAAGTATGGTGAAGAAACATTAAAAATTTATAATGACAGTTTAGTCTACAGGGAAAATAATACAGTCATAAAGGACCAATTAACACAAAACACTACAGATGCAGATGAAAAACCAATAGGTAGCTTAAAAATTGTATTTCTTACCCTTGGCTCTGTGCTAGCAGTCCTGTTTTTAATCGGCTTATTTGTAAAAAGGAATAAATAATTGGTTTTAATTAATACTTCCGGAAGGGAATGCTGCACTTCTATAGTATCCGTGAGCTTCATATTTAAGCGCAGTCGGAATAAATTTATTCGAATTCAATTTTTATGTTGGACAGCTCCAGATTGCCGTGAACGGGAACATCGGCAGCATGGCCAATTCCAATTTGTACGGTTTCTTCCGGTGTAAATTGTAAAATAGGCAGGTGCTGCCGGTACAGAACTTGGGGGATTGCCGGATTCACATCTACAAGTACACGATTGTTAAATCGGTTAAAATACTTAACCAACAAGGTGTTTTTTCCCTTTTTAAGCGGTAACAAAACCGTCCTTTTCGCATCGGGTTCCTGCATCGGATTATTGGTAACGAGCAGTGCCGTTCCGTTGAGATATACTGCTAATCCATCATTTAAGGGTAGCTGTACCAAAACCTGTGCGTTCGAAGTTGCCTCAATTTCCTGCAGCGCATACCAGTTTTCAAATAGGGTTGTGGGTCTTGCCTGAAGATAATCTACATCGGCCAATTGCCAACTTTTGCCATTCCAGAGTTTTTCGGAATTGACCACCGAGGGATCTCCGTCAATCCGATCGATAAATCCGGAATGCGGACCATTGAGATACACCGAACCCCATTTGATTTTTCGATTCGGCAAATTGACTTGTTCTCCTTCGGAGAGCAGGACTTCTAGGTTGGTGTTGTTCCAATTCAAAGTAAGACGAGAGCCAACTTCTTCCGCTGAATAAAAGACATAAGGAATCCAGGATTTAGCCTTGGGTGATTGCACTTCCCAACGGTATCCCACCGTACTGCGAAACGAACTGTAATAATCCACACCCGAGAAGCTAAAGGAAGGCTGGGCATTGCCGGCATTCAATACTATTCCGGGTCTAGCCGTTAATGCCGTAGCCCCGGAAGCCTGTAATCTACTTTTGGTAATAATTTGCAGCACGCGCACAGGAACTTCCTTCAGAAAATCTTGCGGTACGGAAATTTCTAAATACCCGGATGCGAATCCGTAAGTAAGCGCAACATCAGGATTATCGAGTACCGTAACCCCTGTTACTCCTACGTCCTGCGTAATGTTTTGGAGGGGCAACTTTCCGGTAGGTGGCAGGTCCAAAAGGTGCACAAATAGGGTGTCAGCCTTATGCGTCATTGGAGCATAAGCCAAATCGGAAGCCACGGGCTGTGTTCCGTAAATGGCCGGACCATTATGATTTAGCCAGGAACCCATCTGTTCCAGAACGTCGCGCTCATGCTCGGTTACGGCACCGGTTCCGGTGGGTCCGATATTCAGTAAATAATTCCCGCCCCTTGCAACCGTGTTTACCAGTCCGCGAATTTTTTCGGCTGCTTTATCGGCTACCGCTATCTTTTCTTGCCAAGAACGATGGCCCCAAGTTTCGTCATAGAGTGATGCCGGAACCTGCCAGGGGACGGCTATGGTATAATCCGGATATTGATTGTCTCCCATCACGCAAAAATCGCCCTGATCGTTGCCCAACCGACCGCTAATCAAACAATCGGGCTGATACTGCTTTACCAATTCACGCAATTCCTTACTTTGTTGGTACGTAAGCGAACCCATGTCGAACCAGAGCTCGGATATGGGTCCGTATTGCGTCAACAGCTCTACGAGTTGGGCTTTACTAAAGTTGTGGTGCTCCGGGGTAATAAAATCTGCATTATGGCTCGAGATGGGATAGGCCTGAGGATAATGCCAGTCGATAAGTGAAAAATACAACCCAAATTTAAGCCCGTTTCGGGCACAAGCTTCCGATAATTCCCGCAGTACATCCCGACCAAAAGGGGTAGCATCCACAATATTGAAATCGGTGGTTTCGGTATCCCACATGCAAAAACCATCGTGATGCTTGGAGGTGATTACTACCGAACGCATACCGGCCTTTTTGGCCAGTTGAACAATTGCCTCGGCATTCCATTCATTGGGATTAAAATTGGCTGACTCCCGAGCGTACAAATCACTGTGAATACCGGCATGAGATTGAATCTGTTCGCTATAGCCTCGTTTAATTTGCTCGCCGTTCCATACCCCTCCAAAATGGGAATACAACCCAAAATGTATAAACATGGAGAATTTGTCGTCTTGCCAGGATTTTAACGGATTACTCTGTGCAAATGACCCAGTTATAACGCTAAGCAATAAAAGGCAAAGACAATAAAATGTTTTTAAGACGTTCCCCATGACACCTTCGATTTGTATTTTTTAAAGGCAAAACAACCCGAAAAAATATAATTAATTGGTTTTCAATGTTAGATTATGCAACTATGCCGACTTTCTAAAGATACAATCTTCTACCGATGAAGAAAACTGGAATACCTACATAAAAAAATACCAAATCACATAAGTAGTCTGCGAAAAAGTGCAATTTAGGATTTAGTATCGGCAGACAATTTGTTGTAACTTTTCGACTCAAAACAACCTAATGAAATTTCAACCGATTCAAATACTCCGAAAACTCGGAGAGGTTCTCTTTTCCGTAAGGGCATCAGGAATGTATCTATTAATATTGGCAGCAGTTATAGGTATTGCTACCTTTATAGAAAATGACTTCGGCACAAGTTCTGCCCAAAAAATAATTTATAAAGCACGCTGGTTTGAATTATTGCTTTTACTCCTTTCTGGAAGTATAGCAGCCAATATTGTACGCTATCGGATGATTCAGCAACGCAAGTGGGGACTGTTTATTTTCCACGCTTCCGTAATCATCATAGTTGCCGGTGCGGCCATTACGCGATACACCGGTTTTGAAGGGGTAATGCATATTCGGGAGGGAGCCACCTCTTCCTCTTTTAATTCCGCTGAACCCTACCTTAAGTTTCAGGTAGATCTGAACGACCGGCAATATAATTTTGAAGAACCTATACAATTTGCCGCACTTGGAGACAATTCCTGGGACGAATTTTATCAAATAGGAGATGAACTCCTCAATATTCGAGTAAAAGAGATTATCCCCAACCCTGTAGAAGTACTGGATGCAACCGCCGTTGGGGATCCGGTCCTAAAGGTGGTACTTGCCGGCTCAAGCGGGCGCGAAGAATACCTTATCAAGCCAGGAGAACTCAGGCAACTGGGAAACGTAATTTTCAACTTTACGGGTGTTGAGCGTCCGGATGCGGTTAATTTAACCCTGGTGAATGACAATGTTTTTATAAAACCATTCCGCACCCTTACGAGCATGACGATGGCAACACGTCAGACCGACACCTTGGTTGCCAATGGCAGCCAATATCCACTTACTTTAAGAGCGCTTTATACCGATGGAATTAATCAGTTTGTGTTCCCGGAATTTACGGCTCAGGGAAATGTTCGGCTAGAATCGTCCGACCCTAAAATCAAGAATGACAGCCGGATTGCTCTTCTATTAGAAGTTGAAAAAGAGGGTGCAATTCAGCAGGAATACCTATTCAGCTCTCGCGGGGCTTCTGGCGAACCAAAACGATTTGTTTTTGGCAATATGGCCTTAACGGCAAGTTATGGTTCCAAACAAGTAGAGCTGCCGTTCAAATTGCGCTTAAATGAATTCATTTTAGAACGTTATCCCGGTACGCAAAGCGCCTCATCTTATGCCAGTGAAGTTACCTTAATTGACCCTGCAAACGGCAAGCAGGAAGGTTTTAGAATCTATATGAATCATATTTTAAATTATGGGGGTTATCGCTTTTTCCAGTCGTCTTACGACCGAGACGAACTAGGGACCTATCTCAGTGTAAATCACGACTTCTGGGGCACTTGGGTTTCCTATTTGGGCTATGCACTCCTGGCCTTGGGCATGATATTAACCCTTTTTAGTAAAAACTCGCGCTTTTATCAATTGAGCCAAAAACTTAAAAAACTAAGAACCGGCGCCGCTTCTCTTGTTCTTCTGGCTTCATTTTTAAATGTGAGCAACGGGTACACACAAAGCACCCCTGCCGGAGCATTGGCTCGAAATACTGTAAGTCTAGAGCACGCGGATATCTTTAGCCATATCGTCGTTCAGGATTTTAAAGGCAGAATGAAACCCATTCATACCCTAACGCGCGAGGTAATGCGCAAAGTAACCCGCAAGGAATCCCTTTACGGACTAAGTGCAGATCAGATTTTCCTTGGGATGTTTGCCAGTCCTGATGCCTGGTATGGTGCACCGATCGTTAAGGTTGGGGAACACAAAGACTTGCAACGCCTACTTGGAATTAATGAAAGCGTAGCAACCTATCGCGATTTTTTTGAACGAGATGGCAGTTACAAGCTTCGGGACGTGGTTCGGAAGGCCTTCGAACTCGAACCCGGATCACGTAGTATTTTTGAAAAAGACCTCCTAAAACTAGATGAACGGGTAAATATTTTAAATATGGTTTTTAGTGGTTCATTGCTGCGCATTTTTCCAATCCCGGATGATGGCAATCAAACCTGGGTTTCAAATCAAAATCACAACCATGGACCAAACGAAACCCCGCGGCACGAAATCTTCATATCCGGTTTCTTTAAAAACTATCGCAATGCCCTAAAAGCGGGAATAACCAACGGTAATTTTACGGAAGCCAATTCGCTTTTAGCCGATTTAAAAGAGTATCAGCAAATTAATGGCAGCGTCATTATGCCTTCTGACACCCAGCTCAACGCTGAAATCTTACTGAATAAACTCAACGTTTTTAATCGGCTTGCAGCCGGTTACATGCTACTTGGTGTTGCTTTCCTATTATTATTGTTTGTGGGTGTCTTTAAACCAAAATGGCAATCTAAAAAGGTATTTTGGGCACTTAGCGCCCTATTAATAGCAGGTTTCGCTTTTCATACCTTAGGATTGGGACTGCGGTGGTACGTTTCCGAAAGAGCTCCTTGGAGTAATGGATACGAATCCATGATTTACATTGGTTGGACCACCATGCTTGCCGGATTGTTATTTTCCAGAAAATCCCTGGGTGGCCTGGCAGCCACCTCCGTTCTGGGCGGGACCATTTTGCTGGTATCTACCTTGAGTTTTCTGGATCCTGAAATAACACCCTTAGTGCCTGTACTTAAATCGTATTGGCTAACAATACACGTGTCTTTGGAAGCAGGAAGTTATGGATTTCTTATGCTTGGAGCGCTTATGGGCATTATTAATCTAATCCTTATGATTTTAGTAATTGAAGGAAATCAAAAGCGCATTCAAAGCCTGGTTCGGGAACTTTCTTACCTCAGTGAAACAACGCTTATAGCCGGTCTATTTATGGTAAGTATTGGCACCTTTTTAGGTGGCATTTGGGCCAACGAATCTTGGGGCCGATATTGGGGTTGGGATGCTAAGGAGACCTGGGCATTAGTAACTATATTGGTTTATGCCTTCATACTCCACATGCGACTGATCCCAAAGATGAAGGGCCTTTATGCATACAATTTGGCTACTGTTTTTGGGCTTGCATCGGTAATCATGACCTATTACGGGGTCAACTATTACCTATCGGGCCTACATTCTTATGCAACGGGAGATCCCGTTCCAATACCAAATTGGGTTTATATTGCTGTTGCCGTAATAATTTTAATGGCTTCCCTAGCCTTTTTGAAAAAACGGAAATTTCCTATTGTAGATCGATAACTAAGGAATCAGTACGCCGTTCTCTAAAATTAGGTCGTAATAATAACCCGCTCCAAAGTCCTTTTTAAGTGTAACCGTAGCGCTCATAGTGAGTGTAGTGCCTTCAGCAATATATTGAACTGAAGTAATAACCAGATCGTAGTCGTCTTGAGTTCCATCTCGTAAATGAATCCAGTTCCGCTGCATTATGTTGGGATTGATTTTTATACACGTCCCATGCACCTGAACAGTTTGTCCTTCATATTTGGCTGCATTCTTTACAAGTTCAGCTATAGTTATAGTCCCCAAAGGCGCATTAACGGGTTCACCATGTGTGGAGATTTTTACCTTTTCAGGAGCAGATTGAGCCTGAGGTAAATTGGACCCAATGCCTTTTGCTATTTGTGAATGATTGGCATCTACTAAACTTGAAATCAAATAAAGGGTGTCAAAATTTCGTTTAAATTCCAAGGATTCAAAATTGGTTTTCAACAATCCTCCTCGATAATAATACATTTGCCCGGGTACAACTTCCCGAAGTCGGGTAGAAATCCATTTACTTTTTACACCTTCCCTTACCTTAACAAAAACATATCTAGACCCTTCAAGGACTTCCTCAGCAACAACCTGATGCAAATCTGCACCCATCGATGAGGCTGGAGCCGAAGACACCTGAATACTAGGATTGACACTAAATGCACCCTGAACTACATCGCCTCCGGTAGGCTCAACTACTTTAGGCCCATCATTACATGAATTTAAAAACAAAAAAACAAAACTCAGTAAACTAAATAGTATTCGATAGGGTTTCATAATCATTGTATTTATTTCCGCTTTGATTGAAATCGTTGCACAATTCGGGTGTATATCCTATAGGTTTGCTGTCCTTGATAGGTTGAATATTCACCGGTAACACTTAGTAAAAGTAATTTAGACAAATAATAGGTAATATCGGTTCCGGCATAATGCTGCAAAAAAGGTTCATTTAAATTCAAGTAATCGGATTGAATCAAACGATAATACAAATCTGCCTGTAGACGATCATGAAACAAACTGCGAGAATGCCTAAGAGAACCTATCTGGGTTATTAAATAATTGGATTCATTTCGGGTAAGCGAAAGTGCCGTACGCCCACCAATCCAAGGTGTCTTAGATAGCGTAAGATAGCCGTAGTAATTGTTAGATGCATTCTGCTGATCACTCCGGAATCGATTACTGTAACTAAGCCCAGCATAAATATACTTGCCAGGACGGAAATTGACCCGTGCACGAATGCCTTGCCTTGCCAGGTCATCGTCAAGAATGCGATCCAGTTCCGTGCGGTAGGTTTGATAATAAATAATCCGTTTCCGCGAGTCGTAGGAAACCATAAAATTTAAACCGCGGTTTACCCGATATCTTGCCGATGCGTAAAGGTTGGTCAATCGGGGTGTCGATTGTTGGAGGAATAACGTATCCTGATTTAAATCTACCTCTGCAGAAGCGTATAGGTTAAATCGATTATTGAAACTGCTTGAATGCTGAAAATAAGCAAAGCGCCTGTCTATCTCAGAGCCTGCCCGCTGCTCCAAAGCACCAACTGTGGTGGTTGTACGAAGATCGTCTCCTACAGTCTGAAAACCATAAAAGGCGCCATATTGTAATAAATCTGCATTAAAGCCAAAATTAAATGCATCCGGTCTGGTCCCAGCCAGTATGCCCATTACGTGTTTTCCAAAGGTTTGCTCCAATTGAAGACCATCCAGAGGTCCAACTGAAGAAAATCGAGGGTTTATATTACGACCTAATAGAATTTTTGTATTCGGAGTGGCATCATAGGTAAGTGCAAATCGATAAATACGTAATAAATCATTATCGTTTAAAGTAGTAGCTGCTCCGTCATCAAGAATATGACGATAGTTCATATTTACATCAAACGACAATGCGGACTCGTTAATATGGTCGGCATCTAGCATCAATTGAGACATGAACCGATGTCGACCGGAACGGTTTCCGGCTAGGGTGCTGTAAGTAGAAGCAGACAGCCTTCCCCTAAGAGATTCCTTACGAGTAGCAAGAGATTCCTCCTGGGAAGATTTTACCTCCTCTGCTACAGCAACAGCCAAATCCGATTCTTCTGCTAAAGGTATTTCCTCAATAGTTGAAGGTGTAAAATATATAGCTGTTCCTCTAGAAGGCTTACAATCGTTTAATGCCGTACACATACAGGAAGTGGAAGAACGCTTTACTACCAATAAGCATTTTTCGTTTCCTTCTAAACTGAGTGTATCCCCAATCTTAATTTTTGAAGCATTGGAAAAACGGACGTATACATTTTGAGTAGTAGTAAAGGTCACTTCTCCCTTCAGAACTTCGTCCTGAGCAAAAAGAAGACTACCACCCATAAAAAATAGGGCAAAATATATTAGTTTATGAGGGCTTATTTTCATCGCTAATCTTCACTACCATCCGGATGACACTGCAGACAGGCCATACTGTCATACGTATATCCATTAACCCCTCTGTGCTCATTATCGGTCGAGGACTGCCCGTGGCAAGCAAAACAAGAAAATACCGAATAATCGCTTGCATTGGTATGACAATCGGTACACGCGTTCCATTCCCCTCGATGCTCACCGCTATAGATTGGGAAGTACTGCCCATCGTGATCCCAATCCACCGGTTTCCAATCCGGATTGGTAGAATGACACGATGCACAATCTAGCGGGAAATTAGCAGCCTGGTGATTGGGATCTGAGGTTTGGTTATAATCGTTCTGATGACAACTCACACATTCAGGAGAGGCATCGGCGTAATTACCGGTAGTATGGCATTGGGTGCAATCCCCAATGTCATGTCCAAGGGTAAGTGGGAAAAAATCATGATCTATTCCTGCAGGTTTCCAACCCACAGCCGTAGTATGACAGCTGGCGCAATCTGTAGAAAATCCTGCCTGTTGATGATTGGGGTCCGAGGTTTGGTTATAATCGTTCTGATGACAGCTCACACATTCGGGAGAAGCATCGGCGTAAGTTCCGGTAGTATGGCATTGACTACAATCCGAAATATCGTGACCTTGAGTAAGTGGGAAAAAATCGTGATTAATACTCTCTGAGTTCCATCCAAAACCAATTGGAGAATGGCACTCGGTACAATCCAGTGAATAACCGGCCTCTAAGTGATTGGGACTAGTAGTGCTTTGAAAATCGTCATTATGGCAAGAAATACAATCATTTCCTATAGGAAAGAAATTCAGCGGATTGGCATCGGTATGGCACTCTACACAACTAAGATTGCTATGCGGACCCGTTAGCACAAAACCGTTTTGTTCATGGATCTCGGGCACCTCAGACACAATCCAAGAGTCTGAGTCGTGACATCGAATACAGTCGTTGCCAACTGTCTGATTATGAACATCGAGATGACAGGAAGCACAATCATTTGGAGTTCCTTTAAAAGATAAGTCCTGATGACAAGAAGTACAATCAATTAGTTTATGTGCCCCATCCAAATCAAACTCAGTCTGATTGCCATGGTTAAATTGCAATGAATTGTAGTCCAGCGACCAACCTGAAGGATTGTGGCAGGATTCGCAGCTGATTTTAAAGTCAGGTCCATGAGGGGATTGGGCCTGTAAAAAAGATAAGCCCAAAATTAAACCAATTATAAATGACAATCTACGCATTGAAACTTACCTAATTTATAAACATTTTCAGTTAACCCTCGCGAATCAGTAATTTCATGACATGCAGCACAATCTACTTGAGCATGTGCACCTTCTAGGGGGAAATTCGTAGCATCGTGATTAAATCGATCCGGAAACCAGCGCTCTGCGGTATGGCAACGGGTACAATCGGTGACTCCGTTTTCCGCAAATTTATCGCCGTGTACATTTTCATGACAAGAGATACAATCGGATGGTAAATCCACAAATTGCTGAAGGATCTCTCCGGCTGTATCCGTTGATTCCTCAAAGTGACAGGCTCTACAAGCAACTGCTTGATGCTTACCTTCCAGGTTCCATTCGGTTTGATTGTGATCAAAACTTACAGCATCCCAGGTCTCCGAGCCGTGGCACTTCGTGCAATCGTTTTCCGGGTAATACGATGTAGGGATATATCCTTCGTGCAAATCATCATGACAATCTACACAAACCTGACCGATACCTCTAAAATTCCACTGATCTTTTCTTTCATCGAGATGACAGGCAAAACAGGGCGTTGCAAGATGAGCTCCCTCCAACGGGAAAACAGTCTCTTGGTGTTGTTCTAGGGTATACAAACTATAGTCAAACCCTTCATTTAGAGAATGACAGGTAACGCAATCCGGAGTTACCCCATTTTCAGAGAACTGGCCAAGATGGTAGTCTACATGGCAATTTTGGCACTGCGAAAAATCTATAGGTGTAGAAAATCGTTGGGTATGGCATTCCTTACAATCAATTCCAATATGCTTTCCTTCTAAAGGATAGTCCGTTACGGAGTGATCAAAAAAGTCCATTTTTTTAAGACTTAAAAAGCTGGACTCCCTATGACATTGAGCGCAATCGGTTCCATATAAACCCTTGTGCTGGTCTTCATGGCAACTTACACATGCACTCTCGGGGGTTGCGGCCAAATCCCCAAATAATGTAGTCGGTTTTCCCGAATCGGCATGACAAGTAAAACAGCTAATTTCCCGATGCTTACCTTTGAGTTCAAACCCGGTTAATCCATGACTAAATCCGGAAAGTGTGCTATTGTCTTCAAAGGCCTTTTCGTTGTGACAAGCCGCACACGTACCCGGAAAGCGATCGGAATGCGGGTCTTCATGGCAACTTACGCAATCGGCAAAATCCAAACCAGTAAATTCTTGAAAGGCTAGCCCATTTCTAGTGGTCTCGACATGACATTCCTTACAATCGATCTCTTGATGGGCACCTTTAAGTACAAATTCGACTTCATTATGATCGAATCCCGGTGCCGGCCTAAATCCCTCCATATCATGACATTGAAGACAATCATTAGAAAGCGTTTCCTGATGAAAATCTTCGTGACAACTCAAACACTCCTGCTGAAGTCCCAGATAGGTGTCCTTTCGTTTTTTCAATTCACGATCTACTATGAAATCCGGCAAATGGCATTCACGACACTCTACTTGTTCGTGCTTACCTTCTAATTCATAACCAGTTAAAAGGTGATCAAAATTATCCTTATCAAAACGGACCATATCAAATTTACGACCGTGGTGATCGCTATGGCATTCGGCGCAATCCTTTCTTATTATTTCGGGCTGACCGTGGTAACCGGACTTTTGGTTTACCAAAGACTGAATTTCGGTATGGCACTCCAAGCATTTTTTATCGGTCACTTTTTCTCCCAATTCGTGGCATTGGGTGCAATTGGCCAGACCTTCCAATTTAGCATGGGCAGAAGAGAGTTCACCGGGCGAGAGCTGTCCTTGGGAAATATGAATCCCAAGCAAACCAACCAATATGGTGAACCAAATTTTCATTCTATCTTATTTATAAGACCTTAGCACATGACCAAAGCGCTTGGTAATCTTTATCCCGGCATCCTCGAGGAATTTCGTAGGCAATACCCCTCCTGCAAAAATGAATACCAAATCATTCGGTATAACCTCCGGCGGATTGGAACCTATATGTATTATAACCTCAAAATCCGAAATAGATTGCAGATTTGAATTAAAAAATACCGTAAGCTTTCCCGATTCCATGGCCTCTTGAATCGATTCCCTATTTTTCGGTTTTAATCTGGAAAACTTATCCTGTCGGTAAGAAAGTATTACCTCATTTTGATCTGCCAGCAGTAAGGCCGATTCAATTGCGGAATCACCACCCCCTACTACAATAATCTTTTTACCCATTATGCGTTCGGGCTCGAGTAAGCGGTAGGCTACCTTTTGACTTTCTTCTCCTGGAATACCCAACTTTCTCGGGCTTCCTCTCCTACCTAGAGCCAACAAGACATGGTTGCAAAGAAATTCCTCACCGGTTTGAGTAATTATTTTAAAGGATTCATCGGAAAGTGGTACAATTTTGTCTACCCGTGTATTTTCCCGAATATCCAATTGGTGTTCTACAATAACGTTATTCCACAATTCCAGCAGCTCATCTTTGGTCGTATCAAACAAACGCACCTTACCGTGCAATGGTAAATGCATTGGAGCCGTCATAACTACCTTTGCTCTGGGAAAGGTAAATACCGTTCCTCCAAGAGATTCCTGCTCTAGCGTTATTGTTTTTAGTCCGTGTTCCTTGGCAGAAAGCGTTGCCGCAATACCGGCCGGACCGGCACCAACTATTACAACGTCTAAGGCTTCTCCTTTTGATTTTTTCCCAGATTTAACAATGTTCTCCATGGCCATATGGCCCTGCTCTACACTGTTCTTTATCAGTCCCATTCCACCCAGTTCACCGGCTATGTAAATGTTCTTGATATTGGATTCATAATCCGAACTTACATGAGGCAAATCTACACCTCGTATATCGGTACCGATGCGCAGTGAAATGGCCTCAACCGGACAGGCGTGAAAACAGGCTCCATGCCCTACACAATTGGTAGTATTTATAACGGTAGCAACGCCATTGGCAATTCCCAGAATATCCTTTTCTGGACATGCAGTTATGCAGGCTCCACTGCCAATACAATGGTTTAAATCAATATGTGGATATAGAGAGACCGGCTCAAATAGTCCGTCCTCTTTTGCCTGTGCCACCTTTACCAGTGTTTTCTTTGAATTTCTGGCATTTTTAACCAAATAAAGAACCACAATTGCAAGACATACTGTTATGGTTGCACCATATATGATTATTTCTTCCAAGGTTAATACACTTTAAAAAATCCATTTATAACCCATAATTAGAGATACGGCTATATGAATTATAACAATTACGAGCATGATCAGGGCAAACGGCAAATGGGCAACGTGCCAGTATTTAAAAAAACGCTGCATCTGATGTAAGCGCTCGATTCTACGGGACAAGCGCAATTCTTGACGCAGGAGTCTCAGAACCTCCTTCTTTTCTTTTCTCGGAATCTTGCTGTTGGCAATTACTTGCCTTAATGCCTTATAATTGGATGTCCCTGAAAGATTCAAAACCGATTCATCGATTACTTCATGCAGTTCTAAATGTTGGTTTAATTTTTGAGCCAATCCTTTTCGCATGGCGTTCAATTCTCCCAAACTTAATTCCCGACCTTCAAGAGTACGCGGAATTTGATTGTAGATGAATCGACCAACAACGCCACTCAGTACTACCGCAGCCATACTCCAGAACGCTATGGAAACAATGCCTCCGAATTTAAAGCTGGTGTGAAATAAAATCATCACCGGACCCAAAGTGCATAAGAAGATATGAAACTCCAATAGATATTTTAATCGGATATATCGGGACAACCATTTGTATCTCTTGCAGCCCATGTAAAAAAAGACTCCAAAGGCAATTAGCAGCGTACCTATTATGCCCAATCCTTGACCAAAAATTCCGCTGGGCTTAAACCACTTGTGTTGGGGGTGATAAAATCGTTCCTCCAGAGCAGTAGCATAATAGGAATTACCGTAATAGGCCAAATAAATGGTAGCCAATACCACAATAAGTCCCATTAAAATGAGATAAAGTTGATGTAAGGATTTATTCAGAATGTTAATTAATAAGATTTGTCTATTGCAAAATTAACAAAATCTATTGGCGCAAAGGGCTATTTAAGTCCATAAAATCGATGAAATAACCCCTACTTCGAAAATTTGGAACCCAAACGAAGTAAAAAAGATTAGAAAGGAAACAAAAAATAATTAATCTACAATCTTGAGTTTACATATAAACACTTAAGAAAATACGAATAAATTATCGAAGGCCGTAAAATTGACAAATTCTAGCCAACCGAAAATGGTGAAAAGATGAATCTAATTTAAAAGGTAAAAGTGCTATTTGCGAAATAAATTAAACTAATTTTCTAACGCATCCTTGAATTTGAATTTAGTTTCCTGATGGTATAAATCGGCCAAACGATTCATTAGAAATGCAACAATTTGTTCCTCGTTTTGACGCTGCTTATATTTTGCATAGGATTCTGGTAATTGCTCTTTCAAAAAATAATCCAAATCATTGGATCCAAACTCATGAAAAGCCCTCCAAGAAATAAGTCCTTCAAGCATTTGACGATGTGCTTCAAAACGTTTTTGCGCCCGCTCACTTGCTTCTTGAAGTTCTTTATTATCGCGGTTGTCGTCTCGTTTGGATTCCAAAAAAATAGCCTGATATTCTTCGCGAATATGGTCGTCGGAGGCTGTGGCTTCGGAAATTAATCTAAAATAGGCTCGACTAACCCAATTGGGATATTTTGTCATAAAGACAGAATCTACACTCCCATTATCTATATTTTTTAATTCAGGAATAGCATAGAATTCAGGTTTATTCGCAATGGATTGACTCACGCGATTATTCAAGGATTCATTCCACGCTTCGGAACCTACCACCTGTGACCAGGCAGAGGCATAGGGATCTTTCTTTGTCGATAAGGTAGAGCAATTCCAAAATAACGCTCCGGAAAATAACAGTACAACGATCTTAAAATGCATATTCCATTTCATGAGATAACCGAATAACGCTAAAAATACCTCTAAATTGCAAAGTCCTAAAAAGTCCTTGGCAAAAGGATGGCTTTAATCGACCAATCTGAGCTTTACTGTGTTACACCGCTGAATTGCAGACCTGTACTTTCAATACAATACCCCAATACCCGCTTGTTGTAAAGATAAATTGAAGGCCGGCACCTGTTTTTCCAAAATTTCGATTGCAGCTCCTTTGTGGGTTTTCCATACTGTGTTCAATTCGGATACCTTTTGTTTTGTACCGGAATTTACTCGTGGAATTGCACTGTCAGCATGATTAAATGCCGTGATGTATTCAGCGGTAAATCCATTTACAAAATTCTCGACATCGTCGTAGGCTTTGGACAAGCGCTGTACCATTAATTTATCCCAGGCATCCATTGCTGAAAGTAGGGTTCCAGCTTGATTAAACAGCTCGGTTTTACCCAATTCTTTTAAATGGGATTGCAAGGCTTTGAGTCGGTCTTGCATCCGATACATTTGATTCGTTATTTCGGTCATTTCGGTATAGGTTGCCTCTGACTGCGACATAAATTCATGGTAATCCAAAAATTCCGCCTCGGTGGTAGGTATTAGAGGATTAGAAGTGAGCACTGCCTCGGTGGTAAATACAGATGAACCGAATTTTAGGGCAATCGTATACCTTCCGGGTATTGCCTTATGGCCGCGGTAGCTGCCTTCAATATACACCTTGGGAACACCTGGTAATGAACCGTATCTGAGATCCCAAACCAGTCGGTTAAGACCTTTTTTGGTAGAAAGCGTAGTTGCAGGAGAAGGGGCACCCTCGTAACTCACATAATTAGCATCCTTTAGGGAACTATATGCGCGCACCAAATTTCCGGAATTGTCGCGTATTTCAAGTTTTACCTCGGTGTTTTCCGGTAGCTCAGGAAGCTCGTAATAGATGGGCATACCGCTGGCTGGGTTTACTCCAAGACTGCTGTTGGTGCCCGTAGCCGAATTGCTGTTTAGACTGCTGTACCAATTGGGATAGGTGGTATCCTCTGGGCGGTATAAATGGCCCGCTGCGTTTGCAGTGCCGTATTGGCGAATTAGGCCCAGATCGTCTAAAATCCAAAATGAACGACCTTGGGTGGCCACAATTAAATCACCAAAACGAACCTGGAGATCGGTTACCGGTACTACGGGCAAGTTACCTTTAAGCGGCTCCCATTGTGCACCTCCGTTAAAGGAAACAAAAATTCCAGTTTCCGTTCCCGCAAATAACAAGTCTTTGCGCTCATTATCTTCTCGAACCACTCGGGTATAAGAACCCAGGGGTATTCCCGCGCTTATGTTTTTCCATGATTTTCCATAATCCGTGCTTTTGTATAAAGCCGGCGTATGATCGTTGAATTTATAACGGGTAGTGGCAATATAGACCGTAGCGGGATCGTGCGGAGAAACCTCAATAGCATTGATAAGGGTTTCCGGCAATCCTTTTGGGGTAATGTTTACCCAGGTTTTACCGTTATCGCGGGTTATATGGACAAATCCATCATCACTTCCGGTATACAGCACCCCGGCCTCGTGCGGAGATTCTATCACATAAGATAACGTACCGTAATTCTCGGCTCCCACTGCCTCATTAGTATAGGGTGCCCCGCCATTGCCTTGCTTGTCGTCCTGATTGCGAGTCAGGTCGGGCGAAACCACATCCCAGGACATGCCTTCATCGTAGGTACGCAATAAATACTGCGCTCCGTGATAGTAGGTGTTGGGCTCGTGCATCGATTTTATAATGGGTGCATTCCAATTAAATAGGTATTTCATATCCCGGGCAGGAAGTCCAAGATAGAGGTTGGGTTCTATCATGACCAAGGTACCCACTTGGGCTGGTACATCAAGGAGTTCTATATACCCAAGGTAACTTCCTCCCATTACCTTTACGGGATTTTTAGGATCAAAGGCCAGAAATGCACTTTCTCCTCCGGCCGAGGCTTCCCAATGCTCTTGCCCAATGCCATAACTCCCCAATCCTATACTGGAAATTTTCACCGAAGTATTGTCTTGCTGCCCACCGTAAATGTTATAGGGAAACAAACTGTCTGTGCTTATACGGTAGAACTGAGCGGTTGGCATTTTGTCCTGAGCACTCCAGGTTGCACCACCATCGAAGGATACCTCGGCACCACCATCGTCCGAAATCACCATGTTTTTGGGATTATTCGGATTGATCCATAGGTCGTGATAATCGCCGTGATTGGAACTGATTTCTTCCCAGGAAGTTCCTCCATCAATAGATCTGTAGGTGGCAGCACTCATTACATACACCGTATTTTCATCCTTAGGATCTGCAGTAATTTCAATGTAATACCAGGCGCGTTGTAACAACCGGTGATCGTCACTTACCCGAGTCCATGAATCTCCACCATTTGAAGATGAAAATAAGCCGCCCTTTTCGGCTTGGGAATCACTTTCTATAAGCGCATATACCCGATCTGAATTGGCACGAGATACCGCAATGGCCATTTTCCCCTTTTCTTCGGGAAGTCCTTTGTGAATTTTGGACCAGGTCTCTCCACCATCGGTAGATTTATATAACCCACTACCGGGGCCACCACTAATTACCTGCCAGGGCGTACGCATGTGTTCCCACATAGAGGCATAGAGCACCTGAGGATTGTGCACGTCTATAGACAAGTCGTTGCATCCGGTTTTGTCATTTACATACAGTACATGCTTCCAGGTTTTGCCTCCATCTTCGGACTTGTAAATTCCTCGTTCTTTATTGGGACCGTGCAACGCACCTTGGGCAGCCACCCAAACCAAATCCGGATTATCCGGATGCACCACAATACGCGCAATATGCCGGGTTTGCTCCAGACCCATATGCTGCCAGGTTTTACCGGCATCGGTAGATTTATACACCCCATCGCCATAGGAGGTCATTACTCCACGAGGGGCGTGCTCGCCCATCCCCACATACACCACATTTGGATGGCTTTCCGAAACGGTGACTGTACCTACTGAACCCGTCTTAAAAAATCCGTCCGAAACGTTATTCCAATTATTTCCGGCATCGGTGGTTTTCCAAAGCCCACCTCCGGTAGTGCCCATGTAATAGGTGAGCGGATCTCCCACCACACCGGTAGATCCCGTAGATCTTCCACCCCTAAAAGGGCCTATATTTCTGAATTTTACCGGCGCCAAATACGAATTGAGATCTTGTGCCGAAATTGATAATGTGAGTAGTAATACAAACGCGGAGAGAATCGCTTTTTTCATGGATTAGGTTTTAAGCACTCTAAAAGTAACCGAAACTGATCATTTAGAAAATCTTTGGAGCATAAATTAACAGCGCTATTTTTTGTACATTTTGATTGTTATTTAAAAATCAACCTGCCTCTATTATGAGTTCGAAAACCGTTTTACTCGCTTTTTGCTTATTGCTTATTGGAAGTCTTGTTCCCATTCATGCCCAAAAAAATGTCAAGCTCCTAAACGCCATGATAGAAGATGGGATGCAACGGTGGGAAATACCGGGTATGGTAACCACCGTAATTCAGGATGGTGAAGTCGTATTTAGTAAAGCCTACGGCGTAAAAAACCTGGAAACCCAAGCCCCGGTAGATCGACAAACCCTTTTCAATATGGGGTCTACCACAAAAGCAGTAGTAAGTCTGGCCTTGGGAATTTTGGTAGACCGGGGACAACTAAAGTGGGATGATAAGGTATACAAACATCTTCCTGAATTTCAATTGTCTGACCCCTATATACGGGAAGAGGCCCGGGTAAAAGATTTACTGACCCACAATTTAGGAATTGATGAGGCCGATTTATTGTGGGTGCTAGACAGTACCTCAACCGCAGAAACCATTAGCCGATTTTCGGCTGCTAAAAAGGCATTTCCGGTGAGGGGTGGATTTGTGTACAACAACCTGATGTATGCAGTAGCCGGCGAAGTAATTGAGGCGGTTTCCGGAAAACACTGGGCAGACTTTGTAACCGACGAAATTCTGATACCGCTCGAAATGGAAAATACAGTGGCTAGGGCCTCGGATATGGTTAAAAGGGACAACAGGGCTACCCCATACGTTAACTTACCCAAGGAGGGGTTGCACAAAGCACCTTATGATTTGTCGGATCAGATTGGGGCTGCCGGAATGATCTATACCTGCCTGGAAGACGTGGAACACTATATGCTCATGCTCGAGGCCGGCGGTGTTTTTAAGGGTAAAACCCTTATTAGCCCAGAAAACTTTGCGTATATTTTTGAGCCTCAAACCCTTATTGACAAGGGGCCATTTTATCCGACCCAACAACTCACCAAACCCCATTGGCGTAGTTATGGCTTAGGTTGGTTTCAACACGATTACCGGGGAGAAAAATTGGATTTCCACACTGGGAGTATTACCGGACTCATCGCAATTGCCGGCGTAATTCACGATAAAAATACAGCCGTATATGTAATGGCGAATCTGGATCATGCCGAACTCAGACACGCCATTTTATATAAGACAATGGATCTTTGGGCATTTAATGAGGCTTCACGAGACTGGAATGCCGAAATATTTGAATTGTACGCCGGTTTTAAAAAGCAGGCACAGGAACAGGAAGCGCAACTTACTGCCAATCGCATTGCAAATACCCAACCCCGATTGAGCATAAATCATTACACAGGAACCTATACCCATCCCATGTATGGCAATGCGGTGATAACCGCATCCGAAAATGGGCTTATACTAAACTTTAACAATTTTGTGGACCTCCACTTGCAGCATTGGCATTACGATACCTTTAGATCCGATATTCAAAATCGATACCTGACAGAAATTATGGTCAACTTTAATTTTAGTCCCGATGGCGCAGTTTCGGAATTTGAGGCCATGGGTCAAACGTTTCAAAAGACCGGGGAATAATTTCCCAGAAATGGAACCGTAGTACTCTTTATTTTTTCCGGTCCTTTTTAAATACTGTAGATACTTTGCGCTGGTAGGTTGCGATTTGGCCCTTTCCTCCAAACGCCCAACCGATTATTCATCGAAACTAAACACAACTTCTTTTGATCCCATAAAATACGCTTCTCTTTAAAATACAAATAAACTACATCATTCACAAAAACGTTACAGGCCCGGGTTAAACGATTGCAGCTAACTTTTGATTATAATTTTTAACGCTTGCCTCATATTTCCATCAAAAAAACAGTTTGAAGCCGATAAAATCTAAAACCTATTTTTCCGGCGTCGAAATGGTAATGTTCCGATACGCAACTGGTCCGTGATCACCCTGCAGATAAATTGGCCCGGGTTTCCCTTCATGGCTGTCTAGCGCACCACCGGTAATACCGGGAATAATCTGATTGTAAATTATCGTTTTGCCATTGGCCTCTACCGTTACCCGTCTAC
>JBJOHX010000084.1:0-25354 GCA_046047415.1 Bacteroidota bacterium
GAGAAGGTAAGGATAGTGATCATGTAAGTGAATTGCTCATGTTTGTAACTGGAATAAACGGCAGTGAAATTGCCAGTGGTAATCGCCAAATTGAAACCGTTCTTCTCACAATTACCGGAGATATTGATCTCACAAAGATTGGTGCATTGACGCGCAAAATGAATTTGCCTCAAGAATTGAATCAGGCTCAAAAATCTAAATCTTAAACGAAATCAAACCGGTTCGGAAGTCATTTTTGAACCGGTTTTTAAATGCAATTATGTTTCAAAATAGTTTTAGGTTTTCAAGGTTGGTTTTTGTGTGGGCGGCATTTGGATTAATGAGTTGCACTGGCAGTTCTGTCTTACAGGAATATTTTGTGGAACACGCCACAGATCCCAATTTTATTGCATTAGACCTACCCCTTCAGGGCATTAAATCCCACAACTTATCACAAAATAAACGGAGTAAGAATACTTCGGACTCCAGTTTAAAAAGTGCAAACGTGTTGTTGTTTAAACCCAATGCAGACAATCTACAGGCGTTTGATTTGGAGCTCAAAAACGTGCAAACAATCCTAAAGCACAAGGACTTCCAGGAATTAATAACCTTAAAGTCCAATGGGCTACATGGCGTCGTGAAATTTATAGAAAAAGACGGAGCAATAACAGAAGTTATTCTTTTTGGTCAGGGAAAAACCAGTGGTTTCATACTGCTTAGAATCGTAGGAAATTCAATAAATCCTGCGAATCTTATGTCTCTAATCCAAGAGTTTCAAAGTGGGACTTCTAATACCGAATTACTTCAGGGATTTGGTGATTTATTATGAATTTAAATTGTTCTGAATGTAGTTCTAATTAGTATTGGGTTTTAAATTCCAGTGTAGCGTTCCGGACGTAGTACTTTTAATTCATCCTTGACTTGCTCAGTAATTTCGAGTTCGTCGATAAAGGCTGTTAGTGCAGCAGCGTCAATTTTAGTATTGGTTCGCGTTAATCCTTTTAATGCTTCGTACGGATTTGGATATCCTTCTCTGCGCAGAATAGTTTGAATAGCTTCTGCTAAAACAGCCCAGTTATTGTCTAGGTCTTGTTGAATCTTTTCGACGTTTAAGAGTAATTTACTTAAACCTTTCAGGGTAGCCTGAAATGCGATTACCGTATGTGCAATAGGCACTCCAACATTTCGAAGTACGGTACTGTCTGTTAGATCACGTTGTAATCGGGAGACCGGAAGCTTAGCAGAAAGGTGCTCAAAAATTGCATTGGCAATTCCCAGGTTACCTTCTGAATTTTCGAAGTCAATCGGATTTACTTTATGTGGCATTGCAGATGAACCAACTTCACCAGCTTTTATACGCTGTTTAAAGTAGTCCATGGAAATATAGGTCCACATGTCGCGATTCAAATCAATAACAATGGTATTTATGCGCTTTAGGGCATCAAAGATACCAGCCAAATGGTCGTAGTGTTCAATTTGGGTTGTTGGAAACGAATGGTGTAATCCCAATGTTTTTTCCACAAAGTTTTGACCAAAAATTTTCCAATCAATTTGAGGATAGGCAATATGATGGGCGTTAAAATTACCGGTTGCTCCACCAAATTTAGCAGCGTTAGGAATTTGAATCAATCCTTTAAGTTGTTCCTGGATCCGAACTACAAATACCTGCAGTTCTTTTCCAAGTCGGGTAGGGGATGCCGGTTGTCCATGAGTACGTGCCAACATAGCTATCCCATCCCATTCAGATGCCAATTGTTCTAATTTTTGAAGGACTTCATCAAGAATCGGATGATATACATCCGTAAGGGCTTCGCGAAGTGATAGTGGAACAGCAGTATTGTTAATGTCCTGTGACGTTAAACCAAAATGCACAAATTCCTTGTTGGAGGTTAATCCTAAGTCGTCGAAGCGTTGCTTTATGAAATATTCTACAGCCTTTACATCGTGATTGGTAATCTTTTCGATTTCCTTAACAGCCTGGGCATCTTCCTCATTGAAATTTAGATACAATGCCCGCAGTGCATCAAATTTTGACGGATCCACCTGTTTCAATTGCGGTAGCGGCAACTCGCATAGGGCTATAAAGTATTCAATTTCGATCCGAATCCGATAACGGATTAAGGCAGCTTCGGAGAAATAAGCGCTTAAGGCGTGAACTTTGTTCTGATATCTGCCATCTATCGGTGATATGGCGTTAAGGGTTTCTGAAGCCATGAGGTTTTTTACTTAAACAAAGGTGCAAAGATAGGCATTACATACATTATTCGAGTAGTTTGAGTAGTTTCCGAGCACGCGCTTGATACCCCGCGCTGCTGCCGGGGTAATCACGAATTAAAATAGGTTTAAGTTCATGATGTATCCATGAATCCGAATGACCCAGACAGTAAAGACTTTGCATGCTGTAGACTTTTGTTGCAGTGGTATTTGAACCCAAGAGCCAATCAAAACACGCCGCAATAAGTTGTTCTCTATGGGTAGCGTTAAAATCAGGTACGCTTCCTGATTTGTTATGCCAGGCCAGGGACAGCAGTTCACATATTTTTGCGGCTGCACGTTTACTGCCGTCTGGCGTGAGTCGATTTAGATTACCACAGAAATAATTCAAATGAGTCTTAATAATCGCCAGGTTTGAACGACAAATCCATTCCAAAACCCATGAAGCACGTATTCCCAAGTCGTTTTGTTGCTCGAACATTACGTCAAGCAGTATTTTAATTAGTTCCGGATTGGATTGCACTTCTAGAGCCAAATTGTTTCTTGTAATCTGTGTGGCCTTGGTCCCGGCAAGTTTATTTAGGAGTTGGGATTTTAGCATCAAATCAATACCTTAGAATAAATCATTAGCCATGAAATTAGTTAAAAAAATTGCCACAGCCTTGTTGGTTGTGTTAGTACTTATCCAATTTATTCGCCCTGCGAAAAATACCGACACATCCGAACATTTAGCAGTTTTTCTTGCGGAAACGAATCCGCCTGAACCTGTTCGGGAAATTTTAAATGCAGCTTGCATGGATTGTCATAGTAATCACACGGAATACCCTTGGTACAATCAAGTGGCACCTATTTCATTTTGGATTGCCGATCATGTAAAACACGGCAAAGGGCATTTAAATTTTTCGGAGTGGCAAAACTACGAGTCCAAGCGGAAAGACCACAAGCTCGAAGAGGTAGTTGAAACGCTGGAGTCTGGCTTTATGCCCTTAAAAGAATATACCTGGACACATCAGAGTGCCAGATTAACAAATGAACAAAGAAATGCCGTTATGCTTTGGGCTAAAAACACCCGCATGCTTTACAATTTAGGAAATCGACCAGAGTAGGAACCCCTATGGCCGCCTTTTCCCTAATCACTTTTAGATTTGTAAATACACTAGATTGCAACTGGGGATTGGGATCTATGAGGTAAATAGGGGTATTTTGCTCTATATAGTCCAAAAGGCCAGCTGCAGGGTACACTTGTAAAGACGTGCCTATCACAATTACTTTTTGAGCCTGAGAGATTATTTTAATGGCCTCGTTCATAAGGGGTACGGCCTCGCCAAACCATACAATGTGGGGTCGTAGGGGATAACCCGCTGTACATCGGTGTGCGGGTAATAAATCAGTCTTCCATGGTAATACCGTTCCTTGGGGTCCAGTACTTCTCACTTTTAACAATTCACCGTGTAAGTGTAGTACGTGTGTGCTTCCACCGCGTTCGTGCAAGTCATCTACGTTTTGAGTGATAATTTGTACGTTATAGTGCGATTCCAATTTAGCCAAGGCTTTATGTCCGGGGTTTGGAATGGCTTCCAGCAATTGTTTTCTTCGCTGATTGTAGAAGTCTAAAACAAGATTCGGATTTCGGGCAAACGCCTCTGGTGTAGCAACCTCTGCTACCGGATAGCCCTCCCAAAGACCATCAGCATCCCTAAAGGTTTTAAGTCCACTGTCAGCACTCATGCCCGCTCCGCTTAAAATGGCAATGTTCTGTTTCATTTATTTAATTTTACTGTACATCCATGTTGTACTCACCTAACGTTATAAATATACTATGGACCAAGGCAAATTAGAATACCTTGAGGGGTTTCTGTCTGAATCACGAAAAAATCGGTTTGCTGAGGTGTTAAATAACCGAACTCGATACCTTACCGTGGCCTTGGAAGATGTGTATCACATGCACAATGCCAGTGCCGTGATTCGATCCTGCGATATTTTTGGGATTCAACAAGCACATCTCATTGAAAGTAGATTTGGAAAGCGACTCGATGGCAAAATAGCCCGAGGTGCGCAACAGTGGGTAGATGTAGAAAGACATAAAGATGCCGATTCGTGCATAGCGATGCTCAGAAATAAAGGTTATCGAATTGTTGCCACCAGTCCGCATACGTCCAGTTATTCTCCAGAAAACCTCCCCCTTACCGCACCGGTAGCCCTTTTTTTTGGATCTGAAAAAGATGGCATAAGTTTGCATATACAGGAGCAGGCAGATTTTCAAGTGAAAATACCAATGGTGGGATTTACAGAAAGCCTCAATATTTCAGTAGCTGCTGCCATTTTACTTTATGAAATCGGCAACCGAATCCGCAATTCAAATCTAAATTGGCAATTGGATCCGGCAGAAGTAATGGAAAAGCGGTTCGATTGGACCTTTAATTCGGTGCGTTCGGCCTCGGAAATCTTAACTCGATACGAAAGCGACCTAGATAAATAATTTAAAGCACAGGGATATGAATGCAATGCAAAGTATGCAGGTCGGTTGGTTCGAAATTCCGGTTTTGGACCTGGACCGTGCTAAATTGTTTTATGAAACCGTTTTTCGAATCAATATACAAGTTGTGGATTTTGGCCCCTTGCGCATGGGTATGTTTCCAGCAGTCAACAATCAATCGCACGCCCCCGGAGCTTTGGCTTACCATCCCCAATACTATATACCTTCAAACCCCAATGGCGTTTTGATTTATTTAAGTTGTACCGATGTCGCTGCTTGTTTGCTTCGCGCGGGCGCATCTGGCGGCAAGGTATTGCAAGAAATGCGTCAGATTTCCAAGGAATTTGGATTCACTGGGGTGTTTCAGGATACCGAAGGCAATCGCATTGCCCTTAGAGGGTTACAAGCGCCATCCGATTGATCCCGAGTCAAATCTCAAAAGGTGTTGTTGCCTTAATACGTTTTAAGTTACTCCGGAATAGGCTCCAGTAACACAATGTCAAAAGGAGTGTCGTACAAGGCTTTACCGTTTCTAACCACTGTAGTTGTTCCACTGTAGCGATCCAGAAGTTTGGTCCCATTGCCAAAATATCCCTTTACGGTTATACTTTTTTTGCCTGAGGATAAGTCAAGACCAACCACAATTTTGTCGCGGTGGGAGTCTGTGATATAGGTTCTGCTAAAAACATATGGATTTGCGGACAACATCTTGTGTTTTCCGGCACCCACGGCCGGGTGGGCCTTTCTAAAGGCACCTAATTTCTGCCAGTGTGTAAGCACCTTTTGATTTTCTTCTATGCTATCTATGGCATCCCAATTCATGAAAGTACGCAGGTTCGCATCGCCAACGGCCCCTTGTGCTACAAGTATTCTAGAGCTTTCATCTCCGTAATATATTTGGGAGGCACCGGGGGTTAACAAGAGTACATTCGCTGCGCGATACGGATTTTTGCGCTCAGGATCAAATGGTCCTCCATCGTCATGAGAACTCAAATAGTTTAGCACACTTTTCCCTTTAAAGGTTTTTTGCAGCAGATTATTGTATTTGTCAAAAATAAACTCATATGGTTGGGTGGCGTCATATTTAAGTTCAAAATTGATAAGACTGTGAAAGCCGTAATCAAAATAATCCACCTGTTTGTCTCCAAAATTATAAGAACGTCCGCCGGAAATACCAAAGCCGTAAACTTCACCCACCATGAAAAATGGATTTTCATCCAGGACCTTATCCGCATGCTTTTTTTTCCAAGACTCAAAAGCAAAAGAAGCTTGATTATAGAGGTCGGCCCAGGCTTGTTCGTCGGCGTGTTTTGCGGTATCGACGCGGAATCCATCAATTCCCAATTCACTTACATAGTCCGTTAGCCATTTGATGATGTAATACCGAGGGGCACGGGGATATCCGGTTCGTTCAAAAAAGAAATGCAGTTCGTCTAATTCCTGACTTAAACGCCCCTCTGATTTCCATTTGGCAAGCAAAGCATCCGGAAGCGCTACGTCTGTCTCTGACCCGGTGCGAATGTCCGGAAGGTTTGGGACCAGTGTACAGGCAGTAGTCCCCAGGTAATCTTGAAAATTACAGGTAGGTGATGTTAGTACCCATTCGTCTGGCCAAACTGGATCTTTCGCAGTTATTGGGCCGGTGTGGTTTATCACGGCATCCAGTAAAATACGTATGCCATGTGCATGAGCAGTTTCTACCAATTTTTGAAGATCTTCACGCGTGCCAAAATTAGGGTCGATCTGGGTCCAGTCCTTGGTCCAATAACCGTGATAGCCATATGTTTCTCCCGTTCCTTCGTCGGTTGAGCCGTGTATTTGTTCAACAACGGGGGTAAACCAGAGTGCCGTTACGCCCAGAGCATCAAAGTAGCCCGATGTAATTTTTTCAGTAATTCCTTTTAAATCTCCGCCCATAAATCCACGTAATGGGCCTGTTGGGTTGGTACGTTCAAAATTAACATCATTTTTGGGGTCACCGTTGGCAAAACGATCTGTTAATAAAAAATAGACATTGGCATTTTCCCAAAGAAATGGTGCTGATTCTTTTGCGGTAGCTGTAGATGTTGCGTTGGAATTTGCAATCGATTCTCCATTTTTTGAATCTTTTTTACATTGAGTAAATACCAGCAATATTAAAACGAGAAATAACCTTTGAATCATAGCGCTTTTGTTTGAATAGCCTCTAAATAAAGCATTTAAGGAGATTGTTTCTCCAAATTTAGCACCTTGTACTCCTCGTAGCAACCACTTAATGCATCAAGAATTTGCAAGTCGTTAGCGGTTTGAATAAAAGATTCGGAATAACTGCAATTTGTAAGAATATCTTCGATGTCTACTTTTTCCAGTTGCAAGAGTTCGCGCAAAGTTTCACGATCAAATTTTGTAGCCAATAAATCGCGAATGCGATCGTCTTCTTTGATAAGTCTAAGTTTACGCATCTGACGAGGCTGTTTGCCAAATAAGTTTCGAAGCAAGTCTGCCGGGTTCATAATAGCCCCGAGTACTTTAGTTACAGCTCCAGGGCTCTTTCGTCCCGATTCATAGCTAACGGGTAACCCAGAAATACTGTATTGATATCCCGTATTAATTGGTAAATTTCTTACATCAATTTCAAGAAAGCCGGTAAGTTGGTACGGTTGCACCACTACCTCCTCAAGCGCATAGGCCAACTCAGTAAGTGCTATCTGACTGTTGTCGTATTTAAGTAAGTCGTTGGTAACCCTTATTTTTTGAGCTTTAAACCCTAAATACGAAAGATACAGGGTGTCATTTACCGCGGCTCGGATGCTAAATTCTCCTTTTTCGTTGGAGATGGTGCCGAAAACCTGGTTTAAGTTGATGATGTGAACACTTTCCAGCGGCTTTTGGGTTTGTGCGTTTATAACAACCGCCTTAAATTCTGAAGTTGTTTCTGGAACTTCTGGAGTCACTTGTGCAAAGGCTCCTTTAAGACCTAGAAGCACCACCGAGAGACTTAGCAATTGCCGGAATAACCTTATACCTTTCATGCTACTAATAACGTAAAAAAGCAGGTGTTTCCCAATTTTTTTGGCTACAACTTAACTATTTGAATCCCCCTCGCTTTTTTCCTTTTTTATCTCCTTTACCCCTTTTTTTTGAGGGATCCCAAGGGCCTTTAGACTTATTAAATTTTCCAGATTTTACAGGTTTACCTCCTCTTTTCTTGTGTTTACCTCCGCTATTACCAGGAGCATCCCCACCTGAGAGTTCCACGCGTACTTCCCGACCTTCTAAAATAGCGCCTTTGAGGCGCTCTAAAACCAAATTGGTATGATCTGCTTCTGTGGTAAAGAAGGAAAAGCTATCCTTGGTTTCCACTTTAAAAATGTCTTCTTTACCCAATCCGGTAGCCTCTTTTAGCATGTCTTTTAAAATCATCCAATCCAAACCATCCCGTTCTCCTACATTGATAAAAAAGCGCGATTGGTCCGATCCTCCAGATATTTGAAAGTCTGATTTACCTGACTTTTCTGTAGCTATTTTGGAGTTCTTGGAATAGAATTCTGCAAACCGACTAAATTCTACCGATATAAATTTTGCTATTAATGTATCTCGATCCAGGCCTTCGAGAAGATCAGATACAGCAGGAATGAAGGTATATACATCCGGATGTACTGTAGTATTTCGAATGGAGTCTGCCAGATGATAAAGCTGAATTTCACAGATTTCCATTCCCGACGGCAGGGCTTTTTCTTCAAATGCTTTTCCGGTGATTTTTTCGAGGGTGCGAATACGATAGGCTTCTGACTTACTAAGCAAGATCATGGATACCCCAGATTTTCCGGCTCTACCAGTTCTGCCGCTGCGGTGGGTATACACTTCGGTTTCATCGGGTAACTGAAAATGAATCACATGTGTAACATCATCTACGTCAATACCTCTGGCTGCAACATCTGTGGCTACCAAGAGTTGAAGTTGGCGTTTGCGAAAGGCACCCATTACCATATCGCGTTGTTGTTGACTTAAATCACCGTGGAGCGCTCCAGCATTGTATCCGTCTTCCAAAAGTTTTTCTGCAACTTTTTGAGCATCGCGTTTGGTCCGGCAAAAAATCACTGAAAATAATCCCGGGTTGGCATCGGCCAATCTTCTAAGCGCAGCGTAGCGATCCCGTCCATTGACCAAATAAAACTCATGGCGTACTGTGGCAGCGCCTACATTGCGTTTACCAACAGTCAATTCTTTGGGGGCATGCATGAAATCACGAGCAATTCTCGAGACTTGGTCCGGCATGGTTGCAGAAAATAACCATGTAGACTTATCCGCAGGAGTATGACTTAAAATATCTGTTAAATCTTCGTAGAAGCCCATATTGAGCATTTCGTCTGCCTCATCCAATACGCAGTATTCAATCTTGGAAACATCTACCAGTTCACGGGAGATCATATCCTTAATACGACCTGGGGTTGCTACAACGATCTGAGCTCCGCGTTTTAATTGCCGAGCTTGTTCCTGAATCGAGGCACCACCGTATACAGGAACTACACTTAGTCCCTTGAGGTTACGTGCATACGATTGTAATTCTGTAGTAATCTGAAGGCAGAGTTCACGTGTAGGGGCCAATACCAGTGCCTGCGTATGTCTGCTGCTCACTTCAATACGCTCCAGTAGGGGCAGGCCAAAGGCTGCTGTTTTTCCGGTGCCAGTTTGTGCCAGGGCTACTAAATCGGTATCGGTACCGATGAGTTCAGGAATGGCTTTTTCTTGAATTTCTGTTGGATGTTCGAATCCTAATTCCGCAACAGCGGATAAAAGTGGCTCGCTGAGTCCGAGATCCTTAAATGTGGTCATTGAAAAGATTAAAAGCGCGCGATCTAGGGCTGAATAGTGCGGTAGTCAGGATTTGTCGGCGTTTGCATTAAGGCCACAAAGATAGGCGTAAAAATTGACATTAATACGCTTTTCTGCACCTTGCCTAATGCCAAGATTCAAAATGATGTTAGGGCCTTTGCTGTAAGTACGCAGCGAAGTTTCTAAAGGCGATTCCCCGATGGCTAATCTTGTTTTTCTCGGCGGGCGTACATGTTGCAAATGAGACATTTAGCGCTTGTGGTTTAAATATGGAATCGTATCCAAATCCACCCGAACCCTGGGGTTGCAAAAGTATTTCTCCTTTTACTTTACCTTCAAAGTAAGTAATATTGCCATCTAAACAAAGTGCTATAACTGTTCTAAATTGTGCTTTGCGATTGCTGTTGCTTCCGAGCTCCCCCAGTAATTTCTGAATATTTGCCTGTGAATCACAAGCCGGGCCTGCATAGCGAGCAGAAAATACGCCGGGTCTCCCACCAAGGGCCTCAACTTCCAAGCCGGTATCGTCTGCAAAACAATTTAACCCATAATTTTCGAAAATGTACAGGGCTTTATTCCGCGCATTGCCTTGGAGTGAGTCCGAAATTTCCGGTATGGATTCTGTGCACCCTATATCTTGTAAACCCTGAAGTTTAATCCCGTCGGGCACCATAAGTTGTATTTCATCTAACTTATGAGGATTTTGGGTAGCGAACACCAGTTCATTAATCTTCATGCGTTGTAATTTTATAAAAGTTAAAGGTATCAAAATAACCGCCAGGTCTTTGCGCGGTTTTGACGTGCTGCATTTAATGTAACCGCGGTGTCGTTTTTTTGAGAATTTGTTTTTTTTACCCAGTAAATTTCACAAAGTATTCATGGGTTGTTGAAGAGATGGTATTTCTAAGGTCAATATTAAAAGATGCCATAAATTCTCACTATCTTCGGGGCCTCATTGTGAATTACAAGCTGCTTTGGACCGGAAATTTGTATTTGATTTTGACAGTACGTTAACCCGTGTAGAAGGGCTAGATGTACTGGCCGAAATTACCCTTGCTGGCAGACCCGATCGGGATGCGATAATTCGTGAAATCCAAGAAATAACAAATTTAGGAATAGACGGAGAAATTTCCTTTACCGAAGGTCTTGAAAGACGAATCCGATTGCTAAACGCCCACAGGGATGATCTTTCTAAGCTCGTAGAGGTACTTCAAGAAAAAATTTCACCTTCCATAGCTGCCAATAAGGATTTTTTTAAGCAATACGGGGCCAATATTTACGTGATTTCGGCCGGATTTAAAGAATTTATTTTACCCATTGTTGCTGCGTATAATATCCCTTCCGAACGGGTTTACGCCAATACATTTAGATTCGATGAGGCCGGTAAAATAATTGGATTCGATACCGAAAATGCACTTGCTAAGCACAATGGAAAAATTGAATGTTTACGAGCGCTTAATTTAGAGGGCGAGGTACAGGTAATAGGCGATGGGTACAGCGACTACGTTATGCGAGCAGCTGGTATTGCCCATAAGTTTTTCGCCTTTACGGAAAATGTTCGCAGGGAGAAAGCGGCTCGAAATGCGGATTATATTACGCCCAGTTTAGATGAATTTTTATTTATAAATAAATTGCCAGGAACTCTATCTTACCCCAAGAATCGGATTAAAATGCTCTTGTTAGAGAACGTACATCCGATAGCCCTGGAAAACCTGACTGATGCAGGTTTTTCAGTTGAGCTTGTAAAGTCCAGTCTATCCGAAGACGAACTGATTGCCAAGATAAAAGGTGTACATGTTTTGGGTATTCGATCTAAAACTCAGGTTACCCAAAAAGTTTTGGATGCGGCTAATAAATTAATGGTTATAGGTGCTTTTTGTATTGGTACAACACAAATCGATCTTAAGTATGCCCGAAAATTGGGCGTAGTAGTATTCAATGCGCCTTACAGTAACACGCGTTCGGTTGTTGAACTTGCCATTGGTGAGATTATTATGCTAATGCGGAGTATCTTCCCGAGAAGCACGGAGCTACACAACGGAAATTGGAATAAAACAGCTGCCAATGCTCGTGAAATACGCGGAAAAAATTTGGGTATAGTAGGGTATGGTAATATCGGAAAACAACTCTCTGTACTTGCCGAGGCTATTGGCATGCGAGTATATTATTACGATATCGAAGAACAATTGGCTTTGGGGAATGCCGTTAAATGTGATTCTTTAGAGGCTCTATTAAACGTTTCAGATGTAGTTACGTTGCATTTAGACGACAATCCCGCAAATCGCAATTTTATAGGAGAGCGCGAGTTCGCTCAAATGCGTACCGGGGCATATCTTATAAACCTTTCTCGCGGATTTGTGGTCGAAATTTCGGCCTTGGTAGCTGCACTAAAAAGTGGAAAGTTAGCCGGAGCGGCTGTGGATGTTTATCCGGAAGAACCTATTGGCAATGGGGCGTTTGAAACCGAACTACGAGGTTTAGATAATGTTATCCTTACACCTCATATTGGAGGTAGTACCGAAGAAGCGCAACGCGATATTGCGGAGTTCGTTCCTAATAAAATTATGGAATATATGAATTCCGGTAGCACCGTAGACGCTGTAAATTTCCCAAACATTCGATTGCCCAAACAAAAGAATGCACACCGGTTTTTACACATACACGATAATGTGCCCGGTATAATGGCACAAATAAACAAGGTATTGGCATCTTATAACCTCAATATTATTGGTCAGTATTTATCTACGGATCCGGAAGTTGGCTATGTAATTACGGATGTAGATAAAGACTACAATAAGGAGGTAATAAAAGATTTAAAAGAAATTCCCAATACCACACGCTTTAGAGTGCTTTATTAAGAAGGATTACTCCTTTATTGTCCCTAATCGGTAATTACCCCAATTTCAGCTATACTGGCTTGAAATCCCGATTCGGAAGTGCTTACACCCTTTAGCTTAATAAATCGTGCAGCTGTTTTAGGAAATTTTATTTTTTGTTCAATACGACTATTTACAATATTTTCAAATTCTCCATTTGCTGCAGGTTGCCATTGTAATCCATCTAAACTGCAATAAAATTCAAAAGCAGTTATGATGCCTGCGGGATATCTGTCTTGATTTGGCCAATAGGTAAATCCAGATAGTGTATGCACCTGACCAAGGTCCAAAACAAGATCTTGTGGCTTCCCAGGATCTTTAGCAGAAGTCCAATGCGTGAGTGGATTTTCATCTATTGCATAGTAAGCTTCGGCGGGGTTGCCACTCGATACGGAAACCACCTTCCATGGTTTCTTAGGAATATCCAGATGCTTTTCTACAATATCTGAATAGGTGCCTGTTTCTGGATTTTTTGCCACATAAGTGAGTAAAGTAGGCCCCAATACCTTAAAGGGCTTAGCATAGACAGTGCCTTGGGTTTGTGGATTGGAACCATTCAGGGTATAATAAATATTAACGGCGCTGTCGGGTACTGTAAGTGTAACTACGCCTTCGCGGTCTCTTGAGAATTCTGGCTCAACAAGTAAAAGCGGGGCCTTAAATAGCTTAAATTCAGAAAGGACAATAGGCCCTTTAGCGTCGTGAATATTGAGCCGAATTTTTTTAGCAGTTATTGGGGCTACCTTAAGAATACGGCGGTTCCCTATCGTGGTTTGGGAATCCAACATTTGCCATTTTCCGTTTACTTTGGCAGAAATTGAAAAGGATTTGATTCGTTGTCCTAAAGCAATGTTTTCCCGAAGCAATATGCGATTAAAGCTTGTAGGCTCAGTAAATTCAAGTTCTAGGCTTCCCGAATGTACCCCGTCGTCTGTTGCCCAATAGGTGTTTGGGTTATTATCATTTACCAGATTTGCCCCGAATCTCCTGCTGTTGCCCCGCGTATTGCTGGCTGTAGCGTTTGCGGATTTGCCCAATTCCGTTTCGAAATCTAAATCAATTTGTTGCTTTAATGCCAAAATTCTAGCGGCATCGGTTTCGTGAACCACCCCGCGCTTATCTACCGGAAGATTCAACAGGAAGTTTCCATTGCGACCAATAGATTCATAATATGTGCGCACCAAGCGAGAAAGTGTTTTTACCTGATGATCTTCACCTGCATGATAATACCAGCCTGGCCTGATGCTTGTGTTTACCTCGGCTGGCAACCAGTGGGTGCCGTCTTCGTGCCCATAGCGCAATTCAACATAGCGCTCCCAACCTGGATAAATTTCATCCCGTTTCATAATGCTCCAATTGGTTTCGCCGGCCCATCCGTCTTCTGTTCCTACCCAACGAACATCTGGTCCTCCATCGCTAAAAATCACCGCGTCGGGTTGGTATTTGCGCACCAATGCAGTTGTGGTTTCCCATTCATAATATTTTTTGTTGTCTATTTTTCGAGTTTCATTAGCTCCGCCGTAATACCCGGAACCGCCATTGGCTCCATCGAACCAAACTTCGAATAATGGTCCGTAGGAGGTCAGTAATTCCTTCAATTGTTCATGAAAGATAGTTACATATTCAGGCGTTCCGTAATGTGGGTTGTTCCGATCCCATGGCGATAGGTATATGCCGAATTTTAATCCGTAGGCCTTGCATGCTTCTGCTACCTCTTTTACTAAATCTCCATTTCCATTGCGCCAAGGGGATTGCTTTACGGAATGCTTGGTTGTTTTTGTAGGCCAAAGACAAAACCCATCGTGGTGTTTTGCAGTGAGTATTATTCCCTGCATACCAGCATCTTTGGCTACCTTTGCCCATTGTCTAGCATCTAATTCGCTGGGATTAAATTGTTCGGGAGATTCTGCGCCGGTTCCCCATTCCCTATCCGTAAAAGTATTCATGTTAAAATGGACAAAGGCGTAATACTGCAATTCGTGCCAAGCCAACTGACGAGGTGATGGCAATGGCCCCAAGGGCTCCGGTGGGGTTGGGCTGGCACACGAAAAAAGGAATACCAAGATTAGAGTGGCTAGGGTAGAAGTGTGATATTTCATGTTCGGGTTCGGGTTGGTGAATTTGAGGATGCAGTTAATCATTGTGATATGGATCGCCTTTTAAGATTGAAAAGGCGCGATAAATTTGTTCCACAGCCATTAAACGAACCACCTGATGATTAAAAGTAAGTTCGGATAGGCTAATACTGTCATTTGCCCGATTTCGGACTGCGTTATCAAAACCGTAGGCTCCACCAATGATTAAGACCAAACGTTTTGGGCCAGCATTCATTGTTTTTTGGATGTGTTGCGCAAAGGCTCTCGAGGAAAACATTTTTCCGTTTTCATCTAAAATCCAAACCACATCCTGAGGCTGTAATCTTTTTAAAATATTGGCCGATTCTCGGGATTTAAATTCGGCAGGATCTTTTCCAGAGGTAATTTTTACATCGGGTACATATTCCATTTGAAAAGGAATATATCTGGATATTCGCGCTTCGAACCGATGAATTAAATCTTTTAGAGCCGGAGAATCTGTTGCCCCAACGCTTAGTAATACTAATTTCATCTTTTAAAAGTACGTTTTGTCTGCAAATTCATGAAACCAATTTCCACTTATGGTTACGCGAACATTTTAGTATTTTAGGGGCGATGCTTTTAGCCGTGTCTCTTGCGAAATCCAAAACCCACTTTTGGCATTTTTTAAAGGTGCTGGTTGTTCCAAGTTATCATCTAAATACGTTGGAAGTAATTAGTGATGTCGAAAAATAAACAAGATAAAAAACGTTTTTCCTTGGTTGGGGGATTTTTGGCTTTAATGAAACGCCTTCAATTGCCTGGTTTTGAGGGTCTTTCATTTTTTGACCTCATTGTTATGTACATTAGAGGAATCATACGAGGCGCTTTATCTACGCGAGCAAGTTCAATTTCATTTAGCTTGTTTATGGCTATTTTTCCATTATTGATCTTCTTGGTTACGCTTGTCCCATACCTCATTCCTTATATACGAGTTGGAAATGAAAATTTTGACGCGCATTTGCTGATATTTTTGGAATCTTTTTTACCTACTGCAACCGGAGATTATTTTTCAGAGGTATACACTCAGATTAAAGATCAGAAACAGGGCGGCTGGTTGTCTTCGGCCTTTATAATTTCAATTTTTTTAATGGCCAATGGAGTTAATGCCATTTTTGCAGGGTTTGAAAATAGCTATCACATTAAACTCACGCGTAATTTTATTAAACAATATGCCTATGCCTTAATGGTAGGGCTCATACTTTCCTTGTTACTAATCCTTGGTGCAGTATTCTATGTCTATTTTGAGTTTTATGTCCTTGGATTTTTATCGGATCTGAATTTTGAGCGCGTGGGATTGGGAACTGATAAGGTAACCAACTTTTGGGGGCAGGCCGGTAAAGTGCTCTTTTTTATTGTATTGACCTATCTCACTACCGCCATCTTGTATTTTTTTGGTACAGCCGAAGGCAAGCACACCCGATTTTTTTCGTACGGTGCGCTCATGACTACCTTACTCATTTTATTAACCTCCTATTTGTTTGGGGTTTATATTGATTCCTTTTCAAGATACAATGAACTATACGGAGCATTGAGCGGGTTATTAATTCTTTTGATTTACATCTGGGTCAATGCGAACATACTTTTACTCGGTTTTGAATTAAATGCCACCCTTACCTATTTAAGACGCAATTTGGGTGCACAATCCAATCCAGGTAGTTAGCCGCATTGGAGCTTAACTTATGCTTATTCCAATGAATTATTACGCCGATATATTACTCCCTATTCCCTTGGAACGCTGTTTTACCTATGCTGTACCCATTGGGGAAGAAACGCATGTGCAGCCAGGATTTCGCGTGGCGGTTCCATTCGGTAAGTCCAAATTATATACTGGATTGGTCATTGGCCTGCATCAGCATCCACCAACCGCCTATCAGGCAAAGGAAATTTACAGGGTATTGGATGCAGAACCCTTGGTTACTCCTAATCAAATTAAACATTGGCAATGGATTGCTTCCTATTATATGTGTACGCTGGGCGAAGTTTTTCGTACCGCAGTTCCTTCAGTTTTTTTACTGGAAAGTGAAACTCGAGTGCTGGCGATTTCGAATCTGGATTATTCGGTACTTGATCTGGACGACCACGAATATTTGATACTGCAGGCGCTGGAACAGCAATCGGCGTTAACCGTAAATGAAATTTCAGATATAACCGATAAAAAACAGGTATTGCCTCTACTGCAGCGCATGTTGGTAAAAGGCTTGATTCAATTGCAGGAAAAACTTCAGGAACGGTTTATACCTAAACGTACGCGATACATTCGGTTGCACGACAATTTCTCTCAAGACCAGGCATTAGAATCCTTGTTAGATTCCCTGGCCCGTGCACCAAAACAAACGCAACTCCTTTTGACCCTTTTTCAACTTCAGCATGGAAAAGAAAAAGCTGTAAAAAGCAAGGATCTCGAACGTAAGTCTCAGGTTAGCCGTTCTATTATAAAGTCGCTAATAGACAAGGAGATACTTCAGGAATATTATATAACCGAAGACCGGCAAGTATTCGACGGTGACTTGGGCAATGCACCATTGCCGGAACTAAATCCAATGCAACTTGAGGCCTGTGTTCAAATTCGGGAAGGATTTAAGGATTCCAAAACAATTTTGCTTCACGGCGTTACAGCTTCCGGAAAAACCGAAGTATATATACAGCTTATCGCCGAGGCTTTAAAGCAAAAAGGTCAAATCTTGTATTTGGTTCCGGAAATTGCATTGACCGAGCAACTAATAAAAAGGTTACAGCGTGTTTTTGGATCACAAGTGGCTGTATTTCATTCCCGTCAAAATCAGCAGGAACGGGCAGAACTTTGGCATCATGTGCGATTAGGCGCAAGTCAGGCTCGGGTAATCTTGGGCGCAAGGTCTGCATTGTTTCTACCTTTTGAAAATTTGAATTTAATTCTTGTAGATGAAGAACATGAAAATACGTTTAAACAATTTGATCCTGCTCCCCGGTATCATGCTCGAGATGCCGCTATCGTCTTGGCCTCCTACTTTGGAAGCAATGTTCTATTAGGCTCTGCCACCCCAAGCGTTGAGAGTTATTACAATACAACAACCGGAAAGTATCTGTTGGTTGAAATGCATCGCAGGTATGCCAATGTGCTATTGCCGGATATAGAATTGGTGGATCTTACCGAATTTGTAAAACGCAAACGGATGCATGGCCATTTTTCTGAACGATTACGCGATGCCATTGCAGCCACATTGGCAGCTGGGAGCCAGGTCATTTTATTTCAAAACCGCAGGGGTTATGCACCAATTGTAACCTGCACCAGCTGTGGTCATTCTCCGCATTGTATTCATTGCGACGTGAGTCTTACATATCATCAGCATCGCAATGAATTACGTTGTCACTACTGTGGTTTTCACCGCGAACTAGACATTACCTGTGAGGCTTGTGGCAATGCTACCTTAGATCCCAGAGGCTTTGGGACAGAACAAATCGAGCAGGAATTGAGGGAGCTTTTTCCCAATGCAGGGGTAGGACGAATGGATTTGGATACCACCCGAGGGAAATACGGTTACCAAAATATTATTGAAGCCTTTGAGGCCAAAGAAACCGATATTTTAGTGGGCACTCAAATGCTTACCAAAGGATTAGATTTTAGGGATGTAGGGCTTGTAGGAATCATGAATGCCGATACACTGCTAAATTTCCCGCATTTTCGGGCACACGAAAGATGTTTTCAATTACTGACACAGGTTGCAGGAAGAGCAGGACGAACCAAAGCTCGGGGTCAGGTCTTCATTCAAACTTATAACCCGTATCATCAAATTTTGAAGCAAGTATCTACCGGTGATTATTTGGGAATGTTTCGTGAGCAGGTCTATGAACGCCAGCAGTTCAACTACCCACCTCGTGTGCGATTAATTAAAATCACATTTACCCACCGCGAATTCAATCGGGTTCAGGAAGGCTCAGAATGGTTTGCGCGAACGCTAAGGCAGGCCTATGGGGAATATGTATTAGGACCGGAATTTCCTCCTGTAGCCCGGGTCCGAAATGCATACCACAAGAACATTTTGCTTAAAATTCCTGCGGGTAGTGCCCTGCACACCATAAAAAATAGCATTAAAAGAATTGAAAATTCCTTTAATGCTATTTCGCAGTTTCGCAGTATTCGTGTGTTTTACAATGTAGACTACATCTAATTAGAAGTTACTTAGCGCTTCGGATAATTCTGTTTTCTTATTTCGACTAAGCGGAATGGAACGTCCTCCAACTTCAACATTTTTACTGTTGAATTTTTCAATCTTTTCCAGATTGACGATATAGGATTTATGAATGCGCAAAAATTTGTCTTGTGGCAGCTGATCTTCAAAAGCTTTCATAGTGGAAAGAATTACGATATTGGCTTCATCGGTAACCAATTTAATGTAATCGCCCAAGGCTTCAACCCATTTAATATCGTTGAGTACCACCTTGCGTTTTTTCAAATTGCTTTTAACGAAAATGTGCTCTTCGTCTTCAATTACCCGGTTTTTCTGCTCGTATTTAGCAACCGCACGTTTTACCGATGCATCAAATCGTCCCATAGTAATGGGTTTGTGAAGGTAATCCGTTACGTCGTATTCGAATGCTTTAAGTGCGTAGTCGGGTTTGCCGGTAATCAAAATCACCTGTGGTGGATTATCCAATGATTCCAGCAGGTCAAAACCACTGATAATTGGCATTTCTACATCCAAAAAAATCAGATCGATTTCACTTGTTTTTAATGCGTTTTTGGCTTCGATAGCGTTACTGAACTCGCCAACAAGCGCCAGATTCGGATGATTGTTTACCAACTTTGCAACCGCCATACGTTGCATGGTTGAATCATCTACCACAATACTTCTGAGTTTCATATACAGTTTGATTTGGGAATGATGTCAGTACTTCAATACAATTGCGTCAATAAAAGATGATTTGGGAATACCTTTAAAGAAGCGAATTGCGATTTAATACTGCGGTTTTAATTTTAAAATTAATAGTAGGTTAAGCTTATGTTTTTTAGAATTCTTTTTAGCATAACGAACTTTTTTTCGATTTCTTGTAATTAGATATAAGAATTATTACTTTTGCGCTCCTTTTAAAATCATTAATTAATATGAACCATTACGAAACTGTTTTCATTTTAAATCCCGTTCTGTCTGAATCACAGATAGAGGAAACAGTTAAGAAATTTGAAGATTTCTTGACCAGGAATGGCGCTAAAATGGTCTCCAAAGAGAATTGGGGACTTAAAAAATTGGCGTATCCCATTCAACACAAAAAGAGTGGATTCTATCATCTGTTCGAATTTACTGCCCCTGGCGAAGTTGTTGCTCCTTATGAGCAAGAATTCAAAAGGGACGAACGCATCATGCGTTTTTTAACTGTAAAACTCGACAAACATGCTGTGGCATGGGCAGAGAAAAGAAGAACTAAATTAAAAGCAAAAGCCTAAGCATATGTCAAATTTACAACAGCAGGCTAAAGGGAAAAAAGATGGTGAAATTCGCTATCTAACCCCGCTGAACATCGACACCAACAAACAAAAAAAGTATTGCCGATTCAAGAAATCCGGAATCAAATATGTGGATTACAAGGATCCAGACTTTTTGATTAAGCTGGTAAACGAACAAGGAAAGATAATGCCGCGTCGCTTAACAGGGACTTCTCTGAAATATCAGCGTAAAGTGGCTCAGGCTATTAAACGGGCCCGCCATCTCGCGCTTATGCCCTACGTTGGTGATTTATTAAAATAAACCTTAGGCATCATGGAATTGATATTAAAGCAAGACGTTGAGAACCTCGGGTTCAAAGACGACGTAGTAACAGTTAAGAACGGTTACGGTCGCAACTACCTTATACCACAAGGGAAGGCTATTTTGGCAACTACCTCTGCAAAAAAGGTGTTGGCTGAAAATTTACGACAAAAGGCACACAAAGAAAAGCAAGCTGTAGATGCTGCATCTAAGATTGCGGAATCCTTAAAAAGTCTTGAGGTTAAAATTGCTGCTAAGGTCGGAGAAGCAGATAAGTTATTTGGGTCTATTTCGAACAGTGATCTTGCCGATGCACTAGCCTCAAAAGGTTTTGCAATCGACAAGAAATTTATCGCGATCAAAGGAGGCACAATTAAACGTGCAGGACCTTATGAGGCCCAAATTCGCTTGCACAGAGCAGTACAGGTGGATTTCGGATTCGAGGTCGTTTCTGAAGCCAAGTAATTTGCAATACGAATTAATTTCAAAATCCACCCTGATTGTCCGGGGTGGATTTTTTCATTTTAATCATCAAGTAGGTATGAAATATACGCGGCTAACACGAGAGCAATTAGAGGAATTGCATCCGGAGTTTTCACGTTTTTTAGCAACACAGGCCATCGACGCCAGGCAGTGGGAGGAATTAAAAAAAGAGAAACCGGAGGTTGCAGAGCAGGAACTAGATGTTTTTAGCGATTTAATATGGGAAGGGGTATTGAATCGGGTCGAGTATTTGGAAAACATTAGTTCACAACAAATGCACTTATTTCGTTTAGATGAAAAGCAGATGCATTTAATCTCTGTAAAACTCAATAATCCGGAAATTGACCTAAATTCTGCCGAGGGATTTGCTTGGTTTAAAAAGAATTGGCAATCCGATTGGGTAGAATACCTTACTGCTTCGAAATCCTATTCCGAAACGCCCAATCGGGATAAATTTGAGTTAATTCAAAAAGGTGCCGTTATTACCAAAGGAGATCTTTATCGGTGGTTCGACGAAATCATCTCAGGCTAATTCAAAATCAAATTTGGGGCTTTCCCATATATTTGCACATATCATTTTCAGCAGAAGCATGGCATCTAAACCTGGCATCCCAAAAGGGACTCGTGATTTCTCACCCGCAGAAGTCTCGCGAAGACATTATATTACCGGAATTATTCAACAACAGTTTCGTCGGTTTGGTTTTCAACCGATTGAAACTCCTTCCTTTGAAAATTATGACACCCTAATGGGTAAATACGGGGATGAAGGGGATCGGTTGATTTTTAAAATTTTGAATTCCGGCGATTTTACCAAAAATTTAAATCCTGCGGAAATTGAAAATCCAGACCCTAAAACCTGGACCCCTAAACTTTCGGAAAAGGCTTTGCGATATGATCTTACCGTGCCATTTGCGCGATATGTGGTAATGCATCAAAACGAATTGGAATTTCCGTTTAAGCGGTACCAAATCCAGCCGGTTTGGCGTGCAGATCGTCCGCAACGTGGAAGATTTCGAGAATTTTGGCAGTGCGATGCAGATGTTGTTGGGGCTCGGGGGCTTATACAGGAGTTGGAGTTTATACAGCTCTACGACAGGGTTTTTGACGCATTAGGACTTAAGGGGGTAAATATTCGTATTAATCACAGAAAATTACTTTCCGGAATTGCAGAGGTTATCGGAGCATCAGATCAACTGATTGATTTTACCGTAGCCTTAGATAAATTAGATAAAATTGGCAGATCCAATGTGGAAGCCGAGATGTTACAAAAAGGGATTTCGCCTCAAGCCGTGGAAAAGGCAGCACCCTTGTTTGAATTGTCTGGAGATGAGCACTCACAATTGACACAGTTAAGATCTTTGCTTGAGTCATCCGAGGTTGGCATGCAGGGTTTGGCTGAGCTCGAAGTGTTATTAGATCAAACGCATGAACTCGGGCTTAAAGCCTCAAGCTGTTCGCTTCAAATAACTTTGGCGAGAGGTCTAAATTATTATACTGGTACGATATTCGAAGTTGCAGCGCCTCCTGGTGTTGAAATGGGTTCAATTGGTGGAGGTGGTCGCTACGACGATCTCACAGGAATCTTTGGATTGCCCGATGTTAGTGGAGTTGGGATTTCATTCGGTTTGGATCGCATTTATTTGGTAATGGAAGCCCTGGATTGTTTTCCCAAACAAATCGATCAGGAATTGGAAGTTTTCTGTATCAATTTTGGTGAGCGGGAATCCAAAGAAGCGCTTAAACTTATCTTGAGATTGAGAGATAGGGGTATTCGGGCCGATCTCTATCCTGCGGCGGCCAAATTGCAAAAGCAATTTAAATATGCTAGTAATCGCAACGTGCCTTTTGTTGTGCTGATAGGCGAAGACGAGATAAATACCGGAAGATTTACCGTTCGAAATATGTTGGATGGGACCCAACAAACCTATAAAGGGGAGGATTGGGTTGTTTTTGCCAGAAGTTTACAGCAGAAGGGCTAAGGCTTCTTGGATTTTCCGGTAGTAATCGGTTCCGTGCGGTACCAATTGGATATTTTCATCACCTCCTATTTGTTCGTTTTGCAGGAAGTCAATCGGAAAAAGTTGTAGCGCATCCACTTCTGTCTCCTGAGGAATAAGTGCGCTAAGGGCGCAGGGTAATTCACATAAATACACATGGTGGAATTCACAGTCTAAAATAGTTTCGTGTCTGTGAATGGCCTTGTGTCTGCCCACCCATTGAAGTTGCGTTGGCCTTATTTCAAGCCCTATTTCTTCCTTAATTTCCCTTATAGCACCCAATAGGGGTGTCTCATCCGTTTGTAAATGTCCTGCAACCGAGACGTCCCAATAACTTGGAAAGGTGTCTTTTGAGCGACTTCTTTTTTGAAGTAATAGGCATCCGGAACGGGTGTAAAACCAAACATGCGCAGTGGGGTGAAACCAACCTCTGAGATGGGCTTCCGATTTCATCGCTGTTTTACCTGTAGGGCGTCCAAACCCGTCCCAGATGTCTATTTTTTCATCCATTGATTACCGGTCAGTAACTTTTATTGGAAGTAGCTAAACGATTCACCGGATTTGATTTGCAATAAGGTTTCGTAAATCAAATGAATAACATTTGCAACGTCGTCTTGATGTACCATCTCGACTGTGGTGTGCATGTACCTAAGCGGTAAGGAAATCAGTGCGGAAGCTACCCCGCCATTGCTATAAGCGAAGGCATCTGTGTCTGTTCCTGTGCTTCGAGAAGCGGCCATACGTTGGAATGGTATATTCTTTGATTTTGCAGTTTCAAGAATGCGTTCCCGAAGTTTATTTTGAACGGCTGGCGCATATGAAATCACTGGTCCTGCACCCAACTCAATTAATCCCTCTTTCTTTTGGTCAATCATGGGTGTAGTTGTGTCATGACACACGTCCGTAATGATTGCTGCATTTGGTTTTAAACGCTGAGAAATCATCTCGGCTCCTCTTAATCCTATTTCTTCTTGAACGGAATTCGTGACATAGAGACCAAAAGGTAGCTCAACTTTGTTTTCTTTAAGTAAACGCGCTACTTGGGCAATCATAAATCCACCTGCACGGTTGTCAATTGCCCTGCATACAAACTTGTCCTTGTTCAGAATTTGAAACGTGTCCGGATAGGTAATGACGCAACCAACATGTACGCCAAGGTTCGCTACCTCCTCTTTATTTTTGGCTCCTACGTCTATAAAGATATTGTCTAAACTTGGCGCTTCTTCCTTTGCTTTGTCTCTAGTGTGGATTGCTGGCCAACCAAATACCCCCTTAACGATTCCTTGCTCGGTGTGTATGTTTACCCATTTTGAAGGTGCTACCTGATGATCGCTACCTCCGTTGCGAATTACGTAGATTAATCCATTCTCTGTGATGTAATTGACATACCAGGATATTTCATCCGAATGACCTTCAATTACAACCTTATATGGGGCATCTGGGTTCACTACTCCTACTACAGTGCCATAAGTGTCTGTTATAAAGTTATCTACATACGGCCTAACATAGTCCATCCAAAGTTTCTGGCCTCCGACTTCGTATCCAGTAGGAGAGGGGTTATTCAAATATTTTTCGAAAAATTCAAGGGCAGAGGCCGTTAAGATTTGAGACCGATTCATAGTGTTTTATATTTCTGCAAACTTAGCAATATTCACTTTTATTTAATAGTTGGCCAAAGTTCTTATCCTTAATTTTGCAATTGCTTCTTACTTTGCGAGCTATGCGAACTTTTTTAGTTTTAATTGCCATTACCCTTTTTAATGCTGTGTCATTTGGTCAGGAGGATGCACCAGCCGATGTTTACGAAACGGAATTCATCATTATTGAAGGAGATTCTGTCTTAAGACGTTCGATTGAGTTGGATGAGGTGTACATTTTTGGAAAACTAAGTTTTAATTCAGAGAAAGAGCGGATCCGGTATTATGTATTGAGACGTAAAACCCTAAAGGTGTATCCTTATGCTAAATTGGCATCTGAGCGACTCGTTGAATTAAACAGTAGGTTGGAGCGAGTTGGTGCTGGGGGTAAGCGTAGGCAATATACAAAAATGGTGCAGCGCTATATTGAAGATGAGTTTTCTGCAGAGCTCAAAAAGCTAACGCGTACAGAGGGTCAAATTTTAGTGAAATTGATTTATCGCCAAACTGGAATGACAGCATATGATTTGGTAAAAGAGCTCCGAAACGGTTGGAGAGCTTTTTGGTATCAGACCACTGCTCGCATGTTCGACATTAGTATTAAGCAAGAATTTCTGCCTGAATCCGAATACGAAGATTATCTTATTGAGGACATTTTGCAACGCGCATTTGCAGCAGGTTTGCTGGTACCCCAAAAATCTCCGCTCAAATACGACTATGCCGGTTTAACGAATATTTGGGCGGGACAAAAAAATATGGAGTAAAAATTTTGTTTGATCGGAACAAAAGACGTATCTTCAATGTCCGATTTTTAAAATAGTAGATTTTCTTTTTAGGGGCAAAAATCTCGTTTTAAAGCGATTACCTTTTGGGTAAAAAAAAATCAAAAAAAATCCCCTAGAAATTAATTGCATATCAAAAAAACCATTCTATATTTGCACCCGCTTTCGAGAGGAACTTTTGGGAGCAGAAAAGAGTAAAGAGGAACTTTACGAAGTTCATTGACATATTGACAGACAGCGTAGCTTCTGATTTTA
>JBJOHX010000085.1:0-46052 GCA_046047415.1 Bacteroidota bacterium
TCCCACACCACCGGACAGTGGCATTTTGTGGATGGCGGTTACACACATTTAGATCGCAGGCTAATTTAGCCCACAAAAAGATTCACATCTTATCCTAATTTTCCCTTTGCCGCGGCAAAACCATACCAGGAAATTCCGGCAAAACAGAGCAAAGGAAGAATAAAAGAATAATTTACCTCGGGTATCCCTGCCAAAGTCAAATCCGACAATCCTGTTCCGCCAAGATCCAAAATTTGGCCTTGGATTACAGGTAAAATCGCACCACCTACAATGGCCATTACTAAAAAGGCCGATCCTAATTTAGCATCCTCTCCAAGATCTTTAAGGGCAATCCCGTAAATGGTTGGGAACATGAGAGACATACAAAAAGAGACTCCAACCAGGGCGTAAAGTCCTGTCATCCCTGTAGAAAAAATAGCTGTTGCACAAAGTAAAATGGCAAGTATGGCAAATTGTCCCAGCAACCTGCCAGGGGTGGTTAATTTTAAGAGATAAATACACAAAAACCTTCCGCCCAAAAAGAGTGCGAAGGCCATATAGGCATAATTCACTGCATTGTCATTGGCTATGCCTCTATATTCGGCATAATGATAAATATAAGTCCAACACATGATTTGAGCGCCAACATAGAGTAACTGGGAAAAAACACCCAGACTAAATCTGCGAATCTGAAACATTTTTCTGGCCCGAGTCCAAAATTGGCTATTGTCTTCCTTACCCCCCATCTCTGGCATACGGGAAATCCACATAAGCGCCAAAATCCCAAAAACCAAAAGTCCTAAGATTACATAAGGATCACGAATAACCATGAGGTCTGCAGTGCGCATAGTTGCCCGGGCCGATTCTTCCAGGGTTGCAAAATTGGCAACATCATCTGATTGTAAATTTCGCAGTACAAAAAGCTGAGCAACCGCCAAACCCAAGACCAATCCAACAGGGTTAAATGCCTGGGCCAGGTTTAGCCTTCGTGTGGCTGTTTTTGGATCTCCAAGGGCCAAAATATAGGGGTTAGCAGAAGTTTCCAAAAAGGCAAGTCCAAAAGTTAGAATATAAATGGCTCCTAAAAAGAATCCGAAATTTTCCCATTGCGCTGCCGGATAAAATAGCAAGGCCCCAATCCCATAAAGGACAAGGCCCACCAAAACGCCAGTTTTATAGGAATACCGGCGCATGAGCCATGCCGCGGGAAGAGCCATGGTAAAGTATCCGCCGTAAAAAGAAAGTTGCACAAGGGAAGCCTCAAAATTACTGAGCTCCAATACTTTTTTAAATGCAGACACCATTGGGTCAGTAACGGCATTGGCAAATCCCCAAAGTGCAAACAAAGAGGTTACCAATATAAATGGAAACAGATATTTCCTGGGTACTAAGGAAGCACGTAATTCAGACATAAAATTGGGTGTATAAGGGTCCAGATATATTTTTAAATCAGCGCATTATTTTGCAATCCAACCACCATCTACAGTAAGCAAAGAACCTACCATATAACTCCCGGCATCACTTGCCAATAATAGGGCGGCTCCTTGGATTTCGGGCAACTTGGCCCAGCGGGCTAATGCCGTTGCCCCAACTACAAATTTTTTAGCCTCTTCCGTATCGGCAATTGGCACGTTCATTTCTGTAAGAAACGGCCCGGGACAAATTGCGTTTACATTTATGTTAAACGATGCCAACTCTACCCCAAGTGCTCGAGTGAGCTGTACCACGGCCCCCTTACTACTGGTATATGGGGTGCGGTTCGCCATGCCTACTACCCCCAGGGTACTGGCCATATTAATAATGCTCCCGCGACTACGAGACTTCATATGAGGTGTAACGGCTCGACATGCATTCCAGGTGCCATTCACATTGACATCCATTACCTGTTTAAAAGCTTCGGGACTCAATTCATCGATAGGACCACGAATATTTATGCCAGCACTGTTTATAAGAACATCGATTTGTCCAAAATCCTTCAACATCTGTTCCACCACATGATTAATTTCTGCAAAATCACATACATCAGCGGCATATGCAGCCGTTTTAACACCATAATCGCTGGCCAATTGTTCGGCGGCCTCCTGTCCTTCTTTTAGCGTGCGACTAAGAAGTGCTATAGCACAACCGGCAGAAGCCAAACCTGCTGCCATTGCAAGACCTAAACCTTTGGAGCCTCCTGTAATGAGTGCAGTTTTACCATGCATTTGAAACAAGGCAATCCCGGGTAATTTTTTTGAAGTCATGTAAGTCGTTTTTTATATTTAGGCAAAGCCATATTGGGTTCTTGCCAAGTTTAGACATGTTCGGTTATTTTCCACTTCCTGTCGCAATTGCTCATCTTCAGGTAATCCGGAAATTACCGGTAAGTCTGTAGGTTTTTGATTTCGAATATTTTGAAGGTATTTCGCCAAAGCCACGGCCGATACCCCTGGTCTGGTTTCCCAATACGATTTGGTGAGACAAGGGATTTGGAGCGGATCTCGGGTAATCATTTCAAGATTAAATCGCACCTCGGGCCGGGCGCTGCGAATAACACGAACCATTTCTGCAATATCTAGATAACCCATACCCAAATTGACCTCTGAAAGCAAGAAGCCCTCTTCGTATGGTGCCACTGCCATATCCTTAAGATGCACACTAAAGGTATAAGGCGCCAATTCCCGAACCACCTCCATGGGGTCTTCGAGTAACGAAATATTATTTCCCGTATCTAGAGTAATGCCCACCCATTCACTGCCCAAACTGTTCAATATTTCCTTGAACTCGGCAATGGTCCAGTCTTTGTGATTTTCAACAGCCAGTTTTACCTTATACTTGCGAACAATTGGTTCGGCCCGTCTTAAAGCTGCTTCCGAATTATTTCGAAATTCCAGAAATGCCTCTGCTGTCTTAAATGTTTCGTATCGTCTGCCGGAAAGACACACCGTGCGAATCACATCTATACCTATTTGGGCAGCAGCGGCAATTTCGGTTTCGAAGCGCGCAAGATCAGCATCATCTTTTGGCAAGCGAACGGAACCTTCCAGAAAAAGTCCGAGCTTGTCATTCCTTTTACGCATGTTTTTAGCATAATCGTTATCCCATTTTCCAATGCTAACCTGTACCCCACCAAACCCCAATTCTGCGCAATGCTCCAGCATATCCATTGCATCTTTAAATGGAGGAAATGCCGCACTTGGAATATTGCGGTAGGCTCGCATCATATAAGAGGCCTCGGCAACTCCGAGTCTAAGTTCAGCCAATTCGGATGTCAGGTATTCGGGAAATGCGGGTAGTGCCACGGAGATACCGCCCATAGCGGCGTGTTGCACAAAGCTGCGTCGATTCATGAGTTGGTTGGTTAGTTCGGTAAAACAAGATAACATTTTTTTGAGAGCTTTTATTCTGAAGACCAACTTTAAAATTTAGGACACCAGCTTTGAGCATAAAATTATAATGCGTCAATAAAAACGTAAGGGGGTTACTTCTCGTAATTAATGTGCTTTACCAATTACCAAGAAACGCTCTAAAGATTTAACCGTGGAAACATTAAAAGATAATAGCTATATTAGACATGCATCCGTTGTGGACGCAAACCAACTAAACCAACTACCATGATTCCAATTCTTCTGCTGTTGCTCAGTGTGGGCTTTATAATCCTGCTAACCGTTCGGTGGAATGTTCATCCATTTCTAGCATTACTTGGTGCTGCACTTATATTTGCACTGTGTTCAGGTATGAATCCTGCAACCCTAGTCGATTCCATTAACACCGGTTTCGGCAACACCCTTGGTAAAATTGGAATTGTAATTGTACTGGGGGTCATTATTGGGGCATTTTTGGAGCATTCCGGAGGAGCCTTTAAACTTGCGGAATGGATGCTGCAGATAATTGGTCGTAAACGAGTACATGAGACCATGGGTTTTGTTGGGTTTTTAGTATCTATACCTGTTTTTGCAGACAGTGGCTTTATCATTCTAAATCCTTTAAATAAAAGCCTCACCAAACGTGCCGGACTTTCCATAGTTGGCACGGCCACTGCCCTTATCTTGGGCCTAATGATTACCCATGTATTGGTGCCGCCAACACCAGGACCTATTGCCGCTGCCGGAATTATTGGCGCAGATGTGGGCTTGGTAATGGGGGTAGGCCTAATTATCGGTTTTTTTGCACTAATAGTTGCTGTTATTTTCTGCAAAACCTGGGGATCCAAAACCTATATTGATCCTAACCCAGAGTTATCCGAAGATGAAATTCTTTCCAGAATGAAACATGCACCCAGTGCATTTAAATCCTTATTGCCAATCCTGATCCCCATATTACTAATTGTTGGCAAGTCCCTGATGGATTTTAAAACCGACGATGGGGTTGACCCCGAACTTGGGGCCCAGATATTGAATTTTATTGGTTCACCACTGATTGCTTTGGGTATTGGTATGTTTTTATCCTTTTTGCTTCCGCAAACCTGGGATAATAAACTACTCTCTACTACCGGATGGGCCGGAAAGGCCATGACCGACGCCTCGAACATCATATTAATAACAGGTGCTGGCGGTGTATTTGGGAGTATACTCCAACAAAGTGGAATTGCCGATACTTTGGCCCAAAGTTTATCTGGAGCTAGTTTGGGAATTTGGCTTCCTTTTCTTTTGTGTGCCGCCATTAAAACCGCTCAGGGCTCTTCTACTGTTGCCCTCATAACTACGGCATCCATTTTGGCCCCTATGATGGGGGTGCTTGGATTTGATACTGAAATTCAAAAAGCGTTAGTAGTAGCCGCCATAGGTGCAGGAGCTATGGTGGTCTCGCATGCAAACGACAGTGGCTTTTGGATCTTAACCCAATTCTCCGGAATTGATGTTAAAACCGGATACCGGGTATATACCCTAGGTACCTTGGTAGTGGGAACGTTTGCGGCTACGTTAATCTATTTGGCCAGTCTTATTTTTTAGGGATGCAAATTGCAGGCTGCTTACATAAGGAAACCATTTTTAATAAAAGTTTGAGAGGGGCTTTTTTATTTCTCGCTATGCTCTTTACGGCATGCAGCCCATCCGATCCCTCGCCTCCGCTATCTCCGGATGAAGCCATTGAGCATTTTGTACTAGCAGACGCAGAACTAGAAATTGAATTGGTAGCCGCTGAACCCTTAATTCAGGATCCAGTAGCCATACAATTTGATGCATTCGGCAGACTCTGGGTAGTAGAAATGCTAGGTTTTATGCAGGATATCGACGGGACCGGAGAAAACGATCCTGTAGGTCGGGTAAGTGTACTTACAGACAATGATGGGGACGGTCGTATGGATAGCAGCACAATTTTTCTGGATAGTCTAGTTATGCCACGAGCATTGGCGGTGGTTGAAGACGGGGTGTTAGTGGCAGAAAATATACCACTTTGGCTAGCCAGGGATTCCGATGGAGACAACGTGGCCGATGAACGCATCCTTATTGATTCCACGTATGGCGGTAGCGGAATGCCCGAACATTCGGCCAATGGACTTTGGCGCGGTATGGACAATTGGTATTACAATGCAAAATCGCATTTCAGATATAAAAAGACGGAATCCGGATGGATTAAAGACAGTACCGAATTTAGAGGACAATGGGGCCTATCACATGACGATGTCGGTCGGCTGTTTTACAATTACAATTGGTCCCAATTACATGCCGATTTAGTGCCTCCGGGAAGCATTGGACGCAACAAAAATCACAAACCTAGCAGTGGCATTGACCATGGCCTTACTCTAGAGCGGAGGGTTTTCCCTATCCGAAGCAATACTGCAATTAACCGGGGTTATGTACCTGGCACCCTGGATGAGGCCGGTCGTATCCTTGAATTTGCATCGGCCTGCAGTCCGCTAGTATACCGCGGCACCGCCCTACCCGACTACTATTATGGAGATGCATTTGTATGCGAACCCACAGGCAACCTAATTAAACAGAATAATGTAGTTGAAGAAGGTTTTACATTAAGCGCATCGGGGGTTTATAAAAATCAAGAATTTCTATCCTCTTTTGACGAACGTTTCCGGCCTGTTTCCTTGGCTTCAGGACCAGATGGTGCATTGTACGTGGTAGACATGTACAAAGGTATTATACAGCACGGACCCTATATGACTCCCTATTTGCGGGAAGTAACGCTGGCAAGAAAGCTAGATAAGCCCATTCACATGGGGCGCATTTGGCGGATAAAACGAAAAAATGCAACCCCCAACCCTGATGTTTTAGGCTCACAAAAACCTTTGGAATGGGTAAAGGCCTTACAAAGTCCAAACGGCTGGACCCGGGATATGGCACAGCATCTTCTGGTAGCTCAAAAGGACACCACCATTTTACCTGCACTTGAAACCTTAGCTACTGAAGGTGAATTTCCCGGGCAGTTGCACGCCATTTGGGCCCTGGAGGGGTTACAAGCGCTTTCTGCAGACATACTTTTGAGGGCTGCGAATTCCAATCATACTCATGTAACAGGCACGGCACTACGGCTATTGGCCCAAATGGCGGAAACGGATAATCAAACCCGAGGCGATCTAGAAAAATTAATAGTGAGCCACTTTAAAGAAGCAGCCCCATCAGTGCAATTGCAAATGGTGCTTTCGGGGAATGTCATGGATTCAGACTCCTTATTCCACCTGTTAAATCAATTTTTAGTCTTTTATGGCAGTTTGCCGTTGGGCAGGGATGCGGTCTTAAGTGTACTACTAGACCGGGAAATGGATTTTCTAAAATTCCTGAGGCAGGAACCCTCTTGGCAGGTGCCGCGACAAGATCGTGAGATTATTGTTGAGCAACTCGCTTCTGCCGTTGTACGCAATGGCAAGGAAGATGCCCTTATGACGTTGTTTGAATGGTTGGGCACTGCCCTCCCGGAACACAAGCCCTGGATGTCCGACGCGCTGGTGGCTGGAATATACCAAGCCACATCCGGGGCCGACACCATTGTACAACTCCGCCGAAAACCAAAGCTTTTCCAAACGGAATTGTATAAAAATGTGCTCGCCACTGAAGAAATTGCGACTTTGGAAGCAGGTTTTTCCTGGCCCGGGAAGGTGATAATCCCAGAGCTTAAATCCAATCAAGATAACGAAATAGACCCGGAAGTGTTGGCCCGGGGCAGACAACAATTTCTAAACCTTTGTGCAAATTGCCACGGTACAAAAGGCGAAGGATTAAATCGCTTTGCCCCACCTTTAAAAGACTCTGAATGGGTGTTGGGTGAAGATTACAAGCTTGCAATGATTATGTTACACGGTATGGAAGGAGCAGTACAGGTCAATAACAAGACTTACGACATTCCGGACATTTTACCCAACATGCCCTCGTTTACCACATTGCAAGACTCGGAGATATCGGCCATAGCAACCTACATTCGAAATGCGTGGGGCAATACAGCTGAACCAATTAAACCGGGACGTGTTGGCGCCATTCGATTCCGTACCCAAGGTAAGCTTCAGCCCTGGAAATCCACGGAATTAGACACTTTAAACTTTACGGTAAATTGATTGGATTAATTCAATATAATGTACCTTCCATTTTAATAACCCAACCCCATGAATTTTATAGCTTATCATCGTAATGCATTAAGGGTCTTATTAACCGCATTTCTTTTAATACCCCTAACCTTATCTGCCCAATCCAAAAAGAATACGAAGAAGAAACGCAACGTTATTTTTATTCTAACAGACGACCATCGTTACGATTATATGGGCTTTACGGGAAAGGTGCCGTGGCTGGAGACGCCAAACATGGATCTGCTGGCCGCAGAGGGCGCCTATCTGCCCAATGCGTTTGTAACTACCTCGCTTTGCTCTCCAAGCCGGGCTTCCATTCTAACCGGTAAATACTCGCATACCCATACCATTGTAGACAATCAGGCTCCGGACCCTGGTAACCTTACTTTCTTCCCAGAGTACCTGCAAAAAGCAGGATACCAAACAGCCTTTATGGGAAAATGGCATATGGGAAGTCATACAGACGATCCTAGACCTGGATTTGATCATTGGGAAAGTTTTCTAGGGCAAGGGGTATATTACAACCCTACCTTAAACATTAACGGAGAACATATCACCTACACAGATTCCACCTACATCACCGATTTGCTAACCGAACACGCAATTTCATGGCTGGATCAGCGAGACCGTAAAAAACCATTTTTCCTGTATCTTTCGCACAAGGCGGTGCATGCAGAATTCATGCCGGCCCAGCGGCATAAAGGAAAATATGCGGGTAAAAAAATTGCGCTACCTCCAACTTACGACCAAACTAAAACCGGAGCTTGGCGCGATCTAAAATGGCCGGAATGGGTGGCCAAGCAACGCCAAAGCTGGCATGGGGTAGATTTTATGTACCACAGCAATACAGACATGCAAGAATTGGTTCAGGCTTACTGTGAAACCCTGCTCGGGGTAGATGAAAGCATTGGATCGGTAATGGAATACCTAAAAAAGGAAGGCCTAGACGAAGAAACCCTTGTCATTTACATGGGCGATAACGGCTTTAGCTGGGGAGAGCACGGGCTCATAGACAAGCGGCATTTTTATGAAGAATCGGTTAAAGTTCCACTGCTGGTACGCTGCCCTGAATTGTTTGAGGGTGGTAAAACACCAACAGCCATGGTACAAAATATTGATATTGGCCCAACCATATTGGCCGAGGCCGGAGTTAAACAACCTGAAGATATGCCAGGGGTTTCTTTTATCCCAATTCTGACCGGAGAAAATCCAAAAGGAAACCGGCAGGAAATCTTTTACGAATATTATTGGGAAAACGACTTTCCGATGACGCCAACCGTATTTGGCATGCGTTCCAATAAATACAAATACATTCGTTATCAGGGGATTTGGGACCGGAATGAACTTTACGATTTAGAAAATGACCCCAATGAGATGTTTAACCTTATTGCAGACCCTTCCAAAAAAGACATTGCAAAAAGTATGTTGCAATCCCTAAACAATTGGATGGAAGAAACCCACGGCATGCAGATACCTCTAAAAACTACAGACCGACCCAGGTTTGGAGATTACAAGCATAAGGGAGAATATTAATCGGGATTACTGTCAGTTTTTAAAATGAAAAGAATATACCTCCCACTGATTTTTATTATTCTGGGATACATTGGTCCTATTATAGGACAAACCAAAGACCCCATTTACATACCGCGGATAACGAATATCAATTTTGACGGTAAGGTAGACGAACCAGCGTGGGATGCAATTAAACCATTTCCCTTGGTGCAATACGAACCAATGGCAGGTGCAGCACCAACACATCCTACAGAAGTACGCTTGGCGTACGACGATAAATACATTTACGCCTCACTTCGGGCCTACGAAATTCACAAAGGGGAGATTCGGGCTACTTCGCTGTATCGGGATCAGATTGCAGGATCTGACCATACAGAAATAATGCTAGACACCTACAACGATAACCAATCCGGATATGTATTTACCACAACTCCAACAGGTATCAGAAATGATGCAGAAGTATCAAACGATGCCACAGTGAGTTCGGTCCTTCAGGGAGGTGCCTTTAACCGGGATTTTAATACCTTTTGGGATACCGCAACTACTGTAACGGACGAAGGTTGGTTTGCCGAAATTCGCATCCCCTTTTCGAGCCTTCGATTCCAGGAAATTAATGGGGAAGTTACTATGGGACTAACCATGCAACGTAAAATTGCACACCGCAACGAGCGTTTGGTATTTCCGGCCATTCCACCTGTTACCAATTGGGCTTTTTTAAGACCTTCATTAGCACAAAAAATTGTATTTACTGGCATTAGCCCTAGTAAAACCTTGTATGTGACGCCCTATGTTCTTGCAGGTCAGACAAGGAACAATGCATTAAATGAGAATGGCTCTGCCTATGTGGAAAACAAGGCGTCTCAGACCGAAGTGGGTGGTGATGTAAAATTTTCCGTCACCAACAATTTAACAGCCGATTTCACAATTAATACTGATTTTGCCCAAGCCGAAGCCGACGACCAATTGGTAAACCTAACCCGATTTTCGTTGTTTTTTCCCGAGAAGCGACAATTTTTTCAAGAAAGATCTGCCGTGTTTGACTTTAGAACCGGAGGAATCAGCCGATTATTTTTCAGTAGACGTATAGGACTTACCGACAATGGTCAGCAAGTCCCTATTTATGGTGGGGTACGTCTCATTGGGCGATCGAGTGATTGGGATTTCGGTTTATTGGACATGCAAACAAAAGCATTGGATGCACTACCCACTGAAAATTTCGGGGTGTTACGAATACGCAAGCGCGTTTTTAATCCAAACAGTTTTGTTGGTGGTATGTTTACCAGCAGGCTGGATGCCAATGGAAACAGTAATTTGGCGTATGGGCTAGATGGTCTTTTTCGGGTGTCGGGAGACGATTACCTGACGCTACAATGGGCACAAACCTTTGAAAATCAAACGCCAAACACCCAAAACACCGACATCAATAATGGTAGGCTTGCCCTGGAATTCAGCAGACGTCGTCGCAAAGGAATCGGCTTTACCTTTGGGACCATCTATTCGGGGGAAAACTACAACCCGGGAGTAGGTTTTGTGGATCGGGATAATTTCAAATTTGGAACTGCTTTAGTATCCCATACTTGGCTGAACAAAGAAGGCCCTTTTATTTTTCATACCCTACAACCGTTTGCAAATGCCTACTTGGATAATGGCACCAACGATGTGCTCTCTTCAGAATACGGAACGGAGTGGTTGTTTACCCGAAGGAATCAGGACAATGGTGGCATAAAGTTGCGACAGGCATATGAAAATCTACCCACTACCTTTGGCTTGGCCCAGGGAGCCAGTATTCCAGCCGGAATGTACAACTTTTCTCGTCTAACCCTGCGCTATACTCAGGCCATAGACCGCTTAATGCGTGCCGGAATAGAAGTGGAAACCGGTAGTTTTTACGACGGCCATTTAAGCAGTGTAAGTCTGAGCCCAAGTTGGTATGTTTCACGATATTTCCAGGTAAATCTGCAGTACGTTTATAACAAAGGTGCTTTTACCACACGTAATCAGGATTTGAATTTTCACATTGCACGGTTGCGCGTAGGAACTGCCCTGGATCGAAAGCTTTCCTTAAACGGGTTATTCCAGTACAATGGGGCACAGGATTTATTTTCTTTAAACGCCAGGCTCCGATATAACTTTAGGGAAGGTCAGGATTTGTGGATTGTATTTAACTCCGGTTACAACATGGAGCGAGAGCGGTTGCTGCCTGTGTTACCACAGGTAGAAAGTCAATCGTTGTTGTTGAAATACATACATACCTTTATCTTTTAAAGCTTTTGATTTTAATTTGCCCGAGTTCCAAACACATCGGGTTAAAATAATTATGGACCCCAGGGATTTCAATCATAGTTCATGATTGAATTCTATTCCTATAATTTGGATTAATTGGCAGTTGATTTTCATAATTACCAACTCCATAAGGCCTTTAAAGATTGCCCTAAGAATAGAAATAAAAGCACCTATTCCTGGCCTACCACCAACAACGAATCAATTATGTTAAAGGTTCTGTATTCCCCTAAATTATAATCGTACAATTCTATTTCAGAATAGTTAACCTCAACGGTTTTTCCGGTAAGGGATTCAAATTCTTGTTGCAAATCTATATTTCCTTCTATAAAGGTAAGCCAATAAAATTTTGATGTTTTACCGTCTTGTGAGGTTATTGAAAAATTAATAAAATCCGATTTTTGAATGGATTTGACCTGTCCGGTTATGCTATACCCGACGTCTTCATCTTCCGCTTGGTCTTGGACCTTATCTTCACTCTGCCGTGCATTTACCATGCGCTTGAGTTGCTCAGGGCACTGGGTGAGCATTTCCAGAGCGACCAACCGTCCAAGCGCCTCTCCTTCCTGATCAATATTTGCCATATTGATTTGGTGATCCAACAACAACTCATCCTTGTATTTGGCCGCCTCATTAATAATACAAAGTCCAAGATTAACACTTGTAAGTTCATCTTCCTCGGTTATTTCCGATAAGCATTGACAAGCCTTTTCTACCAGGGTCTTCATATAATCTTCTTGTGCAACAACCGATAACCAAGGACTCAAAAACAGCAGAAGTATTATTTTAATCTTACGCATATTGCTTTAATTTTCTATACAGGACAAATGATTTAAATATTAGGACTTTTGGAAATATAGGAAAACTATCTTGGAAGAATCACACAGATTATAAAGATTTAAGATTTAAATAGGGCTTGGGATACTCCGAATAATGAAATAACAATAGCTATGAGCTCGTACTGTGTAGCTGTAAAGTTCTGTTTAAATGCCCAATAGGGTTACTGGGCTGCCCCTTAACCCCTTGAATTATGGTAAAGAGTAAACTTCCAAAAACAGGATAATAAATTTTGTTGAACATCAGGAAGTCACTAAAAATATCCTTAGACCTATGACACCGTTTCAAATTTCACCGTTCAAAACTATAACAATGTAAAACCTGATTGAATCTAACTCCTTAAAAATGGCTGATTATAGGATCTTTTACCTGTAGCCAAATACAGCGCATTAGCCAATGCCCCAAAAACAGGAGGGAACGTGGGTTCGCCAAGGCCGGTAGGATCAATCTCATTTTCCACAAAATGAATATCAATGGCTTCGGGAGCTTCGGTCATTCGAATCATACGATACCGATCAAAATTGGTTTTTTGCGGCACTCCATCCACAAAGGTGAGTTCCCCGAATAACGCATTGCCAATACCATCTACAATACCCCCTTCGGAAAGGTTTCGGGCCGCATCCGGATTGATTACAATACCGCAATCCAGTGCACAAGTAACTTTCTTAACCTTGGGTCTGCCATTTTCCATAACCAAATCTAGCACCTGAGCCGCATACGAATTGTGACAAAAATAAGCGCTCACTCCACGAAATTCTCCCGCTGTTGTTGTACCCCACTCCGCCTTATCACGAACGAGTTCCAAAACTCCGGCATAACGCTCGGCATCGTAATCGTTGGAGCTTCCCACCGGATTGGTTTTAGCACGCTCCAGCAACTCCAAGCGAAAAGCAATAGGATCTTTGCCTGCGGCTTCTGCCACCTCGTCCAGGAACGATTGTTCCGTAGCCGCCATAAAATTGGAAGACGGTGCTCTAAAGGATCCAACGGTAATGTTGGTGTCGATAGTCCAACTTTCGGCCAAATAATTTTCTACTGCACCGGCCGGGAATCGATCTGGAGCTAGCGGACTCTCGGGTATACCTCCAGCTTTTACATAAAACCCAATCAAATTATTCTCTTCATCGAGTGCCGCCTTAAAACGGGCATGGTAGGACGGACGGTAGATGCCGGCGGTCATATCATCTTCCCGTGAGTACGTAAGTTTTATGGGAGATTGCATCCGCTGGGAAATCAGGGCCACCTCAATAGCCCAATGGGCATACGATCGTCTTCCATACCCACCCCCCAATCGAGTCATTTCAATATCTATGTTTTCCTTAGGAATGCCCAATCGGTCAGACAAAGTAATTTCGGTCAGTTCAGGTTTTTGGAGCGGACCACTAAGTTTCGCCTTGCCGTTGCGAACATCGGCAAAGAAGTTCATGGGCTCCATACAGTTATGTGCCAAAAACGGCCCGGTATAATCGCGCTCAATAACCTTAGCTGCATTTTTAAACGCCGCTTCCGGATTCCCATCCCTTCTGCGTTCTGTGGCAGGTGCATTTCCCATTTTTAGTCGATCTGCTAAATGGCCTTCGGAACTTTCCAGCCCCGCAGGGGTGGTCTGACTATAGGGACTGCCAAAGCGTTTTCGGGTGGCAACAGTAGTTTTGATGGGTTCGTATTCCACCCTTAACGTATTTCGGGCCTGCATAACTTGCCAGGTACTGTCGCCAACAATAGCGACTACCTTGTTAAAGGTTAGGGTATCGAAAAATTCCTTTTCATAATTATCAGGAAGCACCTGAATTTGAAACACATCCCTAATACCGGGCATATTCAGTGTTTGAGAGGCATCAAAGGATTTAAGCTGCAAACCAAATGCGGGCGGATGCACTACCATAGCGTGCAACATGCCTTCCTGTTGTGTATCAATTCCAAATAACGGTTTTCCGGTTACGATGGCCTTGCCATCCACATTTTTTTGTGACGTTCCGACAATGGTAAATTCAGATAGCTGCTTCAATGTTACCTCCTCCGGCACGGGTAATTTTGCAGCTGCTGATGCCATTTCGCCATAACCCGCAGATTTTCCGCTACCCTTATGTGTCAATACCCCCGATTTAGTAGTAATTTCTGTAACGGGAACGGCCCAATTTGCAGCTGCCGCTTCCCGCAACATCTGTCGGGCCGAAGCACCGGCCAAACGTAAACCGGGCCAACCCCTCCGAATGGCCTGACTCCCGCCCAACCACTGAAAACTAAAGGCTTCCAAATTTAAAGGTGCCTGTTCTACGATTACATGTTTCCAATCCACATCCAGTTCATCAGCCACAATCATGGGCATCGAGGTCTTCACATTTTGACCCCCTTCCGGATTGGGGGCCATTATCGTTACCTGCCCGTTATCGGCAATCTTTAAAAATCCATTAAGGGAAAACCACTCCTTAGGTAGGGTTTCCTTTTCCCCGGGAGTCAGTTCGCAAGAAGCGAGCCAATTGAACGATAGCATCAGACCTCCACCGGCCAGGGCAGAAGATTTCAGAAAAGCGCGTCGGGTAGAAACCATAATATTAAAATATTAAATTTACGAAATCTGCATGATTTTGAAGGATATCCCTTTCAGAAACGGTGCGAATTCAATTGAGCAGTCTAAAAGGGATTGGGTTGTACCCTTTCCGTAAAACGATTCCGTTAATCCGTTCAAAAGCGGCATAACCGATAAATTTAGTGGCAGGATTTCCTGCATAGACATCATGAAACAACGCATACTTACCATCATCTTTAGCCTTTTTGGGCTGTTTTTTGCGCATTCCCAATCCAAAATGGATTGGTTCGAGGATGCCAAGCTGGGAATCTTCATTCACTGGGGCTTGTATTCGGTGGATGGCATTAGTGAATCCTGGGCCTTTTTTAATGAATATCTTTCGCACGAGGATTACATGAAGCAACTGGACGGCTTTGGAGCCGAAAAATACGACCCACAATACTGGGCGGATTTGATTGCACAAAGTGGTGCAAAATATACCGTCATTACCAGTAAGCATCACGAGGGATTTGCACTGTGGAATACTGAATTCGGAAATCTGAATGCCGTTACACACGCTAAGGTGAAAAAGGATGTGCTTACCCCTTTTGCGAAGGCGGTTCGGGCTAAAGGCATAAAGCTGGGGCTTTATTTTTCATTACCCGATTGGTCCTATCCGGAATATACGCATTTCACAAAATCCCAAAACCGGTATACGGTAAGTGCGAATCCCAACCGCTGGGAATCCTATTTAACGTACATGAACGGGCAGTTAATGGAACTGTCTAAGCAGTACAATCCGGATTTGTGGTGGTTTGACGGGGATTGGGAACACAGCGCTGCAGAATGGGGCGTCGAAAACATTAAAACGGAACTAACTCAAACGAATCCGCAGGTCATTTTTAATTCCCGATTAAACGGACACGGAGATTATGAAACTCCGGAGATTGGCGTACCGGTACAACGACCCGATTCTCCTTTTTGGGAGCTTTGTGTAACCATAAACGACTCTTGGGGATTCCAAAAAAATGATACCCATTACAAATCGCCACTACAAGTGATCGACCTTTTTGTGGATTGCATCAGCAAAGGGGGCAATCTTTTGTTGGACATAGGTCCAAAGGCAGACGGAACAATTCCTGATGCGCAGATAACGGTCCTACAGGAGTTGGGTAAATGGACCCAAAAACACGAAAAAGCAATTTACGGCACCCGAAAAGGCATTCCCTACGATCATTTTTACGGACCTTCTGCCTTATCTAAGAATAAACAAACCCTGTATCTTTATGTACGTGACATTCCTAAAGATGGTAATATTGTGCTAAAGGGAATTTCGAACCGAATAAACTCCGCCCACGTGGTGGGCCAGGGCAGCATGCTTTCACAGGAGACGTTCTGCAAGGTGTACTGGAACAAATATCCCGGCATTACCTATATTCAAATTCCACCGGAAACCCTGGATCCGTATTACACCGTAATTGCGTTACAACTGGATGGAGAAATTGCCCTTTTTGGGGCAAAAACCGGAGCGGTAGAGGCGAATTAAATTCAGACTTTACAATTCATTTTCATTGCGTATTCGACCTTAAAAATTCATGGACTCGATCAAAAATTTCTTCAGTCCAAAATTCGTTAGATCCGTGGTCGGCACCTTTGAGCTGATAAAATTCATGCGCATACCCATTCGCTTTTAACGCATTGGCTAACAGCACACTTTGCTTAAAGGGCACCAGCCTGTCCTTGGAACCATGCAGGATAAAAATAGGGGCCGCATCCCCTCCCTTTGCAATGTAATTGATGGGATTGGTACGAGCGGCCAACTCAAGGTTTTCATGTACATTTTTTCCACCGATGAGCATGCCTTCTGGCGTTTTGGGTCCGATATGATCCATTATGGAAGGTTCATAATTCATCTGAGAAATATCTGTGGGGCCATAAAAGTCGACCACTGCATTTACCTTTATCGATTGGTCCGGATACTCCGCCGTATCCAGTTCCGGATGGTTTTGGGTTAAACCCACCATAAGTGCTGTATGTCCGCCGGAGGAATCCCCCCAAATAAATATATTATTGGGATCTACGTGATAGATTTCTGCATTTTGGCGCATGTAGCGTATGGCGGTTTTGGCATCTTGCAACTGGGCGGGAAAAGGAGCCACCGTAGACGGCCGGTATTGCACCATGGCAATTACATATCCTCGTTTTGCAAACGCTGCCAGGGAAGGCAGGTTGCTGTAGACATTTTGCTCAAACCAGGCCGAACCTTGTACGTAGACAATGCACGGCAAGGGTTTTTCTACCCCTCTTGGAGCTAAAATTTGTAGGGTTAAATCCAATCCATCCCGCGAAACATAGGTGACATCTTTGCGATACAACACTGGGGGCACCGCGGCAACTTGCAATACTTGCATATGCTCGGATTGCGCCTCCGATTCCGGGAAATCCGCATGGGAAACATTTACAGGTGGCACCAACTTGTAATTCTGGGCCCATAGACCAAATCCTATGGTGAAAGCCAGTAATCCCAATACGGAATTACGATTCAACATTCGAGTTGAAGTAGTGTTTATTGCCATGGATTTGAAGAATTATGTTTACGTTTAATTTAAGTTTAACAAACCTTTATGCCAAACCTTTATGCCAAACTTGTCAGGCAATTTAATTTTATGCCACCCGCCTGACCCTTTTATCACCTAAGCGGCACCCCGGCTACCACCGTATTATCCGGAACATCTTTGTCGACCGCGGTACCTGCAGCTACCATGGCATTTTCACCTAACGTCGGTTCATTAAATTAATCTTGGGTTAAATCCATTTTAAAATATGTTGAGTGCCCCCCATAAGTGTTGTAAAAGGGTATCAACTCCACCTCATCTAACTGGAAATTTAAACCATCGGTATTCCTTTGAATTCGGGAACCAATATTACCAGGATTAAGGGTTACTTTACGCCAATCTTCAAGGGCTTTATCCTCTTGAGCTGCAAGTAAAATAGGACCATAAAAAAGACTTGCTATCTGCGGATTATCCATTAGGGGTTCCATCCTAAACTCCATGGGCAAAGTTATGGTAATGGTATCGCCACTATTCCAGGTATGGCCCAAATTTGCATAGGTTCCCGGCATAAAATCATTGGATAGCACCTTGTCATTTATCTGAACCTGTATTGTAGAAGTTATCCAACCCGGCACCCGAAACATAAGATCAAACTGCCCATTGCCCTGAATCTCCAGTTGGGTTTGTCCTTCATTGGGAAAAACGGTACGCTGGGTAATTTGCATCCCCTTTTCATTCCATTGCAACGTAGATGGAATAAATAAATTGACATACAACGCACTGCCATCTGCCTTTTGAAAATAGATGCTGTTCTGAAATTTTGTATTGCTCTCTAGGGCAGTGCCATTACAGCAGGTAAATCCTTTCATATCCGGATTCCCGAAATGCTTTTCGGCCCCGGGTCCCAAGGGTACGTGGTAGGTGTTTGCGGGTGAATCTTCCGCAACAGAAGCCAATATATGATTGTACAAACCGCGCTCGTAATAGTCCATGATTTCCGCATCGGGATGGAAGGCAAATAGCGCGCCAGACAACTTTAGCATGTTATAGGTAGCACAGGTTTCATTTTGACCGCCTCCCGAAAATCCGTTAGCGAAGAGTGTTCCCGGTTGGGCGGTAAAGCATTCCGGATTGGACGGGTTTTGAGCACCTGCTACCCCACCAATACTGTACATATAGTCGGCAGTTGCCTTGTACCAAAAATTCTCTGCAATTGAAAAATATTCGGGATTATTCGAGTGTTCATATATTTCTAAGGCCCCTTTCATTTGTGGAATATGCTGATTGGCGTGCAACCCCCTAAAGGTGTCCACATTTTTAGCTAAACCATGGGCACGATTTACATCTCCATAAAACACGGTAATATTGTCGAATAGGCGGGCAACGGCTAAATATTTGGAATCTCCGGTAAGTCCGCTTAGTCGTGCCATGGCCTCGTTCATACCCCCAAATTCGCCCGCAATGTACGTATTCCACATCCCGATTAAGGTATCGGTCGGCAATCGGCTCAACCGAACGTACACCCAATCTGCCATACCGGTTACAATTTCCAGGGCCCTTATATCCCCACTCACTTCATAAACATCCATAAGCCCGGCAAGCAGCTTGTGCAAGGTATAATACGGTGCCCAGATTTTATCGTCTGCCGTGCCGTATTTAGCACCGAGTTCCAACATAATAAACTGATCGGGCGGATATGCGCTTATAAAGCCTTTGCCCCAATTCCAAAAATCGGTACGGATGCCCTCCTCGGTGAGGTTCGAGTTAAATTCTGCTTTACCCGGGCCCATAGGTACTTGAGCCGGATCGCTCACCGCGTGGCCGTGTTCCCCAAAAGGTTTTCCGGACCGCTGTGAAAGGTTGTAGAGCACCTGAACCGTATAGGACATCTTTTGCTCAAAATCGGCTTGCAGGGTAGGATCAAAACCAGATCCGGCATAGGCCTGTGCAAGGGCAGACAGGTAATGACCCGTGGCATGGCCTCGTAATTTGGTATCTCGGCTGTCCCATACCCCTAACGGGAATGCGCCATCGGGCTGCGGCTGGCCAAAAGCATCCCGAAACATATACAAAAAGGCGTCCGGGTTGGTTTGGTTTAAGGTGTTTAAAAACTTATCACGGTTTCGGATAAATTGGGTTGGGTTTCCCTGACTGTCTGGATTTAGTGTAACCTGGCCTAATTGGAAAGGAACTAACTGCTTCTGAGGCGTATCGACTACCGTTTCGGCTACCACCTCAATTTGGGCTACCGGTACAAGGTCCGAACCTGCAATTTTTCCAACCACTTCGTAGGTTCCAACCTGCAACACCTCCAAATTATCTTCTGGAGCCGGCCACAACACCCGTACCTTGGGTCCCTTTATCCCATCCCTATATTCCCCTTCTATATATCGAGGCAATCGGGGAAGGTGACCTAAGGCCGTTTTTACCGCTATCCTGGGAACGGAAATCAAAAAGGTATTGAATCCCTGCAACTCTTTAGTGGAAACTCTAGCTTCTTCAGTAGTTGCTATTTTCTCATCATTTGCGACAGCACTATCTTGAGCTGCTACAGGGTTAAATAGCAAAAGAAACGTACTCCAAAAAATGAATCGAAAAAGAGAAAAGGGCCTGTCTTGAACGCAATACATAGAAAGAAATTATGCAAAACTAAATGTACGCTTTATTGTTGGAAAACAGTTGAACCCAAGGCAATGTATATCTTTTTCACCACCCTAAAAGTTCTGCCAAATCCATTAGTAAACTATTTTAACATACATCTTTCTTTTAAAAGTTTACCTCGATAACGGGAGCACTGTGCTTTGAATCCTTGTCGGGAATTTTCCAAATCATTAGGGGTAATGATTTTTTGCCTTGTATCTAATTATGATATGAGGCCTGTTTCAAAAATTCCAAACTTATTTACTCCCGTAGAACTCAATCTCGCTCAGGGAAGAAATTACGCGTCCTTCCGAGGCCTCAGCATTGCGAAATACCAAGTACACATCGTGTACCCCGGAAACCGAATCTAAGACGATTTTCACCCCTTGCGATCCCATTCTGCGACGTTGCTTTATCTCCTCCGGAGTAGTGGCCGGCGGAGCACCAAACATAGCTCGCATGTCAAATTCAACGGGAGATATAGTTCCTGAGGTACCTACCACTGGGCCATCGGGTTCATCAAGTCGCAATTCAACAGTACCTCCTAGCGCACCGGTTCTAGGGCTAGTTTGAACAAATACCTCTAAGCGATCTACTCCGGTCATGATTGTATTGGTGACACGATTTACAATCGTTGCTTTCAATAAGATTACGGGCAATGGCATCCACCGCCAACATTTCTGCTCCAACCTGATTAGCCGCAACTTCTATTGGATCAAAACCTTGAGGAATATAATCAAAGGTTACCGCCACCTCTTCAGGTTTTATTGAACCGAAGGCACTGCTGCCGTCCTCAGTATCCTTAACTTCTATGGCATACGGTAGTTCCGATGCTCCAAAATAAAAGGTTCGATTGGCGCCGGACAGGTCTTCCGAAACCGAAGGAGCCTCATTTCCTGCCACAATTTCGAACGATTCGCTGTTGGTTGCATCGTAGGAATCTGTTACCGTTAAGGTGACTTGATATACACCCGGATCTGTAAGCTCCAATTCCGGAGCAGCTCCTTTAATGGTTTTGTTATACCCATTTTCAGAGGTAATGGTCCAGGCAAGATCCAGCTCGCTGTCGTAGGAATCAAAATCCATAGTACCTACCGAACTTAATTCCACGCCAAGCGGCACCTTACCGGAGGTAACATTGGCAGAGGCAGCCACCAAAGGCTTGCGATTTCCACCGTTGAATTTCAAATTAAAATAAGGAGGCTATTGGCCTCCTTATTCCCCTTAAATTAAACACAAAAGACAGTCCCCGGAATATTCGGGGATTGTAATCCTTGAAAAAATCAAATTTGAGATTTAAACTATTAGAGCTGAGATGCGTAAATCAAACCAGGAATATACGGATGCAACTGCAATTATTTTTCGAACAAAACAATTTCCGGAATCTGATCCAAGCCGTAATACCTGGACTCAATTTTATCGGCATAGACCTTTACTATTCTAACACCCGAGGGAGCATCTCCTAAGGGTTTACCAAGGGCACTGGTGGTAATTAACTGCATGTCCTTGTAGGTTCCTGTAGCATTATCGTGCAAATGACCTGCAAAAATGGCATCAACGCCAAATTCGGCAAACAGGTCTAAGTAAATTGCGCGTTCTCGAATTCCAATATTAGAGTAGCTCTCTACTTCGTTAAATTCATGAATAAAAAAGGGATAATGACAAAAGATCATAATATGATCATTGTGTTTACTAGTTAACAACTCTTGCTCTAACCACGTCTTTTGTTGCTGCTCAAAAACCGGAACTTTTGCCTTTATTATGCTTGAATTTATACCAATAAAACGCGAACCTTTATGCTCAAATGAAAACTTGTCGGGACCCTGATTTTCTTCGAAAAAGCGCAAACTTAAACTGTCGGGTATAAGATTTACATCGTGATTTCCGGGCACAAAATGAACGGGAATAGCATTATCAAACTGAGCTGTAATTCGCTTAAATTCAGTAATCTGCAACGTATCCGACGGTTTGTTTACCAGATCTCCTGTTATTATTACGAAATCCGGCTTTAACCGATTAATCTTTTGAACGGCAGCCTCGTACAACTCCGTTTCCTTGGAAAACTCCCTATTATTGGTGAACATTCCGAATTGTGTGTCCGAAATCTGAATAAAGAAATAGGGCGTTTCTATTCGATTCTGACTATAGCCAACAAGGGACATCAGAAATCCGAAACCTAAAACGAGGCAACTTTTAAATGTTTTCATTATTTAAACAATCCTTTTTTATATTTTCTATTGCGCAAATTGCACGTATCAGCAATACAATTCTTAGTTCAGCATTAAATGCTACTCACGGGTTACCAGAGTATTAAAAGCTGCCCAAAAAGTGCATGGGTCCATCTTTAAAGATGTTTTTGCGGAAATTTCACCTCCGACCCGACGCCAGCTCCTTTTGGACAGCTTTACGCAGATTAACGCTTAGTAATTAGGCACTACCACTTTTTTGGTTTCGGCGTAGTTGTACAGATAGCCGGCTCCAAAATTAGCAGCGTAGTTTAAACGAGCTCCCACCCGTACATAATAGGTATGACCACCTAGCATAGGAAATGTTGCCAAGGTACTCATTGAACCACTCTGGTCGATCAAATTAGTGGCATCTGCTCCAACAAGTTTTGAACTTATTCTGGAGTCGTAGTAGCTCTCACCTACGTACTCGGTGGTATATACGAACAAGCCAATATCGTACAAATCGAGCTGCCAATCGGGATCGCTTGTACCTCGACTTACACGGAAATTTGCCGTCATTATGCCATTTTCGAATGTGGGTTCTCCTTCCCACTCCACCTTTAAGAAGGGTTCAACACGAAAATCAACACGAGTCATTCCGCTTACCTCAACCCCTTTTTGAGATTTATCTACGAGAATGTTGCCATCGCTATCCGTTTGAACTAGGGGAACAAAAGGCCCTTCGGCTACGATATCATACGTACTGGAAAACACCTTGGTATTGATGTAAGTCCCGTCCTTTTTGACATTCAGATATAATGGTTCCGGATTTTCGTCCCAACCATAATCCATCAATTTGATGCGAATTCCATCTCCGGATTCTACAAATAGCGGATTTCCATCCAAATCGGTAACCTCTCCCTGAAGGGTTGCATCCGGAAGATTATAATTATCGATTTCATCCAGGCTACAGGAAGACAAGAATAGTGTGAATCCTACAACCAATGAATAAATAATATTATTTTTCATTTTTCTAAGTATTAAATCCAGAACTAAATGGGGTTTTGAACAAGGTTCGTATTTTTTCCAATTTCATCTTCAGGAATGGGCATATAATACCAAGAAGGCTTAAATGTAAAGTTATACCCCGTATTTTCCGAGTATTTAAGGTCATATATCCATTTCCCATTTTTTGAAACCCTAAAGGCAAAAGCATTACTATATCTGCGGGCTGAGGACTGCTCCTTGTCGTAGGTTCTCCAGCGCACTAAATCCCAGTAATACTTGTTTTCAAAACCAAGTTCCTTTAATCTCTCCTTACGTATCGCTTCCAAAGAAAGCTCGCCTTGGTTATTTAATAAAACTGCTCCGGCACGATTTCTAATCTCATTAATCATCGTGAAGGCATCATTTAAATAATCTGCTCCATTTTGACCGAGACTATTCAATTCGAAAGCCGCTTCTGCTCTAATTAACATCACCTCTGCATACCGCATATCAATCCAATCCTGTTCCGATAGGTATCTAAAATTCATACCCTCCGCGATATTGATATTCAGATTTTTGCGTAATTCAAATCCGGTTTTAGAGCCATATCCTTCACTGTTAAAGGATCCACTTCTGCCGCTATTGGTGGTTACTTCTCCGGTTTCTAGCGTATAACTATTTATCCCGGTAGTATTCGCTGAACTAATAATATCAGGAACTGTTGAATATTTAGAGAGCGAGGTCCTGGGAAGAAATTTACTGACCCCACCGGCAATTTCTCCGGTGTAAATACCTCTCCAAACTTCGAGAGGTTGATTAAACCAAAATGTATCACCAGGAAGAAGCACTGTTGCTCGGCCTCTGGGTTCGATGTTTTCGAAAGGTTGGAAGGCGTAATCATACATTATATAATTTCCATTCGCATCAAGAAAATTCAGATCACCATTTTCATCTATATCCAATCCGTCAAAAAGGGCAACATACTCCGCTGTGGGGCAGGTAGTTGAAGCGACTCCTCCAATTCTAAACTGAAGCGGGGAATTTAAGGCATCAAACGAGTGCACATAGGTGGGATATTGATATTCACGGATTAGGATCGATTCACCGTTATCCGGATATTGATGAATATTTTGAAAATTTTTAAATATGGCCTCTGGATCACCGGCAGCCCAATCTCCCATATAAAGCTGGTATTTCGCTTCACACATTTTAGCCGCATTATACGCTTCTAAATAGAAGTCTGCAGCTCTGGTATCCGGAATACCACATAACCGGGTTTGATCTCGCGTGTCGAAATGAGAAGTTGTATTGTACTTCGCAATTGAAGCCGCAAACAGCATCGACCTTGATTTATAGGCTGCAGCCACATATTTATTGGCTCTACTTCTTAGACTATTCTCACCCAAGAGTTCAATAGCCATATCATAATCGGATGCAATCTGATCCCAAGTGGCTTCCTCAGAACTACGGGCAATCATATATTCAGAAATATCCCCGTTTGCATTCGGATAGGTCAATACATCATTAACAATAATCACTCCCCCATATCTAATAGCCATGGTGTGATAGGCAAAAGCCCTCATAAAATAGGCTTCTCCCAACCATTGATTGATATCTTCCTGGGGATGACTCTGAGCAAATTCCGGAAGGGTCTCAATGAATTGGTTTATTTCCCGTAACATCTTGTAACCTTCTGTCCACCAATCCAAATGGGTTTGGCTTTTAACACTGTGACCGATGGCCTCGCCGGTTAGACCGGCCCAAGTACCAAAACCAGATGATCCATCTATATTATTCCAACCTTTGGCTTTATTGGAACTACATAAGAAATCTTCGAGTGGAAGATCTCTGTACATTTTGGCGACATAAGCCTCCACCCCGCTTCTGGTGGAAAACACACTTTCATTGGTAAGCACATTGCTTGGTGGAATTTCCAAATTCTGACAAGAATTCATGGAAATTCCCAGGATAAATAATAGAATATATATATGTTTTTTCATCATTTCCAGATTTTAGAATTTGCAATTCAATCCAAGAGATACGGTCCTGTTCAAAGGATACAGATATTCATCTCCGGAGGGATGCTCGGGATCTACATAATCGAGGGGTGAAAAAGTCAGTAAATTATATGCATTCAGATAGAATCTGAGGTAATCGATACCAGCCCGCTTTAAACCAAATTTCTCCGAAACTGTATAGCCAAACTCCAAATTTTTGAGCCGTACGTACTTGCCATTTTCCATATTGGCAGCGGAACCTAAAGCTGGCGAGGCAGAACCCATCATCGGATGCACACCGCTGGTCCAAGTGGTGTATTGATCGTACGGATCTGCATTTGGGTCGATGGGTCGCCATCTATCCAAAAATCGAGTAATCGGAGCACTTTGAAATCCCCAAAATGGCGTCCGGAGTATGCTATTATACTCGACATTACTCATGGATGCTCCCTGGAAAAGAATATTCAAATCGAAGCCTTTTAGACTCATGTTGAGGTTTAGCCCAAAATTTAACATGGGCTGGCTATTGTAACCAATTGGATGAATATCCTTGTCGTCTATAAAACCATCACCATTCCAATCCTCGTAATAATAATCGCCTGGTAGTTGTCTGGCCGTACTTACCGGGAATTCAGCAATTTGATCCCAGGAAGTAAATTGACCTCCGGCTCCATAACCCCACCAAATATTATTATATCTGTCATTTAAATTATTTCTCCAGTTAAGGTATGAATTCCTATATGGGGATTGTTGCACAAAATCATTCTTTGTTCTTGCAACAGACAGATTACCCGATACATTATAGGCAAATTCACCAATTTTATTTGCATGGGTCAATTGCAGTTCGAAACCATAAGCACGATCAGAATTTAAGTTCTCCAGTGGTAAATCGGCGCCTACGGTACCCGGCAAAATAGCATTACTGGTTGCTAGTAAACCGGATCGTTTCCTCGAGAATACATCTAAAGACCCTCCAATTAAACCTTCCAGGGCACTAACATCTAATCCGATGTTAGACATCTTGGATTCATACCAGGTAATGGAATTATTTGGAATCCCGGTACTTTGAATTCCATTTACATAGGTTCCGTTATAAAAATATCCTCCTGGAATCGGGGTGCCATTGTGCGCAATTACGTAGGCAGGATAACTGTAGCCGGAAATGAATTGATAATCTAAAACGCGATCATCTCCTAAAATACCGTGGGATGCCCTAACTTTTAAATTATCAATATGACTTAGAAAACGACTGTTCTTCCAAAATGATTCTTGGGAAATTCTATACCCTCCAGAAACCGCAGGGAAAAATCCCCATCGGTTGGAAGCTGGAAATTTGGAAGAGCCGTCGTAACGGAATGAGGCTTCTAGCAAATATTTCCCTGCATAGTCGTAGTTTAGTCGGCCCACATACGACATTGTAGCATATCGGTAGCGGTCGCCTGTAAATTGATTACCGATTTGATTTTCCTCATTACCTGCGAAAAGTTCATCCACGTCAATGGCAAATTCGCGCTTCGCAAAAAATCCATCACCTTCCTTTTTAACGCCCTCAGCTACACCCGTAACCTTCACATTATGCACCTCCGAAAACGTATTTTCGTAGTTCAATTGAAATTGATAGAGCAATGAGGTATTTTCTGTGAATGAACGGGTTAAAGTCGTAGGTGAATTTATAAGTATGGCCTGATACGCTTCTGTAATCGGCTCAAACTCATAATACGTATATGCTTTTGGATAATTTTTCCCTGTATTCTGATTATAATCGTAGTTCAAAGATGCTTTGGTAGATAATCCTTTTAAAAACGGTGCCTTGTATTCTAATGATACCAGGGATTGGAACCACTTTTTACTAATATTGTTATATCCAACTTCACTAATTCGAGAAGTTTGTACGGGATTGTCTTTAGCATCGGGTCTCGCGTAATATATTGGATTGTCGTTTGCATATACCGGGGCAATTGAATACTGCCTCCACATGGCATAAATGATATCGCTCGAACTTGTTGAGGCCGCTCCTTTTTTATCTGAAATTCCGTTTAAATTAACCGTAAGCGTTAAGTTATCGGTAATCTGAGACGAAATATTCGAGCGCAGGTTATATCTTTTGTAATCAAAATCATTTGATTTAAAAATACCTTCTTGGTAAAAGTTTCCAAAACTGAAATAATACTTGGTACGATCACTTCCTCCCGATACGTTTAGGTTGTTACTTACAATTGGAGCTCCCTCACGAATGGTTTCATTCCACCAATCCGTAGATTTTCTAGTACCATTTGCATATTCATCAATTAATTCTTGAGGATATGCCCAGTTGCCGCCTAAAGGATTATTCATTCCTTTTTCATTAGACATAATTAGAAAATCGAGCCCATTTACAGTTCTCGGAAGTCCGGAGGTATATTGCCAGGTATAGTTGGAATTGTAGGTAAGCGTTGGCTTATTTTCTGTGTTTAAACCGCGTTTGGTATTTACCAAAATAACACCATTTGCTGCCCTTACCCCATAAATGGCAGCAGATGCATCTTTTAGAACTGAAATACTTTCAATATCATTAGCATCCAAGCGCTCAAGATTATCTCTTGGAATTCCATCAATTACAATAAGCGGATTTCCCATCCCCCGCAGATTAAATTGTGTTAAGAACGCACCAGGTTCACTGCTTGTCTGTACCACATTTAACCCTGCCACCCTACCGGTGAGCATATTTTTGACATTTTCATTTTTAGATTGAACAATTTCAGTACCTCCCACGGCGACCACTGCTCCAGTAAGTGTGGCCTTTTTTTGAACACCATAACCTACCGCGACAACCTCCTCCAAACCAATGGCATCAGAAACCAAAGAAATATTGATAATGTTCTGATTACCAACTGGAATCTCTTGGGTTTTCATCCCGATATAGGAAAATTGCAATACGTCTCCAACAGACACATTCATGAGGCTGTAATTTCCCTCGAAGTCGGTTATAGTTCCCGTATTCGTGCCTTTTACGACAACTGAAACACCGGGTAAAGGCTCTCCAAATTCATCTCTTACGATTCCGGTTAAGGATTTTTGTTCCGTTGTGGCTGATTCTGATTTGAATTCAACCAAGATTATTTTATTCCTTAACTCTTTAAATACATAGGGAAGATTAGAAAATGTTTTTCGGAGAATCTCACCTATTTCTTCCTGTTGCGCATTAATGGTAATGGTCTGTTTTACATCAATCTCATCATTACTATAGAAAAAACGATAATCACTATTTTTTTCTATTTCTGAAAATAATTCGAGTAATGAGGATTCTTTTAAATCCAAATTGATTTTGTCGGACTGTGACCAAAGAAAAGAATAGGTCTGGCCGGTGAGGATGAGCAAAAGAAAAAGGGTAAATTTCTTTTTGCCCATACAGTTGGTAACTTCGCTCCGTTTTGGACAACGAAGAATTCGTTTTAAATTCATAATTTTGAATAATTTTTTGATTAAACTGCGGTTTAATTAGAACCAAGAGGAAGTGCTGGAACACTTCCTCTTTTTTTTAGTATTTATTCCTCATTGGCTGATTTAGTTAGTTATTTAGAATAGAATGTAATTTGATTTTCATTTATAAAATAGCCCACATTTTGAGTGTAGGTAAAATAGGAGATGGTTTCCAAAATACTTTCGCGTTCCAGGATACCCGTAAACTTTCGTTTCTTCACGGCCTCATCTGCAAATTCAACGTCGACATCAAACCAACGTTCCAACTTCACCTCTAAATCCTCAAGGGATTCATTTCTGAACACCAATCGCCCTTCTTTCCACCCGGTTTCAGAAGAAATATCGCTGAGGTTGGTTAAACTCATTTTTTTATCTTGTTTACTAAATACAATCCTTTGGTTGGGCTTCATAAGTGTTTCTTCTTTAGAACTTGAAATTCGAATGCTTCCCTCAGCAAGAGTGGTCGAAATATCATTTTCTTCCGGATACGCCTTTATGTTAAACTCGGTACCTAGTACTTCTACCTTAATTTCAGCAGCCCGAACTATAAATGGAATGTCCCTATTTTTTGCTACCGAGAAATAGGCCTCGCCCTCGAGATATACCCTACGAAATTCTCCCTTAAAATCATTATCAAAAGTTAGAGTGCTTCCCGAATTCAAATAAACCAACGAGCCATCGGGTAAGGTAACGGTAGATTTATCTCCAAAGGCGCAGGTAACTGTAGTTGAAGTCGGTTCATCCGTATGTGAAAATCTTCCAAGTAAAAAAACGCCAGGCAAGGCCAGAAACAGTAAAAGAATTGCCGCATATTTTAAGGTGTTTCTAAATCTAAAAACCCTAACCTTTGGCTCTGTATCAAGATATCTTCTCTTAAACGATAAAAACGCGGCTTCTACTTTCGGATCTTGGTTCGCTCCCGTTTCATTATTAGAAAACCAAATCTGCTTTAGGTCGGAATAAAATTTTAGATTCGCCTCATCCGAATCCATCCAATCTTGTATTTCTTGTTTTTCGGCAGGTGAGGCCTCCCCGTTAAACAGTCGGATGATTTTGGTATGTATCGCGTTATTTTGATGCATATCGAATACTTGGTCACAAGTAAGATGCATCCCACATAAAAAACCCTGTATTCGAATTTAAATTAAATCCAAATTTGCTGAGTACGTGTGAAACGGAATTTGCTTAAAGTATCGGCTCCCGTTGATTAAATTATTTCCAGCCCAAGATTAGTAATGCCAGTGGAAGGTATTCTTTAAAATTCGACCGCATAAAAAGCATTGCCTTAGCAAGGTGCATTTCTACGGTTTTTACTGCAATCCCCATTTCTTCGGCAATTTCCCTATTCTTCTTGCCCTCAAACCTTTTATATCTAAAAGCGGTTTGTTGTTGTGGTGGTAATTTATTAATTACCGCTTCGATTTTTTGACTAAGCTCCTGAATTAACACCTCTTGGTCCGCCACATAAAGAGAACCCGCAGCCCCAGCACTACTTTTACTTTCTAATTCTAAATGAAAATCTTCGAGATTTTCTTCCTGCTTTACATTTCGGAGATACAGTAATGAATTGTTAGTCACGGCCTGAAAGAGGTAAGATTTTATCGAATAATGTATATTCAATTCTTCCCTTTTTTGCCAAATTTTGTGAAAAGTTTCTGATACGATATCCTCCGCCAGGTCATAACGTCCTACATAGCGGCAAGAATAAGCACAAAGACCGGTATAATAGCGTTTAAACAAGTCGGCAAAGGCCTCCTGGTCTCCACTTTTTATTTTATGAATAAGGGTTCTTGGGGAACAACTCATTTTTTTACCGGGAAATTGCAATCTAATATATAATAAATCAATGCATCTTAATGCTAGATTTTCGTTAACAAAACATTAACTGAACCCACCCAAAATTCACCCGAATTCCCAACTTGCCAATGCCATTCATTCACCTCAATGTACCACAGCAGAAACCTGTACTCAATTAACCACGAGTTATCTAAGGCACTTTCTATATCACAAATTAAATTTAAAACCAATCAATAACCTGGTCTAAAGCATTTTTGGATTGATATAAAAGCAAGGTTTAAACTTAAAATTTTGGTGAATTTTTTAAACAAGGAGTCCGAGGATGGGGAGGTAAGATTTTAGATGTTTTGATTTAATTTTTCTCTAGGTACTAATACCGTGAAGCCCTCCGTGCAAATAGAAAAACCAAAAGGGCTATCGCGCTTTTATCTTTATTTAGGAAGACTGTTTACGCAATTATTATTGCGACTCCCCTTAAGCATTTTCGCGCTTAGGCACGACGATCCTAGACATGCCCTCCGTACAAATAGAAAAACGGTTTGCTTTCGCAAACCGTTTTTTTGCTTAGTCGGGATGACAGGATTTGAACCTGCGACCCCTTCGTCCCGAACGAAGTACGCTACCGGACTGCGCTACATCCCGAAACAGGAAGGCGAAATACGAGATAGGGTAAGACCTTTCCAAATGAAAAAATCTCGTATTTGGCCATCCTTAATTTGCATTACACTTCAATGTTGGAACATCCTATTTTTTAGTTACCCCCGTAAAATTCCACCTCACGTAAGGAAGTAATTACCCGTCCTTCCGCAGCATCGGCATTACGGAAAACCAGATAAACATCATGTATCCCGTTAACACCACTTAAATCTACCGATAGGGTTTGAGAGCCCATCCGGCGACGTGCTTTAATTTCTTCTGGAGTGGTTGGCGGAGGAGCGCCAAACATACCCCGCATATTAAATTCCTCAGGAGCAAATGTACCAGTAGTACCTGCCAATGGTCCATCAGGCGCATCCAGATGTACCTCAAGCACTCCACCTAAAGCACCATTTCTTGGGCTGGTTTGAACAAAAACCTCCAAACTATCTACTCCGGTTAAATCCATAGCCCAATAACCTACATTAGAAGAAGGACTAAGCATAAAGAAATTCGTTCTTGGGGTGGTGAGCAATTGGGTGTTTACCGCCACATTAGCCTCCTGAGGATAGACCACAGGATTCCGCAGGGCTACCACATCCTCACCAGATAAAGACTTTAAATCTGCCCCCTTATCGGCATAGGCCGCTCGTAACAAAAATACACCACTACCATCTTCACCTTTGGGTACCTGAGGATTTATCACTCCGGCAAGGGCTAAATTAGTTACCGTAGGCTTATCCTCCAGTAAACTCATAATATAGCGTACCATACGTTCAGCATCGGCTTCGCTAAGATCCGGGTGGGCCGCCATGGCGTGCTCGCCCCAAACCCCGCTGCTTCCGTTTATCACCTTACCAACCAGGTCACGGATGGTTTCGGGCGTATTGGGATAGGCACCAGCTACGGTTTCGTAACTTGGTCCAATGGAAGCTTGTTTATACTGGTGACACGATTTACAATCGTTGGTTTCAATTAAGTTACGGGCAATTGCATCAACAGCCAGCATCTCCGCACCCACCTGATTTGCGGCCACCTCAATTGGGTCAAAACCTTGTGGGATATAATCAAACGTTATAGCCACCTCCTCTGGTTTAATGGCTCCTGTGGCAGTACTACCATCCTCGGTATCTTCCACAGAAATGGAATACGACAATTGGGAGGCCCCAAAATAGAACGTACGATTTGCACCACTAAGGTCTACCGACACTGTTGGAGCTTCATTACCCGCTACAATTTCGAACGATTCACTGTTGGTGGCATCATAGGAATCCTTTACCGTTAACGTGACTTGATATACGCCCGGTTCTGTAAGCTCCAATTCCGGAGCAGCTCCTTTAATGGTTTTGTTATACCCATTTTCAGAGGTAATGTTCCAGGCAAGATCCAGATCGCTGTCGTAGGAATCAAAATCCATAGTACCTACTGAACTTAATTCCACGGAAAGCGGCACCTTACCGGAGGTAACATTGGCAGAGGCCGCCACCAAAGGCTTCCGATTTCCGCCGTTATACTCAAGTTTTACCAATCGGGAATTCGCATTTTTGCGGAACCAGGCGTCGCCATACTCCAAAATATAAAGATCCCCCGATGGGGCAAATTTAATATCGATAGCCGCACTAAAGTTTAGCGTTGGTGCAAAGCGCTCCATGCTTACATAATCCCCGTTTTCATCCATGGTAACGCTCATAATCCAGTCCCGCATAAAATCGATAATGAGCCATTTCCCTTCGTAGTAGGCCGGGAAGGGACGTTCTGCATTTGGAAAATCTTCCCGGCGATACACAGGACCACCGGTTGCACTTCTTCCAGAGCTCCCAACCAGTGGAAATTTCTCGGAAGGACCATAGGGATAATAAATAAAGGCAGGCACCGGAGGACCCGGTAATTCCTTTAAACCAGTATTGTTCCGGGAATTGTTCACCACGTGATTGGGATCAAACGGTTCTCCGTACGTTCCGGTATCCGCATCTAACTGATTGTAGGGCTGATTGTCTGCAATAAAATACGGCCAACCAAAAAAGCCAGGGCCTTTGGCCTGGTTAAATTCGTCATATCCACGAGGTCCCCAAACCGAATCCACATTGGCATCGGGGCCAACCTCGCCCCAATAAATGTAGCCGGTCTTGGAATCCCGGGTTACCCGCCACGGGTTGCGGTGTCCCATGGTATAGATTTCGGGACGGGTACCTTCAGTACCTTCCGGGAAAAGGTTGCCTTTCGGTATTGTATATCCGCCCTCAGGCTCGGGGTGAATCCTCAGAATTTTACCCCTCAAATCATTAGTATTACCGGGAGCGCGTTGGTCGTCATTATTTTCATATCCGGGTCTGTCATCCAGATTAGAAGAACCGGTACGCGGGTTTACGGTATTGTTTCCAACAGTCAAAAAGAGATTGCCTTCATCGTCGAACACCATTCCACCGCCGGTATGGCAGCACTCTTCACGCTGTGTTGGAATTTCAAGAACTACAGTTTTAGAAGCAGGATCCAATGTATAGTCGTTTAATTCCCAACGTACCAAAACATGCTTGCTATCGTCCGGATCTGCGTAATACAAATAAATCCAATGATTTTGCTCAAAATCCGGGTGGGCTACCACACCCATTAGGCCTTCTTCGGCCTCCCGGGTACGCCCTTCTTTATTGGTGTATTTCGTATTCACCGGAATGGTAGTGACCAAGGTCATCCTACCGCTGGCTTCATCAAAGATTTTAACCCCACCCTTGCGCTCCACAATAATGATGCGGCCACCGGGTAAAAATTCCATGGCCATGGGCTCATCCATGCCCTCTGTAAGGGTAATCTTCGTAAACCGATTGTCATCAGGTTTTTCATTAGCCGCCAGTTGGGGCGGTTCATTTTTACAGGAAAGTGCTATTAAGGGCACAATACCTAAAAGTAAAAGTTTTCTAAGTCGCATAGTTGGTTTTGATTAGCTAAAAAAGATGTTGTTTACCATCAGTTATAATGCAATTTACCACATTAGATGCAAGTCCGGGCTAAATGTTTAATCGGATTCTACATTTTTAACACCAATCCTATGCTCTTAGAACAAAAGTGAATTTTTGAAGGCCATTGGACTAAACTTAAATCCCCTATAAACGTAAAATTTTCGAAGTTCAAGTGCAATTCATACAGTAAAATGAAATGTTTGTAAAAACTAATAAATCAAATATTCAGGGTAAGTATATTTTGGTTGTTAGACAAATCGCAGCACAGGTAGTAAATTTTAATAGCGCTTATGTTGACATTTAACTATAAAACCTAAAGATACTTCGCATTAATGTCCACCCTGAGTATAATTACCATTGTCCTAAATAAAGAAGATTCTATAGAAGAAACCCTACAAAGTGTAATCTTTCAACTAGAGCCTGAGGATGAATTCATAGTCATTGATGGAGGATCTAGCGATAAAACAACAAGTATTATTCAGAAATATCGAAACAAAATAACCCATTATATATCCGAGCCTGACCAAGGAATTTACGATGCAATGAACAAAGGTATTAACCTAGCCAACGGAGACTTAATTGGCATTCTGAATGGAGGTGATACTTACACCTCCGGAGCACTTAAAATTGCGCGTGAATTTGAAGGGGATGTTCTAACTGGAAATATGCTGAAGTGGGATCGCAAAAGGAATCGAAAACAGCTAATTAAGCGTGATGAACGCTTTTTAAAACGTTTACCAGGTTTTATGGTAATAAATCATCCTGCCACTTTCGTTAGTAAAGCAATCTATGACCAGTTCGGAAGTTTTAATTGCAACTATAAAATTCTGGGAGATAAAGATTTCTTTTTGCGTTTACTCCATCAACAAGTCAAATTTACATTCACTCAACAGACACTCGCTGTTTTTGAAACGGGAGGTATTTCCGGTAAATTAAGTAGCATTCCCCTCCAGGTAATGGAGGCATTTAGAATCAGAAAAAACCTAGGATATGGATTCTTTAAAAACCTCTCCTTATCCCTTACCTATATTACCCATCGGACGGCAAAAGGCGCGCTTCGATTGCTAACACGTTCAATGTAATTAAGAATTAAATTCAAAAATCGTATTCCGTATTTTTTAAGCAAATTCTTTTTGAACAAATCTTTTTGATTGTTTTATATTTGCCTCCTCATTTCGGGATGTGGCGCAGCCTGGTAGCGTATCCCGCCTGAGGCGGGATGGTCGCTTGAAACAAATGATTTTTGTTTACGTTCTTTATAGTTTGAAATTATCCAAATATTATGTTGGATGCACGAGTCAATTAGAAACGCGACTTGAACAACATAATAATGGAAGAAATAAATTTACCTCCAAAGGTATCCCTTGGAATTTGGTTCGTACTTTTCCATGTGAAAACAGAGCAATTGCAATGCAATTAGAACTAAAAATCAAAAAACGAGGAATCAGAAGGTACTTGAGTGAAAATTAACTCGGGATGTGGCGCAGCCTGGTAGCGTATCCCGCCTTAGGCGGGATGGTCGCTAGAAACAAATTATTTTTGTTTACGTTCTTTACAGTTTGAAATTGTCTAAATATTAAGTTGGATATACGTTTCAACTAGATATTCGGGATGTGGCGCAGTCTGGTAGCGTACTTGCATGGGGTGCAAGTGGTCGCTGGTTCGAATCCAGTCATCCCGACCAAGAAAAGCCAACGCGAAAGCGTTGGCTTTTTTGTTTTCGGACAACGCCAAATTTATTTGAGCGTTGGTAGGAAACAAAAAAGCATACACAGCCATTTGGCTGTGTGGCTTTTCTTGAGCAACACCCCCACCCTGGATCACGCGAGCAAGGCGAGCGTAATCCAGTTTACTTCAAAAAAAGCTCGCTTTCGAAAGCAGTAAGGGAAATGAAAAAAGTCGGTCTAGGCGTTCGCCTGGTCTGGCTTTTCTTGAGCAACACCCCCACCCTGGATCACGCGAGCAAAGCGAGCTAGCCAGTCAAATCAATCAAAATACCACACATCGTTGAGTAAACTCCCGGCCCAACCGCCTACGATCCAAAGCTTATCCTGAAAGACCTCAGCGGGCTGGTAGCCACGTCCCGAGAAATTGATTACCTCGGTCTCTTCCTTCCAGATTTTACCGTCTGTGCTAGACCAAAGATCATTTCTGAGATTTCCGGCAATCACCCAAATCCGACCCCGGAACACTGCGCTCGAGTGGCCTCTCCGAGGTAAAAATTGGGCATTAATAGTCTCTAATGTCCAGTTTATGCCGTCGGCACTAGACCAGACATCGTTTAAATCTCCAAAACCGCTTCCCTGTACCGAATTAATTCCGGCAATCACCCACATCCGATCCTGAAATACCACACTGGTGTGATGGTAGCGGGCGGGAAAGGCGGCATTATCCGTTTCCAACGTCCAGTTTACCCCATCCGGACTTGACCACACATCATTAGATTCATAGACACCGTCCTCTCCTCCTATTATCCATAATTTTCTATCGAATACCGTTGCGGTATGCGCATACCTGGGGGAGAATGCGGCATTTTCTGTTTCCAACGTCCAATTCACCCCATCCGGACTAGACCAGATGTCATTTAGAATTCCGGTTTGATCGCCCCCACCAAAAATCCAGATTTTATCCTGGAATACGGCCGACGCATGATTGGTTCTGGGCGTAAATGAAGTAGGTGAATCGTTTGAAACCTCTTCGTAACAGGTTACGCCATCGGCAGTAGACCACACGTCGTTAAGCAACCCGCCATTGACTCCATTATTGGAAGCGTGATACCCACCAAAAACCCAAAGTTTTCCCTGAAATTCCAACAAGGAATGCTCCGATCGGGTTGAGAACGCTGCCTCGCTGGTAACCCTCGTTTCTCGAAAGCCAAGGGTTGTAAAACGATAAATCTGGCTGGCCGTTTCATTTCCCTGACTATCTGTAGCCAACACACGCCAGGCATATTCGGTCAGGTATTCCAGGTCCTCCGTCAATGTGAGTTTATTCTCAGATAGATTTTCGGCAATACGGGTCGTTGGGATATCGGAATCCGAATCGAGCAATACTGCGTAACTCACTACATCTCCATCGGGGTCCGAAGCAGCCTCCCAACTCAATTCGGGTCTAAGTGAAACACCGCTGGACTGGTCCATAACCTCAAGAAGATTAAAAGAGGTGGGAGCGGCATTGGCACGCGTCGTAAAAGAAAATACAGCACTGTTGAATTTACCTCCTTTACCATCTTCTGCAATTACCTTCCACGAATACAGCGTGTTAAATTTCAATGGGTTAGCAATGGTGAATTGGGTAGCTGTAATTCCTCGCTCTACAACTGCGGTAGGGTCTGCATTACCCTGTTGAAGTAATAATTGATAGGAAACGGCATCGCCATCCGGGTCCGTAGACTTGGTCCAACTCAATTCGGGCAATAAACTCACCTGTTCCGCCCCGTTCTGAACCTGAATTAACGAAAAACCTCCGGGAGGGCGATTCGATTCGCTATTTGAACCGCCATCTTTTGAACACCCTAAAAATATTATTGAACAACTACATGATGCAATGCGTAAATAGGATAATATGGTAGGCGAGGGTCTAAAGGTCATAGTATTGCGGTTTAAATATTCGCTTAGCGTTAATTCACATTGATGGTAATCTGATCACCCATCCTGCGTTCGGCAGTCATAAAAATAACGTCTCGGGTAGTAGCGTTAAACGGAAAAAACGCAGAACGGGAGAACGAACCCTGCATCAGCAATTGATACTCTGTTTGTTCAGGGTTCAGCGTGACCACAATATTGCCGTCGGGATTAAACAGGTAGAACGATGCATTCGAGGGCACACCAATAAAATCGGTAAGGTTTTCTCCCGTAACGATAAGGGTATCCCCTTCCACATAGGAGTCCTGATTTACGCTTATAATCCGAGGGGCATTTTCGGCCAGTACATCTATCAAAAAGTCGGACGCTATACGCAGTTCGCCAGATTGAAGTACAATTTTGTAATCGGCGCTTGTTGGGGTATTATCAGGAATTCGAGTACTTACGCGGTGTGAAATAATTCGCTGATTTTCATAACTAGTAGTTTCCAATAAGGGAAGTGGAATCTGATTTACTCCATCATCCAAAAAGAGTGAAGCGCCGGGAACCGTTGGGTCCATAAAATCCAAATCGATATATAACATTGCCCGAACAAAAAGGAGTTGAGCCCCATAACGAGGCCCCACCAGTGTAAAGGCATTTACCTGATATTTTTCATTGATGGAAACGGTATACTCAGCGACCTCACCATTTTCGGCAGTTACAGTGTATATTACAGGCTGGGTAAAGTCTACGGTTTCTCCAGAAGCCGGGCTTATACTTGCATACTCAGATATCTCAATTTCCGGAGCTAAGGCGGAAATATTGAAGGATCCGGTCTCAAACGCAATACTGCGTGAGTCATTATCTACACGGGCCGTAACGGATTCCCCATTAATACCAACCATAAAGGAGGTGATGGAATTTTCAGAATTAAACGGTCGGTTGTTTACCGTAACCGCATATTGACGCGTTGTTCCATTTTCCGCAGTAACGGTGTAGGTAACAGGTTCACTAAAGTCTTGGGCCACCCCGGAAGCCGGGTTAACGCTTGCACCCTGTGAAATCTGTAGTGTGGGTAACATAGCATTGACCTGGGCACCCACAAGATTAAATACCACTGTTTGCGCATCCTGATTAATCGCTCCGGAAATCTGCTCGCCATTTACCTCCAGCTGAAAATCAGTGATGGCATTTCCCGTTTTTAAAATGGTGTTATTCACCTGAACCACATATTCTCTGGCGGTACCATCTTCGGCCGTTACGGTGTAGCGAACGGGTTGATTAAAATCCTGAGGTATGTTTGGCAGCGGATCTATGATGGCCCCATCCGATAATGCAACCGTAGGACGTAAGGCACTCAAATTGGCGTCAACTACGTTTAAGGTAATACTATTGTTGCTCTGATTGATGATCCCGTCCACCATTTCACCCCCAATGGGCAAACTAAAGCTTGTGATATAATTACCGTTTGCCAGTCCTTTGTCTTTGGAACAAGAAACTATAATTAGAACTCCCATCAGTAAAAATTTCCGGAAGTAGGTGCTAAGACTAATAGTAGAAGCGTGAAAAGAAATGGATTTCATTTAAAATTTGATGTGATATTATAGATAAGAACGAGAACGGTACAATCAACTAAACTTTCTATACCTTCTCTTGTATTGTCTGGGTAAACGGGCAAATTACGAGATAATTATTACCCAAGCCTGTATTTTTATCGCAAATGTTCGACTTCAAACCTATTAATTGGTGATTAGATCAACCCCTAAATCGCAACCGTAACCAAACCAAATTTATTGAAACTGAATTCTGGAAAAGCGACTTTTAATAATTCAGAAAAGAAAGTGATATAGAGCTCAGCGTGCTTGTCTAAATCTTTTCTGTAGATTATTCTAAGTATCTTTATAGCCGGAAAAACTTTCCATATAAAACTTTCAACCGATGACTAACTTTAATTTTTTGAAGCCGCTTAGCTACCTTTTCCTCTTCTCCCTAACCGCCTGCGGACAATCCTCTCAAAATCAGGCTACCTTACCCGCCAAACAAGAGGTACGCGAAGAATTAGTGGTAGATAAACTCACCAACCCCTGGGGGATGGAATTTCTACCGGATGGCAGTATGCTAATCAGTGAAAAAGAAGGAAGGCTGATAAAATTTAAAGACGGAAAGAAAACCGAAATTTCGGGAGTGCCCACAGTATTCAATTCCGGACAGGGCGGTTTGTTAGATCTAAAATTACATCCCGATTACCCCAAAAACGGATGGCTGTATTTTACCTATTCCTCCCCGGAAGGACCTGAGGAAGGTGCGCACACGGCTATTGCCCGCGCCAAAATTAAAGGGAATGCGCTGGATCAGCTTCAGGTGCTCTACAAGGCCACACCAAACACGACTAAAGCACATCACTTTGGGTCGCGTATCGCCTTTGACAAACAAGGATTTTTATATTTTTCCATTGGCGAGCGTGGCGACCGGGATATCAACCCGCAAGATATCAACCGGGATGGGGGTAAAATCTACCGTCTGAATGACGATGGCAGTATTCCATCGGACAATCCATTTGTTGGCAAACCTGGGTTAGACGCTATCTATTCCTACGGGCACCGGAATCCGCAAGGCCTTACCCTAAACGAGAAAACCGGCGAAATCTGGGAGCACGAACACGGACCTCGTGGTGGAGACGAAATCAACATCATTAAAAAAGGGGCCAATTATGGCTGGCGGGTCATAACCTATGGCATCAACTATGACGGTACCCCAATTACGGATAAAACCACCCTCCCCGGCATGACCCAACCCATCCACTATTGGGTGCCCTCCATTGCCCCAAGCGGTATGACCTTTGTAACCTCAGATAAATATCCATCCTGGAAGGGCAGTTTGTTGGTAGGATCTTTGGCCTTCCAATACCTGGAGCATCTTACGCTAAACGGGACCAAGGTGGTAAAACGCGAACGGTTAATGGATAAAGTCGGTCGGGTACGCAACGTAAAACAAGGACCCGATGGATATATTTATGTGGGGGTTGAAGGAAAAGGGATATATCGACTCGTTCCCGTTAAATAACATCTTTGACTACAGACTCTGGTTTCCAAAGGACATAGTTGGATCTAAATTGAAATATTGTATTCACGTACCATAGTGGTAACGGCAAGTTGCGATAAATAGTGATTCTTTTTCAAACTTGTAAACCAGACGGTGTTCCGAATTAATTCGCCTGGACCAATACCCCAGAAGATCTCCCTTTAAAGCTTCTGGTTTTCCAATACCTTCAAAAGGGGTACGCGAACTTATTTTTATTAAGGTATTTATCCGTTTGACAATTTTTGAATCTACCCGCTGCCAATACAAGTAATCTTCCCATGAAACGGTAGACCAAAAATCCGCCTACCCCAGCGCCTCCAACGTTTTTTGAACCGAGCCGTATTTTTTTAGGGCTGCTTGTGCCTCTTCGTAGGACAATCCCAAACTCTCCACAATATAGCGGGTTCCCCGATCTACCAGCTTGCTATTTGTGAGTTGCATGTGCACCATGCGGTTTCCCTGCACCCTCCCAATACGTATCATGAGGGCGGTAGATATCATATTTAACACCAGCTTCTGAGAGGTACCGCTCTTCATACGGGTGCTCCCGGTAACAAACTCAGGACCCACATTTACGGCAATGGCAATTTCAGCCACTTCGGTTAGTGGAGATCCCGGATTGTTGGTTACCCCTGCCGTTAAAATACCCGCCTCCCTGGCTTTCTTAATCCCACCAAGCACATAGGGAGTGGTACCCGATGCCGCAATTCCCACTACAGTATCTAGGGGTCCAATATTGTGCGTTTGCAAATCCTTCCAGGCCTGTTCCGGGTCATCCTCTGCGTGTTCCACAGATTTACGGATGGCAATGTCCCCCCCGGCCATAATACCTACCACCCGCTCGTGTGGAAATCCATAGGTAGGTGGAATTTCTGAGGCATCCAAAATACCAAGCCTTCCACTAGTGCCTGCACCAATGTAAAACAATCGGCCTCCACTTAAAAATCGAGGTTCCAAGCCGTCTACCAATTGGGCTATTTGCGGAATACACGCCTCAACGGCCAGGGCAACTTTCTGGTCTTCGGCATTCATTTTTTCCAGGATTTCTTTTGCACTTAAGGTCTCCAAATTATCGTGCAAAGAAGGCGATTCGGTGATTTTTTTAAAGGTTGACATAGTTAACGTAGATGAATTTCGTGTTCACGAAACGGATTTAACAAATTGTGATCTGGAGGCAACTCCGTAATTAAAGTATTGATGGCACTAATATCACAGGTGCGATACCGGTGTTGGGAATTTAATTTTTCGGAGATACACAAGAGTACGGTCTTTTTAGATGCACGTACCACAGCCTTTTTCAACTGAACTACATCCCAGTCCAACTCGGTTAAGCCATGTAAGGCATCTACATACCCGGTACCAATAAAGCCGTAATCCACACGAATCTCTGCGAGTGCCTGAATAACGGCAGGACCCATGCACATCTGCGAGGTATTGGCAACCTCACCCCCAATCAAAATCACCTTCACTTTCGGCTTTTGAAGCAATTGAAGTGCCACGGGTAAACTTAAGGTAAAGCAGGTTAATTCCCGATTTTCCGGAATCATACGTGCCATTTCCAAACACGTTGTACCTCCATCTATAAAAATCACGGCCCCTTCCCGAAGCATGCCAATCGCCTTTGTAGCAATACTGCGTTTCTCCTCCAGGGCATAGGTAGGACCGCCTGTAGTGGCAGGACTTACAAATCCCAAGGAAACAGCGCCACCGTGAACCTTTCTCAATTTTTCCTCTGCATCCAGCTCTTTTACATCGCGTCGGACGGTATCTACAGAAACATCCAGCATTTCCGCAATATCCGTAAGGAGAATTCGATTGTGAAGTTCTACTTCTCCAAGGATTAAACGCTGTCTTTCTTCCTTAAGCATACAGGGGCTTTTGGCAAATATAGCAAATTCTACATCTTGCCGTTTTTTAGGCTGTTATTTCTTAAATATTAAAATTATCGCATTTTACTGCAAGATTTACTGCAAAATACTGCAACTAATCCGATTCTTACCTATATTTGCTGCAAGAACCTACAGAAAATCACCATCATGTCTACTGCATCCATTGAATCACAATTGAGTCGAATTCCTCAGGAAGATGAGGCCAGACGTTTCGAAAAAATTAAGACCCACATCTACGACAGCGCGCAAACCGCCTCCCTGCACGTAGCGAATCAAATTGCCGAACTTATCCGTCAACGCCAAAAACAAGGTAAAAAAGCGGTTTTAGGACTGGCCACCGGCTCCACTCCCATAAAGGTGTACGACTATCTGGTTCGCATGCACAAGGAAGACGGACTAAGCTTTAAAAACGTGGTAACCTTTAACCTGGATGAATATTACCCCATGCAACCGGATTCCATACATAGTTATGTGCGGTTTATGCATGAGCATTTGTTCGATCACATCGATATTAAAAAAGAAAATATTCACATTCCGGATGGCCTTCAGGAAAAAGAAGATGTTCGTGATTTCTGCAAAAATTACGAATTGGAAATTCACAAGGCCGGCGGATTGGACATTCAGATTTTAGGAATTGGACGTACCGGGCATATTGGATTTAACGAACCTGGTTCTTCCTTGGTTAGCCACACCCGTATGGTGCGGTTAGACCGGGTTACCCGATTGGATGCTGCGAGCGACTTTTTTGGACTCGAAAATGTACCTTCAAAGGCCATAACCATGGGGGTAGGTACTATTTTGGCAGCTAAGCGTATCATTATGATGGCGTGGGGTGAAGGCAAGGCCCGAATCATCCATGAGGCTGTGGAAGGTGCAATACGTGAAACGGTACCTGCCACCTTCTTGCAGAACCACCCAAACTGTGACGTGATCATAGATTTGCCCGCCGCTTCAAAACTCACTCGGGTAGATACCCCCTGGTTGGTTTCAGAATGCGATTGGAATGACGCCCTCATTAAACGCGCAGCTATCTGGTTGTCTGAGAAACTGGACATCGCCATATTAAAACTCACCAACGAGCATTACAACGAATACGGAATGGGTAACCTCATCGCCGAAGTAGGATCCGCAGAGCATATTAACCTAAGGGTATTTAACGCCCTGCAAGCCACTATTACCGGATGGCCCGGCGGTAAACCCAATGCAGACGACAGTAGTAGACCCGAACGTCGCGATCCGTACCCAAAAACCAGCATCATCTTTAGCCCACACCCCGATGATGACGTAATCTCCATGGGCGGTACCCTGTTGCGTTTAGTAGATCAGGGACACGACGTGCACGTGGCTTATCAAACCTCGGGAAACATCGCCGTGTTTGACGACGAAGTATTGCGCTTCCTGGATTTTGCACGGGAAGTTCAAAGTGAAAATCCGGAATTACAGGAACAGGTGCGCACAGTTCGGGAATTTCTGGCCAATAAAAAAGAAGGTGAGGTAGACAGTCCTGAAGTACAAAAATTTAAGGGACTTATCCGAAAAGGAGAAGCATTAGCAGCTTGTCGTTATTGCGGTGTTCCTGAAAAAAATGCCTACTTCCAAAACCTGCCGTTCTACGAAACCGGAGCGGTGAAAAAGAAACCAGCCTCAGAAGCAGACGTAGAAATCACCTATAACCTACTACAGCAGGTAAAACCGCATCAAATTTTTGCTGCCGGTGACCTTTCTGACCCCCATGGTACCCACCGGGTATGTTTGGAAATCATTTTTCGTGCCTTGGAGCGCCTGAAAGAAGAGGGAGCCGATTGGATTAAAGACTGCTATGTGTGGCTCTACCGAGGTGCCTGGCAGGAATGGGACATTGCCGATATGGAAATGGCCGTACCTATTGGTCCAAAAGACATGGAACGTAAAAAGAATGCCATATTCAAGCACCAATCCCAAAAGGACAGTGCAATGTTCCCTGGTAACGACGAGCGTGAATTCTGGCAACGGGCAGAACAGCGCAACCGGGAAACCGCCCGTAAATACAATGCGCTGGGTATGGCAGAATATGAAGCGATGGAAGGTTTTGTGCGCTATCACTTCCTGTAGTTAAATCTGGCTAAGTTCCATCTAACCCTATTTTTATACATTTAGGGAAAATCTATAGCATGACTCCCAAAGACAAACGTGCCTGGGCCTGGGTACCCTCCCTGTATTTCACCCAAGGCATACCGTATGTACTGGTGGTAGCCGTTTCAGTAGTCCTCTACAAGAATTTGGGGGTAAGCAATGCGGAAATTGGGCTCTACACAAGTTGGTTATACCTACCTTGGGTACTTAAGCCGCTATGGAGCCCCATTGTTGAATTAAAATCCACCAAACGGAATTGGTTTCTCAGTATGCAGGCCCTAATTTCACTGGGCCTACTTGGGGTAGGGCTAAGTATTCCTACTAATGGCTTTTTAGTTACCTCCTTGGCCTGCTTTTGGATGATTGCCTTTGCTTCTGCTACAAACGACATTGCCTCAGACGGCTACTACATGCTGGCATTAAGCCAGAAAAAGCAATCCTTTTTTGTGGGAATGCGCAGTACCTTCTACCGCCTGGCCATGATTACCGGACAAGGACTAATCGTTATTGTGGCCGGGTACCTGGAAAATCGATTCATAGATCCGGCACGGGCCTGGTCACTGACCTTAATCGGGACAGCTGTACTAATGCTGATAATGACTTTGGCCAACTTTGTCACTACCCCGGCGTATGCAGATCAGGCCGTACCCGGAAAACCAGAACGTTTTTTTGATGTGTTTCGCAGCTTCTTTCAGCGTCCCGGCATAGGATACGCCCTGGCCTTTGTACTTACCTACCGCCTGGGAGAATCTCAGCTGGTGAAAATGGCCGCCCCCTTCCTTTTAGACGGGTCATCTGCGGGTGGGCTCAATTATTCCACCGAAGATGTTGGAGTCATATATGGTACGGTTGGGGTTATTTGCCTTTCGATTGGCGGGATTTTGGGAGGTATCGTCATTTCCAGGGATGGGCTTAAAAAATGGATGCTTCCCATGATGCTGGCCCTAAACCTACCCAATGTATTATACGCATTACTCGCTCTGTTTAAAGCCAACCAACTTTGGGCGGTAATGGGCACCGTAATTTTGGAGCAATTCGGCTACGGATTTGGATTTGCAGCCTTCCTGATTTATCTGATTTATCTCGCCGATGGTCCGGCCAAAACCGCGCATTACGCCCTGGCAACCGGATTTATGGCCTTAGGCATGATGATTCCGGGCATGATTAGCGGGTACGTGCAGGAATACCTGGGATACAGCGGGTTTTTCATTTGGGTACTCCTGGCTTCCTTACCGGCATTTTTACTGCTTTTTAAGATAAAATATCCTGCAACCTATGGGCAAAAAGCGGCCGAACATGAATAACAAGCATTTACCTCAGGACCTGGCCGCGGCAAGTCTATCGCTTCCCGAAATGGCCGGCCAACTTTTTATGCCTGCGGCCTTTATCAACGATACCGAGGTCCAAGTTCAGAAACTTGAACAATTAATAAAAACATATCATCCTGGGGGGCTGTGCTTCTTTCACAGCAGGGCAAGTGCAGCTACCAATTTTGAGGGTAAAAAAGAAATTCCGTTTAACGCCCATAGCCTCGGTCGGTTAAAGGAGCTCATTACGCGCTACCAGGAGGCATCAAAATATCCCTTGCTCATCGCTATGGAT
>JBJOHX010000086.1:0-9227 GCA_046047415.1 Bacteroidota bacterium
GGTCTGGAATTTAATTATTTAAACCTGCCGGGTACCTGGAACGTTTTTGGTGGATTACACGTTTCAGACAAACCCGGAATCGGACTCGGCACATATAGATTACTGGCCTTCGATCATCCCGGCCGAAACCTGGATATCTACATGAATTATTTTGGTATTGACACCGAATATTACGCCGATATCGGATTCATTCCACGAATGGAAAACTACGATGCAGACACCGATTCTTTTGTGCATCTGGGCTATGAGCATTATTTTGGAAGAGTAGCCTATACCTTTCGTCCCCCTTCCGGAAAGGCCGTGCTCATGCACGGGCCCAATGCCCGCCTGGTTATGGACTGGCTTCCGGGCTGGATTTTTAATGAACGCTCTTCGAATCTGGGTTACGAAATTAAATTTAGCAACACCAGTGAATTACAGGCTCAATTCGGTGATAACGAAACGCACCTCATTTTTTCGACCCCCTTTACCGACGGAGATCCCTTACCACCGGGAGCTTATACCTATCAACGCGGCGGCTTCACCTATGTGACTGATTCCCGGAAGCCTTTTGCTCTGGAGACCCAAACGGAACTGGGAAGTTTTTTTAACGGGAATCTTAACCGAATATCCTTGGGGCTAATTTACCGTGTGCAACCCTGGGGAAATTTTGGCCTTAAAGTAGAGCAGAATTACCTGCGGCTCCCGGAACCCTATGGCAATGCCGATTTAACCCTGATTAACCAACGGACAGAGGTCAACTTCTCCAACAAATTGTTCTGGACCACGTTTTTTCAGTACAATACCCAAGGGGATAATTTCAACATCAACAGCCGTCTGCAATGGCGATTTGCACCCATGTCGGATTTGTTTTTGGTGTATACGGACAATTATTTCAGCACACCGTTTATGCAAACCAACAAAAACCGAGGGGTGGTCTTGAAATTGAATTACTGGCTTACCTTGTAGGTTAAGTTCACCGCTTCATAAGCGTAAAAAGAGATATGTAAACAATTAGATTCTAAGGTTTTACAACAATTAATAACACCCTGTAACCAACCAGATTTGCAGGGTGTTTTTTTAGGTATAGCATCTGATAGGATTTTGCAGGACTTGGGTGTATCTTGAATTTGGGTGGGAGGGGGTTCCCCCCCACTAGCGGGTCGAGTCTCTGAGGCGGGTACTTAATCTTTCCCTCTTCCTAAACCTTTCGCTCTGCCCGAACCTTACATTCCTCCTAAGCCTTAGTCACCTCCTAACCTTTCGCTCTGCCCAAAAACGTACCGCTTTACCCATTCACATTTCCGGGTAAAGTACGGACCTCCATAAGCCACTTAAACCGAGGCATCTTTATTTTCGAATTTCCTTTCTCTTTTCCTTACGCAACCGAACAATTCCGTAAACCTGATTTCTTCTTTGTACCTTTCTTGTATAAATTCTGTCGACATGAAAAATGCGCTTTTGTTAAGTGTAGCATTATTATTTCTCAATTTACTTTCTGCCCAGGTGCTGCTTCGACCGGATCGGGTTTTCGATGGATTTAAAATGCAGGATAACTGGGTGGTACTTATTCAACAAGACAGCATTGCATATGCCGGACCGGAAAACCGCCTCGAACTACCCGCGGAAACGGAGGTTCTGGAATTAACCGGAATAACCCTATTGCCCGGGCTTATCGAAGGACATTCTCACCTTTTGCTGCATCCCTACAACGAAACCTCCTGGAACGATCAGGTGCTCAAGGAATCGCCTGCGGAACGGGCCATACGCGGCAGCCAACACGCCTTAAATACCCTCATGGCCGGTATTACGACTACCCGAGATTTAGGCTCCGAAGGCGCAGGATATGCAGACGTGGCACTAAAGAAGACCATTGAACAGGGCATTATTCCAGGCCCGCGAATGCTGGTTGCAGGTCCCGCTATTGTGGCAACCGGTGCGTACGGCCCCAAGGGATTTCACGAAGGTGTAACGGTACCCTTGGGGGCCGAACCCGCAAGTGGCGTATCAGAATGTATTGCCACGGTTCGGCGTCAACTGGGTGGAGGAGCCGATTTTATAAAGATATATGCCGATTACCGCTGGACTCCGGGTGCCGGGTCAGAACCTACCTTTTTACCGGAAGAACTGGAGGCCATGGTAGCCGCCGCCACCTCGGCCGGAAAATACGTAGTTGCCCATGCCTCAACCGAAGAAGGGATGAGACGGGCCATCTTGGCCGGGGTCGAAACCATCGAACACGGTGATTCGGGAAATCCGGAAATATTTGCCTTAATGAAATCCAAAGCAGTTGTGTACCTCCCTACCCTGGCAGCCAGTGATGCGATTGAACGCTATAACGGCTGGAAGGGTGCTCCGGATACCAAGCGCATCATTCAAAAAAAGAAAAGCTTTATGCAGGCACTGGAATCGGGCGTTACCATAGGATTTGGAGGCGATGTGGGCGTATATCCACACGGCGAGAATTACCGGGAACTCGAGTTGATGTCGGCCTATGGAATGCCTCGTCTTCAAGTGCTTCGGGCGGCAACCTCCGTAAATGCAAAGGCCTTTCACCTGGATAAACTGGGATGGATTAAACCCGGTTATCTGGCCGATATTATTGGAGTAGCCGGCAATCCGGAAAAGGATTTAAAAGTCTTGAGAAAAGTACCGTTGGTTATGAAAGATGGGAAAATTATTAAAAGTAATGGGGAATAAAAATCCTATCCGGAGTAACTCAAATAGCTATCTATAACAACCCCACAACCATGAACCCCAGATAGGTCCCTAGGGCATTGCCCAACGATCCTATGATAATAGCGGGCAAAATGAGTTCGGATCGGCCAAAATTCTTGGCGAGTGCCATGGCGCTTGTTCCACCACCAATATTGGCCTGAGAGGCAATGGCAGCCAAATACCAGTCGTATCCCAAAAGGGCGGCAATTCCAAAGGTGATTAACCCGTGTACAAGCACTGCGATTAACACTATACCCAGCATTAATAACGCCAGGTTTCCGGCGTCCAGCATGGCTGCAAAATCGCAATAGGCTCCTATTACGGCAAGAAACAAATATACCGACCAACTTCCCAGAAAACGATTGCCTTTAAATCGGTGTATAGCAGGAATTTGGGCGAGCACCAGGGCCAGTGTAGTGATAACAATCATAAAGGGAATCGATATGCCCATTTGCAAGAGGGCATCCGTAATCCCGTCGGAAATCAGCAAACCGGCTCCGGCAATAACGATCCAAAGGGATAAGCTGCCTACATCCAACCGAGCTGCCTCATCCGGTATTTGTTCCGGTTTTGAGCTAACTAATGCTCCGGACTCCTCACTTTCGGATTGTTTATTGCGCGGAATCCAACGGTTCAAAAGTACGGGAAGGGTAATGGTGGCAAAGAACCAAATAGCGGTTAGGACATTATCTACGGCCACTGAACTGGTGTACAACAAACCTCTTCCGGTAACCCCATATTCCAGGGCAACGGCATTAAAATTAATGCTTCCACCTGTGTAGGTTCCGGCAAACATGCCGCCCAGGGGCGCAAACATCCCGTCAAACAGCGGGTTGTCTCCTATTAGCAACATGCCACCCAGCACCCCGATTACTGTTCCAACCGATCCGGCTAGAAATAATACCAAAATTGGAACACCAATTTTCCGCAATTGGGCCAAGTTGGCATCGAGCAGCAAGAGAAACAGCGCCGCCGGCGCCAGGTACTCGAAAATAGAATCATACGTGGGATTTGGCGTACTGGGGATAATGCCGAAATTCGAAAACACCGCCCCAACTATAATAGCGAGCAAGGCTAGTCCAAAGGAGCGAAAAGGTTCTCTTTGGCTAAACCGATACGACAGGTACAGAATAAGCGCCAGGGCGGTAATCAAATAAAGGGGCTGCTCATTCCAGGGCATCAAAATTGTTTTTTAATTGCTCGTTTCCGAAATAAAGGTGCTCACGTCTTCCCTGAATTTCTCCATAGACGGTTTATGCGTGTACATCATGTGCCCGGCTTCGTAATATTTCATAATAATATTATCGCGAAGCTGCTCCGGCAGATCCATGTGGTTAACCGAATGCTCGACCCCGTAAAAGATGGTGGCCAAATCAAAATAGCCGTTAAGAATCATGATTTTAAGATTGGGGTTTTGCTTTAGCGCAGTAGTCATATCGGGCAGGGTGCTAATGGCCACTTGTCCGCCCCAGGCTTCGTTTCCACGGTGCTTCCAATCCCACCTAAAGCCTTCTCTCAATCCACTTGTGGTAACGTAATTCATAGCTTTATCGGCACCTAAGCTTTCGTACAAATAATCTTTAAATCCTGCTATATAAGCTGGAGAAAGCGCATCACTTTGCGGATCTGTAAATGCCGTTTGCCCCAGTAAATCTTCATTTACTCCCGTAAATCGAGAATCCAGCCTTCCTACGGTTTCTCCTTCGCTACGGAGCAACTCCTGAAAAAATTCCTGATTGGTAACTCTTAGATTCGCACGCAACCAGTAATCGGCACTGAGTCCGGAATACGCCCCTAGCTTTTCGGCCATTTCCCGTTTTTGCTCCGGAGAAAGACGATCTCCTTTGAGCAGGGCCGGTGCGTATTCATTTTCGGTAAATTCCCGAACCGCGTCCAAAAAGGGTTCCAGATCGGACGCTCCTGTTTTATTTTTCTTGTGATACCACGCAGTAGCCGCATAGGTTGGAAAATGCACCAAATACGCCATGTCGTCTCCGGGACCAAATAAAAGATGCTGCAATTCGAATACAGCAGAAACCATTACCACACCGTTCATGGCAATACCCCGGTCTTGCAACCATTTTACCAGACCGGCATTTCTAAAGGTTCCGTAACTCTCGCCCAGCAAATACTTGGACACATTCATCCTGCCTTCCCGAACCAGAAACTGTTCAATAAAACTACCCACGGCCTCAATATCCTGATCTACTCCCCAAAAGTCCTTCCACTCGGATTTTCCGACCGGTTTGCTAAAACCGACCCCAACCGGATCTATCATAACCAAATCGGCCTTGTCTAACAAGGAATATTCATTATTCACCACCTGATACGGAGCCGGATTGGTATAGTCCGGATCGTTGACAACTACCCTTTTGGGGCCCAGAATACCGAAATGGAGCCAAAAACTTGCCGAAAGCGGGCCGCCGTTAAAAGCGAATACAATTGGACGATTTTTACCGCCGTTCAATTTATAATAGGTAAAACCCAAATGCGCTATGGGCTCATCGTTAAGATTGCGAAGTAAAAAAGTACCGGTCTCGGCCTGAAGTGCATAAGTCTTGCCTGCAATGGTAACCGATTGATTGCTCTTGTAGGTTTTGGCCTCGGGTATGCCCTGATTCGGAGCATCGGGCTGATTTTGTGCACCAACTCCAAATACAGTTATGAAAAACAGCAGGGAAACAACTTTTCGCATTGTAAAGGTTTTAATTCTAAAAGATACGATTTTGTAAGAAATCCAGCAATTTAATTGAACCAATCCCGTCAATTGTGGGCTCACTCCGGAAGCAAACCACTTTGGCGAACCACCTCTAGGGGAGGTAGTTTAAATAAATCGTCCCAGGCCGATTCTCCGTGCAATTCGATGTAGGATTCTACGATGCGGTAGCCCAGGTAATACTGAATTTCCTCTGGCAGCCTTAACCCGGCTGGATGCGTATCATTTTCCGCTGCTAAACCGGGTGCTTTCACGGCTTTTAGAATTTTGTTTAACGCTAAAAACAATTTGTCTTCTTCCCGAATGCAATAGGCGAAGGCTTCCTCCGTGAATCCGAGGGCCTGCGCCTTAGTGAGATTACCTTTGCGCAACGCATAGGTTACCTGACTGGCCAATCCGGCGTTAATCAGGGCGTAGAGTTCGTCAATAGGTTCCCGATGCTGTTCAAAGTAGAGTTGTTTACTGAGCTGATGCGGCAACAACTCTCCAATTAGCACTGCGTTGTTGAGCTCCGGAAAATTGAGATCCAGAAGCAGGGCTCCCGAATCGGAAATCCGGGAACTTTGGGTTCCGGGACCAAAAAACACGATACAAGCTCCGCTTGGAACCCTACCCGTAAGTTCACGGACCTCGGCCAGTGCTTCGCCCCAATATTGCTGTATTTTATCCATACCAACTCGCTGCATCCTGTTCCGAAAGAATCCGAGTTGGGGCAGTCCGGTTGCAGACACCCATTCCACAAGTGAATCCGGTGTGCTCCAATACGAATCCCAGATTTCCCGATACGGTAAGTACAAGGAATCCAAAACGTAATCTTTGCGGCTGGTTTCAGGCAGCTTGTCCAAAACGTAGAGCAATCGAATCTGATCTCCGGCAAGAACTTTAAAATTGCTTGTAAGTTGTTCGGTATCTTCCTGGGCGGCTACCCGCAGCAAACTCAAAATGAACCCAAGTGAAAGCAGAAATCGTATGCGCATATTGGCGGTAAAGCCTCAAAAATAAAAGAATAGGTTTGTACCCCGTTTCAATTTATCAGGATTTTAACGTACCTAATTCGGGATTCCGAATAATTTCCTACCTTTTACTTTTAAGCCAACCTCGTATGACCGTCCAATCCCCACAAAATCGAATGCAATCTGTGGATTTTTTCCGCGGATTTACCATGTTTCTGCTCATTGGAGAATTTTCGGGCCTGTTCGAGGCTTTGTCTCATCCCCCTTTGGATGGCCCACTGGCAGATCTCGTTTTACAGTTTCACCACCATCCGTGGGATGGGTTGCGATTTTGGGATCTGATCCAACCCTTTTTTATGGTAATTGTAGGCGTTTCCCTAGCCTTATCTGTGCACAATCGGGTTCAAAAAGGAGCAAGCCAGAAGGAACTGCACAAACACGTTTTGCAACGTTCGCTGCTGCTGCTCTTGTTGGGATGGGGATTGTATTGCATCGATGACGGGTCCATCACCTGGCGGTTTCAGAACGTACTGGCTCAACTGGCCTTTACCTATCCGTCGGCGTATCTGCTAATGCGCAAATCTTTTCGGTTTCAACTGGTTTTCTCCTTACTTATACTCCTCGCAGCAGAGGTACTCTATCGGTGGCCGTTTGTATCCGGATTTGATCAACCTTTTGTTGCCGGTCAAAATATTGGTGAATGGATAGAACTGCAATTGAATGGGAAAATTCCGGGCGGGCATTGGGTTTCCATTAACGCCCTATCCACCTCGGCCCATACCATTTGGGGTGTACTGATTGGAAAGTGGTTGTTGGGTGCGGCAAGTTCGCAGAAAAAGCTCAAAATGCTCCTGCTTTTTGGGATTGTGGCATTGACTTTGGGATACGGACTAAGTCCTATTACCCCTATAATTAAGCGAATTGCCACCTCCAGTTTTGTATTGGTTAGCGGGGGCTGGACCCTACTCTTTATGGCGCTATCCTATTGGCTCATCGATTTGCGCCAAAAAAACAGATTTGTCTTGTTTTTTGCGGTGGTGGGCATGAACCCGCTCTTTATTTACCTCTTTGCCCACGTGGGAGGCGCCGGTCTGCTAGAGCGAATCATCCATCCTTTTTCCTATGCGCTCACCCAATGGGGCGGAACTCAATTTGCCGCCGTATTCACGTCGGTTCTGGTTTGGGCCGCATTATGGGGCATTTGTCGCTGGCTGTATACCCAAAAACTGTTTTTCCGAATTTAACCGCAGACAAAGCCAATTTCAGAAAAAAACTGACCCCGATAACGCTATCCTAAAAATATAGGAGTCAGTATGCCCAATTCCTGATGGAATTTCTTTGCTAAATCTAGGGTTAGCGGCTTGCGCTTCCTGAGTATAGAAGAAATTTAAAATGTATACCCAAATAAAGAAACGTCGAACCTTAAGTATTATTCAAAATTAATGGCTGGCCTCCAAGGAACCAGCTGACGGAATCGGAAAATGTTCATCCTCATAAGCCGCAAGCTATCGGTTGCGTCTGCGATTCGGGCTCGAGCCTTCTCTGCCTGCGTTGCGCTGCTGCTTCCGATAGGCAAAAAACTCTTGCTTTTTGCGCTGTTTTTCGCGCTCAAATTCCTGCCGCTCTTTTGGGGTCATTGGCGAGTCCGTTTGGGGAAAGGGATGGTCGGAAACTACCTCCGGTTTGAGGCCGATGAGCTTTTCAATATCCCGCATCCAAACATTTTCTTCCGGTTCGCAAAGGGAATAGGCAATTCCCTCCTCACCAGCCCTACCGGAGCGTCCAATGCGGTGTACGTAGGTTTCGGGTATGTTGGGAATGTCGTAGTTAATCACATAGCGCAACTGATCAATATCAATACCACGCGCTGCAATATCGGTAGCCACCAGAACACGGATGGTTCCATTTTTAAAATCGCCCAGCGCTTTTTGACGCTGATTTTGGCTCTTGTTTCCGTGTAGGGCTGCGGCTTTAATTTTGGCCTTAGCCAAATGTTTCACAATCTTATCGGCCCCGTGCTTGGTTCTGGAAAAAAGCAATACCGGATTGAGGTTGGCATCTTCAAGAATATGCAACAAAAGCGAAGGTTTATCCGGCTTATTGGTGTAATACACAAACTGCTGGATGGTTTCTGCAGTAGAGGAAACCGGATTTACCGCTACCTTAACTGGGTTGGTCAGGATTTTATTGGACAGGTCTACTATGGTATCGGGCATGGTAGCCGAAAAGAACAGAGATTGACGCTTTGCAGGCAGTTTCGCCAGCAACTTTCGAATGTCGTGAATAAAACCCATGTCCAGCATCCGGTCGGCCTCATCCAAAACAAAATATTCCACGTGCTTTAAGGTAATAAAACCCTGATCCATTAAATCCAACAAACGGCCGGGCGTGGCCACCAAAATATCGACCCCTCTTCTGAGGGCATCGGTTTGAGCACCCTGGCCTACCCCGCCAAAAATGACAGTATTTCGCAAGCCGGTGTGGCGGCCATAAGCCGTTAGGCTGTCTCCGATTTGTATGGCCAGTTCCCGGGTGGGGGTAACAATTAATGCTTTTATTTGGCGTGTATGATGCTTGCCTTGGTTTTGCTGATACAGGTGTTGCAACAGCGGTAAGGAAAAAGCTGCCGTTTTACCGGTACCGGTCTGTGCACTCCCCAGCACGTCCCTGCCCCTTAGGGCATGCGGTATGGCCTGGGCCTGAATGGGAGTTGGATGTACATAATTTTCGTGTCTGAGCGCCTTTTGCAGCGGCTCAATCAATTCCAGTTTTTCGAATGTCATTTGGATTCATTTTAAGATTCCGAAGCGAAGTCAAACCGGAACCTTTTTCGTTTTAAGACTGCAAAGATAGGCTTTAAT
>JBJOHX010000087.1:0-6163 GCA_046047415.1 Bacteroidota bacterium
AGTTCCTCCAGAATTGGCGGTGTAATCAAAATTCGTTCCGGGGCTCTTATTTGGAGGACAATCGGATTGGAAGCTTGCACCATTCCCTGAATTTCGAGAAGCAGGTTTTTACTGTCGGTAATGGCAGCTTCTAGTTTTAACTCTGTCTGACGTTCTCGAGCCCGGGCAGTTGCTTTCTCCAGATAATTGGTTTCGCCCAATTCAAAGCGACGCTCGGCTGCATTAGAAAAATTGGCATACAAGCTGTCCAATCGGGAGTACAGACGAACCTTCTCTTCCGAAATTAGATAGCGAGAGTATAAGCCACTCAAATTAAGTTTTAACATCCTTATGGCGTCCTTGTATCGGTTTTGTTCGGCAAGGGCCCTATAATGCTCAATTCGGGAACGTTTTCCGTAAACGGTTGGAAATTCAAAATCTTGCCGTACTCCTAAAACTTCCAAAGGAAGACCGTTCGCAATATTGTTGTTGTCGTAACCGTAAAACACCTCCGTTTTAGGAAGCTCAAAGGCCGTACCTTTATAGGCTTTTGCACTTTCCGCTCTTGCGCGGGAGGCTGAAATGCCCGCATTCTCACGAATTGCCAGGTCAATGAGACTATCCAGTTCTAGGGGTTTCTGTTGTGCCGACATACCGGATGTAATCCCGAGCAGTAGTACAATTAAGAGGGTTTTGTTTGCCTTGATACCAATTTTAACTTTGGACGTCAGCATTGCGTACAAGACCGGCAATACGATTAAGGTGAGTAAGGTTGCGCTAACCAATCCCCCAATTACCACAGTAGCCAATGGTCGTTGAACTTCTGCACCGGCATTGGTGGAAACTGCCATGGGTAAGAAGCCTAGAGCTGCGGCAGAAGCAGTCAATAAAACGGCTCTAAGTCTGTCCAAGGCTCCTTGACGAATTAACAATTCGTTGTCGATATTCGAATCTGAGTGTTGCTTGAGTTCTTTAAAATGCTCAATTAAAACAATGCCATTGAGTACAGCAATTCCAAAAAGGGCAATAAATCCTACTCCGGCCGAAATACTAAAGGGCATATCCCGGAACCAGAGCAGTAAAACGCCTCCTACGGCAGAAAGTGGAATTGCGGAGAAAATTACCAGCGCTTCCTTCATTGAATTAAAGGCGAAGTAAAGCATCAGGAAAATTAAAATTAGTGCAATGGGTACCGCAATTGCGAGTCGGGCTTTGGCACTTTCCAGATTTTCGAACTGCCCGCCATAGGTAATGGTATAACCGGTAGGAAGGGAAATGTTTTTTTCAATAAGCCCCCGAATATCGTCTACCACCGATTGGAGATCCCGGTCCCTTACGTTAATTCCTACAACCATCCTCCGATGGGTATCGTCTCTTGAAATTTTAGCGGCTCCTTCCTGATAACTGATTTGCGCTACTTCACTTAAGGGTACTTTGTCTCCGTCCGGCAGATCCAAATAGAGGTTTTCCAGTTCCGAAAGGGTATTGCGCTGACCCGCATCCAACCGAACCACCAGGTCAAACATGCGTTCCCCTTCAAATACATTACCCACCGTTTTTCCGGCATAACCCAGCGAAATCATATCGTTGATGTCGGCAATCTGCAAACCGTATCGTGCAATTTTAGTCCGGTCGTAGGCCACATTAAGCTGGGGTAACCCCTCGATTTTTTCTACGCTTATGTCGGCTGCCCCGGGAACGGTTTCGGCCAGGGCGTGAATCTGATCTCCCAAGCGGGCAAGTACACTGAGGTCTTCACCAAATACCTTAATGGCGATGTCTGCCCTTACCCCGGTAATTAATTCGTTGAATCGCATCTCAATAGGTTGGGTAAATTCCACTTCCATTCCGGGAATTACCGCTAGCGCCTCCTTAAATTTATTGGCCAATCCGTCTTTAGAATCGGCACTGACCCACTCGGAGGGTGGTTTTAGCGTTATTATCACATCGCTTTCCTCCATACTCATGGGGTCGGTGGGGACTTCGGCGGCACCAATGCGGGTTACCACCTGATCTACCTCTGGAAACTGCGATTTGAGAATTTGCTCAATTTGTGTTGTGGTTTCAATCGTTTTGCTTAGGCTGGTACCGGTTTTTAGCACCGGTTGAATTACAAAGTCACCTTCGTCTAAAGTGGGAACAAATTCTGCCCCCATTCGCGAGAATAAGAATCCGGCCAAAAGCAAAAAGGAGAATGCAATTCCTAAGATCGACCTTTTGTGTAGCAATGCCCAATCTAGGGCCGGGCTGTATAGGTTGGCGAGTCTGGCGACAAGGCGTTCAGAAAAATTGGGTTTCTCCGTGTTTTTTGCCGGTTTTAAAAACAAAGCGGCCATAACCGGCACGTACGTAAAACAGAGCAGCATGGCCCCAATTAGGGCAAAACTGAAGGTAAGGGCCATGGGTCTGAACATTTTTCCTTCAACACCGCTCAGCGCCAGAATTGGAATGAATACAATCAGGATAATTAACTGGCCGAAAACAGCGGAATTCATCAGTTTAGAAGCCCCCTTTAGGGTAATATCATCCTTTAACGCTTTGATGTCTGACCTGCTCTGTCCTTGGAAATCGATTCGGTGCGCCGTAAAGCGGAACGCAATAAATTCAACGATAATTACAGCTCCATCAATGATGATTCCAAAGTCGATTGCACCGAGGCTCATCAAATTTGCATCGACTCCAAATACATACATCATCGATAGCGCAAAGAGCAGCGAAAGTGGGATTACGGAAGCAACTACGAGTCCGGAGCGGATGTTGCCCAGGAGCAAAACCACCACAAATATTACGATAAGACAGCCCAGCAAGAGATTTTCCTCTACCGTGCCTGTAGTTCTGGCAATTAATGCACTTCGTTCCAAAAAGGGATTGATATACACTCCTTGGGGTAGTGATCCTGAAATTTCGGCAACTCTTTCTTTAACGGCGTCAATTACTTTCTTGGAATCGGCACCTTTGAGCATCATCACTTGGCCCAGTACCTTTTCCCCTTCACCATTGCCAGTAATGGCTCCAAATCGGCTTGCACTTCCAAAACCGACAGTGGCCAGATCCTTAACATAGATCGGCATTCCATCTACAGACTTAACCACAATATTTTCGACATCCTCGAGCGAAGACACCAGTCCTTCTCCCCGAATAAAATAGGCCTGATTGATTTTTTCGATGTAACCTCCCCCTGCAACACTGTTGTTTTTTTCGAGAGCCTCCGATAATTCTGCAACCGAAATGTTCATGGCCTTGAGGCGATCGGTTTTAACGGCAATTTCGTATTGCTTTAGGTAGCCCCCCCAGGTATTTACCTCTACTACACCCGGTATTCCGGAAAGTTGTCGTTTTACAATCCAATCTTGAATGGTTCTTAAATCCATAGGGGTGTAGCGGTCCCGGTATTCGGGTTCAACATCCAATATGTACTGGTAAATTTCTCCCAGTCCTGTGGTAATTGGGCCCATTTTTGGACTTCCGAACCCCTCGGGTATGCGTTCCGTGGCAGACTGAATTTTTTCCGCAATGAGCTGACGCGGGAGATAGGTACCCATGTCATCCTCAAATACGATGGTGACCACCGATAATCCAAATTTAGAAATGGACCGAATTTCCTGAACCCCCGGAATATTGACCATTTCCAATTCGACAGGATAGGTAATAAACCGCTCCATATCCTGAGTAGACAGGTTCCGCGAGGTGGTTATGACCTGAACCTGATTGTTGGTAATGTCGGGTACCGCGCCAATCGGTATGTTGGCCAGGGAATAAAGCCCAAAACCCACAATTACTGCGGTAAATAAAAATACAATGAGTTTGTTTCTGAGGCTGAAACTGATGATGTTATGAAGCATAATAAACAGGCAAAAGCATTAAACCGGAACAATCCCCATTTGGATGAATTAAACCTTGAAGGGTTTAAACGCTAAACAAATAAAAGGTGGAACTGTTCGATGAACTTAATAGGACAATCAGACCTGTTTGGGCGGTTGAAATATCCCGGATTGAAAACCGGAATAATCACTGAGATAGTAGTAAAATTGGATTTTTTCGCCTGCAGGAACATCGGAAGGTGTGCCAAAATATAAATCTAAATTGCGCAAAATGACTACCTGCAATCCGGTAAAATGAGAAAGTTGTTGAAACGGAAGTTGCTCGTGTTGCGGTTTTTCTTCACTGTGTTTTTTGGCGTGATCTTCTTTTAATGATCCGTAATGCTTAGAAATGAATGTGATAAAATTGTCTCCGAACTCTTCCTCATGGTACCGCGCGTGCTCGAGCAATTCATCTACCTGAATCAGGTCAGCAATACTAATCTGCAGACTCTGAAATAGCAAAAGTGGCGCTAAAACTATGGAGGTAAATCGAAGCATCAAGTAAAGATATGAAAAACAGTTCTATATAGCCTTTACTTTTCGAGGAGACTAATCGGCGTTAGAACCAAAAATAGAGGCCACTACCAATCCCAATCCCAATCCTAGGAAAAGCGAAGCCACAAACCACAGCGCGCTAGTTTGGAGAAATACAAATCCCACCCCGAGTCCGATTAGGGTAAACCCGGCAATAATTAAAGAACCTCTTGCTTTTGATCTGGATGCCATATAATGCGTTTTAAATGAATGTCAAAATAAATATTGGAGATTATGGAATTCAATGATACTTATCATAAAACGTGTCTTTTTAGTCACATTCCAGTATTTGGTATTAAAGGACCAAGGCCATTTCGTAATCGTCCATCACATAACCCCGGCCAATGTCCTGTACGATAGGTCCGGCTATCTGGAAACCCATGGCTTTATAGGCTGCAATGGAATTAATATTATCCTTATTTACAGTTAATTTAATTTGGGTACAACCTAATGCCTTGCCGCAGTCAATAATGTGCCCCATGGCCAATTTGCCAAAACCTAGACCGCGATGTGATTTGTGCACATAATATTTACTTAAAAAAAGGTCTTTGCCTCTAGGTTCGTAGGCAATGTAACCGATGGCTTCACGGTTGTTAAAAAGTAGCTCATATGTTTGCCCGTTGCTCATCTGATGGGAGATGGCATCTGGCGACTGAAATTGCTCCATCATATAATCTACCTGGCCTTTTCCTATAATTGGTGTATAATGTTCCCTCCAAATGGTATCGGCTAGTCTTGCGATTAAGGCAACGTCATCGGGAGATTCGGCACGTATAATTTCCATTTCAAGCTGTTCTGATTAGCTAAAGCAAGGTATTAATTTTCGTCTTTAAATTGGTACACCCCTCCCATGGGTAAAGATTTAATAGTATTTTTAAATCGCATAAAACATAATTACAAATGATAGGAAAGAAGCACTTTAGGATTGGGATTTTAGGGTTGGTATTATTTACCTCTACTGTAAGAAGTCAGGAATCGGAAACCATTATCGGGACCTGGGATCTGGAGGTGCAGTACGGTGATACTTGGCTTCCATCTTGGTTGGAGGTGGAACAATCCGGCAATAAGGCTCTTGTTGGTCATTTTGTTAGTATTGCCGGGAGTTCAAGACCCGTAGCCGAAGTTCATCTTAAAGAGCATTCCTTCTCCTTTTCCATACCTCCTCAGTGGATTGGAACGCAGTATATGCAATTGACGGGCACAGTTTCGGCAGATGAAATGAAAGGGAATATCCTGGATCACAACGGAGAGACTCATGCTTTTAGGGGTACCCGGGCGCCCAAACTTTTGCACGAAGCGCCTGCGCGTTGGTCTAAGCCCAGATCGCTCCTTGCCAAAAACACCCTCGACGGTTGGAAGGCAACTGCTGATTCCGGGGAAATGCAGTGGGAAGTGATTGATGGGGTTTTAAACAGTCCCAAATCCGGTGTAAACTTAATGACCGAGGAGACATTTTCTGATTTTAAGTTGCACATCGAATTTAAGATTCCTGAGGGTTCCAATTCCGGGGTGTATTTAAGAGGGCGATACGAAGTTCAGGTAGAGGACAGTCGCGGTAAAGAGCCGAACTCACACTTCTTGGGTGGGATTTACGGTTTCATTACACCCAATGAAAATGTAGCCGGAAATCCGGGAGAATGGCAGGTATATGACATTACCTTGGTTGGTAGACGGGTAACGGTAGAGGCCAATGGCAAAACGATAATTTACAATCAGATTATTCCCGGTATTACCGGTGGTGCGCTAGACAGCCATGAAGGGAAACCCGGGCCAATTTATCTGCAGGG
>JBJOHX010000088.1:0-24567 GCA_046047415.1 Bacteroidota bacterium
AATGTACTTAGAGTTAAGGAAAATCAGGCAGCCTTAGACCTTGGCGTATACCTGGGACCTCAACTTTTTTACTTGAATGACATTATTTATGTTGCTGCTACCGACGTTCAAAGTCAGAAACTTTTCTTATTTCGCAGCACCGGACAAGCGCTGAATGGCTTCCCGGTAGAAGCTCAGGGACTTCCGGAAATGGCAGATTTGGATGGCGACCGCCAACCCGAATTGGGGGTGCGCTACCGGGATAGTTTAATTGCAATATACAGTCTAAGGCGATAAACTTTAGAGACGGAATTGATTTAAAACTCAGAATAAATTATTTTGTAATCGACTGAATTTTAATATCTTTTGGTTAAAATATCCCTTTTTTAAACCAAAAACATATCCTATGAAGCGGAAATTAATTCCTACTTGGGGCTTCTGTATGCTATTTCTTTTTTTGATGCCAAACCTCCAAGGGCAGTTAATAAAGAACCTTGCAAAAAGTGCCAAACGCGCAGCGGAACGAACCGTCGAAAATCGGGTAAACCGAGAGGCTTCTAAAAAAACCGATCAAGTACTAGACAGTATCTTGGAACCCGGTAAAGGGCAAAACCCTAATAACCGAAACTCCTCTCCAAATTCGAGCAGTTTAGGTGGTTCGAATACCGAAAACAGGGATAACCCTATGGGTGGATCTGGAACAACAGCTTCTAGCGCTACTCAACTTGAAATTTATAGCAAGTTTGACTTTGTTCGCGGAGACGAAACGTTGTTTAGCGATGATTTTGAAGAAGATTTTATAGGGGATTTTCCGGCGAAGTGGGATACCGATGGAAACGGCGAGGTAGTGAGCGTAGGAACATCGGGAGAAAAATGGTTTGAACTAAAGGCAGGTAGCGTTTATATCCCAAATTTTGAAAGTCTTCCGGAAGATTATACCCTGGAGTTTGACATTCTTGCCTTAGGATTGGATAATGGCACCTCTTCAACTTCCCGATTGGGAATTACCCTAAATGACAGCAGGACCTTTAATGCCCGTGGAGGCGAAAACCTCGCTCAAATCTCCATTCCGTATTGCCAATTTATTGCCATCGGTTTGGATGTGAAAAATAAGATTGCCGGAGATTGGGTAATCTCAAACTCCATCAATACCGATTTACGCAAAACCGTACTGGAAACCCACCATATTGCCATAGGCGTAAATGGCCAACGACTTCGGATGTGGATCAATGAAACCAAACATATAGATATTCCTAGAATGGTGGCCCCGGGTGCGGTTCTCAGTCATATGCTGCTGGAAGTCAACGGATTGAGAGACGGACAAGATCGAATTTTTATTAAAAACCTGGTTTTAGCTAAAGGTGGCGTTGACCTTAGAAGAAAACTGCTCTCCGAAGGGTCGGTTTCTACCAACGGTATCTTATTCGACAGCGGATCGGCCAACCTTCAACCCCAGTCTATGGGAATCATTCGTCAGATATATCAGGTACTGGAGCAGGATAAAACCTTGAAACTGCGTATTGTTGGCCATACCGATGCCGATGGAGACGAAGGGGCAAATCAGCGCCTGTCCGAGGCACGGGCCGGAGCCGTTAGGGATGCACTAGTTTCGGTTTATAATATTGATTCCAATCGACTAGTAGTTCAGGGCATGGGTGAATCCCAACCCGTTTCAGAAAATAATACCGCATCCGGTAAAGCTAAAAATAGACGTGTAGTATTTGAACGAATCACAACTTTATGAAATCTAACATGACTCAATACCTCAAACGCATTGGAATTATTCTAGGTATTGCCGTAATGGGACAATTTGGTAATGCGCAAGAATGCAGTTCCTATTTCCCGCTACAAAAAGGCCTGAGGTTGGAATACCAAATGCTAAACGACAAGGGGAAATCCGAAGGATCGCAATGGCAGGAAATCACCTCAATTACAGAAACTCCGGAGGGCACCCGAGCCGAAATGAAAATGGGGCATAAGGACGCCAAAGGTAAAGAGGTGTTTTCTACAGATTATGGCTTTTTATGTACTCGAAACGCCGTTATCTTCGATTTTAAATCCTTAATGTCTGGCCCAATGGCCGAGCAATTTGAGGATACCGAGGTAGAAATTTCCGGTATTGACCTGGAGTGGCCCAATACCCTCGAGGTGGGTATGGAATTACCCGATGCCTCCATAGAAATGAAGCTAAATATGGGCGGCATGAATATGTCCTTTAATACCGTAACCAAGGCGCGCAGGGTGGAAAAAAAGGAGACCGTTACCACTCCTGCGGGTACCTTTGAATGTTTTGTGGTCTATAGCGAAACCCAAGCTAAAGTCATGATGTCTACTCAAAGCGTACCTTCCAGAGCCTGGATGGCCGAGGGTATTGGTTTAGTTAAGAGTGAGAGTTACGATAAAAAAGGAAATCTTATAAATCAGATGGTATTGACATCAGTAAAAAGATAGCAGATAGGCCATCCATTAGCTTTTCAACTCCGCATCAAACAATCGGGAAAAGTGATTTAATAATTTTTTTCGAACCTCGGCCAAAGCAACGGGTTTCCCCAATTCTCTGGAGAGCGAGGTAACCCCTTTGCCTTTAATGCCGCAGGGAATCATCAAATCGAAATAAGATAGGTCTGCATTTACGTTTAAAGCAAACCCGTGCATGGTAACCCAACGACTGGCCCGTACGCCCATGGCGCAGATTTTACGGGCATTTGAGGTGCCAACATCGAGCCATACTCCGGTTTCACCCGGCGACCGCTCTCCCGCAATGCCGTATTCCGCCAGGGTGTCAATTACCATTTGCTCGAGCAGCCGCAGGTACTTGTGAATATCGGTAAAGAAGTTTTCCAAATCCAGAATCGGATATCCCACGATTTGCCCTGGGCCGTGGTATGTAATATCACCCCCGCGGTTGATGTGGTAATAGGTTGCACCCCGCTCCTTCAACATTTCCGGATTAACCAAAAGGTTTGAGGCATTTCCGCTTTTCCCCAAGGTAAAAACATGCGGATGCTCTACAAACAAAAAGTAATTGGTCGTAGGCTCCGGCATTTCGCGCTTGCGATTTTCCTGCTTCTGACCAATTATTTGAGCGAAAAGTGCTTCCTGATAATCCCAGGTTTCCTTGTAATCCCGAAACCCTAAATCCTGAACCTGTACCTCCTTATTCATACCGCAAAGGTAGAAATCCCGTTAGTTATCTTACAGGTTTTAATCCTCCAATATCACCTCTACATCCAAAACTTCCGGATGAATCATGTATTCCATAAAGTTTACCTGCCGCACAAGGGTTTTTCGATCTGGACTTATTTCATTGCCATCACCGGTAGCCTTGGCTATGGGGCGGGGAAAATTAATTTTAATAATATACGCGGTACTTTCAAAAAAAGAGGCCCCCTGGCCCAAACTGTCAATGCGCTGCCGATGTAAAACGGAGTCGGTAATTGTTGATTTTCGAAAGAATATACCATCGGTAAAGCCATAAGTCGTGCTTGTGGTAGCTCCAAAATCCGACATTTTGTTGGCATCTGTATCTTTCTCGAGTATACCGGTTTGCCGAAATGCCTTTAGGGCGTCTTCGATTTCTTCTATCCGATCAAAGTCTCTAGACAATCTCATGGTCATTTCCTTGGCCTCCGGATCGGTGTGCATTTGCATGCGGTACGGTGCCAATTGTCTAAACTTTTCTTGTTCCACCTCAGGTAAATGAGCTATACTATCTTTAGCCTCCCTTAATATATCTGCAAAATAAATCACGGTATCTACGGCCTGTTCCTTGGGTCCGTCGGACATATCACTGGCCATTTCCATAAAGGCAGATCCATCAAAATTTAAAGCAATATCGCCGGAGCCATTAGCATTTAGATTAATCTCCTCCGAGAATTCGCACGAAGTCAATAGGCTTGCTAAAGGCAGTATTAGCCCAAATAAACTGATTTTTTTTAGATTCATTTTGGATTATTTAAAATTACCAAGGCCGCAATTACTCCCGGAACCCAACCGCATAAGGTCAATAGAAATACAATTAAAAAAGAACCGCAACCCTTTCCAATAACCGAAAGTGGGGGAAAAATTATCGCGAGTAGCACACGCAACAAACTCATTTCATTTCTTTTAATGCTATAAATATAGGTCTTTCTTTACCGGATTTTGTTACAAAAAGGCTGCAGATCCCTAAACCATTCACATTGGTCAATTTAAGGATACTGCCTATATTTGCAGGTTAAAACCACTACGCATGGCCTTGTCCGAACAAGAAATTATCCGGAGGGAAAAATTAGCACAACTCCGCGATTTGGGAATTGACCCGTATCCTGCAGCAAAATTCCCGGTAGATACCCTTTCACAAGCAATTCGCGATCAGTTTGAAGAGGGCAAAAAAGTAGTGCTTGCCGGGAGGCTAATGTCCAGACGCATCCAGGGGAAAGCATCCTTTGCAGAATTACAGGACAGTACTGGGAGGATTCAGCTTTATTTTAACCGTGACGAGATGTGCCCCGGGGAAGACAAAACGCTGTACAATGAGGTGTATAAAAAGCTACTCGATCTCGGCGACTTTATTGGTGTAGCCGGAGAACTTTTTACCACTCAGGTGGGCGAAAAATCGGTAATGATACGGTCCCTGACCTTACTGTCCAAAACACTTAGGCCCCTACCCTTGCCCAAAACGGATTCGGAAGGTAAGGTATACGACGAATTTAACGATCCGGAACAGCGGTATCGCATGCGCTATGTAGACTTGGTGGTGAACCCCCAAGTAAAGGAAACCTTTATAAAGCGGACCCGTATCACGAACAGCATCCGGAAGTTCTTCAACGATTTGGGCTATCTTGAAGTGGAAACCCCAATACTGCAGCCCATTCCAGGTGGTGCAGCGGCTCGTCCGTTTGTAACGCATCACAATGCGCTCAATATTCCTCTGTATTTGAGAATAGCCAATGAATTATACCTCAAACGCCTTATTGTAGGCGGATTTGATGGCGTTTATGAGTTTTCCAAGGATTTCCGCAACGAGGGAATGGACCGTACCCATAACCCGGAGTTTACGGTTATGGAATTGTATGTTGCTTATAAGGATTACCTCTGGATGATGGAAACTACCGAGGCCCTGCTGGAACAGGTAGCGACAGAAGCTAACGGCAGCACCAAGGTAACGGTTGGAGACAAAACGATCGATTTTAAAGCGCCCTATCCCCGCGTCCCGATATTGGATGCCATTAAAGAACATACCGGATACGACGTTTCGGGCATGGACGAGACCACCCTACGCGAAACCGCGAGAAAATTGAATCTGGAGGTAGACGACAGTATGGGGGTCGGTAAACTAATTGATGAGATTTTTGGCGAATGCTGCGAACATCACTACATACAACCCACGTTCATTACAGACTACCCAGTAGAGATGAGTCCGCTCACCAAGGCACACCGGAGTAAGCCCGGACTTACCGAGCGTTTTGAACTGATGGCAAACGGTAAGGAAATTGCCAATGCCTATTCGGAGCTCAACGACCCCATAGTTCAGCGCGAACGTTTCGAAGATCAACTCAAGTTATCGGAAAAGGGAGATGACGAGGCCATGTTTATAGACCAAGACTTCTTAAGAGCCTTGGAATTCGGGATGCCGCCTACCTCCGGAATCGGCATCGGAATTGACCGGTTGGTTATGCTACTCACCAACAATGCCTCTATACAGGAAGTCTTGTTCTTCCCCCAGATGAAGCCCGAAAAGAAAGCCGTTCCCTTGACTGAAGAAGAAAAAATTGTTTGGGATCTGCTTAGACCTGAAGGAACAATGGACCTTGGAACCTTAAAGGAACGCGCTGGATTGAGCGGAAAAAAATGGGATCAAGCTACTAAAGGATTGAGTGGCAAAGGCTTACTTTCTGTAGAGAAAACCGAACAAGGTCTGTTTGCTCAGGCCAAAGGTTAGTAGAGCACCGCATAGTCTCGAAACAGGAATAAAAACGGACCTTTTTCGATTGACAAAAAAATCCTAGCTTAGGCGTACCTTAAAGTTTTACCCCATGGAACGCTTCAAACAGTTGGGACTCATTGCCGGACCCCTGGTTTTTCTTATCCTACTCAATTTACCCGATTATTTGGTCTCCGAAGCTGGGGATAAGGTCCTAGCCACTGGAGCTTGGATGATCATTTGGTGGATTTCGGAAGCTGTATCCATAGCCGTAACTGCATTGCTGCCTTTACTAATTTTTCCCCTATTGGGAATTATGGATCCAGAAACGGTTGGAGCCAACTACGGCAGCCCCATAATTTTTCTTTTTTTTGGAGGCTTTATTTTGGCCCTTGCCTTGGAAAAGGTAAATCTGCACCGCCGAATTGCCCTATCCATTATTCACAAAACCGGAACCGGTCCGGAACGTGTAATTCTGGGCTTTATGATTGCCACCGGTTCTTTAAGTATGTGGATTAGCAACACGGCAAGTACGGTTTTAATGCTGCCCATTGCCTTGTCTGTCATCCGGCTTTTATCTAATGATGGGGATGGTTTTACCTCAAAGGATCGCAATTTTGCCATGAGTGTAATGATGGGAATCGCCTTTTCTGCCAATGCAGGCGGAATTGCTACGGTAATTGGCACCCCTCCAAATTCTGTACTTATTGGCTTACTTGAAAACGAATACCACATAGAGGTTTCCTTTTTAAAATGGATGACACTGGGGTTACCGGTTTCGATAATTTTAATCGCACTTTCGTATTGGGTGTTGGTTAAGTGGATGTTTCCTTGTAAAGGATTGCAATTTGGAGCAACCAAAGATTTAATCCGGGACGAACTTCAAAAACTCGGCCCACCCAGCGGGCGCGAAAAAATGGTAATGGTCATCTTTGGCATAACCGTTTTTCTGTGGATTTTCAGAACCCTTATCAATCATTTAATTCCAGGACTTGGGCTTACCGATACCGCTATTAGCCTTTTTGGTGCCTTGGCTCTATTTGTAGTTCCCTATAACCTTAAAAAAGGTGACTTTATTCTGGAATGGGAAGATACCTCTCGATTGGCCTGGGGCATCTTAATGCTATTTGGAGGCGGATTGGCGCTAGCCCGAGGAATGTCTTCGAGCGGCTTAGTCGATATTGTTTCCGGCGCCATTGCCAACAGCGGCGTTGGAGTACTCATGACCGCTACGCTGCTTATTGCCCTGATGCTTTTTATGACCGAACTCATGAGCAATGTGGCCCTAGTAGCTGTTCTGGCACCAGTTGTAGCCGGAATAGCGCTGGGTCTAGACATTCCGCTATTGCATCTACTGATTCCGGTTACCATTGCCAGCAGCTGCGCCTTTATGTTACCTATGGCCACGCCACCTAACGCCATTGTTTTTGCAAGTGGGTATATAAAAGTGCATCAAATGGCTCGGGTTGGACTGATTCTAAACCTTATCTCAGTGGTGCTGCTTGTACTGTTGTTTCAATTTGTAGTGCCGTTGTTGTTTTAACAGCAGTAAAATGACCCGTTTTCTGGCTATTGGCAAATGACCTATCCGATAAAACGTCTCTTTATTCGGGTAACTGACCAAAGTCAGACTACAAATTTGGCAGTTTATACCAACGGGTTTGGGCATTTCACAACAAACTGCAACCCTTTGGCGGATTAATCGGTTACTTTAGCGGTATTCAAATCTAAAGTCATGCCTACTTATAAAATAAAAAGCTTATTATACCTCTCTGCTTTTATCTTATGTGCTTGGTTGTATTATCAAACCGGTGATGCGGAATTACTTCCGTCAGACAAGGCAGTAGTTATTGTCCAAGATGGTTCAGACGGCCCTCAATCCGAATTTATTAATCTGTAACCGCGGAAATTAGTCTGCTGGAAATCTGTTAATTTTTTCTCAAATCCTTACCCATCATTTAAACTTCGTCTTTGCATTCGATTCTAAAGGTTAAATCCATAAAATACGAATCGTATGAAAAAGATACTCTTCGTTAGTCTATTTGCACTAACATGTTTTAACCTTTCCGCTCAAAGCGCAGGAAAACCGAAATTTCATCATCCAAATGGAGAACAGCACCTTTCTGCAGAAGAAAGAGCCATACTTCAAAGTAAACAGATGGCCTTACATTTGGATTTATCCGAAAAACAACAGCAAGAGGTACAAGCGCTTTTAGGCAAACGACATGCAGATATTGAGGCTCAACGCGCATCACGAAATGCCGACAGTGCTGCTATTCAAGATCAGAAACATAGGTTTACTCGCATGAATGCACACCTGGATGCTCAATTGGCCTTTAATCGCGAACTTAAATCCATTATAGGCGAGGGTAAATTCGAAACCTGGCGGCAATTCCATAAACCTCAAAGATATTGGCATAATCCGTCCCGTACTCCGGGAGCAGCTAACATTCCGAACCATCCACAACGTCCGAAACGTCACGAATAACAATAAAAAAAGCAGGGCTGCGCCCTGCTTTTTTGTCTTAATGTTTTCGCTTACCCCAAGTCTTATTCAGGAATTCGGTTGCAGCTCACGAAATACCTCCCGAGCCGCCTCAATGGTTTCATCCAAATCGGCATATGATATCGCATCATTTAAGAAATAACTCTCAAAAGCACTGGGCGGAAGATATACACCCCTATCGAGCATACCGTGAAAATAGGCATTGAATAGTGGATTATTACCGGAAGCCGCCGACGCAAAATCACGAACCGGAATATCCGTAAAATGAACGGAAATCATGGATCCCAATCTATTTATCTGATAATCGAGTCCGGCTTCTTGGAGTCCGAATTCCAAACCCTTATGCAAATACTCCGTTTTCTTCGCGAGCCTTTCAAACACCTCCGTATCGGAAGCGATCTCCCGGAGCATTGCGAGTCCGGCTGCCATAGCGAGAGGATTCCCGCTAAGCGTACCGGCTTGATAAACCGGTCCTTCCGGAGCCAAATGGCTCATAATGTCCGCACTTGCCGCAAATGCGCCTACCGGTAAACCGCCTCCAATCACCTTTCCGAACGCCACAATATCGGCTTTAATATTATACACCTCTTGAGCACCACCCTTAGCCAGTCTAAAACCGGTCATGACCTCATCGAATAGGAGTAAGATTCCATTGTCCGTGCAGATTTCGCGAAGCCCTTCCAAAAATGCGGGAATTGGCGGAACGCATCCCATGTTACCGGCTACCGGTTCAATGATAATCGCCGCAATTTCTCCGGGATTTGCTTTTACCAATTGCTGTACACTGTCCAAGTCGTTATAGGTGGCGAGCAAGGTATCCTTTGCCGTGCCTTGGGTTACGCCCGGACTGTTGGGACTCCCAAAGGTAACCGCGCCACTTCCTGCCTGTATTAGAAAAGAATCTGCATGTCCGTGATAGCAACCTGCAAACTTGATGATTTTTTCCCGACCTGTATAGCCGCGAGCCAAACGAATCGCACTCATACACGCCTCGGTACCACTGTTTACAAAACGAATTTTATCGATGTTCGGCACCATGGAAACAGCCAATTGGGCCAATTGGGTCTCTAATTCTGTAGGCATACCAAACGAAGTACCCTTTTTGGCTTGTGCAATTACTGCTTGGAGCACAGGTTCATAGGCATGACCAAACAATAACGGGCCCCAAGAGGCAATATAATCGATGTAGGTATTTCCATCTGCATCGTTAAAGCGGGAACCCTTGGCCGATTTAACAAAAACCGGGGTTCCGCCTACGGCTTTAAACGCTCGAACGGGTGAGTTTACACCTCCGGGAAGTACAGTACAAGCCTCCCGAAACAGTGCACTGCTTCTTTGATATCGCATCAGTTAGATGAATTATGTTTATGGACTTTTAGGAGCTGTCCGATTGAAAGTGCGGAAGACTCCAATTGATTGAGTTGCATCAATTCGGAAACGGTCATTTGATACCTGCGCGAAATCGCGTAAAGCGTATCTCCTGCCTGTACCTGATATATTCCTGCCAAATCCGATTCTGGATTTGGGGTCACCACCGCAACGTCCGAAGTTAATCCCAGAACTCCTGCATCAATAGCATTGAGGTTATATCGTTCTATTAAAGTTATAAGTTTCTGCGGATATTTTGGATCGGTAGCATATCCCGCTGCTTTTAAACCATAGGCCCAGGCTTTGTAGTCGTATTTTTCCAAATCAAACAGAGCTGCATATCTGGAACGGGAGGTCAGAAATAAACTGTGGTCCCGAAACGACTCCATGGGGTGGTTGTATTTGCGAAAACACTCCCCTTTAAGATCGTCGTCGTAACTCATGGATTCGCCTTGCCAGCCGGTATGGCATTTTATACCAAAATGATTGTTTGTTTTTCGGGTGAGTTCACCCTTCCCAAAACCACTTTCCAACAGGCCTTGTGCCAGCGTAATTGATGCCGGAATCCCAAATTCCCGCATCTCCTGCTGTGCTACGTCCTTAAACTGAGAGATATAATCTTCCGGGGATTCAACCGGGATATAATTGAAATGATCTTTTACTTCAACCTTTTTTTCTGCAGCTTCCGAAATATTTTCGGACCTAGCTATCCTTGCAGGTCGAACGTTTTTCTGAAGTGGTTGCCGGCGTTTTACCCCGCAACCTACCAGTAATAAACCAGCTAAAATAAAAAGCGCGCTAAACCTTTTCATAGTTCCAACAAAGGTAATGTCTTTTTTGCCAACTGCTGATTCACTCCTCGAATTCCCTGCAGCCCTCCGGTATGAATGGCAAGCACCCTGCTGTTTGGAGGTATTCTTAAATTTTGGACATCCTGTAGCATCCCAAAGAGTAATTTTCCGGTGTAAATGGGATCTAGAGCCACGTTGGTTTGCTGTTTAAACTCGTTTATAAAAGCTATCAATTCCCGGGTTACTCTGGCATACCCTCCAAAATGGTAGCGGTCTACCAATTTCCAATTCTGCTGGGGGATTAGCGGCTTTAATTGATGGTAAAAACCCTCGCCTTTTAAGGCCATATACCCCCAAACCTGCTGATTTTTGTTGGAAGATCGCACCAGACCGGCAAGCGTACCTCCCGTTCCCACTGCACAACATATCAAGTTGAAACCCTCGTCTTCGGGTTGCCGTATTTCGGCACATCCCGCAATGGCAAAGTCATTGGTGCCGCCTTCCGGAATTAGATAACCCGGGCCAAAGGATTGTAACAATTCGTCCTGAAACTCTATCGAATGGCGCCTTTCATAGTCCGAACGACTTAAGAATACCAACTGCATTCCGGTGTTTTGGGCATCCTGCAAGGTTGGATTCAGGTCTTTTCCGGCCAGCTCGTCTCCCCGTATAAACCCAACGGTTTCGAAACCGAATAATTTTCCGGCAGCGGCAGTGGCGTGAATGTGATTGGAAAATGCACCCCCAAAGGTCAATAAACGGGAAAAGCCCAATCTTTTAGCCTCTTTCAAATTGAACTTTAATTTCCGGTATTTGTTTCCAGACAAGGCCGGGTACAACAAATCTTCTCGCCGTAAATACAGTTCCACGCCGTATTCAGAAAGCAAAGGCAGATTAATCTGATCGGTACGAGCCTTCATATCCGTTTTAGCTTACTATAAAAGGGGCAAATGCCCGGAAAGCTCCAAAGTTAAGCCGTGTTTCTGAAAAATAAGTGATAATTACCGACGCCCTTTCGTAACTTTAGGGTACGGTAAAACCACCGGTATTATATGGCCAACAACATTGAAATGGAACCCGATGATTTTTACTGGACTCCGGAAGGGTATCGAGTGTTTACGGCCAAGTATCACCTCAAAAGAGGATATTGCTGTCAAAGTGGGTGCAGGCATTGCCCTTATGGATTTGATGTTAAAACCGGCTTAAAAACTTAGTCCTTACGGCACGGTTTTTGCATAATTAATAAAAAATCGCTTAATCTGAATTGTTATGAAAGCTGGGTTAAAATTTTCACTCCTTGCAGTGGTCTTTTCGATGTTGACCAGTTGCACCTCTGTTCGCGTAGTAGCCGACTACGACACCGCTACAGATTTTAAGGCCTATAAAAATTATGCGTTTTACAAAACAGGCATCGACAAAGCCGAAATTTCCGATCTCGACAAAAAGCGCATTTTGCGTTCTATTGAATCGGAATTGAATCTTAAGGGCTATCAAAAATCCGAAACACCAGACCTCTTGGTAAGTATTTTTACCACGGAACGGGAAAGAATAAATGTATACAACAATTTGGGCTGGAGCGCAGGTTGGGGATACGGTTGGGGATGGGGCTGGAGCCCTTGGGCCTGGGGTGGCGCCTGGAATAGACCGGTTGTAAGTTCACAGATAGAAGGATCCCTGTACATTGATCTTATTGATGCAAAATCCAAAGAACTCATTTGGCAAGGTAAAGGTTCGGGAGTGCTATTACAAACCGGGCAGGTAGAAAAACGCGAAGCGCGAATTCAAGAATTTGTAGCGCAAATCTTGTCTAAATTTCCCCCCGGTCAAACCCCATAAAAGGATATTGCTCCTTTAATTTGGTCAGGCGCTTCTGCAAATTTTGCTCAAATAAGGCATGGGCATCCGATTCTGGGTGCAAGGGCCGGTGTTTTAACCCCTTTTGTAGTGAATCCACCTCTTGGAGCACGTCGTTAAGGGCCGAATCTACCCATGCCGCCTTGAAATGATCCCAAATGTAATCTACAGCCACGGCGCTAGGGTGTATTAGGTCCCGTTCATAAAACCGGTAGTCGCGCAATTCGTCCAATAGTATTTCGTAAGACGGAAAATACGCTGCAAGGCCTGACTGTACTACCTGATGCACTGCCGTAATCAAGTGTGCCTTGCTCCTTTGATTTTCAATAAGTCCATCTTTAAGATGTCTTACAGGCGATACGGTGAGGATTACTTGTATTTTAGGATTAACCTGCTGAATTGCATGAATTAGGTCCCTTATTTGTGTTTCTATTTCGTGTGGATTCGACAATACTTTTTCAAAGGCAACAGATCCTACAGTATGGCAATTAGCCACTAGGGCTCCCGTACTTTTGTGTATGTAGCCAAAAGCAGTTCCAAGCGTTATTATTATATGAGAGGCCGCTCTTAATTCGGAATCGAATTGTTTTAGCCTATTATTTAAAAGGTCCAACGCCTGTTCAAGATTGGGCCTACCCAATGTTGAATGAACCTGAAAACTTCTCCACAGCGATTGATTTTCAAAAAGTTCATCGGTTACAAAGGGCCTTTTTTGTAAAGCTCGTTGTACTAATTTTTCCAAAGGCCCCGGGTGAAAGATAACTCCAAAGGGGTTGGTGAGCGCTTGAAATTGAAAATACGCTAATTTAAAGCCCAAATGGGTCGCAAAACAAGACCCCAAAACCACCGTTTTACTGTGGTAATCGATCCGATTTGTCCCTTGAGGAATTTGAACCGGTGTACTCCAATTCATGGTACTTTCAATTAATTCGCAAGATATGCCCTAGCTGCCATAAGGGCCTCGGGGATACCGCTAGGATTCTTTCCGCCCGCGGTAGCAAAAAATGGCTGTCCTCCGCCACCTCCGGAGATGAATTTACCGAGTTCACGGACAATGCTGCCAGCATTCAGGTTCTGCGCTGCTGCGAGCTCCTTGGAAATATAACAGGTTAGTAAAGCTTTTCCGTCTTGTTCCCCTGCCAGTACAACAAACAAATTCGAAAATTCGGAACCCATCTGAAAGACTAGATCTTTTTGGGCAGCACCATCTAAATCTGCTCGTGCAGCCAAAAAATGAATCCCGTTGATTTCCTGAATCTGTGCAATTAGCTCTCCTTTGAGTGAGCCTGCTTTTTCCCTTTTTAAAGATTCCAATTCTTTTTTAAGCTGGCTGTTTTCTTCCTGCAATCCTCCAATTACCTGGATTGGATCTCCCGGACTTTTTAACAGGTTCCGTATAGCCTCAAGAGTTTCTTGCTGTTTGGCGTAATAAGTTCGAACCGCATCTGAAGTAATGGCCTCAATCCTTCGAACACCGGCCGCCACAGCGCCCTCGCTCAGTATTTTAAAATCCCAAATGTCTGCGGTATTACCTACATGGGTTCCTCCACATAACTCAATGGAGTCACCAAACCGAATGGCGCGCACATGATCGCCGTACTTTTCGCCAAACAGGGCCATTGCACCTTGCTCCAAAGCAGTTGCAATGGGCATATTTCGGTTTTCCTGCAATCCCAGTTTTTCAGCAATTCTGGCATTTACCAGGGTTTCTACCTCGGTCAACTGATGGGCGTCTAATTTGGAAAAATGAGAAAAATCGAACCGCAATCCTTTGGCATGTACTGCAGAACCCTTCTGTTCTACGTGATTTCCGAGAACCTGACGCAGGGCCTGATGCAATAAATGGGTTGCTGTATGATTGCACGCAGTACGACGGCGTTGCTCGCGATCTACCAAGGCCAATAAAATACCTTCAGGATGCGTAGGTAAGGCGGCAGTTATATGCAAAATTTCGTTGTTTTCCTTTCGGGTATCTATTACCGGTATTGCTGTTCCGTCGTCTGCCACCAGAGAACCGGTGTCCCCGGCCTGTCCGCCTCCTTCCGGATAAAATGGGGTGGGATCCAATACCAATTGAAATCGTACCCCCTCTTTTTTAGAGGTTACTTTTCGATATTTTAACAAGCGTACCTCTGCTTCAAGGGTATCGTACCCTACAAAACCGCCGCCCGCACTAGGGTGTACTATAATCCAATCCTCGGCTGCAGATTCAGAAGCCGCCCTAGATCTTGATTTTTGTTCTTGCATGGCCGCTTCAAATCCGGCCTCATCTAAATCGTAGCCTCTTTCACTCAAAATAAGCGAAGTCAAATCAATTGGGAATCCGTAGGTATCGTAGAGTTCAAAGGCTTTATTTCCCGCAATCTGCTTGCCTTGGGTTTGATTAATGATTTGATCCAGCAGATTTAAACCCTGATCCAGCGTTTTCAAAAAGGCCTGCTCCTCCTCCCGGATTACATTCTGAATAAGGTCTCCCTGGTCTCCCAGTTCCGGAAAAGCTTCTCCCATAACCTCTGAGAGTACAGGTACCAAACGGAACATAAAGGGTTCTTTGGTTTCTAGAAAGGTAAATCCATAACGAATTGCCCTGCGAAGTATTCTTCTGATAACGTATCCTGCTCCTGTATTGGAAGGCAATTGTCCGTCTGCAATTGCAAAAGCCACTGCCCGAATATGGTCGGCAATTACCCGAATGGCAATGTCTGTATTTTCCGAATTGCCATATTGTGTTTTAGAAATTGACTCTATTTCGCGAATTAGAGGTGTAAAGACATCGGTGTCATAATTGGACTGCTTACCTTGTAACACCATGCATAACCGTTCGAATCCCATTCCGGTATCGATATGTTTCTCGGGCAAGGGTTCTAGCCGTCCGTCTGCCTTTCGATTGTATTGCATGAAAACAAGATTCCAAATCTCCACTACCTGTGGGTGATCCCGGTTTACAAGGTCTGCTCCTGATACCACTTCCCGTTGTTCCGCAGTGCGGATATCTACATGTATTTCCGAACAAGGTCCACAGGGACCCTGATCGCCCATTTCCCAAAAGTTATCCTTTTTAGAACCCATTAAAATACGGGACTCAGGCAATATTTCTTTCCAAATCTCGAAGGCTTCTTGATCTTTGCCCAGGGCGTCTGCATCCTGACTTCCTTCAAAAATTGTCACGTAAAGCCTATCCTTTTCTACACCGCAAACCTCGGTTAAAAATTCCCACGCCCACAGAATGGTTTCCCGTTTAAAGTAATCTCCAAAACTCCAGTTTCCAAGCATCTCAAAGAAGGTATGGTGATAGGTGTCTTTCCCAACTTCCTCCAAATCATTGTGTTTCCCACTAACTCTAAGACATTTCTGAGTATCGGCTACACGCCTGTGAGCCGGCGCAGAAATTCCTAGGAAATACTCTTTGAACTGGTTCATACCTGCATTGGTAAATAGCAAGGTGGGGTCGTCCTTCATGACCAGGGGTGCAGAAGGTACAATTCGGTGTTCCCGATTTTTGAAAAATGTTAAAAACTGATTTCTTATTTCCCTGGAAGTCATATCAGAAGGCACAAATGCTAAAATTTCTTATATTGAGTGGCCTGTTTTATCTTTGTATTAGAACAGCCGTATTTTTGGCACAAAAATAGGATAAAATACATACATGACTAAGGTTAAGTACTACTACGATCCGGATACGCTGTCTTATCGTAAAATTGAATTAAAGACTTCCAAAAAATACCGGAATGTTTTTCTATTTTTAATAGGCTCTGCCCTTTTTGGGTTTATGGGGCTACTTGTGTTGCTCAACACCAATATCTTTAATACCCCCAGAGAGCTCACATTGCAACGAGAGGTACACAATTACGAATTGCGATTTGAATTGCTCAATCGCAAAATGACTCAAATTGAAGAGGTTCTTGCAAATATTGAAGATCGAGATAATAATATCTATCGTTTGTATTTTGAGGCCAATCCCATCCCAGAGGAACAGCGCCGTGTAGGCTTTGGCGGAGTAAATCGCTATAAAGATTTGGAAGGCTACAGCAATTCCGACATGATTATTGAAACTTCCAAGCGAATGGAAATCATTCAAAAACAAATGGTGATTCAATCCCGCTCCTTAGACGAAATTACCAAGCTGGCAGCAGAAAAAGAAAAATTTCTCGCAGCTATTCCTGCTATTCAACCCATAAGTAATGAGGAGCTTAAGCGAATTGCCTCGGGATTTGGCTGGCGTTCAGACCCATTTACAAAGGCAAGAAAAATGCACTGGGGGATGGATTTTACCGCACCGCGAGGTACTCCAGTCTATGCTTCGGGCGATGGGGAAATTAGTCGTGCAGATAATAATGCTTCTGGGTTTGGAAAGCATATCCGGGTAGAGCACGGATATGGTTATATGAGTATTTATGCCCACCTGAGCCAGTACAACGTTAAGCCCGGACAACACGTAAAACGAGGAGATTTAATAGGATTCGTAGGTAGTACAGGACGTTCTCAGGCCCCGCACCTGCATTACGAAGTGTGGAAAGATGGCAATAAAATCAACCCTATTAATTTCTACTACGGCAGCCTTTCCGCTGGCGAGTTTGAAAACATGCTGAAAATTGCAAATCAGGAGAACCAATCTTTGGATTGATGCTGATAAATTTACCTGAAAAATTATATTACAGTATTGGTGAGGTAGCAAAGGCCTTTGCGGTTAACGCTTCACTTATCCGTTTTTGGGAAAAGGAATTCGAAGTGCTTGAACCTAAAAAAAATGCCAAAGGCAAGCGCAAATACACCCCGCAGGATGTTAAAAATCTTGAGCTAATTTATCATTTAGTTAAAGAGCGTGGATTTACCCTAGAAGGAGCAAAAACCCACCTTAAGGAAAATCGAAACAATACCTTAAATCATTTTGAGGTAATTCGTAAACTGGAATTGGTAAAAGCTGAATTGCTCAAAATTAAGGACGAGTTGTAATGTAACAATAACAGCGATTGAGCGACTTATTTTTCTAAATCTAATTTTATAAAAGGACCATGAGAAAAGGATTAACTGGTTTAGTCATTATAGGAATTATTGTTTTTATTGTTGTTGTCATTGGCGGGTGGTATGTACGAACCAATAACAACCTAGTTAACATGAAAGGCCAAGCCACCAAACAGTGGGCCAACGTGGAGAGCTCTTATCAACGCAGGAGTGATCTTATTGGCAATTTGGTTAAAACGGTCCAAGGTGCCGCAGACTTTGAGCGCGGTACGCTTACCGAAGTAATCGAAGCGCGCGCAAAAGCCACTTCAACCACCATCGACGCCAACAATCTGACCCCAGAGGCTCTGGCTTCTTTTCAGGAGGCGCAAACGGGCTTATCCTCTGCCTTGTCCCGATTGCTGATTAGCGTGGAGCGCTATCCGGATTTGAAGGCCAATCAGAACTTTTTGGAATTGCAAAGTCAGTTGGAGGGTACCGAAAACCGAATTAACGTAGAGCGCAACCGATTTAACGATCTGGCCGGAGAATACAACATCAAAATTCAGCAAATCCCGACCAATCTGGTAGCGTCTTTCGGAAACTTTGAACCCCTTGCCTTGTTTAGTGCAAAAGCAGGGGCAGAGGATGCACCGGAGGTGAATTTTGATTTTTAAACCGATGCCGGAAGCAATACCATTTTTAAGCCAAGCGGCCGAAACTGAAATTATACAGGCCATTCGGGAAGCCGAATCCCAAACATCGGGAGAAATCCGGGTGCATCTGGAAGGCTCCCTTTCAGGCGACGCCTACCGGAGAGCTCAGGAGGTTTTCCAACAGCTAAAAATGGATCGAACGCGCGAACGCAATGGGGTACTGCTCTACATTGCCGTAGTAAGCAAACAATTTGTGATTTTGGGCGATAGCGGAATTGACAAGGTAGTTCCCCCGGGATTTTGGGACAATACGCGAGATAGCATTCAGGAACATTTTCGCAAAGGCGACTTTAAGGCCGGTATTATAGCCGGAATCCTTTCGGCAGGCCAAGAGCTTAAGACGCATTTTCCTTGGCAATCGGATGACACAAATGAATTGAGTGATGCCATTTCCAAGAATTAAAATTGTCCTGCTTGTTGTTGCCCAATTGGTTTCATTTTGGGGAATAAGCCAATTCCGGATCCCGGAAAAACCGACAGGCAGTGATCAAACCAGCCTCTACGACTATGTAGACTTGCTCGATAAGACGCAGGCCAAGATGCTGGAGCAAAAACTGATTCAATACTCAGACAGCACCTCTACCCAAATTGTAATTGCTATTATTGCCTCTACCGAAGGGGAAGATATCCAATATTTAGGAGCCCAATGGGGACAGGCTTGGGGTATAGGTCAGGAACAGGAAGACAATGGCATCCTAATCCTCTTGGCGCGAGACGATCGCCGGATTGGCATCAATACCGGGTACGGTGTGGAAGAATTTCTCACCGATGCACTCTCTAAACGGATCATTGAAACCTTAATACTCCCGGAATTTAGAAACGGGGATTATTACGCCGGACTGGACTTGGGCGTGGAAGCTATATTTCAGGTGCTTACCGGACAATTTCAAGGTTCAGGTAATTACGACAATGAACCGTTTCCGTTTGCAACTTTGCTCCCTGTTCTTTTGTTTTTACTGGTCATTATTATCCTTTCTTCTCGCAAAAATAAAGGGGGCGGACGCGGGCTCGGAGGAAGACGCGGGCCCGACATTTGGGACATGATTATACTCAGTAACATGGGTCGTTCCGGTTCATCAGGAGGATTTGGCGGTGGCGGTTTTTCGGGCGGCGGATTTTCCGGAGGTTTTGGCGGCGGCGGCTTTGGAGGCGGCGGTTCATCCGGCGGCTGGTAATCCAATTTAGACCTCCAGTATTTGGCTATGAACTTTTTTAATAGGCTTATTTACAGCTTAGTTGGGATTTTTATTTGGATATCTCAAGGTAGTTGTACGGGTGAAACTTCTGTAGATTGCTCCCTGGTAGATTGTGCAGTAGACCAATCATCGGTGCTTTTAGAGTTTTTTAGCAACGGAGAAAGTATCTTAAGCAACCAAAGGTATTCGCTCGATCAAATTTCGGTTTCCAGTGCGGAAACTTCGACCACAACCATGCGGTTATTCCCAAATGCAACAGAGGGTTTGGATGGTATTCTGGAATTAAACGACGAAAATTGGTCACCCGGAATCTTTAATTACATCCTGAGACTGGGAAACGACTGGAGCGTTCCTTTGGAGATCGCCTTTGAGGTTTCTACAGGCGTCTGCTGTGGTGGCCGATTACGCGTTGCCCAACTGCGTTCTACCAACAATGCCGTTGAAGAAAAAGGCAACGGATATTATCGAATACAATTACAATAATCTTCCGATTATTTCTTCCGCATAAAAATGGTAATCGGAACTCCGGTGAAATCAAACCTTTCACGCAATTTATTCTCCAAAAACCGCTTGTAGGGATCTTTTACGTACTGCGGCAAATTGCAGAAAAATGCAAATTGCGGATAAGCCGTTGGAAGCTGGGTACAGTACTTAATTTTTACGTATTTGCCTTTGATGGCAGGCGGCGGATTCCGTTCTATGATCTCGAGCATTACCTCGTTGAGCTGGCGCGTAGGTATGCGACGCGAACGGTTCTGATAAACCTCTACTGCCGTTTCTATGGCCTTGTAAATACGTTGTTTATTTAACGCGGAGATAAATACAATGGGCACATCGGTAAATGGGGCGATAATTTCTTTGATTTCCTTGGTGTACAGCTTAACCGAGGCGGTATCCTTTTCGACCAAATCCCATTTGTTTACCAGAATCACCACGCCTTTGTTGTTTCGCTGGGCAAGCCAGAAAATGTTTTGCACCTGACCGTCAAAACCGCGAGTAGCATCGAACAGTAACAGACATACATCTGCGTGTTCAATGGTGCGAATGGACCGCATTACGGAATAAAACTCCAGATCTTCCTTTACCTTGGATTTGCGTCGAATCCCTGCGGTGTCTACCAGGTTAAACTCAAAACCAAAGCGGTTGTATTTGGTGTCAATACTGTCTCTGGTGGTTCCGGCAATATCGGTTACGATGTATCGGTCTTCGCCTATAAGTGCATTAATGAAGGACGATTTACCGGCATTGGGACGACCCACTACGGCAAATCTTGGCAGGTTGTCTTCTTGTTCCTCACGGTCCGGCAATACCTCCACCAGGGCATCCAGAAGTTCTCCGGTACCGCTACCGTTAATACTGGAAACCGGAAAATACTCACCTAGTCCAAGGGCATAAAATTCTACGGAATCCTCTAGTCGGGAGGTATTATCTACCTTGTTTACCACCAGAAAAACTGGCTTGTCTACCTTGCGCAACAAGGCAGCCACAACCTCATCCATACCGGTTACGCCAACCTCTGCATCAACCATAAAGATAATGGCATCTGCCTCGTCAATGGCCAATTCTACTTGGTGATCGATTTCCTTTTCAAATACATCTTCACTTCCCAGTACATATCCACCGGTATCGATTACTGAAAAATGCTTTCCGTTCCAATCACTTTTGCCGTAGTGCCGGTCTCGGGTAACGCCGCTCACGGCATCTACAATGGCTTCGCGCCGTTGAATCATACGGTTAAAGAAGGTGGACTTACCTACATTGGGGCGTCCGACTATGGCAACAATTCCCGACATATCTGGGTTTAAGCCCACAAAGGTAGTGCGAATGTAAGAGATATGAAACGAATGCGCTCATTTCGCCCATTAAAGTGGAGGAAACAGGGCGCATACCATGCATGCCAGCATGGGTTTTCAATTGATCGATTCAATCCAAAATCGTATCTTTCCTATAACAACCTAAGCAATTCCGCGCCATGGCTCTTCCGAATGAAATCGTATTGAGACCCCGGTTTCAAATGGTACTTAGCGAACCCGCCCAAGAGGTGCTGGGCAAACTGCAAGACTCCTGCCGCCCTCCCTTCCATGTCAAAAGACTGGACGACCACATCTTTATCCGATTCGATGCACCCGAAAGCCATTTCTGGTCGCCTCAGTTACAGCTGGAGGTGTTGGAAGAAGAGACCTCCGGATCCCGGATCTACGGACTGTTTGGCCCTAATCCCACCTTGTGGACCTTCTTTATGTTCTTGCATTTTGGAGTGGCTACCCTGTTTCTGATCTTTGGAGTTTGGGCCTATAGCAGTGCCAGCCTAGACCGACCTTATGGTGTGCAGTTAGGCGTAATGCTCGCAACGATTGTGCTGTGGTTTGGATTATATGGCATAGGCAGGGCCGGACGGGCCAAAGGAAAGCCACAGATGCATCAATTGCACACCTTCTTTATGACTGCGGTGGGCGCCTAACTACTTGTTGGAATATCCGAATCGTTTGAGCTGCCGGGCGTTGCTGCGCCAATCTTTATTTACCTTCACGTAAAGCTCCAAGAAGATTTTTTTATCGAAAAACACCTCTAAATCTTTACGTGCTTCTGACCCTACAATTTTTAGCGCATTGCCCTTATGCCCAATAATGATGCCCTTCTGGGAATCTCGCTCTACCATAATTACGGCCCCAATCCGAATAATATCTTCTCCCTCTTCGAAGCTTTCAGTTTCCACCTCTACTGCATAGGGAATCTCCTTTTTGTACTGTTGCAAAATCTTTTCCCGAATGGTCTCAGACACAAAAAAGCGTTCTGGTTTATCTGTGAGCTGGTCTTTTGGAAAATAGGCAGGTCCCTCAGGGAGCAGTTCCAGAATGCGCGTAAAAACTGATTCAATGCCAAACTTTTCGAGTGCAGAAATAGGATGGATTTCTGCATTGGGCAAGGTTTCTTTCCAATAGGCCACCTCGGTTTCTAATTTTTCCTGATTGGACGTGTCAATTTTATTGAGAAGTAACATTACAGGGGTGTTCCCCTTTTGAATATACGCCATAAAATCTGCGTCTTTGAGTGCGCGTTCTCCTATTTCTACCATGTATAAAATTAGATCGGCATCGTCTAATGCGGTGCGAACAAAATCCATCATGGATTCTTGCAAGGCATAGGCAGGTTTAATAATTCCGGGCGTATCGGAAAAAACCACCTGAAAATCGTCTCCGCTCACAATGCCCAATATCCGGTGCCGCGTGGTTTGTGCCTTGGAGGTAATGATGGAAAGACGCTCGCCCACCAAAGCATTCATAAGGGTCGATTTTCCTACGTTGGGATTCCCGATAATGTTTACAAATCCGGATTTATGACTTGGCATCGCTTAATTTTTGAAAATAGATCCGGGCTGCCCGGTTAACTTTTGGGGATAGCCAAAGTACTGCTATCATATTGGGGATCACCATTAGGGCGTACGAAAGATCAATCAGATTTTTGACCACCTCTAGGGAGGCAATTGCCGCAAAAATAATCATGACCACAAAATATACGTTGTACCACTTCCCAATTTTGGCCGTGGTAAGGAAAGACAGGCTTTTAACCCCGTAATAGGAATACGTAAACAGGGTAGATAAGGCAAAGGCCGTTACAATAAGCATGAGTAGCACATCCCCATAGCCGAACAGGGTTTTGCGAAAGGCATTTAGGGTCATTACAATGCCACTGCCCTCCTCAAGGTAGGCTCCACTCAGAATAATTACGATTGCGGTGAAGGTGCACACCAGAATGGTGTCGATAAAGGGCCCAAGCATGGCCACCAGGCCCTCCCGAATGGGTTCTTCGTTGCGAGACTGCCCGTGGTACATGGGAGCACTTCCCAATCCGGCTTCGTTGGAGAACATGGCCCTGCGAATACCAATGATAACCAGCCCCCAAAACCCTCCGGTTACCACGCTGTTAAAGTTCCAAGCCTCGCTTAAAATCAACTTTAAAGACGGAATAATGAGATCCGAATAGGTAAACATAACCACCACCACAGCCAATAGATAGAGGAGCACCATAAATGGCACTAGGGCCGAGGCTACTTTGGCGATTTTTGATAACCCGCCAAAAATTACAAATGAGGTAATAACAGCCAGCACCACCCCAATGCCCAATTTCCAGTTGTAATCGGAGCCGGCCAGTAGGGTTTCTGCCGGATTTACGACCGTCATAAAGGTTTCGGTAAACTGATTGGCCGTAAACACGCCCAAAAAGCCGAACAAACCGCAAATGCTAAAAAATACCGCCAGCGGTCTGGCCCAACTGCCCATTCCTTGAGTGATGTAAAACATGGGGCCGCCTTGGAGTTTTCCGTCGGAATCTTCCCCCCGATACATAATCGCGAGGCTACAGGAATAGTACTTGATGCTCATGCCGATAAGGGCCGTCATCCAGATCCAGAACACCACACCCGGCCCGCCGTCGTGAATGGCAATGGCCACTCCGGAAATGTTTCCTAGGCCTACCGTGGCAGCAACCGCCGCCGACAGCGCCTGAAAGGAACTCACCTCTCCCTTGGCATTCTTATCGTCATACTTCCCGGCGGTAATGGCCAGCGCATGACCAAAATATCTGTAGGGTCTAAACCCGGAATACAGCACCAAAAACAGCCCCCCGCCTATAAGCAGAATAAACATCGGCCATTCGGTATAGGGTATTGCTGCGGCAAGTAGATCGTTTAGAGCTTGCATTAGTGGCTTTATGAATGCCGAATTTAGGCATTTTGAATAAGCCAACGGGTAAAGGTGCAGATTAATTGGGGGGAATATTTGCCAAACTCAAAATCCGTCGTATATTTGCAGTCCACATCGCGGGATAGAGCAGTAGGTAGCTCGTCGGGCTCATAACCCGAAGGTCACTGGTTCGAGTCCAGTTCCCGCTACTAAGCAACGATTGAATAGGCACCCTTGGGTGCCTATTTTATTTTGAAATGACTTGGACAAAGCTTGCTTTGGCAAAAGTTATGAAAAATAAAATTCGGCGCTGCGTAGCAGCGGCTATTCAATTGTTGCTTTGTGCAAGCTTCACCCATGGCCGCTTTGCCGCAGGGCAAAGCAATCCAGTTCCCCTTCAAAACAACCGCCGCATTTTCAAATACGGCTATTGACCTGCGAACAAGCCAAGCTTGCTTGATCACCGATCTAATATTTCCTGATCAAATCAAGAGAAACCATCACCCCCCATCCTGCGAAAAATGCTGATAATCCTTGGCAGATTTCCAGTTGCCACCCCATTTCCAACCTATTTGATTGAAAATGCGGATAACTTCCGAGCCCTGCGCAACGGTTCCTTTTACCTTAGG
>JBJOHX010000089.1:0-3731 GCA_046047415.1 Bacteroidota bacterium
AAACAAATCCTATCGAATGTTTAATTCCACAATGCGGGGTGATTGTTTCAATGATTTTATCTGCATGAGAAAGCAACTGGATTTCGGGAATATTGTAATATTCTCCTATTATCCACGGCCAGATGGCACTTTGGGGCAACATGGCTTCGCCTAATGAAAATCTCGGATGTTTGGCTACTTCTACAAGGAGTACGTTTAGTCCGTGTTTTTTAAATATGAGCGCAAGAATTGTTCCGGAAATACCCGCGCCGGAAATAACGATGTCAAATTTTTTGGGGTTCATAATTGGATGGTTGGATTTAACTTGAGAAGATAGAAATTTTTTTGTCATCTTCTCAAGTATTCAAAATCATATCTTAAGCTTATTCCTTTTCTCCGGTATCCAAAAATTTAGGTTTAAGCGTTAGCATGGTCCAGATCCAATTCTGGGATCCGGCGGCATTGGCTTTTGAAACGCCTTTGAGTTCGTACATACCATTGGCTTCAAATAATTGCGAGTACCCTAAATTAAAATCGTATCCCTTGAATTTTTTGCTAAAAACTAAATCCAGTTCGGTTCCAAGAGCTTTTTCTCCACTTGGAAGGGCCTGTGCTCCGCTAAAGTTAAGTAAGGACATCATCAGGCTCGACTGCTTTCCAAGATCTAGGTTGGCGTTTACATGAGTATCGATTAGACCCACCGAATTGGCATGATTTCCGACGTAGAAGTAATCCATAAAACCGTTGAATTTGTGATTGGTTCCGTACAGCGGGAAAAAGGCCTCCGTTTTATTGGCTGTATCGGCCTTATTGCCGCTAATTCGTTCCGTCCCCAATCCCAGGTTTACTTTTTCTGAGGTTTTGTAGTAGATGTCCAGCCCCATCAGGTTAGCCCCGGAAACTGCAAGTTTTCCCTGCTGTTCACCGCCCTGAATGAAAGCGTTCGCGGCAACACTTAATTTGCCATTTTTGTAGGTTAGGTGAGAACCCAGAGTTTGCAGGTTACTAATACCGTCTCCGTTACCGGTGCTGTCAAAGTTCTGAAATCCCGTATTGAGCGCCAGGATGCTTACTCCTACTTGTTCCCATTGCTTTTTCAGGTACAGGGATTGCATCGTTTTATAAGAAAAGAAACCGGTAGTGTTATAGGTGTTGCCTACCGATTGGAAGCCGGTAGGATTGTTGAAATCTTGATTGAACGCCAGGGCCGCATCGAATTGGAACGTCCCTTTTTTATGGCTGATTAGGGCAGCATCGTGGTTGCGGCCTTGTTGGGCCCAATCCAACCCCCCTAAAATGCGTTGGTCGTCATAGGAAAGTACTTGTCTTCCCAGTTTTGTGGACCATCCGTTAGCCAGGTTTAATTTGGCCCAGGCCTCAAATATGGCAAAGGAATTGTTTTGGTCAAAAGGGAGAATCTGACGGTTTTCGCCCCAGACCATAACATCTTGCAAACTCAGGTACACCTGGTAGTTTTCCGATGTATAATTAACATTGAATCGGGCCCGGGTGGAGGTTGCAAAGCCGGGGTCCTGGGTTTCTGTTATCAGGTTTCCAAATCCATGGCGGTATTCGCTTCGGGGTCTGAATTGACCGTCGAGAATCAATTGCGACCAGGCCGTAGCCGAAATCAGGTATGCTAAAATAATTATTACGAGTTGCTTTTTCATAATTCCTAGGTATGGTTTGGTGATCGATCCGCAAAAGATAAGATGCTTTGGGAATCGAGAACAATAAGGGATGTACAATTTGATTAAGGACTGATTATTTTTGGTTTTCAATTAGTTAAAGGAAAATACCATCCAAATATGCAATACAATGAGTGCCAGTATTAGCGTGGAAACCAGTACGTGAATTCCTATGCCGATTTGTTTGGTAAGTCCAGTTGGAAATAAGCGGTTTTGCTGTAAAACGATACCCAGCAAAGAATTGCCAAAAAACAAAATGGTCAACAATAATAACATGCCGTATTGAGGCCTTGGACTGTGCAAATAGAATAGTATCGGGGCTAAACTTCCAATCCAATAATGAATTTGATAGGCTTTTTCCAAAGCCTGGCCGGAGGCATTATAGATACCGCGATATACGGATACGGACCATTGGCAAAGGACAAGTAGGGCTAGTGCATACCCTGTCCAGTCTTTGTATTTCGGTAAGTTGCGGATCTGTTCCATCGTTTCGGAATGGATTGGAAATAGGTACTGCAGTACATATAATCCGACAAGGGCGTAACCTAAACTATTTCGTCCCATCCAATTTCACTATGCCTTGAACCAGTCCAAAGGACGCGTCTTTAAGTACTTCATCCGAAAAGGTTTTGACATCCGGAAGAAAGGTGCCTTCCACGGGCCATTTCTGGCCTATTTCGGGTTGTTGGGCGGTTATAAATCCTTTGGTTTTTTCAAGATAGGTTGCGTACGATTTTTGGGCGCTTTCGTTGTAAACAGCTACCCATTCCAACAGTTCCCCGGCTGTTAAGGAATCTCGCGGATAGGACCACGTAGTTGCCCCCATAATGTCGTTGAGCTTCCAATCGGTTTTCGGGGAAGCCTTGTGCTCGTTGTGACAGGTCACGCAGGCATCTGCCGCTGCAAAGTCGGGAAACATAGCGATATAGCGTTGGGTATCTTCGTCGTAGAAAAACCGTGGCTGTTTATCCTGCTTGATCTCTTCAAATTTTTGACCCTGAACGCCCGTTAGCAGGTTCGACTCCGCAATCGGGTAATCCGACCCCAGGTAGAGTCCTAGGGGTAAGGGGCTTTTTTCCAGGTTGGCCGAGGTGGCCCGCAGGAATAATGCCGGCAGGGGTCCGGCTTCTACGGTGTGATTTTGCCAGTTTTCGTCGAATTTTAAATTGGCTTTTGACCCGTCGCCAACAATCCGTTTGGTGTAAATCCGTCGGTAATTGTCGTTTAATTTCGCCAGGATTTCAAAGCCGTCATTTACGGAATACACATATTTTTCCTGATTGTTTTCCAGGGTTAGGGGTTCCGGGGCCGTTAAAAATAAATAGGCATTTACCGTAATAAATACCAATACGATTCCGATTAAAAAGAGCCGTTTTTTAGTCATGGTTTCCTCAATATTGAATCTGCGATATATTCCTTTAGTTCGCCATACGGATCTTCCTTGCCGTCGGCATAATCTAATAATGCTTGAATGGGAATGGTATCTGAAAATTGGGTAGGTACTTCAAAGATATGATTTCCGTGAAAATCGTGACACTGCAGGCACGTACTCCACTGCTCTTGCTCAATAAGCGTGGCATGGGAGGGGTCTAACGGGTCGTTTTTAATTTCAATGTCCCTATGGCAGTTCATGCAGTAGTCCATTGGGACTATGGTAATGCGCTTTCCATGATGCTCCTGATGGCAACTGATACAACTTTCGGGATGAATGGCCTTTCGGGCATCGGCAAACCGAGGTTCCATGAACCGGTGCGTGGGGTGGTTGTCGTTGGGTCGGTTGTGACAGGCCAGGCACTCGTTTGTGGTAACCGGAAGATTTCCAAAATAGACGTAGTCTGCATCCGATAAGGTCAAAAACACTTTGGCGTTGTACTGCAATTGTTGACGGGTGGTTCCGGGTGCCTCCTTGTGGCAATCGGCACATTTCAGGTTTGCATGACCGATATTCATTGGGCCTTTGGCCAGATAAATTTCCTGTGCCGGGGCCCTAAAGAATTGAAACAGGAAAAAAGCCAGAACCATACCGGCAGCTATGGCCAGATTTCGATTAGAAAGTAATTTCCG